>JAUIBL010000011.1 GCA_030428355.1 Alphaproteobacteria bacterium | reverse complement strand
GCGTTGGACAAATCCTGACGCGAGATAAAAACATGCTCGTAAAGCGGCATGTGCACTCCGTTTCTGTTCTGGCGCATTTCAAAGGACAGGGACTGAACCCTTTCGCTCCTGCCCACGAGAGACTGCGCGGTAAAAATCGTCCTGCGAAAGGAAGGCCCCGTATACACGGATTGACCGGGGGATCAAGCGCCGTGATGCAGGTGCAGCGATGCTGCCTCAATTCTGCCCGGAAGATACCCCGTGGCGGCGCGGTCCTGGCCCGGATTTGGTCGCAATTGCGGAACAGACTGTTTCCCAAGCGTAAACGGTAGACCGGTCACCCCACAAACGGCCGGAGGAGAGGTCACATGGTTCACTATGATGAAAACTACGCCCGCAGCAGAATGTCCCTCGGCGTGCTTGTGCGCCGCATTCTTGGCATCGCCTGCGTGATCGCCGTGCCCGGTATCTGGATTGCCATGCAGGGGGCCTTGCCTGAAGCGCGCATCATGGGCCTTGGCCTGTCGGTTGTGCTGATGGGGCTTGCGGGATTGTGCCTCTTTGGGCGGTGAGTGTTCATTCCAACACAGATCCTGTTGAATTTCAGCCAATTGAGCCTGCGCGGCATCGCAGCAATTTGTCCGTCATCGATCCAAACGACACCCAATCGAGGACAGACACATGAAAAAGACCCTTCTTGCCGCAGCGCTTGTAGCGTTTCCCCTGGCGGCTCAGGCCGGACCCGAAGCCTATACGCTGGATGCCAGCCACAGCCAGATCCTGTTTTCCTACAACCACCTGGGCTATTCCACGACCTGGGGCATGTTCTCGGGATTTGAGGGCGACATCCAGTTCGATCAGGACAACCCCGCCAATTCCTCCGTGACCGTGTCCTTCCCGGTCCGGTCGATGTTCACCGGCTGGGAAGGCCGTTTCGAGCATTTCATGTCCGCCGATTTCTTTGGCGCGGCCGAGGACGAGATGGTCACCTTCACTTCGACCGCGATCGAAGTGACAGGCGACAGCACCGCCAACATCACCGGCGATCTGACGCTGAACGGCATCACCAAGCCGGTCACACTGGCCGCGACGCTGAACCAGACCGGCGATCACCCGATGGAAGGCAAGCCCTGGGCGGGTTTCGATGCCACAGCCACCTTGCTGCGCAGCGACTTTGAAGTGGGCGCCTTCGCCCCCTTCGTGAGCGACGAAGTGCAGGTTCAGATCTCGATCGAAGCGATGAAGGTGATGGACACCGATTCCTAATCCACGCCGATCCTGAAACGAGAAACCCCGGGTCCTGCGCCCGGGGTTTTTTTGTGCCGTGGTCCTGACCGGACTGGCAGATCAGCTTCCGGGCGTCACCCCGCGTTGCGCGGTCAGGTCGACTGTGACCCTGACCTCGAAGCCAAGCTGGCCTGCATCGGTCATGCTGTCGCCAATGCCGAAACTGCGCCGGTCGAGCACCGTGCTGCCCTGCATCCGGGCCAGCGTGCCATCGAGTGTCAGATCGAAGGGCAGGGCGACGGGTTGCGCGGTCCCGCGCAGGGTCAGCGTGCCTTCGGCGACATAGCCGGTCTCGGTGACAAGAAGGTCGGCGTTGAACCGGGCGGTCGGAAACTCGGAGCTGGCGAAGTAATCCGGTCCCATCGCCTGTTGCGTGACTGATCCCAGCGTGAGCGACGGGATCGCGATGTCGACCACCACCGTCCCGGCGACACCTGCGCGGACGGTCTCGTCAAAGGTGATGTCCGCCGTCCATTCGGCAAAGCGGCCTGTCACATCGGCCCCCATCTGGCGGATGCTGATCCCGAGCGTGCCGTCGGTCACCGCCCAATCGCTGTCCACCTGTTGCAGGGCCGGGGCCTCGGCGGCGCGTGCGGTGTCCTTGTGGTAGGCACCCAGAAGGCCACCCAGACCGATCGCGGCCGCCCAGACAAGCGCGGCGAGCACGGGGGGCAGGACGCTGTGTGTAGTTTGCCCTCTTGGTGCGGCAAGATCGGTGCGACCCGGCAGCATGCGGGCCAGGGTGCCGTCCCTGTCGATCACCGCATGTTTGATCGCGCCCGCGACGTGGAGGATCAGCGAGACGATCAGCACGCGCTCGAAAACGATGTGCAGCCCGGCGGCTGTATCGGCGAGGGCAAGGCTTTCGGGTACCAGCGGCAGGTTCTGCCCGAAAGGCCACAAGATCGGGGCAAAGCCCTCGGTTGCGGCGTGGTGCACCCATCCCGACAGCGGCACAAGCAGAAGCGAGCCGTAGAGAAGCCAGTGCACGATCCCGGCCAGAAGCGTCTCGGCTGTGCGCTCCGGGTGCAGGGGCGCGGGTTTGGGTTGGCTCAGCGCCCAGAGGATACGGGCAAGGGCGACGAAGAAGAGCGTCACCCCCACGGTCTTGTGCAGCGAGAACAGCCACGCCTTTCGGGCCAACTGCTCGGCGGTGTCGTAAGGCATGTCATTTGCGATGATCCCGAGCGGGATCACGGCAAGAATGCCAAGCGCGGTGAGCCAGTGGAAGGTCTTGGCGATAGAGCCATAGTGGGCGATGGTGTTGGTGGCGGGCATGGGGGCCTCCGATGGAACTCTGGTGGCCCACAGCTATCCCCCCACACGCGCGGCGCAATCTTCGCCAATGCACAGAATGAGTGCAGCAGCGTTGCGTCGCTGGAACACGGGCTGTAATGGCATGTGGACCAATCAAGGAGGCATGCCATGAGCCGAGCTTTTCTTTTTCCCGGACAGGGGGCGCAAACCATTGGCATGGGCAGGGACCTGGCCGAGGCCTATCCGACCGCCCGTGCGGTGTTTGACGAGGTGGACGAGGCGCTTGGCGAAAAGCTGTCCGCGCTCATCTGGGACGGGGACATCGAGACCCTGACGCTGACCGCAAATGCACAGCCCGCCTTGATGGCGACCTCGCTTGCCGCTGTGCGGGCGCTGGAGGCTGAAGACCTTGCGATCGGGTCTGGTGCCTTTGTGGCGGGCCATTCGCTGGGTGAATATTCCGCCCTGACCGCTGCGGGCGCGCTGTCTGTGTCCGACGCGGCGCGGCTGTTGCGCGCGCGCGGCACCGCGATGCAGGACGCGGTTCCGGTGGGTGTTGGCGCAATGGCGGCGATCCTCGGGCTGGGCCTCGAAGACGTGCGCCGGGTGGCCGAGGCGGCCGCACAAGGCGAGGTCTGTGCGGCGGCCAATGACAACGATCCGGGGCAGGTTGTGGTCTCGGGCCACAAGGCCGCCGTGGAACGCGCGGTGGACCTGGCGAAAGAGGCTGGGGCAAAACGCGCGGTCCTGCTGCCCGTGAGCGCCCCGTTCCACTGTGCGCTGATGGCCCCGGCGGCCGAGGCGATGGCCGACGCGCTGGGCCGTGTGACGATCACCAAGCCAGTGGTGCCGGTTGTGGCAAATGTGCGCGCCGAGGCGGTGAGCGATCCGGAAACCATCCGCGCGCTGCTGGTGGATCAGATCACCGGCGCGGTGCGCTGGCGCGAGTCCATCGGCTGGATGGTCGCGCAGGGCGTGGACGATTTCTGGGAAATCGGTGCGGGCAAGGCCCTGATCGGGATGGTGCGGCGGATCGAGAAATCAGCGGCCACCCGCGCGGTGGGCACGGCTGGCGATGTGCAGGCGGCCACGCAACCCGCCTGACAGCCTCCAGAATTTTATGGGCGGGGCCCAGAATCTTCGTACGAAGATTCTGACCACCCGAGGTTAAGACAAGATGAAAAGGACCAGGACATGTTCGATCTGACAGGCAAAACCGCGCTGATCACCGGCGCATCGGGCGGCATTGGCGGCGAAATTGCCAAGGCTCTGCACGCCGCCGGAGCCACGGTGGGTCTCTCCGGCACCCGCACCGAACCGCTTGAGGCGCTCGCTGCCGAATTGGGCGACCGCGCCCATGTCCTGCCCTGCAATCTGAGCGATCCCGAGGCGGTCTCGGCGCTGCCGAAACAGGCGGCGGACGCGATGGGCGGCGTCGATATTCTGGTGAACAACGCGGGCATCACCCGCGACAACCTCTTCATGCGCATGTCGGATGACGAATGGCAGTCGGTGATCGACGTGAACCTGACCGCCACGTTCAAGCTATGCAAAGGCGTGCTGCGCGGCATGATGAAAGCGCGTTGGGGCCGCATTGTGAACATCTCGTCCGTCGTGGGGGCTACCGGCAATCCGGGGCAGGGCAACTATGCCGCCGCCAAGGCGGGCATGGTCGGCATGTCCAAGTCATTGGCCTACGAGGTGGCCAGCCGCGGCATCACCGTCAACGCCGTCGCCCCCGGATTCATCGAAACCGCCATGACCGACAAGCTGACCGACGACCAGAAATCCGCCATCCTCGGACAGATTCCTTCGGGTCGCATGGGCAGCCCCGCAGAGATCGCCGCAGCGGTTCTTTATCTGGCCAGCCCCGAAGCGGCCTATGTCACCGGAACCACGCTGCATGTGAACGGCGGCATGGCAATGCTCTGATTTCACAGGAGAAACGAAGATTGTGCAGGTGCAGAAATGCCTGAAATCCCATATGTTTTTCCCCACACGCGTTTGTGTTGAAAGCGTTTGCCATCGCGGTCCCATGTGCTATAGCGGCGCAGGTTTGGGCCGGTTGGCCAAGGTTTTCGGCCTGTCCTGTCCACGGCGTTCAACCGGGACGCAACACCACCGCCCGCAAGGGCAAGTTCAATTCCGCCCGGGCGCGGGCTAATCCGGCCTCCGCGCCGACGAAACTGTGAGGAAGAAAACATGAGCGACGTCGCAGATCGCGTTAAGAAAATTGTTGTCGAGCACCTTGGTGTCGAAGAGGACAAAGTGGTTGAGAACGCGTCGTTCATCGACGATCTCGGCGCCGACAGCCTCGACACCGTCGAGCTGGTGATGGCTTTCGAAGAAGAGTTCGGCATCGAGATTCCGGACGACGCAGCCGAAACCATCCAGACCTTCGGCGATGCGGTGAAGTTCATCAACGACGCCCAGTAACCGTCTGAACTCTCGGATTTTTGGACAACGCGCTCTGTTTCAGGGCGCGTTTTCTTTTGCCGTTCCGCCGAAAGATCACGCGCGACGGCGCAAAACGACTTCACGAATAGAAATACGTGTATTCTACCTGGTCAAAACTGCGGTTTTCCAAATCCTCGGGTTTGATCCAAAGCTGAATACTCCCGTCGGGGCTGCAAACCTGCGTGCCAAACCCGTAAGTGATCTGCAAAAGCAGCACGTTCTGCGCGGCGATGTCGTCGACTTGGGGTTGAATGCAGACGGGGGCACCCAGAAGCTGTGGCGGCTCAAGCGGTGTGCGATAGAACTGGTCGACCTCTTCACCAAGAACCTGCGTTTCGGCGTATAGCTTGCTGTCCCAGTAGGCGGCCACCAATTCGGGGTCCCGGCAGGCTTTCAACTTGTCCTCGCTCATGCGCCGGACCCGCGCGATGGCTGTCCGGTCCCGATCCTTGTGTGCGGCAACGCGTTTCATGGCCGTCTGAAGGGCGGTCTTTGCAAGTTCTTGTGTCGTACAGCTGTCCTTGTCGTGGCCGATGATCCAGCTGTCGATTGCATCGATGCCGATATGTTCTCCTTCGTCCGCGAGGAACGTGTTGATCTCATTCAGGAATTCGAAGAACCGCCGTGCCGTTTCGACGGGAACACTGCCTGTGCGGGATTGGGCGTAAGTCATCCATTTATTCGCCCGAACATCGAATTTCCCACCTTCCGGGATCTTCGGTTTTGTGAACTTGGTTTTCCAGCCCGCAAGCGCGGGCTTGTTGTATTCCGCAGCTTTGACGGTTCTGCGGTTTTCCTCGAAGACGCCCAGCAAAACGCGCAACTGTTCGCTGTCTCCGACCTGGGTCAAATAGCGCTTTCCGTGCTTCAGCCCGAGGTCAAGGCTTTCGATCTGGAATTGCTTTGACCATTCAAAGATGAAATTCCACCCGAACATCCCCTTGTCGAGGATGGGAAAGTCCCACCAGAAGCGCGTGTCCATTTGCGGCGCGTAAAGATGGTACCTGTCCATGGGTTCGGGCAAAGGGCTCTGATCCAAAGCCTGCGCAACGAGGTTCTTGCTCAAGGCGTTGATGGCACTCAGGTCCTCTTTGCTGATAGTGCCAAGGTGCGTGCTCAGCCCGTCAATCCAGCGCACCGTCAGGAAAGGCAATAGATCGGCGTAGTGGCGGTAAAGCAGACGTCCACATGGGGAGAGGCCCACCGTGTCGATCCAATAGACTGACCAGTTGAATTCCTCTTCGCGCAGATCGCCAAGGCTATCGGGCGGCTCCCGTTCGGGTAGGTGTGACACGTCGTGGGGCACATAAATGACCCGCGCATCGCCCCGATAGACAAAATCGCCAAAGAGCGGGAGAAAGAAGAACAGGGTTCCGTGTTCCGGCAATTGGTCGAGGGTGTAGCTCTTGCCATCGTGTTCGAAACGACGCGGCACCAGATCGAGATTGACCTGTGCGTAAAACACCAGACCCTCGGGCCAGTCATAGTCTTCGGGCAGCCGCGGCTTTCCGCCCAGCGTGACCGCCGCGCCGGAACCGCCAAGGTTTGAAGGCCGGGGCCTGAGGAAAAGGCCGGGTGCCAGATCAATCCGTTTATGGAAATCTTGTGCCATTTTATGCGTCTCGCAAAAAATCAAACTCTTACCGTCCAAAACAAATCCCTTCAGAACGCGGTAAGACTATGTCTGCGAGTGGATGATTTCAGGGCGGTCAGACCTGCGCGCTTGTCCTGTTTTCGAACTTGGGTCAGCTGGACGATTTCGAAGTGATCCGTTGCGCCTTCTCCACCGCTTTCGCCGCATCCCACAGCGCGTCCATCTCGGCCAAGGTGCTGTCCTTCGGCGTGCGCCCCTCAGAGGCGAAGGCCGCCTCAATGCTCTCGAACCGGCGGGTGAACTTGGCATTGGCGGCGCGCAGGGCCGCCTCGGGATCAAGCCCCATGTGGCGCCCTAGATTGACCATCACGAACAGCAGATCGCCGAACTCCTCGAACTGTTCATCCGCGTCCTGCACCTCGCGCAATTCCTGCGCTTCCTCGACGATCTTGTCGAGGACCTCGTCCGTGGACGGCCAGTCGAACCCGACCCGCGCCGCGCGGTTCTGCAGTTTCAAAGCCCGCGTCAAGGCGGGCAACCCCTTGGCCACCCCGTCCAGTACGCCGGTCTCCTTCTTGCCCGCGCGTTCCGCCGCCTTGATCTTTTCCCAGTCCTGCACCTGCTGCTCGGCAGACTTGTCGCGCGACTCGTCGCCGAACACATGCGGGTGCCGCGCCACCATCTTGTCAGAGATCGCGTTGGCCACGTCGTCAAAGCTGAACATCCCGGCCTCTTCGGCCATCTGAGTATGATAGACCGACTGGAGCAGTAGATCGCCCAATTCACCCTTCAATTCGTCCCACGCTTCGCGCTCGATCGCGTCCGCAACCTCGTAAGCTTCCTCGATGGTGTAGGGGGCGATTGACGCGAAATCCTGTTCGATGTCCCAGGGGCAACCGGTTTCCGGGTCGCGCAGACGGCGCATGATCTCAAGCAACCGGGGCATCCCGCCCTTTGGGTCATGGATCAGATCGTCACTCATTGCGGCCCCCGTGAAATGCTGCTCTGATGCAGGGATGCGGCATCAGCGCGAGGGAGTCCACCCATGCCCATCATCAACCGGATCGGCGATTACGCCGAGGACATGAAGACATGGCGGCGGCACCTGCACATGCATCCCGAGCTGAGCCTTGACTGTCATCAGACGGCAGCCTTCGTGGTTGACCGGTTGCGGGAGTTCGGGGTGGACGAAATCCACAACGGCATCGCGCAATCCGGCGTCGTGGCGCTCATCCACGGGCAGGGCGACGGCCCCGTCACCGGTCTGCGCGCGGACATGGATGCGCTGCCAATCGAGGAAACCACCGGCGTCGAGTATGCCTCGACCATCCCCGGCAAGATGCACGCCTGCGGCCATGACGGCCATACGACGATGCTGCTGGGTGCCGCGCGCTATCTGGCCGAGACCCGCAAGTTCAAAGGCAGCGTCGCGCTGATCTTCCAACCAGCCGAGGAAACCGTGGGCGGCGCGCGGATCATGGTCGAGGAGGGCGTCATGGAGCGCTTCGGCATCGAAGAGGTCTATGCCCTGCACACCGACCCTTTTGCCGAGGAAGGCCAGTTGCGCACCACGCCCGGCCCGATCATGGCGGCGGTGGATGATTTCCATATCACCGTTCGCGGTGTCGGGGGGCACGGGGCCTATCCGTCCGCCTGCAAAGACCCCATGCCCTGCGCCTTGGCCATCGGGCAGGCCTTGCAGACCATCGTGTCGCGCAATGCCGACCCGCTTTTGCCGCTTGTGGTGTCGTTGACAATGATCTCGGGCGGGACAGCGACCAACATCATTCCCGAAACCATAAGCATGTCCGGCACCGTTCGCAGCTTTGACCCCGACCTGCGCGACATGGTGGAACGGCGCATCACCGAGATCGCCGAAGGGCAGGCCGCCAGCTACGGCGTTGCTGTCGAGGTGGACTATGTCCGCAACTATCCCGCGACGGTCAATCACGCGGCGCAGGCTGAATTCGCCGGGCGCATCGCCGAAGAGGTCGTTGGCGCATCGAAGACGATCACCGACCTGCGCCCGGAAATGGGGGCCGAGGACTTTTCCTACATGCTCGAAGCACGACCCGGCGCGTTCCTGTTTCTGGGGCAGGGGATCGGGCCGTCCTGCCACCACCCCGCCTTCAATTTCAACGACGAGGTGGCGACCATCGGCGCATCCTTTTTTGCTCGTCTGATCGAAACCCGGCACGGAGTGTGACCCATGGCGCTTGAAGACGCGAAAACCCAGATCGACCACGCCTTCACCCGCGACGACCTGAAAGGCGCCAGTTTCGAGAACGCCTTTGCCGGGGCCACGTCGTTCCTGCGGCGGCGCTACACCAAGGATCTGACCGATGTGGACATCGCCATCACCGGCGTGCCGTTTGATCAGGCAGTGACACACCGGACCGGCACCCGCTTCGGCCCCCGCGCCATCCGCGAGGCGTCGAGCCTCCAGCCCTACGACAAGCCCTATGGCTGGGATTACAACGTGCTCGAAGACTTCGCGATTGCCGATTACGGCGATCTGGCCTTCGACTACGCCAAGACGTCAGAATTCCCCGAAACGCTGAAAAACCACATCGCGGGCATTCTCGCGCAGGACACGGCGACCGTCACGCTCGGGGGCGATCACTATATCACCCTGCCGATCCTTGAGGCCTATGCCGAGAAATACGGGCCCCTGAGCCTTCTGCAGTTCGACGCCCATACCGACACCTGGGCCGATGACGATATGGAACGGATCGACCATGGCACCTTCCTTTACAAAGCCGTGAAGCTGGGTCTGGTGGACCCGACGCGGTCAGTTCAGGTGGGCATCCGCACCGACAACCCCGACACACTCGGGTTCAACATTATCGACGCGCGCGAGATGCACCGCATCGGACCCGAGGCTGTGGCGGAACAGATCTGCGAGATCCTCAAGGATTACCCGACATATCTCACCTTCGACATCGACTGCCTCGACCCGGCCTTCGCCCCCGGCACCGGCACGCCCGTCTGGGGTGGTCCGTCCAGCGCGGACATTGCGGTCATCCTGCGGAATATCGCCGGGATCGAACTGATGGGCGGGGATGTGGTTGAAGTCAGCCCGCCTTTCGATACTACGGGGGCAACGGCGATTGCGGGAGCCCATGTCGCGACAGAGATTCTGTCTTTGTGGGGGTGGACCCGCCGCGCCTGAATGTCAGTACAGGTGATCAAGGGGCATGTGTCCCATCGAGGCAAGGATAAGGACGTCGTGAAAGTGTTTTTCTGGACGCTGGTCTTGATTGTAGTTGGGGGACTGGCCTGGATCAGGCTGGCCCCGTCGGACCCGGCGGTCTGGCATGTCGACCCCAAGGTGACGGCCGATCAGGATCTGGCGGGAGGTGTCCGCAGGCGCATCCCGGCAGAGGACGGCACCTTTGCCCAACTCGACCGCATCATCCTCGCGACCCCCCGCACCGAAGTGCTGGCGGGCAGCGTCGAAGAGGGCAAGGTGACCTACATCACCCGGTCGCAATGGATGGGCTTTCCCGACTACACCACGGTCATGCAGACCGAAAACGTGCTGGAACTCTTCGCCCGCCTGCGTTTCGGCCAGTCCGATCTGGGTGTGAACAAGGCGCGTGTGGACGGCTGGCTGGAGCGGTTGGGTCAATAGATCTTGACCGCACGGCGTGGATGCCCGACAGAACCGCATGATCCCCGAAGACCGACTACACCAGATCCTGTCGCGTTTCGAATACCTTGAGGCTCAGATGGCCGAAGGGTCGGGCGACATTGCGGCCATTGGTCGGGAATATTCCGATCTGCGCCCTGTCGTCGACCAGATCAGCGAATGGAAACAGGTCCGGGCCGACATCGCCGAGGCCGAGGCGATGCTGTCCGATCCCGAAATGCGGGAACTGGCGCAAGAGGAACTGCCCGCGCTCAAGGCCCGCCTGCCGGAGGTGGAACACGCCCTGCAACTGGCGCTTTTGCCGAAAGACAAGGCCGATGCACGCCCCGCCATGCTGGAGATCCGCCCCGGCACCGGGGGCGAAGAGGCGGCCCTGTTCGCCGGAGACCTGCTGCGCATGTATCAACGCTATGCCGAAGCACGTGGCTGGCGGTTCGAGATCATCGAGGAACAGGCGACCGAGCTGGGCGGCATCAAGGAAGTCGTTGCCAACATCACGGGCGATAATGTCTTTGCCCGCCTCAAGTTCGAATCCGGTGTCCACCGCGTCCAGCGCGTGCCCGAAACCGAAAGCGGCGGGCGCATCCACACCTCCGCCGCCACCGTCGCCGTCCTGCCCGAGGCCGAGGATGTGGACATCCAGATCAACGCCAATGATCTGCGCATCGACACCATGCGCAGCTCTGGCGCGGGCGGTCAGCACGTCAACACCACCGATTCGGCGGTGCGGATCACGCACATCCCCAGCGGGATCGTCGTCACCAGTTCCGAGAAATCCCAGCACCGCAACCGCGAGATCGCGATGCAGGTGTTGCGCACGCGCCTCTTCGATATGGAGCGGCAAAAGGTCGATGCCGAACGCTCTGCCAATCGCAAATCGCAGGTGGGCTCCGGGGACCGGTCGGAACGTATCCGCACCTACAACTTCCCGCAGGGCCGTCTGACGGATCATCGGATCGGCCTCACGCTTTACAAGCTTGATGCGGTGATGGCGGGGGATCTGGACGAAATCATCGACGCGCTGACCGCCGACGCGCAGGCCACGCTGCTGGCCGAGATGCGGGCATGACCGGCACCGAGGCTTTGGCCCGCGCGGTTGCCACATTGCGCCGGGCAGGGATCGACGACCCCGCCCGCGACGCCCGCCGCCTTCTGGCGCATGTTCTGGGGGTCGCAGCGGGGCGGCTGACGCTGGTGCTGCCGGACCCGATCAACGACGCAGAGGCCGAACATTTCCAAGCACTCATCGCGCGCCGCGCCGTGCGTGAGCCGGTGTCGCACCTGACGGGCATTCGCAGCTTCTATGGTCGCGATTTTCGGGTCTCTCCGGCCGTTCTCGATCCCCGGCCAGAGACGGAAACACTGATAGCGCAGGCACTTGCAGCGGATTTCTCATCCATTCTCGACCTTGGCACGGGATCGGGCTGTATCCTTTTGACCCTGCTTGCGGAACGCCCCGATGCGCAGGGCATCGGCACCGATCTCAGCCCCGATGCGCTGGCTGTCGCGCAGGGGAATGCCGACCGTCTGAACGTCAGCGCCCGCGCGTCTTGGGCCGCAGGATCGTGGTACGCCGCGCTCCCGAATGACCGCTGTTTTGACCTGATCGTGTCGAACCCGCCCTATATCGCCCTGACCGAGATGCCCGGTCTCGCGCACGAACTGGCTTTCGAGCCGCGCATGGCGCTGACAGACGAGGCGGATGGACTGACCGCCTATCGCGCCATCGCCGCAGGCGCATTGGCGCATCTGCACCCACAGGGCCGCCTGATCGTCGAAATCGGACCCACACAGGGCCTCGCCGTGGCCCACCTCTTTCGCGCCGCCGGTCTTGAAAACGTGGCGGTCCATCCCGACCTTGATGGCAGGGATCGGGTTGTTGTCGGCGCAAACTTGCCACGAACCGACGGATAAGAGCAAGAATCCGAACCTTTCGACGCAAATTCTGCTTGTAAGGCAGGGTCGGACGTGGTTACTCGGACTCATTGCAGCGGTCGAGGCTGGTTTGCACCCCTCTCGCGCAATTGTAAGCCGAAACATGGATGCTATTGCACAGACCCCGCGCACAAAGCGCACACAGCAATCGCAAAACAGCTGAAAAGAAGGCTGGAAAGTTACATATGCGTTCTTCTAACAAACGTTCGCGGAACAAGAACAACCGCAACCGCCCGAATTCGGTCGGAAACGTCGTCAATCGTGTGTTCGACAGTTCCGGTCCCGAAGGCAAGGTGCGCGGTACGCCGCAACAGATCATTGACAAGTACAACCAGCTCGCCCGTGATGCCCAGCTCAGCAATGACCGGGTCAACGCGGAAAACTTCCAGCAGCACGCCGAACATTACATGCGCCTGCTCAGCGAGGCGCAGCGCGAACAGGATGCGCGCCGCGAACAGCAGGAACGCGAAAACCGCGACCGCCAGGCACAGCGCGACGCCGATCGTGCATCGCGGGGCGATCAGGACGACGCGGCACAGCCCGTTAGCGATCTGTCCGAAGCGCCACAGCCTGATGTGATCGACACCAGCGACGCCACTGAAGACAGTGGTCTGGTGGAAACGCCCGAGGCCAAGGCCGAGGAAAAACCCAAGAAACCGCGCGCGCCCCGCAAGCCGCGCAAGAAGCCGGAACCCAAGGCCGAAGACGCCCCGGCAGAAGCGGCCACACCGGACGCAGCGGAATAACTCAAAAGCCGGGGATCAGCCCCGGCTTTTTGCTGTCTGGATCAGGCCAATTGCCGCGCCAATGCGCAGAACGCCTCGAGCGACACCCGTTCCGCCCGCTCGGTCGGGGGAATTCCCACCGCGTTCAGGTGATCCTCGATCTCCGGTGACAGCCCCTTCAGCGACGCCCGCAGCATCTTGCGCCGCTGGTTGAACCCGGCGGCCACAACCCGCTCCAGCACTTTGGCATCCGCTTCGAACCGAGGCGCGGGCAGGGCGCGCAGATGCACGACCGCGGAACTCACCTTGGGGGGCGGGCTGAAGGCCTCGGGCGGCAGGTGCATCGCGATATGCGCATCGCAGCGCCATTGCGCCAGCACGGCCAGACGGCCATACGCCTTGTCACCCGGCTTGGCGACGATGCGCTGCGCCACCTCTTTCTGGAACATCAGGGTGAGGCTTGACCAGACCGGCGGCCAGACCGCAGGGGTCAGCCAGCGCACCAGCAATTCGGTGCCGACATTGTAGGGCAGGTTGGCACAGATCGCGATGGGCGGCGTCAGATGCGCCAGCGCATCCACCTCGAGCGCATCGCCTTCGATCACCTCGAGCCGGCCCGGATAGGCCGCCGCGATTTCGTCCAGAGCAGGCAGGCAGCGCGAATCCTTCTCGACCGCCAGCACCTTGCGCGCCCCTTCGGCCAGAAGCCCGCGCGTCAGCCCGCCGGGGCCGGGGCCAACTTCAAGCACATCCGTGCCGCTCAGGTCGCCCGCCTGCCGCGCGATCTTGGCGGTCAGGTTCAGGTCCAGCAAAAAGTTCTGCCCCAGCGCTTTCTTCGCACTCAGCCCGTGGGTCGCGATCACCTCGCGCAGGGGCGGCAATCCGTCAAGTGCGGCCATCACAGCCTCCGCGTACCGAGCGAAGCCCCTGCGTCTTCTTTTCGAAAATATGCAAATCCCGTCCCATCCGTTCGCGCATCGCTCAGGTCCGCGCGCAGGCCATCTGCCACGCCATCCGTAGCGCCTCGATGGTCGAGCTTGGATTGGCCGTGCCGGTGCCGGCAATGTCAAAGGCTGTGCCATGGTCGGGCGAGGTGCGGATGATCGGCAGTCCCAGCGTCACGTTCACACCCCGGTCGAAATCCAGCGTCTTGATCGGGATCAGCGCCTGATCGTGATACATGCAGATTGCCGCGTCATAGCGCTGACGAGCTGCGGCGTGAAACATCGTGTCTGCACTCATCGGACCTTCGAGGCTCAGGCCCTCTTTGCGCAGCGCGGCCAGCACGGGCGCGATCAGCGTCTGTTCCTCGGTGCCCATCTTCCCGCCTTCCCCGGCATGGGGGTTCAGCCCGGCCACTGCAAGACGCGGCTTTGGGATGCCGAACTGTGTGACTAGCGCGTCATGGGTGATGCGGATGCGGGTCTCCAGCAAATCGCGGGTCAGGCTGCGCGGCACACCGGACAACGGGATATGGATCGTCACCGGCACCACCCGCAACTGTGGCCCTGCCAGCATCATCACCACGTCGGTCCTGTCGCAGAGATGCGCAAGAAACTCCGTATGGCCGGGAAAGCCGAACCCGGCACCGTCCTGTAGCGCCTGTTTGTGGATCGGCAGCGTGCAGATGCCGCCCGCCTTGCCGGATGCCGCCAGCGCCACCGCGCGTTCAATCACGGCGACAACGCCGCGGGCCTGCGCAGGCTGCGCGACACCCGGTATGCGCGGGCCGTCAAAGCGGTGCGGCAGAACGGGCAGGGCGGGGCCGCAGGCCGCAACCTCATCCGGAGCGGCGATCTCGACCCAGTCCGTGCCCTCGGGCAGGTGGTCCGGATCGCCGATCAGGAAGAACGGCACCTCGCCCCGCAGCACGTCCCACGCCATCCCGGCCAGCTCGGGTCCGATCCCGGCCGGTTCCCCGATGGTCAGGGCAATCGGCGCTGGGGTCATTGCGTGACGATGCGGGCTTCGGCGCGCAATTGGGCAAGATAGCTGTCGGCCAGCGAGCTGAGGCGCTGGTTGCGCAGACCGATCGCAAACTGGTTGCGGGTCACGTCGTCATTCATCTCGGCGGTGCGCCCGCACAGCATCAGGAACATCAGCGTCTGGCCATTCGACCGGGTCAGCGCCGTCGACACCTCGCCGGGATCGAGCTTGGAGAGCTCGAACGCGATGTCGGTGGGAATGTCCGCGGGCGGCAGGGTCTGCCGCTCCAGCACCTCTTCGGGCTGGCCTTGCGCGATGCCGTAAAGATCGTCGCAGCGGTCCACCTTGCTGGCCAGAACGCGGGCCTGCGCCAGCGTGGCGTCAGACCGTCCGCCGGGCAGG
The DNA here is from genome assembly GCA_030428355.1 of Alphaproteobacteria bacterium. Lineage (GTDB taxonomy): Bacteria > Pseudomonadota > Alphaproteobacteria > Rhodobacterales > Rhodobacteraceae > Marivita. Next base: position 71,493 of record JAUIBL010000011.1, on the reverse strand, counting down.
TAGTAGGCGGCGTATTCGATGGCAGAATAAGTCGGCGGGGTGAACCCCGTTTCCTCGACCGCCCGAAGCTGGAACAGGGCGATGGCGTTGGGGATCGGCAGAGGGTCGGTCACCTCGCCCGGGGCCAGCGCCAGAACAAGCGGGCGCAGCACCGGCGGCAGGTCTTCAAGGTTCTGCCAGGGCAGACGGCCCCCGGCACCGCGGGTTGCGGTGGCCGAGAACTGCCGCGCCTGCGCCGAGAATTCGGCCTCGGAGGTGATCTGGCTGATCCGCTCGGCCCGGGCGCGCACCGCCTCGGCCTGTTGCGGCGGGGCGGGCATGATGATCTCGGACAACAGCACCCGCACCGACGATCCGCCGGACGCGCCCATCGCGTGGTCGATTTCGGCTTCGGACAGGTTCACCCGACCGGCAAAGCGTGACTGCACCAGCAGACGCCAGCTCAGACCGGCGCGCACGAAATCGCGGAAGGTCTGCGCCGACACGCCACTGCCTTCCAGCGCGCGGATGAATTCGTCGCGCGAAAGATTGGCGCGCTGTGCGAATTCCTCCATGCCGTCCAGCACCTCTTCCGGGGTCGGAATGATGCCAGCCGCCTCGGCGGCCTGAATCCGCAGCCGGTCGTCGATCAGTTGTTCGCGGGCCACCTCGGCGGGGTTGCCGGGCGCGTTCAGCACCGTGAGCATCCGCTCGCGCTGTTCAAGCTCGTAGGCTGTGACCACACTGTCATTGACGCGGATGACCGGCGCAAACAGGTTCTGCGCGCTGGCAGAGACCGGGCCAAGGGCCAGGGTCACGCCAAGCGCGAGGGCGCTCAGTTTGCGGATGGACGTGTTCAGAAGTTGCATGAACGTCGGTACTCCTTGCCGCTGCCGCCCGTGCTGAAGCCAGTCAGCGCGACGGTCAGGCCGAAATCGGTAGATGGTTCAAGGTTAGTGGAAGAGGCAAAGCTGCGCGAGACCGAAAAGTCCACCGCGACACATTCGTTGCGGTATTCGGCCCCGATCCCCGCCTGAAGGAACTGTCCCTCGGCGATGTCGTATCGGGTGTTGCCGGTGGCGGTCCAGTTGCGGTCGATGCTGTAGCGTCCGTTCACCCGCCATTGCGATTGCGCATCGTTGCGGTCTTCCTGCGGATCGGTGGTCAGCAGGATGTAGGACGCGTCCAACGCGTACCGGTCGCGGGTGAGGCTGGCGCGCATCTCGGCCTTGGTAAAGCGGGTGTCCGCCGTGTCGTAAAGCCCGCGCGCCATGAGCTGCAATCCGGTCTGATGGGCGAATTGCCCGGCGATCAGCCAGTCGGACAGGCTGTCGTCCTGCCCCGAGGACCGCGAGAAGGCGGCATCCACCTCGTCGCGCCAGACCCGCCCCAGAACCAGCGAGGCGCGCCAGCCTTCGGGGTCTTCGCGCATCCAGCGCAGGCCTGCGGCCCCGATCAGCCCCCGTTCGCGCCGGTCCGGAGCGGGGAATCGCGACAGTGACAGAAGATTGCCTTCGTCGAATTCGACGCGGGTGCTTTCGTCGTTCGGAACACCCGACCGGTCACCGCCGATCCAGCCGACCTGCGCCACGGGCTCGAGCAGAACCCGCGCGCCATCGGGCGATGCCTTGACCAGCGGCCAGCGCAGTTCCAGCGATGCGGCGGGAGTCACTTCGGTGTAATCCCCTTCGGCCAGTGCATCCTGTTCGACGATGAAGTGATCGATCCAAAGCTGTGTCACCGCCCCGGCCCGCAGCCCTCCCGGCAGGGTCCAGCGGTCGCGCCAGCTCAGGTCGAGATTGGCCCGTGCCAGATCGCGCCCGTCGACCACGCTGTCGGCATCAGGGCCGTCGATGTCGGTGTCCGAATAGCGGTAATGTCCATGCAACTGAAACCCTAGCCGCACCTCGCCGCCGACGCGGTTGGGAAAGAACCGGCGGTTGTAGCGCAGGTCGCCGATGATCGTCGGTTGCGTGGCGTTGTTCTCGCCATCGGTCAGGCTTTCATAATGGATCAGCCCTAACGAGAAAAAGCTGTCCCGCTGCGCGCGGGTCAGGGTCACCGCGCTGTCCAGCCGGTCTTTCTTGAAGTCGCTGTTGTAGTCGTTGAGATAGGCGTCATCGCTCACCGCTTCGATGTCGAAGGACAGGCGGAAATTCCGCGGCAGCGAGAACGCGCCTTCGGCAAACAGCAACCCGCGCGCCTCGCCGCTTTGCAGAGTGTCGCGGCTGATCGCGCCGTTGACGGTGATATTGCCCGTCCGGAACGCCTGCCGGTACCGCATCTCAAGCGTCCGGGTGACCGGTGACAGATAGGGCGTCAGCGTCAGGTCGGTGTGATCCCCGATCGGAATGAAGTAGGGCAGTTTGATGCCAAAGCCCAAAAGGCTCGAGGTCTTGAGCTCCGGGATCAGGAACCCCCGCGCGCGGTCAAGCGTCGGATCGGGCAGGCGCATCCGGGGAATGTAGAACACGGGCACACCCAGAACCCGCAGTTGCGCATCGTCGAAATAGATCTGGCGTTCCTCGGCATCATGCACCACGCGGGTCGCCCGGATCGCCCAGAGCGGCGGGCGGTCGCTGCCGCAGACCTGGCACGAGGTTGCCGCCACCTGGCTCATGGCGGTGTAGCGGCCGTCTACCCGCGCGGCGCGGGCCGAGGCGATCTGAAGCTGCTCGTCCAGCACGAAGCGCGCGCTTTCCAGCAACCCGTTCTGAAATCCCTGATCCAGCTCTGCCTGGGTTGCGGTCAACACGTCGCCATTGGGCTGGGTGATCCGGATCGGCCCCTGGATCTCGACGCTGTCGCTGGCGCGGTCGTAGATGATCGACGACGCCGTCAGCCGTGTTCCGTCGTACAGCGCCTCGACATTGCCGGTGGCCACGAGCGTGTCGCCGCCCCGTTCGACCAGCACCTGATCCGCCAGAAGCATCACATCGCTGGATTGGGCCTGCGAGGGCGCGGACCAGAGCAGCGCGGCCGCCACCGCAGCAAGAAGCGACCACCGCATCATCCGTCCTCCCGGTGAAGGATCAGACCCAAGGCCAGCAGCACCGAGGCCAGCGGCGGCACCCATGCTGCAGCAAGCGGGTTCAACTGGCCGTTCTCGCCCAGAATCTGCGCGAAGTTCCGCACGTAATATAATGAAAATCCAAGAAGAACCGCTGACAGAACCGCGATGCCCGTACCCCCCATCCGGCTGTGCCGCATGGTAAAGGCCGCCCCGATCAGCACCATGGAGACGAGAAAGACCGGACGGGCCAGCTCCATCTGCAACCACACAGTGTGACGCCGGGCCGAAAAGCCCGCGTCCTCGAGATCGGTGATGAAGCCCTGCAACTCCCACACGGAAATGGCCGACGGCCGCCCGAACCGGTCCTTGATGCTGTCCTCGGTCAGGGTCGAGGCGACGCGCAATTCCGGGTGCATCACGGAATTCGTCTCGGGGTTGACCCCGGCGATCAGCGGCCAAACCTTGGCTTGGCGCAGCGCCCAGGCCCCATCGACAAGCTCTGCCTCGGCCGCCTCGATCCGGCGTACCGGGCCACCGCCTTCGGCATAGGCCACGAACATCACGTCATAAAGAACGGTGCCGTTGGCATTGGCCCGCGCCGCCCGGATCACCGTCTGCCCGCGCGGGTCGGACTGGCGCAGCCACAGCCCTTCCGCGCCGATGGACAGGGCCGAGGTGCCGCCATTGCGGTAGGTCTCGCGCAGGTCGGAATAGGCTTTCGACGTGGCCGCCACGATCGGGTTGCCCATCGCCACCGTCAGCCCGCCGATGAGCGCCGCAACCACCACCGGCCCGACCTGCGCCGTCAGCCCCGACCGCCCCGCCGCGCGGGCCACAACAAGTTCCGACGACCGCGCGAGCGCCACGAAAAGCGCGATGGAGGACAGGATCATCACCAGCGGCAGGATCTGGTAAAGCCCTTCCGGCGTGTTGAGCAGCGTCAGCTTCATCACCTCGGCAAAGCTGACCGAATTGTCCAGCCGCCGGATTTGGTCAACCAGATCGAGAAGAACCTGAAACAGAAAGAAAATTCCGAAAATGGCCAGAAAGGTCCACAGAAAGCGGCGCGCAAAGTACAGGTGCAGGATCATGCCGACACCTCCGGGGTGGCGGCCTGCCGCGACTGTCTGAACGGGCGCGCGGCAAGGTGCAGCATCGCCATGGCAAGCGCCAGCCCCACCAGCGAGGGCAGGTAGATCAGCGGCCAGAGCGCGGCGCTGTTGCGGGTCGGATCGGTGATGGCGCTTTCGACCAGCTTGACGACCACCAGCAGGAAGATGGCGATCACGATCTGCCGTCCCACCCCAAAGCGGCTGAAGCTTCCGGTCAACAGCGTCGAGAACCCGATCAACGCGGCCACGAGACCCAGAAGCGCCTGCTGGAACCGGCCATGCAGTTCCTCGTTGATCCGCGCCAGAGGCACGCCGGTCAGGGCCGCCATCGCCTCGGGTCGGGTCAGCAGGTCCCATGTGGGCAGGTGCCGGGGCCGCAGGTTGAGGTTCTGGTTCTGCACGATCAGCGTGCTGATGTCGTAGGTGAAATCCTGAAACAGAGTCGTCGAAAGCGCCCGTGTCTCGGTCCTCAGCGTCTGGGCAAGGCCGCTCACCATGACAAGGCGTGGGCCTTCTTCGGCCTGCACCACATAGGCGCGCTCGGCGGTGTAGGTGACTTCGCGGTCGGTCTGCCGCCGGTCGGAAAGGTAGACGTCGCGCAATTCGCCCTCGGGGGTGATCTCGCGGATGAAAAAGGTCACGCCGGGGCCGGGATGCAGGAAGGTGCCCTCCCGCAAGAGCCGCGCGCTGACCGATCCCGAGATCTCGACCTCACGCTCCTTGAGCTGCGCCACCGATGCCGGGACAAGGACATGGGTCAGCGCCGACATCATGAGCGCCACGATCACGCCGAACAGCATCACCGGCCGCGCCAGCCGCCACGGGCTGTAGCCGGTGGCCTGTACCACGGTCAGTTCGGAATCGCCCATCAGCCGGTTGGTCACGTAAACGGCGGCGGCAAACGACGCCATCGGCAGCACCAATGCAATCACGCCGGGCAGGCTGAGGGCGGTGAATTCGAGGAAAACCCCCGCCGAATGACCATCGGCAATCAGCCGGTCGAACAGGATCACGGCGCGGTTCACCCAGTAGACGGCGACCAGCACCAAGGCGAAGAACCCAAAGAGGACCATGAGTTGCGACAGCATGTATCTGTCGAATCTTGGCACAGCGGACCCCTTCACACGACATGGAGTGGGCCGGACTGGCCCAATACCCAAGGGTTTGCGGGAAAACCGGCCTCTGGTCAACCGCGCGCACGGGCGCTACCCCTATATCCAAACCAACATACGGAGCAGAATATGGCGGAACTTCGCGCACTCACCTTTGTGCCGGTCGATCTTGAGGGGCTGAGCAACGCGGAAGGCCGGATCGCGGTCTGTGTCACACCCGATCTGAAACTCAGCGCGGGCGCGCGCAGGCTCAATCGGCTGACCAAGGGCGCGCTGGCGCGGGCCACCGGGTCCGAGGCGTGGGACAAGCTGGCCGAGGGCAAGGTGATGTCCCTCAACTGGCCCACCGGCCTTCAGGCGCAGTCGGTGGATCTGGTCAAACTGTCCCGCCGCCCGGCGCCGGACCTGGCGCGCAAGGCCGGGGCGGCGCTGGCTGTGGCTGCGGGATCGTCCGCGATGACCGTGCTGGTCGAAGGCACCGCGCGGCCCGAGGAAATCGCGCTGGGGCTTGCGCTGCGCGGCTACGGGTTCGACAATCACAAGACCAAGAAATCCGATCCTTACGGTGCGGCCACGTTCATGTGCACCAAACCCGACGACGCCGCTGCCGCCGCAGCGCCCCGCATCGCCGTGGCCGAAGGTGTGCATTTCACCCGCAACCTCGTCAACGAACCGGCCAACGTGCTCACCACCACCGAATTCGCCAAGCGGCTGGAAGCTCTGCGCGATCTGGGGGTCGAGGTTGAGGTGCTTGAGGAAAAGGCGCTGGCAAAGCTGGGCATGCGCGCGCTTCTCTGTGTGGGGCAGGGGTCTGAAAGCCCCTCCAAAGTGGTCATCATGCGCTGGAAGGGTGGGGCCAAGGGCGACGCCCCGCTGGCGCTGATCGGCAAGGGGGTGGTGTTCGACACCGGGGGCATCTCGCTCAAACCCGCGGCTGGCATGGAGGACATGACCATGGACATGGGCGGCGCGGGTGTGGTCGCCGGTGTCATGCACGCCGTGGCCAAACGCGAGGCCAAGGCCAATGTCGTGGGACTTGTGGGGCTGGTCGAGAACATGCCCTCGGGCAGCGCCGTGCGTCCGGGTGACGTGGTGACGTCGATGAAGGGTGACACGATCGAAGTCGTGAACACCGATGCAGAAGGCCGTCTGGTGCTGTGTGATGTCATGTGGCACGCGCAGGAGACCGAAAAACCCGCCGCGATGATTGATCTCGCCACTCTGACAGGAGCCTGCATCATCGCGCTGGGGCACGAGAATGCCGCCGTCTATTCCAATGACGACAGCTTTGCCGGGGCGTTCCTCAAGGCCGCCGAGACCGAGCGCGAGGGCGCGTGGCGGATGCCTCTGGGACAGGCTTATGACGACATGCTGAAATCCCCGGTGGCCGACATGAAGAACATCGGCGGCCGTCCCGCTGGCTCGATCACGGCGGCGCAGTTCCTCAAGCGGTTTGTCAAGGACGACATGCCGTGGATTCACCTCGACATCGCCGGCGTCGCCCATGTGAAATCCGATCAGGACCTGTCGCCCAAAGGCGCCACCGGCTGGGGGGTGCGGGCGCTCGACCGGCTGATCGCCGACCGGTTCGAGGCCAAGGACTGATCTCATGGGTGCGGCCTATTTCTATCACCTGACGCAAAAGCCGCTCGAGACGACCTTGCCCATGCTTCTGGGCAAGGCGCTGGGCGCGGGTTGGCGCGTTGCGGTGCGGGGAACCGATGCCGCGCGGATGGATTGGCTGGATCAGAAGCTTTGGCTGGGACCGGAGGAGGGGTTCCTGCCACACGGGCTTGCGGGCGGACCGCATGACGCGGCGCAGCCGGTTTTGCTGACCGTGGCGCATGAAGCGGCAAACGATCCACACTGCCTGATGAGCGTCGACGGGGCCGAGGTGGCCCCGGACGAGGTGCAGCGGTTGGAACGGGTCTGCATACTTTTCGACGGCAATGACCCCGCAGCCGTTGACGTCGCACGCGGCCAGTGGCGCAGCCTAACCGGTGCGGGATGTTCGGCGCAATACTGGTCCGAGGAGTCCGGGCGCTGGGAAAAGAAGGCGGAAGCCTGATTTCACACGCGTTAACAGAAGGTTAAACGGTCAGGAGGTGTGACCCATTGTTTCGCGCGCGAAACATTGGGTCCGTTCCGGACCTAACCGCCAAGCCCCATTGTGAGCCCTGACGCTTTGGCCTACGCTTTGTCCCAAACCTGACCTTGAGGGAGGAGAGCAGGCGATGAGCAAGAGCTTCGACATGATCGTGATCGGCGCAGGCCCCGGCGGCTATGTCGCCGCCATCCGCGGCGCACAGCTTGGGCTGAGCGTGGCCATTGTCGAACGCGAACATCTCGGCGGCATCTGTCTCAACTGGGGCTGTATCCCCACGAAGGCCATGCTGCGCACCTCGGAGGTGTTCCACCTCATGCACCGCGCCAAGGAATTCGGGCTGAAGGCCGAGGGCATCGGTTATGATCTCGACGCCGTCGTCAAACGCTCGCGCGGGATTGCGAAGCAGTTGAATTCCGGGGTGGGGCATCTGCTGAAGAAGAACAAGGTCACCGTGGTGATGGGCGAGGCCACGATCCCCGCCAAGGGCAAGGTTCAGGTGAAGACCGAGAAAGGCGTCGAAGACCTGACGGCCAAGAACATCGTCATCGCAACCGGTGCGCGGGCGCGCGAGATGCCGGGGCTAGAGGCGGATGGCGATCTGGTCTGGACCTACAAACACGCGCTGGTGCCGAACCGGATGCCGAAAAAGCTTCTGGTGATCGGCTCGGGAGCAATCGGCATCGAATTCGCCAGCTTCTACAACACGCTTGGGGCCGACACGACCGTGGTCGAAGTGATGGACCGCATCCTGCCGGTCGAAGATGCCGAAATCAGCGGTTTCGCAAAGAAACAGTTCGAAAAGCAGGGCATGACAATCCGCGAAAAGGCGATGGTCAAGCAACTGGATCGCGGCAAGGGAACGGTCACTGCCCATATCGAACAAGAGGGCAAGGTCAGCAAGGAAGAGTTCGATACGGTGATCTCGGCCGTTGGCATCGTCGGCAACACCGAAGGGCTAGGGCTCGAGGCGCTGGGCGTGAAGGTCGACCGCACCCATGTGGTGACCGACCCGATGTGCCGCACTGGTGTGGACGGCGTCTATGCCATCGGAGACATCGCCGGCGCGCCGTGGCTTGCGCATAAAGCCAGCCACGAAGGTGTGATGGTGGCCGAGCTGATCGCCGGTGGGCATCCGCATGCGGTGGAGCCGGACAGCATCGCGGGCTGCACCTATTGCCAGCCGCAGGTCGCCAGTGTCGGCCTGACCGAGGCGCAAGCGAAGGACAAGGGCTATGACATCAAGGTCGGTCGCTTCCCCTTCATCGGCAATGGCAAGGCGATCGCGCTGGGGGAACCCGAGGGCATGATCAAGACGGTGTTCGACGCGAAAACCGGCGCGCTTCTGGGGGCGCATATGGTGGGTGCGGAAGTGACCGAGTTGATTCAGGGCTATGTGGTCGGTCGGCAGCTTGAGACCACCGAGGAAGACCTGATGCAGACGGTGTTCCCGCACCCGACCCTGTCGGAGATGATGCATGAGGCGGTGCTGGATGCCTGGGGCCGGGCCATTCACTTTTAATCCGGCGTTAACCGAATCTTCCTAAGAATTTTCTGGAGGGTCTTGAGATTTTTCGTACGAAAAATCTCAGCCCGCCCCATAAAATTCTGGTGGCTTGGCTTGGCTTGGTTTGGCTCGGTGTGGGCAGGCGGGGGTCAGACGTGCTGCCCGCCATTCACCTCGATCTCAGTGCCCGTGACATAGCCGCTCTGTCCCGAGCACAGGAAATAGATCACATCCGCCACCTCCGCCGGCTGACCAAGCCGTCGCATCGGCAGTTTCTCGACGATCTTTTCGGTGCCCTCACTCAGGATGCTGGTGTCGACCTCTCCCGGCGCAATCGCATTCACCCGAACCCCCAAAGGTCCGAAATCATGGGCCATTTCCCGTGTGAGCGCGGCAAGGGCCGCCTTGGATGTCGCATAGGCCGCGCCCGCAAACGGGTGAACGCGGGACCCTGCAATGGAGGTCACATTCACGATGGCGCCCTGCGCCGCCGCCAATTCGTCCTTCAGCCCGCGTCCCAGAACCACCGACGCAAAGAAATTGACGTGAAACACCTTGCCCCAGTCGCGCAGATCGGTGTCCAGCGTGCTGAGCCGTTCGCCCGCAGGCCCCTTGGGAGAGATCCCCGCATTGTTCACCAGCGCATCGAGCCGCCCACCGTCCAGCCGTTCCTTGACGATGCGGACCGCCTCCATGGTTTGCTGCGGATCGCTCAGATCAACCTGGATGTGGTTGCGTTCGCCGCCGGGCCAGGGGCAGTTGGGCGAAAACGCCTGCCGGGAACAACTGATCACGCGCCAGCCTTCGGCGGCGAATTTCTTGACCGTGGCGTGGCCGATGCCCCGGCTTGCGCCGGTGAGCAGAAGGGTGCGGGGGTGATCATTGTCCGACATGGTCTCACCCTAGGCTGAGTCGGGTCCGGGCGCGAGATGCAAACGTGTCAGGACCGCCCGGCGAAGAACGCCGCCACCCTTGGTCGAAGCCACGCGAGGATGCTGGGCGCGCCCTTGGCGATTTTCGGGCCGATCCGGGCTTCGAACATGTCGTAGGTCACGTTGTAATCGACCCAGGACACGCCGCCGGACGCAAGGTTCTGCATCGGCGGCTGTATCCGGTCGATGGATTTGGCGAATTGCGCCTCGGGTGTTTCGTTGGCCTCGAATTCGTCCCAGAGCGCCCGGAACGCCGATGCCTGATCGGCAGGCAGAAGGCCGAAGATCCGATCAGCGGCGGCTGCTTCGCGCTGGGCCATCGCGTCTGCGTCATGGTCGCCGAAGACCGGCGCGTCGCCCGCGTCGATTTCGACGAGGTCGTGCAGCAGGAGCATCCGGATCACCTTGCCGATGTCGAGTGATGTTTCGGAATGTTCCGCCAGCACAAGCGCGTAGAGCGCGATGTGCCAGGAATGCTCGGCGCTGTTTTCGTAGCGGCTGCCATCACAGAGCGTGGTGGCGCGCATCACGGATTTGAGGCGGTCGACTTCGGTCAGGAACGCCATCTGTTGATCGAGCCGGGACATCGGACCTCTTGATTGCGGGGGCTGGAAGGCTCAGTTCCCGAAATTGGCGTCTTTCTTCTGGCCCTCGATCCGGGCACGGATGAAGGCGCGGGCCTTGCGTTCTGCAAGGCGCACGCGGATCGCGGTGAGAAACGCCTCTTCCAACGTGGTCGAGGCCGCGCCCAGTTCCGCCGCAACCTCCATGAAGAAGCGGTCGTCGTCGAGATGCTTCATCGCCTTGAGCGTGTCATCCGCCAGTTTTTCGGCGATCTCGTTGACCATCGACATCGGGTTTTGTCCTCAGCGGCTGTTCTCGGTCAGGCGGCGTTTCACATAGCCGGTCACATGGTCGATCATCGTGTCCATGTGCGGTTCCTTGAAGAAATGGTCCGCGCCTTCGATCTCGGTATGGGTGACGGTGATGCCTTTTTGTTCCGACAGCTTGCTCACCAGAGACTTCGTGTCGGCGGGTGGGGCCACGCGGTCGCCGGTGCCGTTGATGATCAGCCCCGATGAAGGGCAGGGGGCGAGGAACGAGAAATCGTACATGTTGGCGGGCGGGCTAACGGAGATGAAGCCGGTGATCTCGGGGCGGCGCATCAGAAGCTGCATGCCGATCCATGCGCCAAAGCTGAAACCTGCGACCCAGCAATGTTTGGAATTGTTGTTCATCGACTGCAGGTAGTCGAGTGCGGAGGCCGCATCGCTGAGTTCGCCGATCCCCTGGTCATATTCGCCCTGGCTGCGCCCGACGCCGCGGAAGTTGAAGCGCAGCACGGTGAAGCCCATGTTGTAGAAGGCGTAATGCAGGTTGTAGACCACCTTGTTGTTCATCGTGCCGCCGAATTGCGGGTGCGGGTGCAGGATGATGGCAATCGGCGCGTCGCTTTCCTTTTGCGGGTGGTAGCGGCCTTCGAGGCGGCCTTCGGGTCCGGGAAAAATCACCTCGGGCATAGGCGGTGGTGGCTCCTGCTTGGGCGCGGGTGCAGCGGTCCGTAAATCTTGACAGCTTCACTCAGGCTTCTTAGAATGGTTCTAAATCGGGGTTTGGCCCCCGAATTGGTTATCCGCACATAGGCAATTGCCCTTCCAAGGTCAATTGTGTCGCAGGGGCGTTTGGGAGACGGCCATGAAACTGAGTACAAAAGGTCGGTACGCGATGGTTGCTTTGGCGGATATTGCGATGCAACCCGATGGGACGCTGGTCACACTGGGCGATATTGCCCAGCGGCAGGATATTTCTCTGCCCTATCTCGAGCAGTTGTTCGTCAAGCTGCGGCGCGCCGGATTGGTGACGTCGGTGCGCGGCCCCGGTGGCGGCTATCGTCTCGCCAAGGCGGCCAGCGATATTCGCGTGGTCGATGTGCTGGGGGCTGTCGACGAGACGGTGGACGCGATGCACAAGGGGGCAGGGGCCTCGGGGGGGCTTTCGGGCAGCCGGGCGCAATCCATGACCAACCGGTTGTGGGAAGGTCTGTCGGCGCATGTCTACGTGTTCCTGCATCAGACGCGCCTGTCGGACGTGGTGGGCAATTCGCTGGCACCCTGTCCGGCGGTGCCGAACCTCTTTGCCGTGGTGGACGAGTGATGGGATCGCATTGGCTGCGCGAATATGAGGGTCAGGGGGCGCTGCCCCCTCTTGGCCTGCGGCCAATTCACCCCCGAAGTATTTTCGAACCAGAGAAGCCAGGAGCGGTCTGAGTGGGGCGGGTCTATCTGGATCACAACGCGACCACGCCGCTGCGTCCCGAGGCGCGCGCGGCGATGATCGCGGCGATGGATGTGGTGGGCAATCCGTCCTCGGTCCATGCCGAGGGGCGCGCGGCCAAGGGGCTGGTGGAGCGTGCGCGGGCGCAGGTGGCGCAGGCGTTCGGTGCGGACGGGGCAGACGTGGTCTTTGTCTCGGGGGCCACCGAGGCGGCGGCGCTGGCCTGTGCCGGGCGCGGGCTGGTCGGGGCCGCGATCGAGCATGATGCAGTGCGGGCCTGGATCGATCCTGTTCTGCCGGTCGATGCAGCAGGGCAGGTGTCTGTCACCGCGCCGGAAAACACGGCGCTGCAACTGGCCAATTCCGAGACCGGGATCGTGCAGGACCTGCCGCCGGGAGTGGCCGTGGTGGATGCGACGCAGGCCTTTGGCAAGCTGCCCGTGGCCTTCAACTGGCTGGGCTGCGAGATGGCCCTGATTTCGGCGCACAAGCTTGGTGGTCCCAAGGGTGTTGGCGCGTTGGTGATGAGGCGCGGGACCGATCTTGCGGCGCAGATCCGGGGCGGTGGGCAGGAGATGGGCCGTCGGTCGGGGACGGAAAATGTCATTGGACTCGCGGGGTTCGGCGCTGCGGCTGAAGCGGCGGTACGGGATCTGGAGGCCGGTGTCTGGGCGCGGGTGGAAGAATTTAGAAACATTCTAGATTCGGCTATTGAGGCGCGGGCAAAAGAGACTATTTTGGTCGGGAAAGGCGGAAAGCGCCTGCCGAACACCTCGTGTTTCGCCACTCCCGGCTGGAAAGGGGAAACTCAGGTGATGCAGATGGATCTGGCCGGTTTTGCGATCAGCGCCGGGTCCGCCTGTTCAAGCGGCAAGGTGAAGGCCAGCGCGGTGTTGACCGCGATGGGGTTCGATACGGCCACCGCCAGCAGCGCGATCCGCGTGTCGCTGGGGCCGCAGACAACCGAAGACGATGTGATGCGGTTTGCCGAGACATGGCTGACCAAATGGGAAAAACACCGCGCGCGGGCCGCGTGAGAAACAGGATCAGGGGGCACGAACATGGCTGCTTTGGATAATGTGACCGTCAAGGAAGGCGTGGATCAGGAAACCGTCGAAGCGGTGCGCCAGGTCGGTGGCAAGTACAAATATGGCTGGGACACCGATATCGAGATGGAGTACGCGCCGAAGGGTCTGACCCCGGACATCGTGCGTCTGATCTCGGAAAAGAACGACGAGCCGGAATGGATGACCGAGTGGCGTCTGCAGGCCTATGAGCGTTGGCTCCAGAAGGAAGAGCCGACCTGGGCGATGGTCGACTATCCGGAGATCGACTTTCAGGACCAGTATTACTACGCACGCCCCAAGAGCATGGAGACCAAGCCCAAGTCGTTGGACGAGGTCGATCCCAAGCTGCTGGCGACCTATGAGAAGCTGGGCATTCCTTTGAAGGAGCAAATGATCCTTGCCGGGGTCGAAGGGGCCGAGGATGCGCCGGCCGAGGGCCGCAAGGTGGCGGTCGATGCGGTGTTCGACTCCGTGTCGGTCGGCACGACGTTCCAGAAGGAACTGAAGGCGGCGGGCGTGATTTTCTGCTCGATCTCCGAGGCGATCAAGGAACATCCAGAGTTGGTGAAGAAGTATCTGGGCTCGGTTGTTCCGGTGTCGGACAATTTCTATGCAACGCTGAATTCGGCTGTGTTCTCGGACGGGTCGTTCGTCTACGTGCCGCCGGGCGTGCGCTGCCCGATGGAGTTGAGCACCTATTTCCGGATCAACGCGGAAAACACCGGCCAGTTCGAGCGCACGTTGATCATTGCCGACAAGGGGTCTTACGTGTCCTATCTCGAAGGCTGCACCGCGCCGCAGCGCGATACCGCGCAGCTTCATGCGGCGGTGGTCGAGATCATCGTCGAGGAAGACGCCGAAGTGAAGTATTCGACCGTCCAGAACTGGTATCCGGGTGACGAGAACGGCAAGGGTGGTATCTACAACTTTGTCACCAAGCGCGCCGATTGCCGGGGCGATCGCGCCAAGGTGATGTGGACGCAGGTGGAAACCGGGTCCGCCGTGACGTGGAAATACCCGTCCTGCATCCTGCGCGGCGACGACAGCCAGGGCGAGTTCTATTCGATCGCCATCGCCAACAACATGCAGCAGGCCGATACCGGCACGAAGATGATCCATCTGGGCAAGAACACCAAGTCGCGGATCGTGTCGAAAGGCATCAGCGCGGGCAAGGCGCAGAACACCTATCGCGGCCTCGTGTCGATGCACCCGAAGGCCAAGAACAGCCGCAACTACACCCAGTGTGACAGCCTGCTGATCGGCGACAAGTGCGGGGCGCATACGGTTCCGTATATCGAGGTGAAGAACAACTCGAGCCGTGTTGAGCATGAGGCCACCACCTCCAAGGTGGATGACGATCAGCTTTTCTACTGCCGCCAGCGCGGCATGGACGAGGAAGAGGCTGTGGCTCTGGTCGTCAACGGGTTCTGCCGCGATGTGCTGCAGGCGCTGCCGATGGAGTTTGCCATGGAGGCGCAACAGCTTGTGGCGATCTCGCTTGAAGGGTCTGTTGGCTGACCATGTCGATCTGGCATTGGCTCTCCACTCCGGCCGAACCAAAAGGGCAGTATGGTATGTTGACCGGGGTGGTCGCCGGGGTCCTGATGTTACTCTCGGCACCACTTTGGATCGGGAACGGGATTTTCGTTATTGGGCTGGCCGGTGGACTCTGCGGTGGTCTCTCTGGAATTGCAGTGAAACTTTGGATGGAAAGACATAGATGATCATCACGACGACCAACAGCATCGAAGGCCAGAAGATCCTTGAATACAAAGGGATCGTGGTGGGCGAGGCGATCATGGGGGCCAATGTGGTCCGGGACATTTTCGCGTCGATCACCGACATCGTCGGGGGCCGGTCCGGTGCTTATGAGGCCAAGCTGCAGGATGCCCGCGACGTGGCGATGCGCGAGTTGGAACAGAGGGCGCTGGCGCTTGGGGCCAATGCGGTTGTGGGCGTCGATCTGGATTACGAAGTGGTCGGCAATTCGATGCTGATGGTGTCGGCAAGCGGCACCGCTGTGCTGACGGATCGGGGGTAAGGCCCGTGTCTGTGGCTGAACTGACCAATCCTGTCGCCGCGGAAGCGCTGACCGACCTGATGGACGCCCCAGGTGTCTTTCGGCTCATGGCCGCGCCCGTGGTGCGGACGGTGGTGTCAGGCCAGCCGGTTTTTTTCACGATTGCTGCCCGTCGGGACCTGATCCAGAAAAACTACCACGCCAAAGGTATCTTCTACGAACAAGAGGAACTGGAGATCATTCGCCGCGCCTTTCCGCCCGGCGGGATTTATGTCGACATCGGTGCCAATGTCGGAAACCACGCCCTGTTCGTGGCCAAGTTCCTTGCGCCGACGGAGGTCATCGTCGTTGAGCCCAATCCGGTTGCTTACAGGGTTCTGGTCAACAATGTCATGTTGAACGCGGTTGACACATGCGTTGATCTTGGCTGGCTGGCTGGGATATGGGATTTCGGATGCGACCGACACGGCGTTCGGGATGGATTTTCACATGGGCAATGTCGGGGCAGGGCGGCTTGTGCCCGGTGAGGACACCATCCCCGTGGTACGTGCAGATGATGTGATCGGCGATCGCGCCGCCAGTTTCATCAAGATCGATGTGGAAGGGATGGAGATGAACGTGCTTCGGTCCCTGACCGAGACGGTGAAACGACACAGGCCCCGAATGCTGATCGAGGTCGACAAAACCAACCGCCAGGCTTTCGAAGCGTGGCTCGTCGAAAACAGTTACAAGGCGTATTCGAAACCGAAGCGCTACAACCCGAACAAGAATTTTCTTCTCGTCCACGAAGAAGACACAACATGGAGTTCATGGACATGCTGAACATCACCAATCTGCACGTGCAACTTGAGGAAGAAGACAAGCAAATCCTCAAAGGTGTGAACCTGACGGTCGAGGCTGGCAAGGTGCATGCGATCATGGGGCCGAACGGGTCGGGCAAGTCGACGCTGTCCTATGTGCTGTCGGGCAAGGATGGCTACGAGGTGACCGAAGGGTCGGCGACGCTGGATGGCGAAGACATCCTGGACATGGAGCCGGAAGAGCGCGCGGCGGCGGGTGTGTTTCTTGCGTTCCAGTACCCGGTGGAAATCCCCGGTGTCGGCAACATGACCTTCCTGCGGACGGCGGTGAATGCTCAGCGCAAGGCGCGGGGCGAAGAAGAGATGTCGGCGAGCGAATTTCTCAAGGTCGTGCGTGAAAAGGCCAAGGAACTGAAAATCGACGCCGAAATGCTGAAGCGTCCGGTCAATGTGGGTTTCTCGGGTGGTGAGAAAAAGCGCAACGAAATCCTGCAGATGGCCATGCTCGAGCCGAAGATGTGCATCCTTGACGAGACCGACTCGGGCCTTGACGTGGATGCGATGAAGCTGGTGGCCGACGGTGTGAACGCACTGCGCGACGAGGGGCGCGGGTTCCTTGTCATCACGCACTACCAGCGTCTGCTGGATCACATCAAACCGGATGTGGTGCACATCATGGCGGATGGCCGGATCATTAAGACGGGTGGCCCCGAGCTTGCGCTTGAGGTGGAAAACAACGGCTATGCGGACCTTCTGGCGGAGGCAGTGTAATGGCGTTGCCGCAGATCAAACAGGATGCCACCGACGCGCGGCTTGCCGTGCTTGACATGCCCCAGGGCGGCTGGGCGCAGGCGGCGCGTGAAGATGCCGTTGCGCGGGTGCGCAGCATGGGTTTGCCAAGCGGTCGGGACGAGTATTGGAAGTACACGCGCCCGGACACTCTGGTGCAGCCCGAGGCCCCCAAGGCAGCCCTTCTCGAAACCGACGAAGCGCCGATCTTCGGCGAGGTTGATAGGCTCAAGATCGTGTTCATCGACGGTGTGTTCAGCGCCGAGGAGTCGGATGATCTGGCGATGGAGCATGTCAGCATCGACCGTCTGGCCGATGTGCGGGACATTCACTGGGCCAAGGATGTCTATGGTGTGCTGGAAGCCCGTGGGCAATCTCCGGTGCAGCGCCCCTTGGCGGCGCTGAACACGGCGTTCGCCACGGATGGCGTGCTGATCCATGTCACGGGCCGCGCGCCGAAGCCGATCAGCCTGGTTTATCGCCATTTGTCAGAGACTTCTGACGCGATCCTCCACCATGTTGTGAAGATCGAGTCCGGTGCGGAACTGACCCTGCTGGAGAACGGACCGGCGGCCGCGCGGTTCAACAAGTGCATGGAAGTCGAGATTGCGGATGGGGGTACATTCCACCATGTCCGCGCGCAGGGGCGCGATCACGAGCGCCGTGCGGCCACGGCGATCTTCACCCGTCTGGGTGAGGAGTCGGTGTTCAAGTCCTTCACCCTGACCGCCAATGGCAAGCTGACCCGCAACGAATGTGTGATCGAACTGACCGGCGACAATGCGACAGCACATGTGGCCGGGGCCTGTGTCGGTGACGGCGATTTCCACCATGACGACACGGTGTTCATCACCCATGACGCGCTGAACTGCGAGAGCCGACAGGTGTTCAAGAAGGTGCTGCGCAACGGGGCGACGGGGGTGTTCCAGGGCAAGATCCTTGTCAAGGAAGGCGCTCAGAAGACCGACGGCTACCAGATCAGCCAGTCGTTGTTGCTGGACGAGGACAGCCAGTTTCTTGCCAAGCCGGAGCTTGAGATCTACGCGGATGACGTGGCCTGTTCGCACGGATCGACCTCGGGGGCGATCGACGAGGAGGGGCTTTTCTACCTGCGCTCGCGCGGGATCGAAGAGGGGCCGGCGACCGACCTGCTCACCATCGCCTTTCTGGCCGAAGCGGTGATGGAGATCGAGGACGAGGCGCTTCAGGACGAGATCAATGCCCGCGTCGAGGCGTGGCTTGCGCGGCGGCGTGGCTGAGCCGCGATGCCGTTCACGCAGGACATAGCGGCCACGTATCGGGGGCCGGGCAAGGTGGTGCGCCGACTGGTGGATGCCGGGCAGCGCGAAGACAGAGCCTTGGCCATCCTGATGGGGGCCTGCGTGATCCTGTTTGTTGCGCAATGGCCCCGGCTGAGCCGTGAGGCGCATCTGACCGGGCAGGACATCAATGGTCTGCTGGCCGGGGCGCTGGCGGGATGGCTGCTGTTCGCGCCGCTTGGATTCTACCTTCTGTCGTGGCTGCTCCATCTTATCATGCGGGTGTTTCGCGGGCAGGGGCCGTCCTTCAATGCGCGGATCGCGATTTTCTGGGGTCTTCTGGCGGCAACGCCTTTGGCGCTGCTGAACGGTCTGGTGGCCGGGTTCATCGGGCCGGGGCCTGCTTTGACGCTGGTGGGCGTCGTCTGGATCGGTGTGCTGCTGTGGTTCTGGATCGCGGGAATGCGGGCCGTGTATCGCGGGGATGCGGCGTGACGCTGGCCGGATTTCTGCGACTGGCGGTCAACACCGTGACGGCCCCGCGCGACGTGGCGCGGTTGCTTCTGGCGATGAACCTGCCGTCGCAGGCGCTGTGGCTGGCCTTTGCGCTTGTGATCGTACTGAACACGCTGATGTTCTCGGCCTCGTTGCTGCTGGTGCCTGCGGATGACATGTTCGGCCCGGTTCTGGCCAATCCGACCGTGTTCGGAACGATGCTGGCGATTTCGGTGGCGGCGTTGATCGTGGCGGTGACGCTGTGCGGCAGGCCGCTTGGGGGACGGGCCAGCTATGCCGAGATTGCAATTCTCGTGATCTGGTTGCAGGCGTTGCGGGTTCTGTTGCAAGCCGTTGTTGCGCTTGTCGGACCGATCAGCCTGTTCCTGTCGGGGGTCCTGATCAGCGCCGCGTCGGTGCTGGGCATCTGGATCTTCGTCAACTTCATTGATGTGGCCCACGAGACCGGCAGCCTGCTGCGTGCGGGTTTGGTCTTGTTGCTGGCCGTTGTCGGCATGATGCTGGGGCTGAGTCTGATCTTCAGCCTTCTGGGCGTCCAGACCGGAGGAATACCTGGATATGTATGACGTCACCGAGATCCGCCGCGATTTCCCGATCCTGTCGCGCGAGGTGAATGGCAAACCGCTGGTCTATCTCGACAACGGGGCCAGCGCGCAGAAGCCTCAGGTGGTGATCGACGCGATCACCCGCGCCTATGCCGAGGAATACGCCAACGTCCATCGCGGGCTGCACTACCTGTCGAACCTCGCGACCGAGAAATACGAGAGCACGCGGGGGGTGATCGCCAAGTTCCTTGGTGTGAAGGACGAGGATGAAATCGTCATGAACACCGGCACCACGATGGGGATCAACACCGTGGCCTATGGCTGGGGGATGCCGAACCTGCAGGCAGGCGACGAGATCATCCTGTCGGTGATGGAGCATCACGCCAATATCGTGCCCTGGCATTTCCTGCGTGAACGGCAGGGTGTGGTGATCAAGTGGGTCGATGTGGACAGCACCGGCTATCTGGACCCGCAGACAGTGATTGACGCGATGGGACCCAAGACCAAGCTGGTCGCGGTCACGCATCTGTCCAACGTGCTGGGCACGGTTGTCGATGTGAAAACCATCTGCGAGGCGGCACGAGAGCGGGGGATCGTCACGCTGGTCGATGGATCTCAGGCGGCGGTGCACATGCCCGTCAATGTCGAGGAGATCGGCTGCGATTTCTACGCCATCACGGGGCACAAGCTTTACGGTCCTTCGGGGTCGGGTGCGATCTATATGCGCAAGGCGCGGATGGCCGAGATGCGGCCTTTCCTTGGCGGTGGGGACATGATCCGCGAAGTGCGCAAGGACGAGATCACCTGGAACGACGCGCCCATGATGTTCGAGGCGGGCACCCCCGGTATCGTGCAGCAGATCGGGCTTGGGGTTGCGCTCGACTACATGATGGGGATCGGGATGGAGAATATCGCGGCCCATGAGAAAAAGCTGCGCGACTATGCCCGCGCGCGTCTGGATGGCCTGAATTGGCTGCAAGTGCAGGGCACAACGCCTGACAAGGCGGCAATCTTCAGTTTCACGCTGGACGGCGCCGCGCATGCGCATGACATCTCGACCATTCTGGACAAGAAAGGGGTCGCGGTGCGGGCGGGGCAGCATTGCACGGGGCCACTGATGGAACATCTGGGTCTGACCGCCACCTGCCGCGCGTCGTTCGGGATGTACAACACGGAAGAAGAAGTGGACAAACTCGTGGATGCGCTCGAACTGGCGCATGATCTATTTGCCTGAACTGGGGGGAGAGAATGGCAAACCTATCGCTGCGCCGCGCGCGCACCATCATCCGAAAGACGCTTGAAGCCGGTCGCGCGGCGGACATGAAACCGCTGTCGGTCATCGTGCTGGACGCGGGCGGCAATGTGCAGGCGTTCGAGCGCGAAGACGGCGCAAGCCCGGGTCGTTTCCAGATCGCCCATGCCAAGGCCTATGGGTCGGTCATGCTGGGCATGGCGGGCAGCGCGCAGAAGAAGAGGGCAGAGGAACAGTCCTACTTCATCACCGCTGCAGGCGCGGCCCTAGGCGGGCATATGGTGCCGGTGCCGGGGGGCGTGTTGGTGCGGGACGCAAAAGGCGCGATCCTTGCCGCCGTGGGCGTGACCGGAGACACTTCGGACAACGATGCCGCTGCCGCCAAGGCCGGGATCGAAGCGGTGGGTCTGACCGCCGAAATATAAGGAACAGCATCATGGCGCGGCCCGTCGTCGGCATCATCGGCAACCAGCATCTGATCAACGATCAGTATCCCGCACACGCGGGCGGGTCGATGAACTCGGAAGCGGTGGCCAAGGTGGCTGAATGCATGCCGCTTCTGGTGCCTGCCGATCCGCGCTTTCTGTCGGTCGAGGAACTGCTCGAGGTGTGCGACGGGTTCCTTCTGACCGGCGGGCGGCCCAATGTGCATCCCGAGGAATATGGCGAGACCGCCACCGAGGCGCATGGCGCGTTCGACCGGGCGCGCGATGCGATCACGCTGCCGCTGGTGCGCGCCTGCGTGGAGCGGGGTCAGCCGTTTCTGGGCATCTGTCGGGGCTTTCAGGAAGTGAACGTCGCCATGGGCGGCACCTTGCACCCCGAGATCCGGGATCTGCCGGGGCGGATGAACCACCGGATGCCGCCCGATGGTACGCTGGAGGAAAAGTTCGCTCTGCGCCACGTGGTGACGCTGCAGGAGGGCGGGGTGTTTCATCGCCTGTTCGGATCGACCGAGGTGATGACGAATACGCTGCACGGGCAGGGAATCAAGACGCCGGGCGCTCGGATCGTGATCGAAGGGCACGCGCCCGATGGCACGCCTGAGGCGACCTATGTGAAGGACGCGCCGGGCTTTACCCTGTCGGTGCAATGGCACCCGGAATGGGACGCGGCCAATGACCCGGTGTCGCGGCCGTTGTTCCAGGCCTTTGGCGACGCGGTGCGGGCCTGGGCAGAGGGAGACGTGGTGGGCGGACACCGCGTCGACGCGGTGTAAATCTCCGTTGACGGAGACTCTCGCGCTTCAGGTCACGGCTTTGCGCTGCTTGAATTCAGGTGTGTCCCAGAGGCGGTCGCGCATGATGGTCGCTAGGATCTCGACTGCTTGATCGACGTCCTCAAGGCTCAGATACAGAGGTGTGAAGCCGAAGCGCATGATGTCTGGCGCGCGGAAATCGCCGATCACCTTGTGGGCGATCAGAGCCTGCATCGCGGCATAGCCTTCGTCGAATTTAAAGCTGACTTGCGAACCGCGTTCGTGGGCGTTGCGCGGGCTTGCGAGCGTCAGATCCGGGCAGGTGGCCTCGACCCCGGCGATGAACCGTTCGGAAAGGTCGATGGACCGCGCGCGCAGGTCCTGCAGATCGACGTAGTCCCACACGTCAAGCGCCGCGTCCAAGGCTGCCATCTGCACGATAGGAGGTGTGCCGACGCGCATCCGGGAAATGCCCGCACCCGGTTTGTAGCCAAGATCGAACGCGAAGGGGCTGTCATGCCCCAGCCAGCCCGACAGCGCGGGCAGCGCCATGTCGGCATGGCGGGGCGAGACATAGATGAAGGCAGGCGCGCCGGGGCCGCCGTTCAGGTATTTATAGGTGCAGCCGACCGCGAAATCGGCCTTGGCACCTGCCAGATCGACCGGGATCGCGCCGGCGGAATGGGCCAGATCCCAGACAGTTACAACGCCTTGTTCATGTGCCTTGGCTGTGAGTGCGGCCATATCGTGCTTGCGCCCGGTGCGGTAATCCACCTCGGTGATCAGCGACACCGCGATCTCGTCGGTCAGAGCGGCTTCGACCTCTTCCGGCGCGACAAGGCGCAGTTCGTAGTCCGGGCCAAGGAGCGAGATCAGCCCTTCGGCCATGTAAAGGTCAGAGGGGAAGTTGCCGGTGTCAGACAGGATCACGCGCCGGTCCGGATTCAGCTTCAGTGCGGCTGCAAGCGCCTGAAATACCTTGATCGACAGCGTGTCGCCCACAACCACATGGCCAGTTTCTGCGCCGATCAGACGTCCGATCCGGTCGCCCAGACGCGCGGGCATGTCCATCCAGCCGCAGGCGTTCCAGCCGGTGATGAGGTGATCGCCCCATTCGTCGGTCACGGTCTGCGCCACGCGGGCGGCGGTGGATTTCGGCAATGGTCCCAAAGAGTTGCCGTCGAGATAGATCATGCCTTCGGGCAGGTGAAACGCGGCGCGGGTTGCGGTGAAATCGGTCATGATGGGGTCTTTCATAGCTTGGTCCGCAGGTGCCAGAGATCGGGGAAAAGCTCAACCTCGAGCATGCGATTGAGATAGGACACGCCGCCTGTGCCCCCGGTGCCGCGTTTGAGCCCGATCACCCTCTCCACCGTGGTGACATGGTTGAAGCGCCAGCGGCGGAAGTAGTCTTCGAGATCGACCAGCTTTTCCGCCAGTTCGTAAAGGTCCCAGTACCGGCTCGGATCGCGGTAGACCTCGGCCCAAGCGGCCTGCACCGTCTCGTTCGGCTGGTGCGGTTTATGGCGGTCGCGTTGCAAAACCTCGTCCGGCACCGCCACCACCTGCGCCAGCCGCATCAGCGCACAGTCATAGAGCGAGGGCTTGTCCATCTCGGCGGTCAGGCGGGCGGTCAGGTCGGGCCGGTGGGCGTGGGGTTTGAGCATGGCCGGATTGCGGTTGCCCAAAAGAAATTCGATCTCGCGGTATTGCGCCGACTGAAAGCCCGAGCTTTGACCAAGGGTCTCGCGGAAGGTGGTGTAATCGCTGGGCGTCATGGTGCGCAGCACGTCCCATGCGGAATTGAGCTGTTCGAAGATGCGGGAGACGCGGGCGAGCATCTTGAAGGCGGGACGAATGTCGGCCCCCGACAGGGTGGCGCGCGCCGCGTGGAGTTCGTGCAGCGCCAGCCGCATCCACAACTCCGACGTCTGGTGCTGGACGATGAACAGCAATTCGTCATGGGCGCTGCTGAGCGGATGCTGGGCGGTCAGAACGGCGTCAAGACCCAGATAATCGGTATAGGACATGCGCCCGTCAAACGACATCTGCGCGCCGTCGCGGGCGGGATCGTAGGGGTCGCTCAAAACTCACCTCCGGCGATCTGGATCGCCTGGCCGTTGACGCTGCCCGAGTTGGGCGCACAAAGCCAGAGCGCGGCCTCGGCCACTTCTTCGGGCGCAATCAAACGTCCATGCGGATTTGCGCCGACCATCACCGCGCGCGCTGCGTCCTCTGTCATGCCGGTGCGGGCCATGATCCGGTCGATGTTCTGCGGCACGATGTCGGTGTCGACATAGGCCGGGCAGATGGCGTTGAACGTGTAGGGCTTGCCCAGATAATCGGCGGCCAGCCCGCGGATCAGGCCGACCATCGCGTGTTTCGACGCGGTGTAGCAGGGCGCCCCCTTGAGGCCGCGGAGCCCGGCGATGGAGCTGATCGCGATGACGCGGCCCCAGTCGGTCTGGTGCATCGACTTGAGGCTTTCGCGGATCGTGAGGAACGTGCCGTCAAGATTGGTCGCCATCATCGTGCGCCAGAACGCCATGTCCATCTTGTGCAGCGCGCGGCCCTCGGCGATCCCGGCATTGGGCACGCAGATCTGGACCGGCCCCCGCTGCGCCACGGCGCTTTCGATGCCATCGACAACCGAGGCCTCGTCCTGAACATCCATCACGAGGGCGTGCAGATCATGCGCGCTGGCAGCGGCGTCCAGCACATCGGCGCGGCGGCCTGTGATCGTCACCTCTGCGCCTGCGCTGCGCAGAGCCTTGGCGATGGCAAGGCCGATTCCCGTACCGCCGCCGGTGATCAGGGCGTGTTTGCCAGTGAGTGTCATGTCGCCTCCCGATTGCCTTTGAAGCGACCGTATAGGTCTGGCCGCCAGTGGCAAGATGGCCCACCTGCAGGGGGTTGCTTTTCTCATTCACGTTCATGAATGTGTGCGTGACCACAGGAGGAGCGTCATGCGTATCACACCCATTCTCGTCATCTGCAGCCTTGCCCAGATGGCCTCCGCCAGCGAAGACATTGCAGACAAGTATCCGCAGTCGGAACTGTACAACAAGCCGGTCGAGGTGATCCCGCATGTGTTTTCCGCCATCGGGGCCACAGCGCCACCCACCTATGAAAACGCCGGTCACAACAACAACCTCAGCTTCGTCGTCACAGGTGACGGGGTTGTGGTGATCAATGGCGGGGCCTCGGCGCGGCTCGCGGCGGCCTTGCACGAGGAAATCAAGGCGGTGACGGACCAGCCGGTGAAGCTGGTGATCAACGAGAACGGGCAGGGTCATGCGATCCTCGGCAATTCCTACTGGGCGGATCTGGGTGTCGACATCCTTGCCCATGAAGATGCCATCGCAGTGGTCGAGGCGGATGGGGATTTCATTCTGCAGGGGATGCAGGGCTACAACCGCGACCGTGCCGAAGGCACGCGGGTGGTTGTGCCGAACCTCAGCTTTTCGGACAGACACGTGGTCGAGATGGGCGAGGTGACACTGGAAGTGCTGCATCTCGGCCCGGCGCATGATCCGGGCGATGTGCAGGTCTGGATCCCGCAATGGGACATCGTCATCGCGGGCGACATCGCGTTCCACGAGCGCATGCCGCCGATCTTTGCCGAAACCGACACGGATGCCTGGATCGAAACCTTCGACGGGCCGTTCACCGCTCTGGAGGCCACTTACGTGATCCCCGGCCATGGCCATCCGACGAACATGGCGCAGGTGACGCGCTATACCAGCGATTACATCAAGGACCTGCGCGCCAAGATCGGTGCGCATATCGAAGAGGGCGGTGATCTGGCCAGTGCCTTCTACGTGGATCAGTCCAACTGGGCGCATCTTGATACGTTCGAGGAGTTGGCGACCAAGAACGCGGGCCGTGTGTTCGAAGAGATGGAGTGGGAGTGACAGCCCCAGTCTCCCCTTCTTCTTGCTGAAAATATCCCGGGGAGTTTGAGGGGCAGGCCCCTCAAACGTTTCCGCGGGCGGAAACGGAAGATGCGTCGACGCATCTTCGCCCGGCCCGGATTGACGCCGTCGCCTCATCACACCAGTGTCGCGCCAAACCAGCGCGAGGGGGCGATCATGCAGCCGAACATTCTGATTCTGATGGTGGACCAGCTCAACGGGACGCTGTTCCCGGATGGTCCCGCCGACTGGCTGCACGCCCCCAACCTCAAGAAACTGGCGGCTCGTTCCACCCGGTTCCGGAACGCCTATACCGCCAGCCCGCTCTGCGCGCCGGGGCGGGCGGCGTTCATGTCCGGACAGTTGCCCTCGGCCACCGGGGTCTATGACAACGCGGCGGAATTTCCGTCTTCGATCCCGACCTACGCGCATCACCTGCGGCGCGCGGGATATTACACGGCACTCAGCGGCAAGATGCATTTTGTCGGCCCCGATCAGCTCCATGGGTTCGAGGCGCGTCTGACCACGGACATCTATCCCGCCGATTTCGGCTGGACGCCCGACTATCGCAAGCCGGGCGAGCGGATCGACTGGTGGTATCACAACATGGGTTCGGTCACGGGAGCGGGCGTGGCCGAGATCACCAACCAGCTCGAATATGATGACGAGGTGGCCTATCAGGCAAAACTCGCGCTCTATGATCTGTCGCGCGGCAAGGACGACCGGCCTTGGTGCCTGACCGTCAGCTTCACCCATCCGCATGACCCTTACGTGGCGCGGCGGAAATACTGGGATCTGTACGAAGACTGCGACCATCTGCTGCCCGAGGTGCCCGCGATGGCCTATGAGGACCACGACCCGCACGCAAAGCGCATTTTCGATGCCAATGACTGGCGCAATTTCGACATCACCGAGGACGACATCCGCCGGTCGCGCCGCGCCTATTTCGCGAATATCTCCTATCTGGACGACAAGATCGGCGAGATCCTGCAGGTGCTGGAAGACACGCGGCAGGAGGCGATCATCCTCTTCGTGTCCGACCACGGCGACATGCTGGGCGAGCGGGGGCTGTGGTTCAAGATGTGCTTCTACGAAGGATCGTCGCGGGTGCCGCTGATTATCTCGGCGCCTGACATGGCGGCGGGTCTGGTGACCGATCCGGTCTCGACCATCGATGTCTGCCCGACGCTTTGTGCTTTGGCTGGTGTGAGCATGGACGAGGTGATGCCCTGGACCACGGGGGAATCGCTGGTGCCGCTTGGGCAGGGCGGCGAACGGACCAGCCCGGTCGCGATGGAATACGCGGCCGAGGCGTCTTATGCGCCGCTGGTGTCGCTGCGCTATGGCAAATGGAAATACAACCGCTGCGCGCTCGACCCCGATCAACTGTTTGATCTTGAAGCCGATCCGCACGAATTGACCAACCTCGCAGATCACCCTGACCATCAGGGCACGGTGCAGACCCTGCGGGCAAAGTCCGAGGCACGGTGGGATCTGTCACGGTTTGATGCGGAGGTGCGGGCGTCACAGGCCAAACGCTGGGTGGTTTACGAGGCGCTGCGGCAGGGCGGATACTACCCATGGGATTATCAGCCGCTGCGCGATGCGTCCGAGCGGTTCATGCGCAACCACATGGATCTGAACGTGCTGGAAGAAAGCCAGCGCTTCCCGCGCGGGGAATGATTAACCTTTCTTGACGCTTTCCATTGTTCGGCCATGATTGGCTGCGCATATTAACGGAATGTTAAGACCTTTCTGTTTCATCGCCGCGATCACTCTGGGTGGGGTTGCGCATGCCGATCCGTCCGGTGTCATTCGCGTCGTCGACGGCGACACGTTCAAGGTGGCGGGAACCACGGTGCGTCTGCACGCCATCGACGCGCCCGAAACCGACCAGATGTGCGGGGATGCCAACAGCCCGGCCTGGGCCTGTGGCGCGTGGGTGCGCACTGAGGCCATTGCTCTTTTCGAGGGCAGGACAGCGCGCTGCACCGCGCGCGATACGGACCGGTATGGGCGGATCGTGGCCAAGTGCAGCGTTGATGGGCGCGATGCCGGGGAGGTTCTGGTCAGCCTCGGTCTGGCCTTTGCCTATCGCGAATATGGCATGGATTACGACCTGGCCGAGAAAGGGGCGGCGGTCAACGGGCGAGGCCTGCATGCCACCGGTGTGATGTCGCCTGCCGCGTTCCGCTCGGCGCAGCGCGCGCAGGCGCGGCCTGAAGCGTCGCCCGGTTCGGGCGCAAAGACGGTCACCGTCAACAAGGATAGCCCCGCCAAGAAAAACGGGCTTCCGAACATGATCAATCCGAACTGCAGGATCAAAGGCAATATCAGCCGAAGCGGAGAGCGAATCTACCATGTGCCGGGACAGGAGTTTTACACCAGAACCCAGATCTCGGTGACGAAGGGCGAACGGTGGTTCTGTTCAGAAGCTGACGCGCGGGCTGCGGGCTGGAGAAAAGCACGAAACTGACTGCGGTTTGATCCGGGTCAAAGTGAAAGATGCATATGTCTGACAGTTTCACGTCAACGACATCAGCAGAGGAGTGGTCCCATGTCACACACACCGCACGAACTGGCCGAGGAATTCCCGGATCACGTTGAAAAGATGAGCAGTTTGAAGCAGACGGACGCGCATTTCGCCAAGCTGTTCGAGAGCTATCACGAAATCAACCGATCCGTGCACCGGGCAGAAACCAATGTCGAACCGATGGACAATCTTGCGGAGACGGAGCTGCGCAAGAAGCGCGGTGCGCTCAAGGATGAAATCTGGAGCTACCTGCAGAAATGATCAGTCGAGCAGGGCGGTGATCGCTTCGGTCACCGGCCGCGACATCGGCCGCGCGTTCGATCCGAACGTCGCGGCCACGCTGCCATCGGGCGCGATCAGCACCTTGTTGAAGTTCCAGGTGGGGCTGAACCCGGTTTCGGCGGCAAGCCATTTGTAGAACGGGTGTGCGGCGTCCCCGCGCACCGACGTGATCGTGGTCATCGGAAAATCGAGCCCGAAATTCACTTCGCAGAAATCCTTCACCTCTGCGTCGGTCGCCAGTTCCTGCCGGAAATCGTTGGAGGGCACCGCAAGCACGACCAAGCCCCGGTCGCGATAGGTGTCGTAAAGCTGCTGCAGCCCATCATATTGCGGCGTATATCCGCAACGCGACGCGGTGTTGACCACCAGAACAGGTTGCCCGCGCCAGTCGGCAAGGTCGATTTCGCCCCCGTCGATGGACGGAAAGGTGAAGCTGGACATTGCGGCCTGTGCAAGCGTGGCGCAGGCGATGAGAACGGCGGATAACAGCAGGCGCATGTGAACTCTCCTTGGCGTGAAAGCTAGGAGGCCCTTGCGAAAAGAAAAGCCTCAGAGCTTGCGGAACACCATGACAAGCCCGCGATCCTGTGCGTGGTCGTGATCGGCGTTTTCGTAGATCGGAATGTCGTGAAAATGGACCGGGGTGATCAGCCCATGTGCGACCATCAGCGCAAGGCGCGAGCCGAAACCGGCCCCATCGAAGACCGGCGGGATGACGCCACAGGCAAACAGCGCACCGGGCTGCGCGACGCGCATCAGTTCGGGGAACACCTCGGGGCCGACATGGCCGTGGGTGAAAGTCCCGCTTGAGACAAAGCCGCCATAGCTGGTATCCGCCAGCGGCAGCGTTTGCGTAAGGTCCGCACAGATGCGGTTGCGATACAGCCCCTTGGCCGCCGCCGCGTCCAGCATGGCCTGAGAGATGTCGATACCGTCCACCTCCAACCCGGGCAAATGGTTTGCCAACAGCCCGGTGCCTGCCCCGATGTCGAGCACGGGGCCGCGCGCACCCGCCTCCGACAGAAAGACCCGCGCCACCTCGCGCGGGGCGACATAGCCGTGGCTTTCGCTGAAGCTGCTGTCATAGCTCGTGGCCCAATCATCATAGAGCGCACGGGCATCGGCGGCCCCCCTGATGCTGTAGGCGCGTTCGAGATTGTGATCGGACATGACGGCTCCCCCTGTAGCAGGGGTCAGGATGACGGGCTGCGACCCGGGCGACAAGTCCCTTGCAGGCGTATCGTCCTGTCCCATACTCTGTATTCATTACCACAGGAGGGGATCATGGCCGGAGGCTGGGCACGCGACGGCGCGGTGCAGGATCAGATCGACGCGTCGATCAATGATGAACTCGCCCGTCTCAAGGCGCGAAAGGGGCCGCAGGGCGAAAGCCTGACCCATTGCGCCGATTGCGAGGAGCCGATCCCCGAGAAGCGCCGTGTCGCGTTGCCGGGCGTGAAGCTCTGCATCGACTGCCAGCAGGAGCGCGACGGCGTCTACGAGGCGCGCGGCGGGATCAACCGTCGGGGATCAAAAGACAGCCAGTTGAAGTGACACCGCCCTAAGGCGATGTCGTGCGCCTGTGTCACCCGCTTGGGGGCTTTGCCCCCAAACCCCCAGGATATTTTCGGCAAGAAGAAAGGGGCCCTCCTGAAGGAAGACCCCCGCGAAGGCAGAGCCTTCTCCTTGCACGGTCATCGGCGTCCCCGCCTGTACCGTATCGTGATCCTGCACGATATTTGTTAATAACGCGTTAATGGCTTTCTTCTTGCCCCAAATATCCCCGCCGGAGGCTCCCGCAGATGTCACGGGCACCGCCATCTGGCGTGGGCATCACCCCTCCATCGCCTCCAATTCGTCGATGAAGCCCGAGATCATGCTCAGCCCCTTGTCCCAGAACTTGGGGTCGCTCGCATCGAGGCCAAAGGGGGCCAGCAACTCCTTGTGGTGTTTCGATCCACCCGCCTTGAGCATGTCGAAATACTTGTCCTGGAAGCCGTCGGGGTTTTCTTCGTAAACCGCATAGAGCGCGTTCACGAGGCCGTCGCCGAAGGCATAGGCGTAGACGTAGAAGGGCGAATGCACGAAGTGGGGGATATAGGCCCAGAAGGTCTCGTAACCCTCCATGAACTCGAAGGCCGGCCCGAGGGATTCGGCCTGAACGGACATCCAGAGCGCGTTGATGTCGTCCGGCGTCAATTCACCACCCCGGCGCGCATCGTGCAGTTTGCATTCGAAATCGTAGAACGCGATCTGGCGCACCACCGTGTTGATCATGTCCTCGACCTTGCCAGCAAGGAGCACCTTTTTCTCGGCATTGTCCTTGGCGTTGTCGAGCATGCGGCGGAAGGTGAGCATTTCGCCGAAGACGCTGGCGGTTTCGGCGAGGGTCAGCGGCGTGGAGGCCAGCATCTCACCCTGTTCGGCGGCCAGCACCTGATGCACGCCGTGGCCAAGCTCGTGGGCCAAGGTCATCACGTCGCGCGGTTTGCCGAGGTAGTTGAGCATCACGTAAGGATGCACATCCGTCACCGTGGGATGTGCAAATGCACCGGGGGCTTTGCCCGGTTTGACGGCCGCGTCGATCCAGCCCTTGGTGAAGAACGGTTTGGCGATCTCGCCCATGCGTGGGTCGAAGGCGGTGTAGGCGTTCATCACGGTTGCCTCGGCATCATCCCAGGTGACGGTGCGGGTGGATTCCATCGGCAGGGGCGCGTTGCGGTCCCAGACCTGCATCACGTCAAGGCCCAGCCATTTGCGCTTGAGCTCGTAATAGCGGTGGCTGAGCTTGGGGTAGGCGGCGACCACGGCGTTGCGCAGGGCCTCGACCACTTCGGGTTCGACATCGTTGGAGAGGTGACGTCCGGTCTGGGCCGTGGGCATGCCGCGCCAGCGGTCCATGACTTCTTTTTCCTTGGCCTGCGTGTTGTGAACGCGGGCGAAGATCTTGATGTTTTCGGCGAAGACAGCGGCCAGTTCGCGGGCGGCCGCTTCGCGTGTGCTGCGGTCCTGTTCGGTCAGCAGGTTCAACGTGCCCTCGATGTTGAGCGGTTCGCCATCCACTTCGAATTCCAGCCCCGCGATGGTTTCGTCGAAAAGGCGCTCCCACGCGTCGCCGACCACACCCATGTCATGCAGGAATTTCTCCATCTCGTCCGACAATTGGTAGGGCTTCATCGCACGGATGCGGCGTATCGCGGGTTTGTAACGGGCGAGGTCCGCGTTGGCCTCGAACAGCGCGTCAATGGTGGCGTCCTCGATGCGGTTCAGTTCCAGCGTGAAGAAGACCAG
Organism: Alphaproteobacteria bacterium; assembly: GCA_030428355.1. Lineage (GTDB taxonomy): Bacteria > Pseudomonadota > Alphaproteobacteria > Rhodobacterales > Rhodobacteraceae > Marivita. Next base: position 39,994 of record JAUIBL010000011.1, on the reverse strand, counting down.
CGGCGTGGTGTAGATTGTGATCTTTTCCTGATGGTCGGACAGGAACTTCGCGCGCTGGGCGTCTGTGGTGAGCTGGTAGTAGCGCAGACCCGCGTAAGACATGATCCGGCCCGCGATGTTCTCGATCTTTTCGTGACGGTGGATCGCGGTGAGGAATTCGTCTGCCGTCAGATCGGCCAGCTTACCTTCGTAATCGGCGGCAAAGCTGCGACAGGCGTCTTCGAGCCAGTCGAGATCGCGCTTCAGTTCGGCGGCGTCATCCGAGGGGTACAGGTCGGTCAGATCCCATTCCGGCAGCTCCCCCAGGTTCTTGTTGCCGCTCTGGGCGTTGGCGTCATAGGTCGGGGAAGGGGTGCGCAGCATGGGTCGTCTCCTGTTCTTCGTTGCCTTGGAACCTGTGCCGTGCGGGCGAAAGGTTCAAGGGGCAAAGCCGTAGAGCGCGGCGGGATTGTCGGTAAAGAGCTTCTGTCGGCTGATCTGATCGGGGATCGCGTCGAGCAGGATGTTGAGCTGTTTACCCGCGTCCGGCATCGGGACACCATTCAGCATCAGATGGGGCCAGTCGCTGCCCCAGAGAATGCGGTCGGGATTTGCACTGGCCAGTCTCTGGATCAGGGCCTGCGGCTCTGGCGTATGGCGGTAGGTAGCGCTCAGCTTGGTCCAGGCGTGACCTTCGGCCAACAGGCGTTCAAGCGCTGTCTGGCCGTCGGTGATCCCAAGGGCAGGATCGGGCCAGGCACAATGGTCGAAAACGATCTGCACGGGCAGGCTGGGCACCTGGGGGGCCAATTCTTCGAGGTGCAGATGGGAATGGGCCAGCATTTCAACATGCAGTCCGTGATCCGCCAGCATCGGCGCGAGGCGCTTCATGCCGTCCCAGCTGAGCAATCCGCCATGGACATAGTTCAGACGCACGGCTTTGCAGTTCTGGTCCTCCAGCGCGCGGATGTCGGCCTCGGTCGCTTCGTCAGAGATCAGGCAGACGGCGCGGAAATTGTCGCCCATGCGCCGGGTGGCCTCAAGTGTGATGCTGTTGTCGCCGCCATAAAGGATCGAATGCACGATGACCCCGCGCGTGCAGCCCAACAGCCCGAGATGCGTGCGGTAGCGGTCGAGCCAGGTGTCGAGCGTGCCGGGCGGCGGATTTTCCACGCGGCCGTCCCACAGAGCGAAATCGTCGCCGACCAAGTGAACATGGGCGTCGCAGGCCCCGTCCGGCAGCGGCGCGCTGGGCTGGGTGATCGTCAAAGGCGGTGCGGCGGCGGTGGGTTTATCCATAGGTTTCAAGCAACTCTTTCAGATCGTCGAGCGTGTTGGCCTCTTGCAGCGGCTTGTCCTGCCGCCAGCGGGACATGCGCGGAAAGCGCAGGGCGATGCCGGATTTATGGCGCGGCGAGGCGTGGATGCCTTCGAACGCGATCTCGAACACGTGGTGCGGCGTGACCTGGCGAACGGGGCCAAAGCGCTGCTGGGTGTTCTTGCGCACCCATGCGGTGATCTTGCGGAATTCTTCGTCCGTCAGGCCGGAATAGGCTTTGGTGAAAGGCACCAGATCGTTGCCGTCCCAGACGGCGAAGGTAAAGTCGGTGAAAAGATTGGCGCGGCGGCCATGACCCTGCTGGGCATAGATCATCACGGCATCGACGGTGAGCGGATCGAGTTTCCACTTCCACCAATCGCCCTTCTTGCGGCCCGAGAGGTAAGGGCTGTCGCGCCGTTTGAGCATGAGACCCTCGGCGCGGTGATCCCGCGCGGTGGCGCGGGTTTGGGCCAGCGTGTCCCATGTGTCGAAGGGCAAGGGCGGCGCGGCTTTGATGGGGGCATCTTCGGGCAAGTCCCGAAGCACCGCATCCATGCGCGCGCGGCGCTCCTGCAGGGGCAGGTCGCGCAGATCCTGCCGCTCGTGTTCAAGCAGATCATAGGCCAGCAGGATCACCGGCGCGTCCTTGAGCAGCTTTTTCGGCACGGTCTTGCGCCCGATCCGGGCCTGCAGCGTGTTGAAGGGAAAGGGCTGGGTGCCGTCCCACGCGACGATCTCGCCGTCCAGAACTATACCATCTGGTAAAAAATCGGTCAGACGGGCGAATTCCGGGAAGCGGTCGGTCATCAGCTCTTCACCGCGCGACCAGACGTGGTGGGTGCCATTGCGCAGGATCACCTGTCCCCGGATGCCGTCCCATTTCCATTCCGCCTGCCAGTCCTGCGGTGCGCCCAGGGCTTCGGGGCCGTCCTCCAACTGGTAGGCGAGGTAGAACGGGTAGGGGCGGCTTTCATCGGCCTCGGCGTCGTCGGCTTCGATCAGCGCGTGAAAACTTGTGGTCTCCGGCGTCCAACCGCCCATCAGGCGATGGGCGAGGCTGGCTTCGTCCTGATCCGTGGCCTGCGCCAGTGCGCGGGTCATCAGTTTCTGGCTGACGCCAATGCGAAAGCCGCCGGTGATCAGCTTGTTGAAGAGGAACCGTTCGGTCGGGTCGAGTTGATCCCACGCGTCGAGAATACGCGCCTTGCGCGCGTCGATGTCGAGCGCGGCGAGGGATTTCAGCTCGGTGATCCAATGGGTCAGGGACAGGTCGCTGATGCGGCTTGGCGGCGGCAGGGTCAGTGCGATGGTCTCGGCCAGATCGCCGACGATCGGATAGCTTTCCTCGAGCAGCCAAAGCGGGATACCGCCCACCTCTGCCGCCCATTCGCGCAGTTGGGTGGTGGTCACGGCCCGCTTGGGGCGGCGGCCCGAGAAAAGCGCGATGGTCCAGAGCTTGTCGTCGTCGCTGGCGGTGCGGAAGAAATCGGCCAGAGCCTGTGTCTTGAGGCTGGTCTTGGTGGTCTGGTCGATGGTGGTGAACAGCGTGGCAAAGTCCTTCATGCGGCGTCTGCCTCGTCGTCTTCGCCACCGAATTCGGTGGGGACGACCTTCGCGTTATATCCTTGCGTGTTCATCCATCGCGCAAAGATGTCCGTGTAACCATGCGTAGCATATATGTTTTCCGCACCCGTTTCCCGGATGGCCGACATCAGGCCGTCCCAGTCGGCATGGTCGGAAATCACGAAGCCTCGGTCGGCAGCACGGCGGCGACGCACCCCGCGCAGGCGCATCCAGCCCGAGGCGAAGGCAGTGGAGGACGGGCCAAAGCGCCGTGCCCATTGTGAGCCGAGTGCCGACGGCGGTGCGATGAGCAACGCGCCGGGGTGGTCCTTTGGGTTCAGGTCGGGCGTGATGTGGATCGTGTCTGGCAGTCTATAGCCCTGATTTCGCAAGACTTCATTTGTGTTCTCGACCGCGCCATGTGTCAGGATCGGGGCAATGGCCGGATCGACCATCGAGAGCAGGCGCTGCGCCTTGCCAAGGGAATAGGCACCCAGGATCGACGCCTTGCCATCGGCTGCGTTCCTCGCCCACCACGCGTTGAGGTCGCGCGCGACATCGTTCTGGTCATCCCATTTGAAGACCGGGAGACCAAAGGTGCATTCGGTGATGAAGCTGTGACAGGTAACCGGCTCGAATGGTTCGGAAATTCCATCCGGAACAACCTTGTAGTCACCCGAGACGACCCAGATTTCGCCGGCCACTTCGACCCGAATCTGCGCAGAGCCCGGCAAATGGCCAGCAGGGTGGAAAGAGACCAAAGCGTCGCCGATTTTACGGATTTCACCGAACTTAACGGTTTCTACAGATATCGCGCCCAATCTGTGGACCATGACCGGGGCACAGGCATTGGTGCACAGATACCGGCGATGGCCGGGCCGTGCGTGATCGGCATGGCCGTGGGTGATCAACGCACGGTCCACGGGCCGCCAAGGGTCGATGTAGAAATCTCCGGCGGGGCAGTAGATGCCGCGATCGGTAAAGGTAAGGACGGGGTTCGACATGGGTTAGAGTATAGATGGCGCGCAAGACATCGCCAGAGGCTTGCCAAGCCGCCTGTGCCGCGTAGGGTGGCGGGCAAACGACCATCTGGAGCACCATCATGCACATCGCCGGTTTTCGTCAGCGTCTTTTGTCGCGTGTGCCTTTGGCGGGCACGTTTCTGAAAACGCCAGCGTTGCAGTTGATCGAAGTTCTTGCGCAGTCCGAACTTGATTTCGTTTGCCTTGACGCCGAACACGCGCCGTTTGATCGCAGCGCCATTGACGCCTGTTGCGCCATGGGCCGCGCCTTGGATTTCCCGGTGCTTGTCCGGGTCGGTGACGGGTCGGCACGCGAGATCCTTCAGGCGCTGGATTGTGGGGCGGTGGGAATCGTCGTCCCGCATGTGGACAGTGCCTCAAAGGCCGAAGAGGTGGCGCGCGCCGCGCGGTTCGGGCGTGGCGGACGTGGGTTTGCCGGATCGACGCGTTGGGCCGGATACGCCACCCAGTCCATGCCCGATCTGCTGGCCCGGTCACGCGAGGAAACCGTCGTCATGGCGCAGATCGAAGAACCCGAGGGGGTGGAGGCCTGCGAAGCGATTGCTGCAATAGACGGGATCGACGCGCTGTTTGTCGGGCCTGCGGATCTGTCGGTGGGATATGGTCATGACACCCAGACGTCGGACGATCTTCTGCGGGCGCTGGACCGGGTCGGCAAGGCGGCGTTGTCGGCGAACAAGGCCTATGTCTCGTGGGTGGCAAATGCGCAGAAGGCCCGCGAGTGGTCGGGCTATGGCATGAGCTGTTTCTTCATTGCCTCGGAACATTCCTGGATGCGCACCGGTGCCACTGCCGAGGCGCGGGGCGTGCATGACATCGGCACGGCCTGAAGGGGGACAGCGGCAGAGCCTAGGTACTGAAACTGGAAAACAGCGAAATCGCTGCGCCCGTCACCTGACGGCGCGTGTTGGCGCTTTCCATCAGGACTTCGTGCTCTGCGCCGTCCACCAAAAGCAGTTTGCCGCCCTTCCACCCGGTCATGCGGTCCCGAATGGATGTCGTGTCGACGATGCGTTCGTTCGAGCCGAGAAAGCAGAGCGCCGGGATCGCCGGAGAGGGCAGATGCGCAAGGGCGGCGCATTCCTGAAGGGCGGTCAGAAGCCAGGTGTATGACGGGCCGCCAAGGCCGAATTGCGGCTCGGCCTCTACATGGCGGCGCATATAGGCGAACATTTCGGGGTCGGAGGTGAGAAGATTGTTCTCGAAAGGTTCGGCGATAAGGTAGCTTTTGATGGACGTGCCGGGCGCGAGGCGGTGCCCCTGACCCAGCAACCGCGCGAGGCGGGGCAGGGTCCAGGCCACGGGGCGCAGATAGCCAGCCATCTGAATGCCCCACATCGGCCCGGAGAACATGACCGACGCCATGTCACTGCCGCCGATCAGCGCCCGCAGTCCGATACATCCGCCCATCGAATGGGCCACCATGTGCCACGGTTTGGGCAGATCGGCCTGCCGCGCAAAGGCGCAAAGCGCAGCCCAATCCTTCTGGTAGTCAAGGAAGCGTCCGACATGGCCCACCATCGGGTTCGGAGCCAGCCGGTCCGACATGCCCTGACCGCGCCAGTCGATCGAGATCACATCGAAGCCGCCCCGCACAAAATCCCGCGCCACGCGGCCATATTTCTCGATGTATTCGGTGCGTCCCGGCAAAAGGAACACCGTACCCTTGCTGTCCTGCGCCGCCGCATGACCGGCCCGGAGCCGCACGCCGTCGGAACTGCGCAACCAGAACGCCTGTGTGTCCGGACCTTCGGCCAGATCACCGCGATAGGGCGCGGGTTCGGTCATCAGGCGAGCGTGGCCGCCAGTTTCATCGCCATGCCCATGTCGCCGTCAATGGTGAGGCGGCCCGACATGAAGGCCGAAGTCGGGTTGAGCGATCCGTCGAAGATGTCGCGATAGGTGTCGGCATCGGCGTTGAACGTGACATCCGCATCGGCGGTGCCTTCGCGGGCACCGTCACCATCGACGACCATGCTGCCTTCGCCTTCAATGTTGAACTGTGCGGTGCCGTCGATGCCGCCGCCCGCCAATTTTTCATTCATGGCGGCGACTGCCTGTGCCACAACATCGCTCATAGACCTGTCTCCTTCGTGATCGCGTTCTGATCTGCGAGGCTGGCATTTGCCGAACCCCACGCTAAACTCAGAATGGGTTATGAGGTTCACGATGCGCAAATACAAATCTGCCGTTGCGGCATTTCTTCTGACGCTGGGTGTGACGCTGGGTCCTGTGCAGGCAGAGGACGTCGCGGCGGACCTGCTGGAACAACTGGCGCAGGCCGAAGACGAACGCGCGGCCGACCGGCTGGAGCGTCAGGTGCGGCAGGAGTGGTCGAAATCAGGGGCGGCGTCGATCGACCTGCTGCTGAAGCGGGGTCAGGATGCGCTGGAGGTGGACAATATCGACGCGGCGCTCGAACATCTGACGGCGCTGACCGATCACGCGCCGGATTTCGCCGAAGGCTGGCACACGCTGGCGCTGGCCTATTACCGCGCCGAGCTTTTCGGGCCTGCAGCCGATGCGCTGGAGCGGACATTGGCGCTCAACCCCGACCATTTCGGCGCGCTGCGCGGGCTTGGCGCGATCTTCGAGCAGGTGGACAAACCTCACCTTGCGTATGACGCCTATTCGCGGGTACTCAGCCTGCGACCGCATGATTCCGACGTGATCGACGCGCTGGAGCGGTTGGAGCTTCGGGTGAACGGGCAGACGCTCTGATCATCTGACGCCCGAGCAAGGACGGCAAAGGACGTCAACATGGCCGGACATGCGCGGGTTGCGGCCATTCTCGGCCCGACCAACACAGGCAAGACCCATTACGCCATAGACCGGATGCTGGGCTATCGCACCGGCATGATCGGCTTGCCGCTGAGACTGCTGGCGCGCGAGGTGTATGACAAGATCGTCGCGGCGCGGGGGCCGTCGGTTGTTGCGCTGGTCACGGGCGAAGAACGCATCGTGCCGCCGCGCGCCCAATATTGGGTCTGCACGGTCGAGGCGATGCCCGAGGGCATGGGCTGCGATTTTGTCGGCGTGGACGAGATCCAGCTTTGCGCCGATCCCGAGCGCGGGCATGTCTTCACCGACCGGCTGCTGCGGATGCGCGGGTTGCACGAGACCCTGTTCATGGGGTCGGACACGATGCGCGGACCCATCGCGGCGCTTGTGCCGGGTGTGGAGTTCGTGCGCCGCGAGCGGATGAGCCAGCTTTCCTATACCGGGTCGAAAAAGATCAGCCGCTTGCAGCCGCGGACGGCGATTGTGGGGTTCTCGGTCGAGAACGTCTATGCCATCGCGGAACTGCTGCGCCGTCAGAAGGGTGGCGCGGCCGTGGTCATGGGGGCCTTGTCGCCTCGGACGCGCAATGCGCAGGTGGATCTCTACCAGAACGGCGAGGTGGATTTCCTGGTGGCGACCGATGCCATCGGGATGGGGCTGAACCTTGACATCAACCATGTCGCGTTTTCATCGCTGACCAAGTTCGACGGGCGTCGGATGCGGCCGCTCATGCCCAACGAATTGGCGCAAATCGCGGGCCGTGCAGGGCGGGGCATGTCGCATGGGACGTTCGGCGTGACCGGTGAGGCCGGGCCTCTGGCCGAAGAGGTGGCCGAGGCGATCTGCAACCACCGCTTCACTCCGCTGAAAAAGCTGAACTGGCGCAATGCCGACCTGCGGTTCGGCACAATCGACGCGCTGATTGCCTCGCTCGAGGAAAGCCCGAAGGATGAATTGCTGGTCAAGGCGCGCGAGGCCGATGACCTGCAGGCGCTCAAGGCGCTGAGCACCGTGGCCGAGGTGCAGGCGCGGGCGTCCGATCCGAAATCGGTGCAGCTTTTGTGGGATGTGTGCCGGATTCCCGATTTCCGGGGGATCAGCCATGCGGAACACGCGGGGCTTCTGGATGTGATCTACGGGCATCTGCACCAACGCGGAGCCATCCCCGATGATTTCCTTGGGCGGCAGGTCAACCGGATCGACCGGACAGATGGCGACATTGACACGTTGTCGAAACGATTGGCGTATATCCGCACATGGACCTATGTCGCGCAGCGGAAAGCGTGGGTGCATGACGAAAGCCATTGGCGCGAGCAGACACGCGCTGTAGAAGACCGACTGTCGGACGCGCTGCACGAGCGCCTGACCCAGAGATTTGTTGACCGGCGCACATCCGTGCTCTTGCGGCGGTTGAAACAGAAGGAGGCCCTTTTGGCCGAAGTGAATGACAAGGGTGAAGTCACCGTCGAAGGCGAATTCGTCGGCAGGCTTGAAGGGTTCCGGTTCCGCCAGGACAAGGATGCAACCGGGCAGGAAGCCAAGACGCTGAAGACCGCGTCGATGCAGGCGCTTGCCCCGCATTTCCATCTGCGGGCGGATCGGTTCTACAACGCGCCCGATACCGAGATGGATTTCACCGAGCAGGGCGGTCTCATGTGGAGCGATCAGGCGGTGGGCAAACTGACCGCCGGAGATGATCCTTTGAAGCCGCGTGTCGTCGCCTTTGTCGATGAAGAGGCGGGGGCGGATGTCGCGTCCAAGGTGCAGCGACGGTTGCAGCATTTCATCGACCGCAAGATTGCCGCGCTGTTCGAGCCTCTGATCAACCTTCAAAAAGACGAGACACTCACTGGCCTTGCGCGGGGCTTTGCGTTCCGCATGGTCGAGGCGATGGGCATCCTGCCGCGTGCCGACGTGGCGGATGATGTCAAGGCGCTGGACCAGGAGGCGCGGGGGCTGCTGCGCAAGCATGGTATCCGGTTCGGTCAATTCACGGTGTTCATGCCGCTCTTGCTCAAGCCTGCGCCGACGCGGTTGCGGCTGGTGCTCTGGAGCATGTCGAAGAACCTCGACGAATTCCCCGAGGCACCGCCTCCGGGATTGGTGACGGTGCCGAATACATCGGGCACGCCCGCCGAACATCACATGGTGTCGGGCTATCGCGCGGCAGGTGAGCGGGCGATCCGCATCGACATGCTGGAACGTCTGGCAGACTTGCTGCGCGCGCAAGACAGCCGGGGCGGGTTCGAAGCGAATCCCGATATGCTCTCGATCACAGGTCTGACGCTCGAACAGTTCGCTGACCTCATGGGCGGGCTGGGCTACAAGGCGGAGAAAGGCGAGCGCGAGAAAGTGCGTGCGGTCGATGCCGTAGTGGCGGGAACGGATGATCCGGCGGTGGAGCAGGACACGGCGACCGATGGTGCCGTGCCGGTCGAAGACGCGCCGGTGCTGGATGTCGCGGACGCCACACCCGAAGCCGAGGCCGCGCCTGAGGCCGTAGGGCCCGGTGATGCTGTTGCAGAGACACCCGTGCCGACGAATTCCGAAACCGAGATCGATCCGGGTGCGGCACCCGATGCCGCGCTGGCCGGACCGGAAACCGAGGTGTTCTACACCTTCACATGGCGGGGCAACCGGCCTGAGCGTCAGCCGCGTCGCGAGGGTGGGGCTGGCAAAGGCCGCCGCGACGGAGGCAAGCCGCAGGGCGACCGTCCGCGTGGCAAGGGCAAGCCCAAAGGCAAAGGTCAGCCAACACGTGATGCCGGGGCCAAGACCTTCCAGGCGCGTCCGCCCAAGAAGGAAAAGCAGATCGATCCGGACAACCCCTTTGCTGCGGCCCTCATGGGGCTGAAGACGAAGGACTGACTTGTCCGAGCCGGCGCAGAAGCTGCGGATCGACAAATGGCTTTGGCATGCGCGGTTCTTCAAGACGCGCAGCCTTGCCGCAAAGGTCGTGTCCAGGGGCAAGTTGCGGGTGAACGGTCAGCCGATTTCCAAACCGGCCTACATGGTGGCGGCGCTGGATGTGCTGACCTTTCCGCAGGCCAATGACGTGCGGGTCATAAAGGTGCTGGCCATGGGGGAACGGCGGGGGCCTGCGCCTGAGGCACAGCAGCTTTACGAGGATCTCGATCCTCCGAAACCGCGCGAGGCGGTGATCGAACAGGTGCCGCGTTTCGATGGCAAGGGACGCCCGACCAAGAAAGATCGTCGCGCCCTGCAACAAACCCGGTCAGACCTGCTTGAATGATTTTTCCGAGTGGCTTAGCTAGCTTGCGAACGATCAATGGACCGAATGCATGACCTATATTGTCAACGACGCCTGCATTGCCTGCAAATACACCGATTGTGTCGAAGTCTGCCCGGTGGACTGCTTTTACGAAGGCGAGAACATGCTGGTGATCCACCCGGACGAGTGCATTGATTGTGGCGTGTGCGAACCGGAATGCCCGGCAGATGCGATCCGCCCGGACACGGAGCCGGACATGGAAAAATGGGTCGAGTTCAATCGCAAATATGCCGAGCTTTGGCCGGTGATCATCACCAAGAAAGACCCGCTGCCCGAGGCGGAAGAACGGGACGGCGAAAGCGGCAAGCTTGAGAAGTACTTTTCGGAAGCGCCTGGCGAAGGTGGCTGATGATTCGATTCGGGATGGTTCCGAATCTCAGCTTCCTGCGATAAGCCTCTGTTTTTAAACCATGTTATGCGATCCGTCGCGCCACTACCGCACGTTGCTTTTTTGTGGTATACATTTCACATAAATGACACCTGTGGGACATGCGCCGTAGTCCGGCGTGGGGCATATGAGCTGACATAAGCTTGTCTGATATTCTTCAAGAAACGACCGGAAGTCCTGCTTCCGTTCGGTTTTTTTGTCTGTGTCGCATGGGCGAACGCCAAGGAAGGTTCTGAATGACCAAATCGAAAAAATTCGAATTCCGTCCGAACGACTACGTGGTTTATCCGGCACATGGCGTCGGGCAGATCGTGTCGATCGAAGAACAAGAGATCGCCGGCATCACGCTTGAGTTGTTCGTGATCTCGTTCGAGAAAGACAAGATGACCCTGCGCGTCCCGACGCACAAGGCATCGGAAATCGGAATGCGGTCGCTGAGTTCTCCTGACGTGGTGAGCCAGGCGATGAAGACCCTCAAGGGCAAGGCCAAGGTCAAGCGGGCGATGTGGTCGCGCCGGGCGCAGGAATATGAACAGAAGATCAACTCGGGTGATCTGATCGCGATTGCCGAAGTGGTGCGCGACCTGCACCGCGCCGACGATCAGCGCGAGCAGAGCTATTCCGAACGTCAGCTTTATGAAGCCGCGCTCGAGCGTCTGACACGCGAGGTTGCGGCAACCTCGGGTGGCGATGAGCTGGCAGCGGCCAAGCAGGTTGGCGACGTACTGATGTCGCGCGCGCCTGCAGCGGCCTGATTTTTTACCAAACGGTCAATAAAGCGGTCCCTGACGGGGCCGCTTTTTTCATGCGGCGTCGTTGTTTCCGGATTCCAGCGCGCTGAGCAGGGACGCTTCGAGTTCCTTTTCCAGTTCCTTGGCGCGGGCGATATAGGCCTCGTTCTGGGCCGACGGGATATTCGGATCCCACAGTTCAGCCAGTTCGCGCACCGTGTAGCGGTCGTGATGATAGAACAGCTTTTCCGCCTCGGCTGCCTCGTATTCGGACAGACCGATGTTTTCGAGCACATAGCGCCCGGCCCGCAGAGAGCTGTCGAACAGTTCGCGCACGATGTCATTCGCTCCGGCTTGATAGAGCCGGTAGGTGTGGGTGCGGTCGCGTGACCGAGCGACGATGTGAATATCCGGACGGACCCGCCGGGCATAGGTGACCAGCCGTTCCGCCGCCACGGGATCGTCCAGCGCCACCATGAGCACACGGGCGGTGTCGATGCCTGCCGCGTGCAAGAGATCAGGGCGCAGCGGATCGCCGAAAAAGCCCTGATAGCCGAATTTCCGCATCAACTGGATGGTTTGCAGATTGTTGTCGATCACGACGGTTTTTGCCCCGACGGATTGCACGAGGCGGTTCACGATCTGTCCGAAACGGCCGATCCCGGCGATGATGACCGTGCCTTGCTCGTTGATCTTGTCATGTTTGAGATCCGCATCCGCATCGGTCATCCGGCTGGACAGGTGTTCATACAGCATAAAGGCCAGCGGCGTGATCAGCATGGACAGCGCGACGATCAACAGAAGGCGATCCGCGACATAGCCGGGCAGGATGGCTTGCTGCAGCGAGAACGAGATCAGGACAAAACCGAATTCACCGGCCTGCGCCAGCCCGAGGGTGAACAGCCACTGATCACGCCCGCGCAGTTTGAAGGCAAGGCCGAGGCCGTAAAGGATCACGCCCTTGAGCAGCATGATGCCCAAGGCCAGTCCAAGGATGGTGACGGGTTCGGAGAAGAAGAGGCCAAAGTCGATCCCTGCGCCGACCGTGATGAAGAACAGGCCCAGCAAGAGGCCCTTGAACGGTTCGATGTCGGATTCCAGCTCGTGCCGGAATTCGCTGTTGGCCAGAACGACGCCGGCAAGAAAGGTGCCGAGGGCAGGGGACAGGCCCACGGCGGTCATCAGAAACGCGATGCCGATCACGATCAGCAGGGCAAGCGCGGTATACATCTCGCGCAGACGTGCGGCGTGGATGAAGCGGAACAGCGGCCGCGCGCCATAGACGCCGCCAAGGATGATCAGGGCCACCGCCCCAAGGGTCACGAGGGTGACGCCCCATCCGGGCAAGCCTTCGATCAGCGACATGCCGTGATGTCCATGCGCGTCGTCGACATGGTCGGGCAGAACCCGCGTGATCGACCCGTCCGGGGTGAGCGATGGTGTTGCGGGTACAGCAAGCAGGGGGAGGATGATCAGCATCGGGATGACCGCGATGTCCTGCGTCAACAGCACCGAAAACGTGGATCGGCCGCCACTGGTCTGCATCAGGCCTTTCTCGCTCAGTGTCTGAAGCACGATGGCGGTGGACGACAGGGCGAAGACCATCCCGATGGCCAGCGCGGTTTGCCAGACAAAGCCAAGCAGCGTTGCGCCGAACATCACGGCCAGCATGGTGATGATCACCTGGAACCCACCAAGGCCAATCAGCCGATGGCGCATGTCCCAAAGGGCGCGGGGATCGAGTTCGAGGCCGATCAGGAACAGCATCATCACCACACCGAATTCGGCGAAATGCTGCAGATCGGTGGTGTCCGCCACAAGCCCGAAGCCCGGCCCGATGACAACACCGGCCAGCAGGTAACCCAGCACCGATCCCAATCCCAGACGCGCGGCGATGGGAACGGCGATGACGGCGGCCAACAGGAAGACCGATGCGAGGAAGAGGAATTCACCCATTCTGAACGTGCCTTTCGAACTGTCCCAAGCATGCCGGTTTCTGCATGGGATTGGCAACCGAACGGATCAATGTTTGCCAGTTTTTACAGCATCTTGTTGCTGCGTGCCTGCTTGGGTCGCAGCCGCGCCGTCAGATCATCCCTCAGGCATCTCGAGAACGACATTGCGGCCGTTCTTGGAATAGCGGAGTTCGCTGTCTCCGATGGCGGCCACACGTCCGCCGTCAAGCCGGTCGCCCACCTGCACCTTCTGGTAGCGGCCATTCGACAGACGCACCAGCGCGCGGCGGTTCGACGGTTTGCCGTAGACGCCGATCAGGTTGATGCGGCGCAGGTTGATCGCGTTGGTCACCGTGGCCTGACGGGCGACGCTGGCTGTGGACGGGATGCTGGGCTGGACCGTGCGCGGTGCCACGGCGGCCACCTGTGTCACTTCGGCGGGGGCGGATTGCTGTCTCTCGCGGGCGCGCTCGACGATCTGGCCGAAATTGCGCGGGCGGGTGACAGGTGCCACCGATTGCGCGACGGCGAATTCCGTGGCTTCGGGCTGCGCCTGTTCCTCTTCCGCCTTGAGCGTTTCGGGACGTGCCGCAGGGCGCAGAGCCGCAAGTTCGGCCAAAGTCCGCCCCGCAAGCTGCGCGCGTTCATTGCCTTCGACCAATCCGTCCGGACGTGGGCGCGGGCGGAATTGTTCAAGCTCCGGGGCGACGACGGTCAGGCTTGCGGCATCGGTGGACGGAGCGGGTGCCGGGTCGGGTTGGGTGCGCAGGGGTGGAACAACGGGTGGGCGGCCTGCGAAGATCCGCACACCGTCGGGATTGACCGCACCTTCCGGTGTTGCAATCACCAATCCCCGCGCGTCCAGGTCAAAGCGCGTTCCCGGCGCGGCCGGGTTCGGCTGGGACAGGTAGGTCATGTCGTTGCGCAGCGTTTCCGCGCCGGGCAGGGCAACCGCGTCGAATTGCTGAATGCGGCCGTCGATCGAGGCGACGTAGAGGTCATCCAGCGTGGTCAGCGTCGGTGTGGCGGGGGCATCCGGAGAGCGTTGCCAGATGCCGGTGGCGGCATAACGGGCATCCGCCTCTTCCGGTGTCAGGGCTGCGGGCGGAGGCAGAACCTCCGACAGACCATCTGCGGCATCGGAGGACGGCTCGACCACATCCAGAGCGGCAAGTTGCACGCTGGTGTCGGCGTCATCGGGCGCAGTGACCGATCCGTCCAGCGGTTGCAGTTCAACATCTGGCAGGCGGGCGATGGACGGCGTCTGGTCTTCGCGATCAAAAAAGCGGGACAGGCCTTCATCGAGAAAGACGCTGGCCCAAGCTGCCACGGCCAGCAGGAAGATGAGCAAGGCGCTGGTCAGCATCAAACCGAGGAATCGCGGCTTGCCGCCGATCTGCGGTTCGGCGCGCGCGCCGAACACGGTCATGCGCGTGCGTTCGTCCTCGATGGGTGCGGGCTTGGTCGGTTCGGTCTTGCGACCGGCGCGCATGGCTGCGATGCAGGACACCGCAGCCCGCGCTGGCTCGGGATCATGGCGGATCGCGGCTGCGGCTGGCGCGTCGTCTTCATTGGTGAGCGGCGGCACAGGTTTGGGGGTGACGGCCTGCGGCGGGGCGGGATCTGCCTTGCGTTGGCTGAAAAAGCCGAATCCCTTGCGTTCGCCCGTGTCCTCGACGGTCTCGTCCTGAAGAATGGGGGCGGTGATGTCGGTGTCGCGGGTCGACTTGCGGGCACCGCCAAGTTTGAACCGTGGCTCGACCGTCACGTTCGGGGCAGCAGGTGTGTCAATCTTTGGAGAGGGCGGCGGCGTGGACGGGGCGGGTGCTTCGCGGGAGGCGCGGATAGACGCAAAGGACGGCGCCGGGGCGGGTGCTGCATCGGGTTCGGTCGTCAGGATCGGCTGTGCCGCCGGTTCAGAGGGCGTGTCATCCGGACTGTCCGCCGCGCCGGGAGCCAGCCCCTCATCCGCTATGGCATTGTGATCGTCCAGAAGACTGTCCGGGGCAGGTGCTGTCTCCGCGACCGGGTCGAGGGCGGGCGGGGTGTCCTCCGAAACCGGGTCCTCGTCGGCCACGGGTGCAGCAGGCTCGGGTGCTGCGTCGACCACGACAATCGGCTGTGTGTCCCGTTCCGGAACAGGCCCCGACCAGGTCGCTGCGGTGCCGAAGAACACCTCGCCATGAAACGCGGCATCCGGTGCGATGGCGACAAAGCTGACCGGCTCGAAATGATGACCTTTGGCGAAAGCCTCGGCCTCGTCGAGCGTTTCATGTGCGACAGCGGCGATCTGAATCTCGCCGTTGCTGTGTGACCAGTCGAACCTGAGTTCATCGACGGCATAGGGCGTCGCGCCGTCCAGAGCGCGGCGAATGTCGGCCTGAAGCGCATCGCCGGTCTGGCCGTGATCCGGAATCGAGAGATACTTGATCTGTTCGTTCGGGATCACGAGTTTGACCTGTCCGCCTTGGGGCGACAGGGCGTCAGCCTCGGACCGAAGCGCGGACAAGGCGGCGCGCAGATCGGCGGCGTCAAGCGCGACATCTCCCACAAGCGCCCAGCCATTGGACACACGACGGAGCAGCGAGATGCCTTCGAAGGAAAGAGTCAGGGCAAAGTCTGGCTTCATATCGGTATTTTAGCAGTCCTTGGCGTGGGATGGGAGTCACATAAGAGCTGTGTGAACCACAGATGGCGATCTTTTGCGCGGGGAAATTTCAACGCTTGTCGACGCCGCGCGCGACATGGATGATTGCGCACACATCAGCAGAAGGAAACACGGGTTCATGTCCAAATCCAGCGCGTTCATTGCGGCATTGGTCCTTGCGGTCGGATTGGTGCCGGCCTGGGCCGATACATCGGGTCGGATCACGGTGTCCGGCGAAGGCTCGGTTGCGGTTGTGCCCGACATGGCGCTGATCACCGTGGGCGCCGCCGCAGAGGCGGAAACCGCCAAAGCCGCGATGGATCAGACCTCTGGGATCACGGCTGCGATTCTGGACAGGCTGACCGAGGCCGGTGTTGCAGAGCGCGACATGCAGACGTCGGACCTGTCGCTCAATCCGGTCTGGTCACACCGCGCGTCTTCCGAGACCCGTCCGACCATCGATGGCTACGAAGCCTCGAACCGGGTGACGGTGCGCGTGCGTGATCTCACGGCGCTGGGGACCATCCTGGATGCGGTTCTGTCCGATGGGGCCAACACGCTGGGGGGTGTTCAGTTCCTGGTCGCCGATCCCGCACCGGCCCTGAACGAAGCCCGCGTCAAGGCCGTGGCCGACGCTCGCGCCCGCGCCGAGTTGTTTGCGACAGCGGCCGGTGTGACGCTTGGTCCCTTGGTCAGTCTCACCGAGGGCGGTGCTTCGATGCCGCGCCCGGAAATGATGGGTATGGCCCGGATTGCGGATGCAGGTGTTCCCATGGCGCAGGGCGAATTGGACATTCAGGCCAGAGTGACCCTTGTCTACGAGATCGAAACCGAGTGAACTCTGGGCTAGGCCGGTGGATGGACCGGACCTATAGTGCGGTAAAACAGTAGAGCAGTGCGTCAAAGGAAAGTCATGGCCCGTCGTTCGGCAAAGCCGGAAACCGTGAATGTTCTCATCGTCGGGCAGATGGGCCGTCTGGCCTATGAGGCGCTGTTGTTCGCGCTGTCCTTTCGCAGGAACACCCAAGGCGACAGGTTCCGGCTGTTTGTGGCTGAACCCCGTCCGGGACCCAAGTGGAGCACCGATCCGTCAATCCGCCCGCAACCCCTGCGCGACATGATCGAGGCACAGGGGGCCACATTCGTGGCCTTCGACAGCGTGCATTTCGGCAGCGACTACCCCTACGGCAACAAGATCGAAGCGCTGTTCGCCTTGCCGAAAGGCGAGCCGTTTGTCTTTTTTGACACCGACACGCTTGTCACCGGCGATCTTGCCGACGTGCCGTTTGATTTTTCACGACCCGGCGCATCGTTGCGCGTCGAAGGCACATGGCCGCAGATCGAACTTTACGGGCCGGGCTATACGGCGATCTGGAAGTCGCTTTACGACCGGTTCGGGCTGGAGTTCGAAAGCTCTCTGGATCTTGGGCAACCGGACGAATACTGGCGGCGTTATCTTTATTTCAACGCCGGGTATTTCTTCCATTCCTGCCCGCATGTCTTTGGTCAGAGCTTTCTCGACATGGCGCTGTCGATCTGGAAAGACCCGCCAGCCGAACTTGTCTGCCAGCAATTGACGCCGTGGCTTGACCAGATCGCGCTGCCGCTTGTGATCCACAAATTGGGCGGGGGACGGGATGCCTTGCCAGAGGGCTATCTCGACGGTCGGACCACGGTGCATTACCGCAACATGCCGCTGCTTTATGCGCGGGAAAGCGATGCCGTGGTCGATCTTCTGGAAGAGCTGACCGCGCCCAATCCGGTGAAGCGACTGCTCAAGGATTATGAGCCGTTCAAGCGGATGATCTACCAGAACCGGGGTCACAAGGTCCGCGCACTCTTTGATCGCGACCATCTGCCCAGCCGGGAGCAGCCGATCCGTCAGAAGATCAAGAAAAACGGTTTCTGGATGGTCTGACGACGCCGTGTCGCATTTCAAAAAATGCTTGTGTGAAATATATTTACAAGACGGAGCCACAGTTTAATCTTCTGCGCGCCAGTCAGTTGTGTATCAGGTCCGCGTCGCTGATAGTCGGCGTGGGTTTTCGTTTCCTCACCCCGCTCACCGGAGAAAAAGATGGCGTTTCTGACTTCGTTCACCATCCCGCCGACAAACGACCCGATCATCGACGTTCTGGTGGATGGTTACGTGTGGGATCTGTCCTCGAGTTCGACCATCACCTGGGCGGTTGCCGATGGCCTGAACCCGGAGCATGTCTGGGATGACCCGTCCGCCGCGGTCCAGACGTTTGCCGCCGCGCTGGCGTCGATTGAGCAGTTCATCGATGTCGATTTCGATTTTCTGGGCACGTTCAACCGACCCGACATCGCCGGGGAGGCGGGGGCGGACATCGTCTATACGCTGGACAACACCGATGTCGATGACGGGACGCTGGCATACGCCTATTACCCCGGACCCGAGCCGTTCACGCAGTTCGAGCAATACGAGACCGAAGGCGGCGACGTCTTCATGAATTTCTCGAACGAGATCATTGCCACATCAAGTTTCGATTTGGGCTCTGACGGGTTCCTGACGGTGATCCACGAAATCGGTCATGCGCTGGGGCTGAAACATCCCTTTGATGGCAGTCCCGGTCGTCCAACACTGGATGAACTGGACCAGTCCGTCGTGCGCGATCTCGACTGGTTCACGATCATGTCTTACTCGGACCAGTACGATGACGAGCTAGAAAGGTGGGATCCGGCAACGCCGATGGTTCTGGACGTGTTGGGGCTGCAATATCTTTACGGCATCAATACCGAGACACATGCAGGCGATACGGTTCACGCACTGACCAGCGAGGACTATTACTACACGATCTGGGATGCCAGCGGGACGGACAGTGCCGATGCCTCTGCGCAATCCGAAGGATGGACGATCTTTCTTCCGGATTTTGCCGCGACGCCGCTTCTGGAAACGTTGGCAGGCTTTGGAATGCCATCGGCGCAGTACAACGATACCCTGGTTGCCTCTGCGCCAACCGAGGTGATCTGGTTGATGGGCGACATCGAAAACGCCACCGGATCGCGCTTTGACGATTGGATCAACGGCAGTGCTCTGAACAATGACCTGCGCGGTGGGGCCGGGGATGACGAATTGGAAGGCTTTGCGGGCGATGACACGATCGACGGCAATGATGGCGTCGATCTGGCCTATTACTTCGGCACCAGCGCGTCCTACACGCTGACCCTTTCCGCAAGCGACGGCATCACGATCAGGGATCGCAGTGCCGACGGTGCAGGGACAGATGTGCTGCGCAATATCGAGCTGATCGAATTCTACACCGACACCGACATCAACCGCGAGACCCTTGATCTGACGCAGTTCGGTGGGCCTGCGGGGCTTTCCGCTGCGGATCTCGAAAGCTTCATCGAGCTTTACATTGCCTATTTCAATCGCGCGCCCGATGCGTTGGGGCTGAATTTCTGGGGCACGGCCTTTGCCAATGGCACCTCTCTGCAAGAGATGGCAGAGCTGTTCATTGACCAGCCGGAAACGCGCGAGACCTATGCCGAAGGCCTGTCGAACGAAGCATTTGCCGTCGCCGTGTACGACAATGTTCTCGGGCGGCTGCCGGATCAGGCGGGTTTCGAGTTCTGGATTGGGCTGCTGGACGCGGGTGGCGTCAGCCGCGATCAGTTCATTCTGGCCGTTCTCGACGGTGCCAAAGCTGCGCCGCCGGACGGCGCGTCGCAGGACTTCATCGATCAGCAATTGGCCGACCGTCAGTTCCTCGCGGACAAGACCGACATCGGGGCGCTGTTCGCCGTGCACCGGGGCATGTCGGATCTTGATAACGCGGCTGCCGTGATGTCGCAATTCGATGGGTCACCCGCCAGCCTTTCGTCTGCCTTTGCTGCGGTCGAACAGTTCCACGCGGCGGCGCTGGATGCGGAAACCGGAGAGTTCCTGATGCCGTTGGTCGGGGTGCTGGACAATACTCTGGACGCAATAGCATGATGGGCGTCCGGGCGGGAGAGGCCCGGACAGAAGGCTGCGTCGGGACAGTCTGACAGGGCTTCATGCGTGTCAGGGAGGCGTGAATGGGCAACACTGCCTGGATCGACAGGTTTCAGGGACTGAGCACCTTGCCCGCTGCGGTCAAGGACCAGCTTGTTGCGGAAAGCGCGGTCATGAAGGTTCCGGCGGGTAAGGCCGTGTTCGGCCCCGGAGCGGTGCCCGACAACCTGCTTTTTCTTCTCAAGGGGCGGGTCCGCGTGCAGCAAACCTCGGAAAGCGGGCGGGACATCGTGCTGTATCGCGTCGAAGCCGGGGAAAGCTGTGTGCTGACCACCGCCTGTCTGCTTGCGCATGAACCCTATTCCGCCGAGGGCATCACCGAAACCGAAGTGACGGCCGTGGCGATCCCGCGCGGGGCTTTTGACCGTCTGATGGCGGCGTCAAAGGAATTCCGCGAATTCGTCCTGACCGCCTATGCCCGGCGTATCACCGACCTGTTCCGCGTGATCGACGATGTGGCTTTCGGGCGGATCGACGTGCGGCTGGCGGGACGGTTGCTCAGCCTCGCGTCCGACGGGGACGATCTTGCGACAACCCATTCGCAACTGGCGACCGAACTGGGCACGGCGCGTGAAGTGATTTCGCGCGTGTTGAACGATTTTCAGAAGCGGGGCTTCGTTGCGCAGTCCCGTGGCAAGATCACCTTGCTCGATCGCGCGAGTCTCGTGCGTCTGGCGGAAAGCGCCTGATCCGCCGGATTGGTCACCGGCCCGATCACACTGGGTTTTCCCTTGGGTGACAATATCACTGAACGGGGCCGGCCAAAGGCGTAGCACGGGGTCAAATCTGATTCCGGAGGATCACGCCATGACGAAAAATGTTGGAACACTCGACCGTGCGGCCCGCGCCATCCTTGGCCTTGTGCTGCTCTATCTCGCCTTTGCCAGCGGTCTGCTGCTTTTTGAGGGCGCGCTCGTCAAATACGGCGCTGCCGTGATCGGTGCTGTCATGCTGGTGGTCGCGGCTGTGCGGATTTGCCCGCTCTATTCCCTCGTCGGCATCAAGACCTGCCGGGCATGATCGCCCGCGATCCGACGTATTTCCGAAAAGGAGACACCATGACCCAATATCCCGTGAACATGACCGTCACACCTGACGTTTCTGCACATTTCGATGAGGCCACCAACACGATCAGCTATATCGTGAAAGACCCGACGTCTGACGCCTGCGCGATTGTCGACAGCGTGATGGACATCGACTATGCCGCCGGGCGCATCACCTATGACCACGCCGACGCTCTGATCGCCGAGATCGAGGAGCGGGGCCTCAAATTGGAATGGATCATCGAGACCCATGTCCATGCCGATCACCTGTCTGCGGCGCCCTATATCCAGCAGAAGCTGGGCGGCAAGATCGGCGTCGGATCGAAGATCATGGTCGTGCAGGACACGTTCGGCAAGATTTTCAACGAAGGCACCGAGTTCCAGCGCGATGGCAGCCAGTTCGACAAACTGTTCGAGGACGGCGACACCTACACCATCGGCAACATGGCGGCCTTTGCCATCTACACGCCCGGCCACACGCCCGCCTGCATGGTGCATGTGATGGGCAACGCCGCCTTTGTGGGCGACACGCTGTTCATGCCCGATGGCGGTTCGGCCCGTGCCGATTTCCCGGGCGGGGACGCGGCCACGCTCTATGACAGCATCCAGAAGGTGCTGGCGCTGCCTGACGAGATGCGTCTGTTCATGTGCCACGATTACGGCCCCAACGGCCGCGACATCCAGTGGGAGACGACCGTGGGTGAGGAAAAGGCGCACAACATCCATGTCGGCGGCGGCAAGACCAAGGACGATTTCGTCAAATTCCGCACCGAGCGCGATGCGACGCTGGATATGCCCAAGCTGATCATCCCGTCACTTCAGGTCAACATGCGTGCCGGTGAGGTGCCGCGTGACAAGGATGGTCGACCGATGCTCAAGGTTCCGGTCAACGCGCTTTGACCTGCCTCCCAATCGTGGCGGCGCTGTGCCGCCACATTTTCCCTTTCAGCAGATGAGACATTCGCAATGCACTTGAACCAGATCAACGACGCGCTGTCCGTGGCCGCACAGATCACGACCGCGGATTTGACCGCGATCATCGACGCGGGGTTCCGGTCGATCATCTGCAACCGCCCGGATGGCGAAAGCGCGGACCAGCCAACATATGCAGAGATCGAAGCCGCCGCCAAGGCCGCCGGTCTGGACATGCGCTATATTCCCGTCCAATCGGGTTTCGTGCGCGACGAGGATGCGCTTGCGTTTGGTGCCGCCCTGCGCGATCTGCCGAAACCGGTGCTGGCCTATTGCCGGTCGGGTGCCCGGTCTTCGATGCTTTGGTCCCTGTGGGCCGCCCATCGCGACACCGGCACCGTCGCCGCCGAGTAACCAAGCCTTGCGGCCGGTAGGTGCCGCATATCAGACCTGACGGGCAGGGCCATCCGGCTCTGTCCGCGTTCAATTCGAGAACACCCATGCTGAACCATCTTCGCGGCTATTTTCCGATCCTTGACTGGGGACGGAGTTATGACCGGAACGCGTTTTCCAATGACATGATCGCGGCGGTGATCGTGACGATCATGCTTATTCCGCAATCGCTGGCCTATGCGTTGCTGGCGGGTCTTCCGCCCGAGGCGGGTATCTACGCATCCATCGCGCCGATCATCCTCTATGCCATTTTCGGCACCAGCCGCGCGCTGGCCGTGGGGCCAGTGGCCGTGGTGTCGTTGCTCACGGCCTCTGCAGTGGGGCAGGTGGCGGAGGCCGGAACGGCGGGCTATGCGGTTGCGGCTCTGACGCTGGCCTTTCTTTCTGGTGCGTTTCTTGTGCTGCTTGGGGTGTTGCGACTGGGGTTTCTTGCGAATTTCCTCAGTCATCCGGTGATTGCGGGTTTCATCACCGCATCGGGCATTCTGATTGCCTTCAGCCAGTTGAAGCATCTTCTCGGCGTGTCTGCACAGGGGCACACCCTGCCTGAATTGCTGCTGTCCATTTTCGAGCATCTCGACCAGGTCAATATCATCACCGTGATCATCGGCGCTTCGGCAACCGCGTTCCTGTTCTGGGTCCGCAAGGGGTTGAAGCCGACGCTGCGCCGTCTTGGCGCGTCGGCCAGGCTGGCCGATGTGCTGACCAAGGCCGGGCCGGTGGCCGCCGTTGCCGTGACCACGATGTCCGTCTGGCTGTTCGGGCTGAACGACAAGGGCGTCAAGATCGTCGGTGACGTGCCGCAAAGCCTGCCACCGCTGACCATGCCGGGCCTGTCGCCCGATCTGGTGCAGCAGCTTCTGGTGCCTGCCATCCTGATCTCGATCATCGGGTTCGTGGAATCGGTGTCCGTGGCGCAGACGCTTGCGGCCAAGAAACGTCAGCGCATCGACCCGGACCAGGAGCTGATCGGTCTCGGGGCGGCCAATCTGGGGGCTGCCTTTACCGGGGGCTATCCTGTCACAGGCGGTTTCTCGCGCTCGGTCGTGAACTATGACGCCGGGGCCGAGACGCCAGCCGCAGGGGCCTTCACGGCTATCGGTCTTGCGATTGCGGCCGTCGCTCTGACACCTCTGGTCTATTTCCTGCCCAATGCCACCCTGGCGGCAACCATCGTCGTTGCGGTTCTCAGCCTTGTCGACTTTTCGATCCTCAGAAAGACATGGGAGTATTCCAAGGCAGATTTCGCAGCGGTTGCTGCAACGATCGTTCTGACCCTCACCATGGGGGTCGAAGTGGGCGTAGCTGCGGGGGTCGGGATCTCGATCCTGCTGCATCTTTACAAGACCTCGCGTCCGCATGTGGCCGAGATCGGTCTGGTGCCCGGCACGCAGCACTTTCGCAACATCCACCGCCACAGCGTGGAAACGGATCCGACGGTCCTCAGCCTGCGGGTGGACGAGAGCCTCTATTTCGTGAATGCGCGCTTTCTTGAAGACCTCGTGCAGGCGCGGGTGTCCGAAGGCTGTGCGATCAAGAACGTGATCCTGATGTTTTCGGCGGTGAACGAGGTGGATTTCTCGGCGCTGGAAAGCCTTGAGGCGATCAATCAGCGCCTGACGGAACTGGGCATCGGCCTGCACCTGTCCGAGGTCAAGGGCCCGGTGATGGACCGCCTGAAATCCACGCATTTCCTGCACCAGCTCAACGGGCGGGTGTTCCTGTCGCAATATGACGCGTGGTGCGCGATGGTTCCACCAACTGACATCGACAACGCGGCAGAGTAGACTTCCCCCCGGTGCCCGCACATGGAGACGCTGACATGACCCAGACATCGACCGCAGCCTCAGCCACGCACAACCGGCTCGAGCATTTCCCGGTTGCATTCTTCAGCGCCGTCATGGGGTTGATGGGCACCTCTCTGGCGCTTGAAGCGGCGGGTCTGGTCCTGGTCGGGCATCTGATCTTTGCCTGCGCGGTTATCGTTTTTGCGGCTCAGGCCGGTCTTTATGCTCTCAAGGCGGTGCGCCATCCCGGGGCTGTTGCGGCAGAGTGGAACCATCCGATAAAACTGTCCTTCTTTCCCGCGATCAGCATCTCGCTGCTATTGGCGGCGATTGCCCTTCGGAGCACCGCAGCCGGGCTTGCCGCGATGATCTGGGGGATCGGGGCCATCGGGCAGGCGATCCTCACGTTGGCCATCGTGACAAGCTGGATCAGCCACCGTGGCTTTGGCGTGGGGCAGATGTCGCCCGCGTGGTTCATCCCCGCGGTGGGCAACGTGATTGCGCCGATTGCGGGCGTCTCGCTGGGGTTTGTTGAGGCAAGCTGGTATTTCTTCGCCATCGGCGTCATGTTCTGGCTTGTCCTGCTCACTTTGGTGTTCAACCGTCTGGTGTTCCACGAGCCTTTGCCCGGCAAGCTGCGCCCGACGCTGACGATCCTCATCGCGCCGCCTGCCGTCGCGTTTCTGGCGTGGCTGCAACTGAACGGCGGCAGCCTCGACCCATTCGCCCGTGTGCTTTACAATCTGGGTCTGTTCTTCACTGCCTTGGTGCTGATCCAGTCGCGGGGGTTGCTGCGGTTGCCATTTGCCCTGTCGTTCTGGGCGCTGTCCTTTCCCGTGGCGGCAATGACCATCGCGTCTTTCCGCTATGCCGCATTGTCGGATGTGGCGATCTTCTCGGCCATTGGATGGGCCTTGCTGGTGCTGCTTCTGGGGATCATCACGGGTTTGCTGTGGCGTACGGGGGTTGCCATTCTCCGCGACGAGATCTGCCAGCCCGAGTAAGCACGATACATCACGGTAAATAACTCAAGGCAGGCCGGACAAGACGGTCGGCTGACGCATGTACAGTGCGGCGACCGTGGCGCGCGTGATGACGCCTTACTGGTCTAATGTTGCGACCCCAAGAGAACGCCCTTCGGCTTTTGATAATCCTGCGCGATGCTGCCGCGCTTGAAGGCAGGGGCGGCGCAGAAAAAAAGCTCCATTTTCCCTAAGACTCGGCGGCTTTGAGCCGTTTGGAACGGTGAGCCCCGCCCCGGAGTCATTGTACATGGCAACCACGTTCGACGTCATTTTTCTTGGCAGATTTCCCCTGATCGACACGATCCAGGGCAACGAATTTGCTGAGAATGCGGCTGGGTTGCTTGGTTCCTACGGAACTTCCGCAAACCCGCTGAGCGAAAGCATCCAGACGCTCTCAGCTAACTATCTGCTCGTAGAAGACAACACCACCTACGACACGGACAACCGTGATTTGCTTGGCCTGATCGCCGAGTTCGATTCGTTCCGCATCAATGGTGGCACGCCTCAGAATTTCGACGCGCTTACCGTTTATGACGCCACCATCACCTATTTCGATGGGACAACCGCCACTATCTCGGCGGTTGTCTTTCAGGATGTCAACGGAAACACCTATCTTGCGCCGGAACTGACCCTCAATGCGGATCAGGCCGCGCTCACGGCCAAGCCGATCACGTCGCTCAGTCTGAATTCCGTACTCCTTGACAATGGCGACCTGCAGGCCGACCGGATCGCGGGCGATTTCAAGACCGTGGTCGACGGCACCGCGGGCAATGACGTCATCACCCAAAGCTCGGGGTATGTCGACGGCGATGGCGATTCCATCACCATCGGTGCCGATTTCGTGCTGGCTGGCGCAGGAAACGATTCAATCGATGCAGGTGACGGTAACGACGTTCTCTATGGCGAGCTTGGAAATGACACCATTCTGGGTGGCAACGGCAATGACACGCTGTTTGGCGCGGACGGGTCGGACCGGCTGATTGGTGGCAACGGCAATGACAGCATTTCCGGCGGCACGGGCGACGACTATATCGAAAGCGGGGGCGGGACCGACACAATCGACGCGGGCGACGGCAATGACGTCATCGCGGTGTCTGACGATCACGGGTCAAACAGCATCGACGGTGGCGGTTGGTATGACCAGTTGGTCTTTGCCACTCCGACGAGCACGGCGGGTGTCACTGTCACCTGGACGGGCGACGGTACAGGCACCTACGACTTCGATGCGACAACAGCCGAAGGCCGGTTTACCAGCATCGAGCAATCCTCAGGTACCAACTACAGCGATTCATACGACGCCTCTGCCGACAACGCGGGTACGTCGATCTATGCGATGGCTGGGGACGATACGCTGATCGGTGGTGCCGGGTCGGACAGGCTCTACGGCGAAGACGGCAATGACTCGGTCCATGCCGGCGCCGGGGCTGACACGATTGATGGCGGCGCGGGTGTGGATTACCTCAAGGGCCAGTCCGGAGATGACAGCATTGTCGGTGGCAGCGGTGCGGACACGCTGACCGGCGATGCCGGGGCCGACACACTCGACGGCGGTCTGGACGACGACATGGTCGCCGGGGGTAGCGGGTCGGACAGCCTGCTGGGTGGCGACGGTAACGACAATATCCGCGGCGACAACATGTGGCTCGACCAGGCGGATTACGCGTCGACAGTGGGCACCGCGACCACGCTGACAGTCACAAACACGGCGGAAGGACCGATCACGCTGTGGTTCATCAATTCCAGCGGTGCTTTTGAATTCCGACAGAATATCAATGCTGGTCAGACCGTCACTCAGGCGGCGACCACGGGCGACAACTACGTTCTGCGGGCGCCTGACGGGTATTATCTTGAACTCATCGAAGGGGGCAATCAAACCGTCGTCTACGGCGCAGACGGGTTGAACGATACGATCGACGGCGGCACGGGGAACGACACAATCTATGGCGAATTCGGAGATGACAGCATCTTCGGCGGAGATGGCGCGGACCTGATCTATGGCGGTTACGGCAACGACTTCATCGACGCCGGACATCAAGGCGATACTGTCTACGCGGGTTTCGGCAACGATACGATCGATGTCGGTGGTGGCGTTGACCTCGCTTACGGTGAAGCCGGTGACGATCTTCTGATCGACGGTTCGACGGCGGACCTTGCCTCGACACTTTACGGGGGTGACGGAAACGACACGATCCAGTCCGGGACAGGAACGGCTGCTGCGCAATATTTCGGCGATACCGGTGACGACCTTTTCGAGGATCGTGGCGGCACGAACCAGACCTTTTCGGGCGGCGTTGGCAGCGATACCTACGTCGCGCTTGCCGACATCGGAAATGACACGATCGTTGGCGGCGAAGACGCTTTGTCCGGCTTGGATGTCGACACGATTGACCTGAGCGCGCTGACCACGCCGGTCACGGTCACATACACCGGCGACGAGGCCGGAACGATCACCGACGGCACCAACACGATCACCTTCAGCGAGATCGAACACCTGATCCTCACGGAAGGTGCGGATTATGTCCAACCGGTTGCAGACGGCGTGGGTGTATGGATCGAAGGCCGGGGCGGCGACGATACGATCCTCGGCGGTCAGGGCAACGATACGATCGATGGCGGTGACGGCAATGATTACCTCGAAGATCTGACGGGCGACGACACAATCCTCGGTGGCGCAGGGGAAGACTACCTCAAAGTTGGCAGAGGCAACAATCTGGCCGTTGGCGGTGACGGGGCCGACACGATCTTTGCGATTGAAGGAGGTGCCGATACTCTCGATGGCGGGGCGGATGCTGACTTCTTCGACATCCGTACGCTGGGCAACATCACGATTTCCGGTGGTGAAACGACCACCACGGGCGGTCGCGACGTTGACCGCATCGACATCGGGCCCGACACAGCCGCGCTTACGGTCAACATCACGGGGGCCGAAGCCGGAACCATCAGTGATGGCACCAGCACGATCACGTTCACGGGTATCGAAGAACTGGATCTTGGCGACGGCAATGACACGGTCAATGGCGGGTTCGATACGGTCGGACTCATCATAGACGGCGATGACGGCAATGACGTTTTCAACCTGTCGAACACGTCAGGCGCGAACGTACTCGACGGTCAGGGCGGAAACGACAGCATCTTCTCGGGCAGCGGAAACGATACGATTTCTGGCGGTTCGGGCAGCGACCGGATTGAAGGCGGTGGTGGCAATGACAGCCTTTCCGGCGGTGGCGACAATGACACCATCCTCGGCGGCAGTGGAAATGACACCCTGGACGGTGTTCAGGGCAATGACAGCCTTGACGGTGGGTCCGGCGATGACCTGATTTTCGGTGGGGATGGTAACGACACCCTTGTCGCTGGAAACAACACCGGCGCAGGCGACACGCTTGCCGGTGGCAATGGCGACGACCTTCTGATCGACAGCTACTGGAACGCAACACTCGACGGCGGTACCGGGAACGACACCATTCAGGTCGGCTACGGGGCGGCCACCGTCATTGGCGGTGAAGACGTATCGGGCACGGATGTTGACTGGATGTCTTTCAGCCTCGCCGACGATACGGCAAAGGTCACCTTCAGCGGTGACGAAGCCGGGGATTACACGGACTCGGATGGGGACAGAGGGACCTTTTCGCAGATCGAAGGTGTCATCGGGTCAAGCCATGGCGACAGTTTCGACGCCACTCTGGATGCAAGCGGTGTGTCGCTTTCGGGCATGGGCGGCAATGACACGCTTCTCGGTGGGTCAGGCGACGACATCCTGATCGGCGGCGATGGTGATGATGTTCTGACCGGCGCTGATGGTGCCGATGTCATTCTGGGCGACGCGGGGGCTGACACCATCTCGGCCGGCAGCGGCAACGATTACATCGAGGCCGGCACCGGCGATGACCTTCTGTTTGGCGGAGGCGGGGATGACTATTTCACCTACAATGCCGGGGACGGACTCGACACGATCTCCGATTTCAACCGTGGAAACTCCGGCGCTCTGCTTGACGGGGACGTCAACAACAACGACTTCATCGATCTGTCGAGCTATTACGACAATATCTTCGAGCTTTGGGCGGACCAGGCCGATGACGGTGTTCTGAACCAGTCCAACCTGACGGACACCAAGGGCAACACAACTGATTACTCAAACAATCTTTTGTTCGGAGCCGGCGAAGGCATCGTCTTTACCGGTGCCACGGCCGACAGCAGTTTCTTCGCCACCGACAATACCGGCGTTGTCTGTTTTGCCACCGGCACGATGATTCTGACCACGCGCGGCGAGATCCCGATCGAACGGCTTTCACCCGGCGAGATGATCGTCACCCGCGACAACGGCCCGCAACCGCTTGTCTGGGTCGCCTCGACACGGCTTGGCGCTGAAGACCTCGCGTCCCGCCCGAAAACACGTCCGGTCCGGCTTGCGCCCGAATTGATCGGAGCGTCACGCCCGCTGATCGTGTCGCCCCAGCATGCCGTTCTGTTTCGCGATGACCGTGGAGATGAAACGCTGGTTCGGGCAATCCATCTGGCGCGGATGACAGGCGGCAAGGCACGTGTGATGCACGGGTGTCGCAAGGTCAGTTATTTCCACCTTGCGTTCGAGGCGCATCAGATCATCTTTGCCAACGGCGCGGCGACAGAGAGCTTCTATCCCGGACCGCAGGCGATGCTTGGGCTTGCAGCGGATTTGCGCAGCGAACTTGCGGCGCTGTTTCCGGGGTTGGAGCCGACACGCGCCGAGGTCTCGTATGGAAAACACGCCCGACCGGTTGCACGGTTCCGGGATTTGCCACCGCATCTGGGGGCGTTGTCCCAGGTGGCGCTTTGATACTGGGCGGCCCGTCCCGGCATCACGCTTCGCTGACCTGACCTTTGCCAACCGGATATGCCGGAAACAGCAGCGGATGATCCGGCCCCCAAATCCGTCCGACATCCTCGGCGACCAGCCGGTCCTGCACGCGGTCCAGTTCTTCCAAGGCGCGTTCGACATCGCGCGTCTGTGCATAGGCGCGATCAAAAGCGCGTTTTACGGATGCGGGGCGCCATGGCAGCACCGCAGTCGCCAGCCACTGGCGCAGGGCCGGTGGCAAGCGATCATAGTCCCGCATCGGTTCGCCCCTGCGCCTTGACCGCTTGAGGCTTGTTGTCCCGCGATTATGGCCCATCTTTCAGGTCCAACCCTTCGAGGTACAGCACGATGCGCTGGGCATCGGCGTCAGGATTTCAGACAGTCCGCCAGAGCAAGTGCGAGATTGCGCAGCACCCCGCTGTACAGATGTGGCCCCAGCTCCTGATCCGATCCCAGCGGATCAAGCACTCCTGTTTTTGCGGGGGTGCCATCCATGACGGCGGCGACGATCTTGGGATCGAACTGAGGCTCGGACAGCACGCAGTTGATGTCCTCGTCCTTGACGCGCGTCTGGATCTCGGAAATCCGCGCCGGGCTTGGATCGGTCGCATCCGAGATCGAGATCGCACCGGAGGCCGGGAAGTCGAACGAGGTTTCGAAATATTGGTAGGCGTCGTGGAACACGATGAAGTTGCGACCCCGCACGGGATCGAGCAGGTCGTTGATTTCGGTGCGCAGCTTGTCCAGGTCTTCGCGTGCGGCAGCGGCATTGGCGAAATAGGCACCCGCGTTGTCGGGGTCTGCCGCAGACAATTTCGCGGCAATCGCGTTCAGCCACACAGAGGCATTGTCGATCGACAGCCATGCATGCGGATCATGGTCGCCGTGGGCGTGATCGTGGTCATGGTCGTCATGCGCATGGTCTTCGTGCCCGTGATCATCGTGGCCGTGTTCTTCATGGGAATGGTCGTCATGGGAATGGTCTTCCTGCTTGGCGGCATCCTGCGCATGGTCGTGGTCGTGGTCGTGATCATGGTCGTGCGCGTCTTCCGCGTGGGCATGTTCGTCTTTTTCGTGCCCGTGATCTTCATGCCCGTGATCATCGTGATCATCGTGATCCGCGTGGCTGTGGGCTTCGAAAAGGGCGTTTTCGCGGAAGGGCAGTTCGATCGTGCCGTCCACGTCCATCAATGCCGAGACGGTGGCATCTGATGCAAGGGTTCCGATTGCGTCTGTCAGCCAAGGTGTCAGGTCCGGGCCGATCCAGAAGACAATGTCGGCGTCCTGAAGTGCGGCGGCTTCGGAGGGGCGCAGGCTGTATGCATGCGGCGATGCTCCGGATGGGATGACAAGGTCAGCCTCTCCGACACCGGCCATCACACGCGACACAAGCGAATGCACCGGCGCGATGTCGGTGGCGACGCGTGGTACGTCCGACCAGGCGGCGCTGGCAAGAAGGGTGGCCACAAGAGTTGTCGGAAACAGGTTTCTGGACACGGGCAGCTCCATGTGATTTTGTAACGTTACGCACCGAATACTGGATATGTAATAACATGACAAGAGGCGAAGGCGCGCCAAAATCGATCTCTGTCGAGGCTGTCGGGTTTGAATCGCATGATCATGCGGGCTGCATTGCATCCGCCTTGAAGGCCGCCGAAGACCATTGCGCGGCCGAGGGTCTGCGCTTCACACCTGTGCGGCACAAGGCGCTGGAAATCCTGTTGCAGGAACATCGGGCCATCGGGGCGTACGAGATGCTCGACCGTCTGCGCGATGCCGGGTTCGGATCGCAGCCGCCTGTGGCCTACCGTGCATTGGAATTCCTTGTCGCCAACGGGTTTGCGCACAAGATCGAGCGGTTGAATGCGTTCATCGCCTGTGCGCATCCAGGTGCGACCCATTCCCCGGCCTTCATGATCTGCCGGGTGTGCCAGTCAGTGGCCGAGGCCCAGTCCGAGCCGTCGCGCGACGGTCTGAGCGACGTGGCGCGTGCGACCGGTTTCCAGATCGAACGCACCGTGGTCGAAGCCGAGGGTATATGCCCGAGTTGCGCCGAAAAGGCAGACGCATGAGCCTGATTTCGGTTGATCGCATCAGCGTCGGGTACGGCGCGAACACGGTGCTGCGCAATGTCTCGCTGGCCATCGAACCCGGCGAGATCGTGACCATCGTGGGACCGAACGGATCGGGCAAGACAACGCTCTTGCGGGCCTTGATCGGGGCTGTCCGACCGGATGCGGGGCAGATCACCCGCAAGGACAGCCTGCGGATCGGCTATGTGCCGCAGAAGCTGCATATCGACCCGACCCTGCCGATCACGGTAGAGCGGTTCCTGCGATTGCCGGTTGGGCATGACGCGGCGGCCTGTGCGGATGCTTTGAAAAAAGCCGGCGTGCCGGACCTTCTGCACCGACAGATGTCGGGCCTGTCCGGAGGTCAGTTCCAGCGGGTGTTGCTGGCCCGTGCGCTGATCGACCAACCGGATCTTCTGCTGCTGGACGAGGCGACGCAGGGGCTTGATCAGCCGGGTTCGGCGGCGTTCTACCTTCAGATCGAGCAGGTGCGTCAAGCCACGGGCTGCGCGATCCTGATGATCAGCCATGAATTGCATGTGGTGATGAGCGCATCGGACAGGGTGATCTGCCTGAACGGTCATGTGTGTTGCGAAGGCACACCCGAAATCGTTTCGGCTGCCCCGGAATACCGGGCGCTTTTCGGAACCGGGACCGGTGGCGCGCTGGCCTTGTATCGCCATGAACACGACCATGCGCATGACGAACCCTGCGATCATGATCATGGCCACGCTCACGGGCACACTCCTTACAAGAAAACCGAGGCTGCCGAATAATGCTCGACGATTTCATGACCCGCGCCGTTCTGGCCGGGGTTGGGGTGGCGGTTGCTGCCGCACCTCTGGGCAGTTTCGTTGTCTGGAGGCGCATGGCCTATTTCGGCGATGCGACGGCCCATGCCGCCATCCTTGGCGTGGCCTTGTCGCTGGCCTTGCAGATGTCGATCTTTGCCGGAGCGATGGCCGTTGCACTTGCCATGGCTCTGACAGTGACGGTCCTGTCCGGGCGCGGATATGCGATGGACACGCTGCTTGGGGTCTTGGCGCATTCGGCGCTTGCCTTCGGACTGGTGGCCGTGTCGTTCCTGTCGGGGATCAGAATTGACCTCATGGCCTATCTCTTCGGCGACATTCTGGCAGTGTCGCGCAGCGACCTCGCGGTGATCTGGGGCGGTGCCGGTCTTGTTGCGGCCTTGATGGCGTGGCGATGGTCAGCCTTGCTGACGGCGACGCTCAGCGAAGAACTGGCCCATGCGAGCGGCATCGATCCCAAGCGCGAACAGTTGATCCTGACCTTGGCGCTTGCCATCACGGTGGCCGTGGCGATCAAGGTGGTGGGCGTCCTGCTGATTGCGGCGATGCTGATCATCCCTGCGGCGGCTGCGCGGCCGCTGTCGCGAACGCCGGAACAGATGGCGCTGACCGCCGCGGGCATCGGGTCGCTGTCCGCCCTGATCGGGTTGCGGGCGGCCTATGTCTTCGACACTCCGGCGGGCCCGTCCATCGTCTGTGTCGCGGCACTGGCGTTTCTGGGCACCAGCGTGTTTCGCAGTTTGCGCGCCTGACCTGAATGAGTCAGCCGATGGGCCGAACCCCTGGACGCATTGATTTTGTCGGGCGGGATCTTACTCTCGGAACAGGACCAAAATCAGGAGAGGCTGAAATGAAGCTGAGCGCGCGCAACAAGTTGGCAGGCACCATCGCCGCAATCGACAAGGGCGCCGTCAATGCGACGGTGACGATTGACCTAGGGGGCGGGTCGATGGTGACCGCCATGATCACCAATACGTCGGTCGAGGAACTTGGCCTTGTCGTCGGCAAAACCGCTTATGCGGTCGTCAAGGCCTCGGATGTCATCGTCGGAGTCGATTGAGGTCCGAGTGAGGGAAGGCAGACCATCCGTCCCGACGCGGTTTTTTCCACTGTGACCGAAATGCCATAGACCTCGCTTAGCGTTTCCCCGGTCAGGACGTCCTGTGCCCGGCCTGTTGCATGGGTTGTCCCGTCTTTCATGAGCAGGACCTGAGCGTCGAGGGCAAAGGTCTGGTCCGGATCGTGGGTCGACAGAATCACGCCGTGTCCGTCCTCTGCTGCCACGCGTGCAAGGGTGGTGATCTGGGTCAGAACCTGGGCCTGATTGCCGAAGTCGAGACTTGCCGTCGGCTCATCCATGACAAGAAGCGGGGCTTCCTGCGCCAGCGCGCGTGCGATGAGCACAAGTTGCCGTTGCCCCCCCGACAGGCGCGAATAATCCCGCGTTGCTAGGTCCGCGATTCCAAGACGGCTCATTGCCGAAAGGGCGATTTCCCGGTCCCGTCGCCCGGGTTGGCCAAACGCGCCCAACCGGGCCGTGCGGCCCATGAGCACCACCTCAATCGCCTCGAACGGGAAGGGTGGTGCGTGGGCCTGCGGGACATAGGCAATCCGTCGGGCAATCTCGGCACGGCTTTGGGCCGTGATCGGCGTACCCCCAAGCAGCACGCTTCCAGACAGAGGCGGCAACAACCCGAGCAGAGTGCGAAACAAAGTGGTCTTGCCGCATCCGTTGGGTCCGAGAAGACACAGGATGCCGCCAGTGCCCACCTTCAGGGACAGTCCGCTTCCGATGGCTGTGGTGCCGTAGCCGATGGTCAGGTCCTGCGCCTCCAGCATCACGTCCATCCGCGACGGCCCCGTGCGAGCAGCCAGACGAAAAACGGCGCGCCGATCACCGCGGTCAGGATGCCAAGCGGAACCTCGACCTGCGCAATGGTGCGGGCCAGCGTGTCGACGATCAGAAGATACCCTGCGCCGATCAACACCGAGACCGGCAGCAATCGGCCAAATCCGGGGCCGACCAGCATGCGGGCGATGTGCGGGATCACCAGACCGACCCAGCCTACCACGCCCGCAAGGGCCGTGACGCTGGCGGTGATCAGCGTGGCCGATGCGATGACCAGAAACCGGGTGCGTCCGACCTCGATTCCAAGCGCGCGCGCCTCTTCGTCACCAAGACTCAGGACATTGATGCGCCAGCGCAGCAGAGCGAGCGGCACCAGTCCGATCGCTACCAGAGGCAGTGCCGGAAGGATGTCTTCGGTGGTGATCGCAGCAAGAGAGCCGAGCAGCCAAAAGGTGATCGCCGGCAATTGATCATAGGGGTCCGCCATTACCTTGAGAAGCGATGTCGCCGCACCTGCAAGAGCCCCGATCACCACGCCGATCAGGACCAGAGTGAGGGTCCTGTCGGCATTGCGGATCATCGATGCGACCAGCGTCACGAAACCGACTGCGACCATGCCGCCGACAAAGGCGGAAATCTGGATCGCCGCGACCGGCAAGGACATGAAAATCCCCGCAACCGCGCCCAGTCCGGCCCCTGCCGAAACGCCAAGGATGTCGGGCGACACCAAGGGATTGCGGAACAGGGCCTGATAACTTGCACCAGCGGCGGCCAGCGCGGCCCCCACCAGAAGCGCGGCACCGACGCGAGGCAGGCGGATGTTCCACACCACGATTTCAGCCTGCGCGTCACCCTGTCCAAGAAGTGCCATCATGGTCTGGCCAGGGGTCAGACCGAAAGGGCCGATCATGACCGCAACAAACGCCAATCCGGCAAGGCACAGCGCAAGACCCCCTGTCAGTGTCAGGACGGGGCGCCTTGGTGCTACATCGGCGGTCGTCCCTTGGCCCATTCGAGCAGCCTTTCCAGTGCGTCATCGCTGAGATCAACATGATAATAGAGCTTGTAGAAGGCGCGGGTATCTTCACGCAGATCACCCTCCCATCTGTCAGGGTAGAGCAGACTTGCCATCCAGATCAGCCCCATCATCCGGTTGAGCGAAGGTGGCCTGTCGATCCAGCCAAAAGGCGCGGTCGGCGACAGGTAGACGCGCCCGTTTTTGACCGCATCGATGCCCTGCCACAGCGGGTCATCGAACACCTTGCCAAAAAAGATCGGATCCCATGTCACGATTGTGTCCGGATTGGCGACGATCACCTGTTCCATTGATGCCTGAACCAGTCCGCGCGTGGCACCGCCGTCATCCGCCACGTTGCGTCCGCCCGCCCGTTCGATGATTTCGGTGTTGATCGAGCCTTTCATCCCGGTCTCGAGACCTTCGGGGCCGCGTGCAAAATAGACGCGCGGACGCTCGTCTTCCGGTACATCTGCGAGGATCTCGTCGATTCGGGCAAAGGTGGCCTCGACATCGGCGGCAAGAGCCTCTCCCCGGTCAGGTACTCCGAGCACCTCGCCAAGAAGGCGCAGGGCGGCGGGGGTGTTCTCGAAACGCCCGTCGATCAGGACATAGGGAATGCCCGTCTGCGCCTGCACCCGGTTGGCCAAATCGACATAGGTGTCGCGGACCGAGCCGAAATCCACGATCAGATCGGGCTTAATCTGCAGCACCCGTTCAAGATTGGCCTCGCCACCGCGCCCCGTGATGCGTCCGGTTTCAGGGATGTCCCGGAAGGGTTCGGCGATATAGTCGCGTTCTTCGGCGCGCAGGGCGCGGGGCCAGCCGGTCAAGGC
Organism: Alphaproteobacteria bacterium; assembly: GCA_030428355.1. GTDB lineage: Bacteria > Pseudomonadota > Alphaproteobacteria > Rhodobacterales > Rhodobacteraceae > Marivita. Next base: position 3,632 of record JAUIBL010000011.1, on the reverse strand, counting down.
CTCGGGTTTCAGGATGTAGACAAGGATCGACGCCGGCGGGCCGGCGGCAAACACCGTGTTCACCTCATCGGGGATCTCGACCTCTCGGCCCGCACTGTCGACGATTGTCCGGGCCTGCGCTGGCAGGATCGGCAGAGCCAGAATGGCCAGCAGCATCATCAGAACGCGCATGTCAGTCTCCTTTTCAGCAGGGCAAGTCCGTCACCGGCGTATCGGGTTGCTCTCGGCGGTTGAGCGATGGGGACCCGAAACCGCGCGTTTGGGGTGGCAGCAAGGACATGACATCCTTTTGATGCGGGGTCCGGAAAATTTGCAGCGTCGTGCATACCGATCTTTCCCTGAGGGTTCTGTGCAAAGGTTTATCCGGAATTATTGCAAATAACAGTCTTGCGCTTTTCACATTGCGTTGCATAGTCTGCGCCTGTTCGTAAATTTTGCAATGTAAGGGGAGACCTTGCAAAGTATCTCGGAAGCATTTGGTCTGGCACTTGCGCTTGTCCTTTCGGGCGATGCGGATCTGATCGAGATCGTGCTTCTGTCGCTGCGGGTCAGCCTGACGGCCACTGTGGTGGCTTGCCTGATCGGTCTTCCGATCGGGGCGCTGGTCGCGATTGCAAGGTTCCGGGGGCGCAATGCTGTTCTGATCGTCATGAACGCGCTAATGGGGCTGCCGCCGGTTGTGGTGGGTCTGCTTGTCTATCTGTATCTGTCGCGGTCCGGGCCGCTGGGGTTCCTGGGGCTGCTCTATACGCCGACGGCGATGATCATCGCGCAGACGATCCTGATCGCGCCCATCGTCGCCGCCCTGTCACGTCAGGTTCTGGAAGATTTGCATGCCGAATATGCCGACCAGTTCCGGTCGTTGTGCCTGACACGGGTGCAGACCATTCAGGCGCTCTTGTGGGATGCACGCTATTCGCTTCTGACCGTCGGGTTGGCAGGGTTTGGCCGAGCTGTTGCCGAAGTGGGCGCGGTCATTATCGTCGGCGGCAACATCGACCACCTGACCCGTGTGATGACCACGGCCATCGCGCTTGAGACATCCAAGGGGGATCTTGCGCTGGCGCTGGCGCTTGGGATCATCCTGCTTGTGATCGCGCTCTGCGTGAACGGGGCGGTGCAATCCGTGCGCATGACTGCAGTGAAACAAGCCTATGTCTGACGCCGTGGCCATGCCCCACAGCCTTACTGCGCCAAGTGAAGATCGGGCAGGGCCGTTGTCACTGGACGTACGCGATATTGTCCTTCGCTTCGGCGAAACCACCGTTCTGGACGGGCTGTCCTTTGCGCTCGGGGCCTCGGGCTGCACGATGGTCATGGGCGCCAACGGGTCCGGCAAGAGCATGCTGCTCAAATTGCTGCACGGTCTGATGGAGCCAAGCGCGGGTCACATCTCGTGGGGGGGATATGCCCCGCAGGAGGTTACGGCACGCCAGGCTTTGGTGTTTCAGAAACCGGTTCTGTTGCGCCGGACAGTTGCGGCCAATATCGACTTTGTCCTCAAGACCCGTGGCAAGGACCGCGCGCGGGTCACGGCTTTGCTTGACCATGTGGGCCTGACCCAAAAGGCGGATCAGCCCGCGCGTCTGCTGTCGGGAGGCGAGGCTCAACGTCTTGCATTGGCGCGGGCCCTGGCCACTGATCCCGAAGTGCTGTTCCTTGACGAACCCACGGCCAGCCTTGACCCCGCCTCGGTATTGGCGATCGAGCGGAGCGTCAGCGACGCCCGCGACCGGGGCGTGCGCATCATTTTTGTCACCCATGATGTCGGGCAGGCCCGGCGCATGGCGGATGACGTGGTGTTCCTGCATCGCGGGCGTGTGGCCGAACACAGCCCATCCACCGAGTTTTTCGCAGGGCCCCGGTCATCCGCGGCACGCGACTACCTGAACGGCAGAATTGTCGTCTGAACCACAAAAAAGGGAGTTCTCGAGATGTTTGCAAAACACGTGACCGCTACGGCACTTGCGCTGGTGATCGGGGGAGGCGCATGGGCGCAGGAGGCGATCATCGTCCAATCCACCACCTCGACCGCCAATTCCGGTCTTTACGACTATCTGCTGCCGATCTTCACCGACAAGACAGGCATCACCGTCAACGTGGTTGCGGTTGGTACCGGACAGGCGATCAAGAACGCAGAGAACTGCGATGGCGATGTCCTTCTGGTTCACGCGAAGGCGTCTGAAGAGAAATTCGTCGCGGACGGGTTTGGCACAGAACGGACCGACCTGATGTATAACGACTTCGTGGTCGTCGGACCTGCAGCGGACCCGGCGGGTGTGGCGGGCATGACGGACGTGCAGGGTGCCCTTGCGCAGATTGCGGAACGCGGGGCCTTGTTCGCATCCCGCGGCGATGACAGCGGCACGCACAAGAAAGAACTGCAGTTGTGGGCAGAAAGCGGTGTCGATCCGACCTCCGCGTCGGGTGAGTGGTACCGGGAAACCGGCTCCGGCATGGGGGCGACGCTGAACACCGGGATCGGTATGGGGGCTTATGTCCTGACCGACCGCGCGACATGGATCAGTTTCGAGAACAAGCAGGATTACACCATCGCAGTCCAGGGCGACGAAGACATGTTCAACCAGTACGGGGTGATCCCGATCAACCCGGCGAAATGCCCGAGCGTGAATGTCGATGCCGCGCAGAGCTTTGCCGATTGGTTGGTGTCCGCCGAAGGGCAGGAGGTCATTGCCGGCTTCAAGGTGGCAGACCAGCAATTGTTCTTCCCCAACGCACCGCAGAACTGAGCGCATGGCGGAGCGGTCCATACGGCCGCTCCGCTACGCAGACCGGCATGACCTGCCGAAGAATTCCACATCATACCGCACAATCGGCAACACTGCGCCGAACCGCCCCAACCTGTCATGCGTGGTTGACCGGGTGACGGTCGGGCTGCGGCACCGTGAGCCTTGGCAGTCCGGTGGTGCGCCCCAAACAGCGCAAAGCAATTGGAGCCGGATCCTGCTGTCCGGGGCTTCTCATTCAAAATCATGCACTTATAGGAGTAAGTGGCGGAGGGGATGGGTCTGAGATCCAACCTTCTCTGCCGACTAAGTCATTGTTTAAATTGATACGATTGATGGTTTAGGTGGTCATTTGATTCAATCGCGACCGGCAGCGAAATGCGCCGGCAGGTCGTGTTTGATTGCATCCGCGGGAGAGCGAAGGCCTGACCACAGCTCCGGCCGGGACTTTATGACGGCCATCCGCCGGCTTCGGCGATTTTGGCCTTCCCTGAGAGGGGTGCCAAAATGTAAGCGAGCGCCATGACGTTGACATAGCGGCCTTTTTTTAAGGCGGCGGTGGAGCCCGGCAAGATGAATTCGACCATATCTCTCCTTCTGGTCTTCTTGAACCAGTTCTTCATGCCGCGGCACAACGCGCAACTGATACCAAGGGCTCCGATCATTGACCCACTTTCGCCCAATCTCTGGTTCCGATTGACGTGATGACGTCTGGGAGGGCGATCAGGTTGTTCCAGGCCTGGCACCCTGCCTGGAGTATCGCGTCGTAGGTGTCGAAGACGCGGTTGGCGAGCCAGGTCTGGCGGAGATACTGCCAGATATTTTCGACCGGATTCAGTTCCGGTGACTTTGGCGGCAGAAAGAGAAGTGACAGGTTTTCGGGCA
>JAUIBL010000050.1 GCA_030428355.1 Alphaproteobacteria bacterium | reverse complement strand
TGATACACAATCGCTGTAACAACAAAGTCGAATTTTCTTTTTGTTACACCTTCTTCTCCAAGTCTAAAGCCAATTGAAACAATATAAGGAGTCTGCATGAAGATAGGTTACAGACGTGTTTCATCCAACGATCAAAATCTTGATCGACAAGACCTTGGCCAGATCGACAAGCTCTTCGAAGAAAAACTATCTGGGGCCACCTGTAAAGATCGCCCCGAACTGCTGAACATGATCGATTTTGCACGTGAAGGTGATGAAGTCATTGTTTGGTCCATAGACCGGATTGCCCGTGATCTACGAGACTTGCAGTTCATCATCCAGTCATTGCTCGATAACAATGTTACAATCACCTTTTTGTCTGAGAAGTTGTCGTTCTCAGCTTCATCCAACGATCCATTTGCCAAGCTTCAGTTGCACCTGATGGGAGCATTCGCTGAATTTGAGCGTTCCATCATCAAGAAGCGGCAACAGGAGGGCATCGCCAAAGCCAAGACACGTGGTGTGTACAAGGGACGTAAGCCCTCCATCGATCCGAAGAAGGTGGCCGATCTGCACGATCAGGGGTTAGGCCCATCAAAGATCGCTGCTGAGATGGGGATCAGTCGCATCAGCGTCTACCGGGCTTTGAAGTCACTGGACGTTGCTGGCCCTCAGCAGGTAATGACGACTAAGCAGAACTTTCCGGGTATCGCCATGGAAAATCAGATACCATTGCCGTAGAACTTCTTGTAGTACAGCTCCGACCACGAAACACCTGCGTGTCGCTAGAATTTCGTTATTTTACAGTCAATTAGGAAAAATGCCGTAGAGATTATGCTTCTCGACCGCACCATTTTTCAGAACATCGTCGGCTCCGTTAAGTTTGCAAACCGCAGTTTGCTACTTTGCAAATCGCGTCCGGAACACCCGTGCCGCCAAAGGTGCGCCCATGATGACGACGAAAATCCGCAACACATGATGCGCGACGACAAAGGCCACGTCTGCGCCCACGATCAGCGCAAGCACTGTCAGTTCCGCCTGACCGCCGGGGGCGAAGGCCAGCAGGGATTCCATGCCGGGGGCAAGGCCGAGGCCGTAGATCGCTTCCACAAAGATCAGCGTCAGCACGATCAGAATGCCGCAAAAGCCAAGACCAGCAGCGAGGTCCTTGCGAATCTCGGCCATGGTGATGCCCGCATATTTGGTGCCGATGGTCATGCCGATGAAGAACTGTGCCGCCCAGATCGCTTCGGCAGGGGGGCGGTTGTGCAGGCCGCCTGCCAGCGTCAGCGCCGCAGTCACAATCAGCGGCCCGAGGATCGATGCACCGAAGAGGCCCACCCGTTTCGCCAACCGCCAGCCGGTGATCGCGCAGGCAGCCATCAGCAGCAGCTCCAAAGGTGGGATGCTTGTCGCAGGCGCGCCCGGTGGGTTCGACAGGTCCGCCTCCCAGATGCCGATCAGGAGAAAGGGCAGGGCGACAACGATCACCATCACCCGCGTTGCATGAATGAGGCTGAGCGCGCGGACATTCGCCCCGGCCTCTTCGCCGAAGATGATCATGTCCTGCAGCCCGCCCGGCATGGTCGCGTAATAGGCGGTGGCGAAATCGTAGCCGCAGAAGCGCTGGAAATAGGGCACGCCGATCACCCCGATGACCGCGACCATGACAGGCACCAAGAGCAGCGTGGGCCACATGGCTGGGAAGGTCCCCAACACGGCAGGGGTCAAGGTGGCGCCCACGGCGACGCCGAGGATGGTGCGCATCGTGTCATTGAGGGGCTTGACCCCGCGCATCCGCACACCGGCCAAAGCGGCGGCAAGGCAGGCAAAGATCGGCCCCATCAGCCACGGCAACGGCAGATGCAGCAGCTTGAACAGGGCAACGCCCACACCCGCGATGGCAAAGGTCCGCAGAACGACGATCACGCCGACATGCCCTTGAGCCGGTAGCGGAGCGAGGTTTGCAGATGGGCCTCGGCGGCGTCGGCCGCGCTGTCACCGTCGCGCTGGCGCAGGGCGGTGATCACATCGCCGTGCTGCGAGACCACGATGCGGATGCGGTCCGGGTCAAGATATGTGGTCGGACCCAGCAGGATCAGCGCGTTGTTGATCGCCTCGGCGGACGCCAGCAGAAAGCGGTTGCGGGCGGCGCGGTACAAGGCGGCGTGGAAATCCTGATTGATCGCCGCGCCTTGCGTTGGCGTGTCCTGCGCATCGAGGATACGGGCGTTCATGTCGTCCAGCGCGTCGAATTCCGCCGCAGAGCCATGCTGTGCCGCCATCCGTGCCGCGGTGCGTTCCAGAACGATGCGCATCTCGTAAAGCTCGACCACCTCGGTCTGGGACAGCTTGCGGATCACCGCGCCGATGCGGGGACGGTGTTCGACGATGCCGTTGTTCTCCAGCTTGCGCAGCGCCTCGCGCACCGGGGTGCGGGACAGGTTCAGGCGTTTGGCCACATCCTCTTCGCGCAACCGGTCGCCCGGCGCGAAATCGCCGCTGCGCAGCGCGTCGATCAGGCTGTCATAAGCGGCTTCGCCGCTGGAGAAGGGGGACTTTCCGGACTCTGTCATGGCTACATTGTATCCGAGTGGATACAAAATGAACAGAGCGGAAAATCAGGGGCGTCAGGGCAGGGTCCCCAGCCAGAACCATGCCGTGATCACCGACAGCGCACTGGCGGCCAGAACCGAAGACGCCACCACCCGGCGCGCGCGACCGTAGATGTTGGCAAAGACATAGCAGTTCACGCCGGGGGCCATCGCCGCCGTGATGACAGCACTGCGGAACGCACTGTCGTCCAGATCAAAGGCGGTGCCGAGGGTCCTTGTGATCGACGGGTGCAGCAGAAGGCTGATGGCGCAGATAAAGAGGATGATCCGCAAATCTCCCTCGGGGCGGTAGCGGAACAGCACACCTCCCATGGCAAACAGAGCGGCCGGGAGGGCGGTGCGCACCATCATGTCCAGCGCATCGGTGAAGGGCGCGGGCAGGGTGACGTTCAGAAGGTTGAACACCGCCCCCAGTGCAATCCCGATCACCAGCGCATTGCGGAACATGGCCTTGGCCACGGTCAGGGGCAGATCACGGTTCGGCTGGCCCGAGGCGCGGGCGCGGACGAACTCCATTGTGGTGATGCCCAAGCCATAGCAGATGGGCGAATGCAGCGCGATGATCGCGTAGTTGGCGGCCAGCGCATCCGGCCCAAAGGCGCGTTCGGTGATCGCAAGGCCCAGCAGGACGGAATTGGCGAAGAGGCAGGTGAAGCCGATGGCGACCGCATCCTCCCAATCGCGGTTGAAGAGGTAGCGCGCGCCGAAAAGGCCCGCGAAAAAGCAGGTGAGCGACCCGGAATAGAAGCTGACCAGAAGCGGCAGCGAGAAGCTGTCTCCAAGGTCCAGCGTCCAGATTGCGCGAAACAGCAGACAGGGGATGGCGACGTTCTGGGTGAAGGACATCAGCCCGTCGATGGACGCCGCCGACAGCAGCCCGCGCCATGCCACCAGATAGCCGAAGCCGACGACCAGAAAGACCGGCAGAATGATGTCGAGCAGCGCTTGCATCAGCCGCGCGCCCGTACGGTTCGCCCGCCGTATCGCACGGTTGGCGTCACGCCAGCGGCTGCGTGATCACCATGCCGTCATAGGCCGGTGTGATGTGGTCGGGGGTCTCGGCCTCGACGGTCGCGTAGTCGAGGTCGATATGCATATTGGTCAGCACGCCCTTGCGCGGTTTGGCCCGGTCCATCCATTCCAGCGATTGCGCCAGATGCGCATGGGTCGGGTGCGGATCGCGGCGCAGGGCGTCTAGGATCCAGACATCAAGGTTTTGCAGATGCTCGGTCCAGACATCCTCGGGGATTTTGGCGACATCCGGCAAATAGGCCAGATCGCCAATGCGGAACCCCAGCGCGTCGATGCTGCCGTGGTTGACCTTAAACGGGGTCAGGATGACCGTGCCGCCTGCACCGTCAATGCTCACAGGTCCGTCGATCGTGTTCATGTCGAGGATCGGCGGATAGGGGCTGTCCGAGGGCTGCACAAAGGCATAGCCGAAGCGCGAGAAGAGATCGTTCTGCGTGTCGCCATCGGCCCAGACCTGCAGCCGCTTGCGCATGTTGAAGACGATCATGCGCAGGTCATCCAGCCCGTGCACATGGTCGGCATGGCTGTGGGTGTAGACCACCGCGTCCAGCTCTCCGACCCCGGCGCTGAGCAGTTGCGCGCGCATGTCCGGGCTGGTGTCGATCAGAACGCGGGTGATGCCTGCGTCGGTCACGCGCTCGACCAGCATGGAGCAGCGGCGGCGGGTGTTCTTGGGGTTGTCGGGATCGCACGCGCCCCAGAGCCCACCAAGGCGGGGCACTCCGCCTGAGGATCCGCAGCCAAGGATGGTAAAGCGCGTCTCTCCCATTATGCGGCGGCCTCGTATTGCGCGGCTTTCCAGAACAGGCGGTCGAAATTGGCCTCGGTCCGGGCGGCGAAATCGGCGTAGTCCATGCCGTAGATCTCGGCTCCGACGCGGGCGGTGTGTGCGGTGTAGGCCGGTTCATTGCGCTTGCCGCGATGGGGCGGGGGCGCGAGGTAGGGGCTGTCGGTTTCCACCAGCACGCGGTCCACCGGGGCAGCCGCGAAGATGTCGCGCAGTTCCTGGCTTTTGGGGAAGGCGGCGATGCCGGACATCGACAGGTAAAAGCCAAGGTCCAATGCCGCGCGGGCCAGTCCGGCGGACGAGGAAAAGCAATGCATCACGCAGGTATAGGGCTTGGTCTTGAACCCATCTGTGAGGATTTGCGCCATATCGTCATCGGCTGCGCGGGCGTGGATGATCAGGGGCAGGCCGGTTTCCTGCGCCGCCTCGATATGTACCTTCAGCGAGGTTTTCTGAATCTCGGCGCTTTCGGCGGTGTAGTGGTAGTCCAGTCCGGTTTCCCCGATGCCGACGAATTTCGGATGCTGCGCCAGCTTGACCAGTTCATCGACGGTTGCCAGCGGTTCATCCGCCGCACTCATCGGATGGGTGCCTGCGGCGTAGAACACCGGGTCGAACGCTTCGGCAATCGCACGCACCTGCGGTTCAAGGCGCAGGCGGGTGCAGATCGTGACCATGCGGCGCACACCGGCGTCGAGCGCCCGGGCGATCACCTCGGGGCGTTCGTCGTTAAAATCCGGGAAGTCCAGATGGCAATGGCTGTCGGTGATCTGCGGTATAGACATGAGGCTGGTATCAGGGATGCAGGCAGGAGCGTCAAGACGTGGGTTACGACCTGGGGCAGCCCTCCTGCAGGGCAAGAAAGCTGGAGAGCAAGAGCGATCCCGCCTCGACATTCACCGCCCGCCCGTGGCGCAGGCGTTCGCCCTGATCCTGTGCCAGTTGCGCCCAGCGCCGGGCGGCTGTGGGCGAGGGGCAGAGGCGTTCGAAGGTCTGCGCCTCTTGTGGTGCCGCTTCGGGGTCTGGGGGCTGACCCGTGGCACCCGTTCGGGCAAGTCGGGTCAGGGCGCGGTCGAAGAGGCCCAGAAGCAGGTCGAGCCGCTCTTCCTTGCCGCGCCCGGCGGCGCTTTCAGCCAGCGCGATGGCGTGCGGGCGGCTGAGGTCGGGCAGGGTGGAGAGCAGTTTGACGAGGTCGGCGTAGAGTTTCAGCCCGTCCTGCTGCATCAGGCGCACCGCTTCGCCGACCGACCCGCCTGAGAGTGCCGCCAGAGCGGCGGGGTCGGATACGGTCTGGTCGATCTCTGTCGCCGCCAGCGCCTGCGCCATGTCGGCGGCATTGAGCGGGGCCAGCCGCAATTCGCGGCAGCGGGACCGGATGGTCGGCAAGAGACGCGAGGGCTGGTGGCTGACCAAAAGCAGCGTCGTGCGGTCTGGCGGTTCTTCCAGCAGTTTGAGGATCGCGTTGGCGGCGCTGACGTTCATGTCGTCGGCGGCGTCGACGATCACCACGCGGCGTCCGCCATCGGCAGAGGACAGAGCAAAGAAGCCCTTGAGGCGGCGCACTTCGTCGACGGTGATCTGCGCCTTCAGGCGTTTGGCCTTGTCGTCATAGGGGCGCCGCAATGCAAAGAGGCCGGGTTCCGACCCAGCCATCATGCGGCGGGAGACGGGGTGTTCCGGGTCGATGTGCAGGTCTGTCGGCGGCGGTGGTGCGCCGAAGAGGCCATCGTCCTGAGTGATGGGGGTGGCCAGCAGAAACCGCGCGATCTGCCATGCCAATGTGGCTTTGCCCACGCCACGCGGCCCGGTGATCAGCCAGCCGTGGTGCAACCGGTCGGAGCTGAAGGCTTGCAGGAAATCCGCCTGTGCTGCGTCCTGACCGTAAAGCTTGAGCGTCTCGCGCGGATGCGGAGCGCCGTCGATGCGGTCTGGTTCTGGCTGTGTCGGGTCACTCATGTCAGATGCGGGCTTACCGCAGCCCAGACATCCTCTGCAACGGTGTCAGCTTCCCGCGCGCCGTCGATCACGCGGAAGCGGTCGGCATATTCCTTGGCCAAGGCGAGAAACCCCGCGCGCATCGCCTCTTGCAGGGACGCGCCGAAATCCTCGAACCGTTCTTCCACCGTGTTGCGTGCCTTGGCGCGGCTGAGGCCGGTTTCCGGGTCCATATCGATGAGCAGAGTGAGGTCAGGCTCCACCCCGATCATCAGATCGTGCAACGCATCCACCTTGGCCCGCAGATTGCCACGCGACAGGCCCTGATACATGCGGGTGCTGTCGGCAAAGCGGTCGCAGATCACCACCTTCCCGGCCTCAAGCGCGGGCTGGATCGTGCGTTCCAGATGGTCACGGCGGGCGGCGGTGAAAAGCAGGATCTCGGTCTCGGCTGACCAGCGGTCCGGGTCCCCCTGCAACACCAGTGCACGGATTTCCTCGGCCCCTGGGCTGCCACCCGGTTCGCGGGTGTGGATCACATCCACCCCTTCCGTGCGGAGCCGGTCCGCCAGCATCCGCGCCTGAGTGGATTTGCCCGAGCCATCAATCCCTTCGAAGCTGACAAACAGCCCGGGTCGGCTCACATCGTGTCCTCGGAAGGGGGTTGAATGCGGCCCAAGAGCACCTGCGACACGCTCATCATCCGCGCAACAAAGCCGCTCGCGGGCACCGCGCTTGCTGCGAAAAGCGGGATGCGGTGTTCCGGCAGTCCTTCGGGGCTGATGATCAGCTCGGCCAGTTGGCGGCCTTCGGCAATGGGGGCTTCGATCGGGCCGGTATAGACGACCTCGGCGGTCACGCCTTGGCCGGGCGTGTTGGGCAAGAGCAGCGTGACGTCTTCCCGGGCCATGAGGCCGACGGTTTCGCTGGCCCCCATCCAGACATCGGCCTCGGCGATCACGGCCCCGGCGCGGGTGACCGTGCGTTCGGCGAATTGACGGAAGGCCCAGTTCACGATGGATTCCGATTCCTCGGACCGCGCCTGTGCCGTGTCCAGCCCGGTGATCGTAAAGATCACGCGGCGGTCGCCCTGTTTGGCCGATCCGACCAGCCCGTAACCCGCCTCTTGCGTATGTCCTGTTTTCAACCCGTCGGCCCCGATGTTCAGCGCCAAGAGAGGGTTGCGGTTGAAACGATTGGAGGCCTCGGCCTCGTCGAACAGGAACTCTTTTTCCGCAAACATCGGATAGAAATCGGGGAAATCCTCGATGATGCGCTGGGCCAGAAGCGTCAGGTCCCGCATCGACATGACATGGCCGTCGGCGGGCCAGCCGCTTGAATTCTTGAAGATCGAATTGGTCATGCCCAGTTGCTGCGCGCGCTGGGTCATCATGCGGGCAAACCCGGCCTCGGTCCCGTCGGGCGACAGCGCCTCGGCCAGAACCACGCTGGCATCATTGCCCGACAGCACGATCACGCCACGGATAAGATCTTCGACCGTGACCCGTTCGCCGGTGCGCAGAAACAGGGTAGACCCCCCAAAGGAATTTGCATGCGCCGAAACCGGGAGCTCTTCGTCCATCCGCAGACGACCGTCCCGCACCGCCTCGAACGCGATATAAAGCGTCATCAGCTTGGACATAGAGGCGGGCGGCAAAGGTGTATCCGCGTCTTTGGCCAGCAGGACGGTGCCGGTCTTTTCGTCCAGCACAAAGGCGGCGGTCGCCCGGGTGTCGAAGGCAAAAGCGGCGCTGGAGGACAGCACCAAGGCGGCAAGACCGGCGGAAACAAGATAGCGGTATTTGCGGATCATGGCAGCTCTCCTGTCATACCAGCGGGGTCGGATCAGTTGGTGACGGCATAGGCGTCGGTAAATCCTGTATCCTTGATCTTGGCAAGCAAACTGCTGCGCTCTGCGCGGGTCTGCGCCGGTCCGACCACCACGCGCCAGAAGGTCTTGCCGCTTGAGGTCTGTTCCAGAACCGTCGGCACCATGCCCGCCTGCCGCATCGCGGTTGCGGTGTTGTTGGCGTTCTGTTCGATGCTGAAGATGCCGATCTGGATGAAGGGCTTGTCGAGCGTCGAGGTGGCGGGTGCCGGGGCTGCTGCCGGGGCAGGAGCCGGTGCCGCATCAAGCGCCGCCGCGGCGGTTTCGGCAATCGGGTCGAGTGTCGTTGCGGCCACGTCGGTGGGCGCATCAAAGCTGCCGTCTCCGATGGGGGCATCCTGCGGCGGAGCCGATGTTGCGTCATCCGGCACTTCCTCGCGGCGCAGGGCCACCACGTTGAGTTGCGTGGGCGCACCAGCCAGAACGCCAAGGGCTGCGGCGGCATCGGACGAGATCTGCAGCCGCGGACCGGGAGTTTCGCGTTCCTTGCGGAACAGCGCACCGATCACGAAATTGCCGTTTGTTTCGTTGCGGATGATCACGCGCTCGGGTTCGGACACGTCGGGATGCGCCGCCCAGACACCCCCCAGCGACGGGCGCCCGTCCCAGAGACCGCTCTCGCTGACCGAGAAGACCTCGGGCGCTTCGACATCCCGCTCCACCAGCCGCGTGGCCCGCGTGCCGGTGGCCGTGCCGGTCTCTGCCGTCGCACTGGCACCACCGCCTTGCAGGAAGGCCGGCAGGTTTGCCCCATCGCACCCGGCCAGCGCCACAAGCGCGACCCCGCACAGGACGCTGGCGCGCGCCGTGTGCCATGGCAAAGACTTGGTGATCCTGATGTACATGCCTGCTCGCCTTTTACTATGCCCACTTGGGCGCATCTCAGGATCATCGACCCCGCGCCCGTTGTTGTTTTGCTCGAAGCTTACAGTCTTCACCGCGTCAAGAAAAGTCTGACGGCACGCCTGCGCAGATTTTCCCCCACCGCCGCTTTCAGAATCGGATTTCTGGGGCTATGTCCGCACCCACCGGGGGTTTGGCAGAGTGGTCGATTGCGGCGGTCTTGAAAACCGTTGGGCGTGAGAGCGTCCCCAGGGTTCGAATCCCTGAGCCTCCGCCACTTGCACATCGCAAACCCAAAAACAGGTCCCTAGCGGGGCCTTTTTTCTTTTTGTTTCAAAGGGGTTTAGTAAATGTGACCGCCCTTCGGAGACTGTCAAAACGGTCAAAATCGGTCTCTAAACAGCATTTGTCTCTAATCGACCGCCCTAAGCCTCCAGAAGGACGCTTTAAAAATAGTGTTCAATTACAGATACTTGGTGATTTTGGTCGAGCGCCCTTTTCGAAAGTGTAACCGATAGCAAAATACGTTTCGAATCCGAGGGACGGGCGTAGGACGGTCGGAAGTTTGAATTCAGAGCGGGTTCAAATACGGTTGGGTGCCAAACACGTCCCCGCGCCGAGCTGCTCGCTCCAGTTCATAGGCCTCTGCGGATGTTTCGACGAGGGCATAGGCGTATTCCAGATGGTCATGGATAAAGGTCTTGGTGCGCGTATCGAGGGTTAGCCGCCCGCTCTCGAACAGTGGAAGCTCTTCAGCCCTCAGCGAGGGAATTACAAAGCGGTTGGCCACATAGACACAAAACTGATCGCCCGACAGCCGGCCGCTTGCGTGGCTGTTAAGCCTGGTGACAAGCCCGTATTTCTTAGGGGAAGCCTTCGCTTTTGTATCGATCTCGCGGCCCGACATGCCGTAATAGATGAGCTCACCGTCCTTCCAAATCGCATAGACGCCAGCAGCGACAGCGGGGATCGCAGGATTTGGCCAGTCGGCAAACGAAAAGCGAGGGCTGAATTGGTTTTTGTGCATTTCAATATTTCTGCTTGTAAGGTATTATGCCGCGCACAGCGCCGCGCGGTTCGTGCCCTGTTACGGCATCTCCATAATTGCTTCGATGAACCAGAACCCTCCCTTGCTCAGACCCCTAAATCTGTCCGGTGGGCGCTGACGTCACACGCGCCACGGACTACCGCACGAAGATGATGCTTGGAGGGACAGGATCCTTAACGTCCCGATCACCAAGCCCAATCAGAGTCTCGGGATCGACGGCCAGAACATTGCACCTGCTCTGAATCATGCAACCTTGAGGGTAGACATGGGGACGCCCATTAATATTGATTAGCAGCCCCTTGTGACCGGGCACTACGTAAGGCTGCGAGTTCGGGATGCGGGCCAGCGGGAGGGGCCGGGGGGAATCTGCAAAGCGCCACTGCTGGTTCTCGCCTCCATGCGACCGCCACAGCACGATCGGCTGGGTCTGCCCACTCCACCTGGACCAGACCTGTCCCCCCCATCCCCCCGAGAGATCCATGACGAAACCACTATTGTGGCCGATGGCATCCATGGACCACCACCCGAAGTTCTGCCGGGCATTCCCTGCCGCCGACATATCGCACTGCCTGAGGCGGATCTCGGCCCCCTGCTGGCGTCCTTCGCTCGAAGCGCAAAGCCCGGTGCCCCTAACACGCAGGCGCGTATTGGGGGAGTTCACAAATTCGAACTGCTGGTTCGTGCCACCGTGGCAAGGGTATCCTAGCAGGCGCGCTCCTTCGCGCACCCCACCTTCAGCGTCGATGCAAACGCCACCGAGCCGGCTCACTATCGACTGCGCCTGAGCCGGCGGTGCAGCAGCGACGCTCAAGCCTGAGACAAGCAGTCCAAGAGCAATCAACTTGAAACGTTTCATGACGTGATCTCCTCGTTGTCCACCAAAGCGCCAATTGTGCGCCATTTCTTTGCCCAAGCCGTTTTGACAGCACCCCTCCCGGACTTCATCAGGGCCAGCGTCAGGTATGCCGCGTCAAGAGGCCGGGCCACATGACCGCACGGATCAAGATATTCATCAGTTCAACCGAGACATCAAAAGTCTCTCCCAGAAAAGCTGCTCTGGGCGACCCTCTGCATCACGCTCACCGTAACCGAAGACCGTATAGGTGACTTCCGTGCCATTCTCTCTGAGAGTCAGCGAAAACTCGTCGAACTCGTAGGTACCTGTCGCCTCTCCCATCGCACCTCCCGACACTGACGAAGACCGACCTTCACTCGACACGTTAACGACTGCCTGACGCGAAAACGAGCCATCGCTCCGAAACACAAGCGTGTTAGACGAAGACAGCGCTCCACCCCCGATCGAAGCACCTCCCTCGTAGGCGCCGTCGAGGCGCCATCCCTTGGGGAATCCGCTCCACTTCGAGGCGAACTGCGTGCCGATCGTCAGGGAATTGGGATCGGCCTTGTAGGGCGATCGCCATGGTTCTCGTCCGTCAGCCCAGGCGAGTACGAGCTCCCCGTCTTCGATCCAATAGGTGCCCTCGGCTTCGCCGGGTGTCTGCTGCGTCGCGAGCGCCTGAAGCGAGATGCCGCCGCGCGGGCTGCGAGAAAAGCGTCCGTTGCGAGTGAAAAACCACGCCTCCATGTCGACCGAGCCCGACATCCAGGTTCTTACGGTCAAGAACACACCTTCGACCGGCGTGTTTGCGCCCATCGGAACTGCAGGCCAGCCTCCGGCTGGCGCCTGCGGGGCTGGCGCCATTGCTGTCGCCCGCCCGCCCTGCACTGCGGGCTGCCCACCGCCCTGGGCCGCTGAGGTTGTCGCCTCAGACCCGCGAGCACGTATGCGGTCTCGACCCACGACCTCGTCCCAGCTCTCGCTGTATCGGTCGTACCCGATCAGCCATTGTCCGGGGCCATTGACGGCCTTGATGCGCGCCGGATACCAGAAGCCATTCGATACCACTTCGACCGCGTCGCCGACCCTGAATTCCCCATCTGCTTGCTGGGCCGAGGCTGCTACAGGCGGTGCGGTTGTCGCGGTCTCATAGGGTACAGGAGCGCCATCGACGAACTGCCCGGCAAACACCTCTCGGCCATCGGCAGCCAGCAGGCGCCCGAAGCCCGCAATCACGCCCTCTTCAAAACCCCCGACATACATCTGTCCATCGTCCCACAGCAACACGCCCTGACCGTGCATGCGTCCCTGTCGGAATTGCCCAGAATAACGTGAACGGCCGATGAAGAGCACTCCATAACCGTCAAATGTGCCGCCACCAAACTCGCCCGAGTAGACCGTGTCGCCTTCGGGGGCGTTCCACACACCGATACATCTGTCCCACTCGCCAGAAGAGAGCTGCAGTGGGCAAGCTAGCAGCTGTCTTTCGCTCTGCGCCTGGGCTTTACCGATAGATGCAAGCAACAGCGCAGCCATGAGCATCAATGGCAAGTAATGCCGAGCTCCGAAGCGACAATTGGGCATAACATTCTCCGGCAGATGGGATTTGAACGTTGGTAGGGTTCTTTCGGCTCGGTACACAGCTTGGCCGAATCATGTTTTCGACCAGGTAAGGTCTACTATGATAGTGCATATCTACGGTCCATTGATAGCAAACATCCTCGTAGATGATGCCGACTGGACCTATTGACCTGTCGAAATCCTCGCCAATTGATCCGATAGTCTTATTTGCGGCGTTGAGCGGTATTCCTCTGGAGGGCGCCGAAAGGGCGGCCAGCACTCAATGGTCAAAACTGCCCCGCCAGGCTGCTGCAAACAGTGGCCGCACATTGGCCGCATGTCATGACTTCACGAAGCTTTGTCAGAATAACGGTGCTTGAACCGAGGTAGCAGACGAAATGTCGTCGGTATAAGATCGCATGCTTTCCCCAAAAACCAGCCCAGAGCTCATCTACTTTACTGCTTTTCTTCGCAGTTCCCGATGACTTACCCAAACACTACGCCCGCCTGGTCCGCCCAAGGCAAGCCCGCACAATCTGAAAGCTGCATCATGGTCACGGCAGATACCTCCCGCCGAAACACCAGGCGTTTCAAGACCTCAGGCGCCAGGTACGCCAAACGCAGCTGCCTGCTGACATGGCGCTCGGCGAGGTTCACCGCAAATGCCAGGTCGCGGACGGTGCTGAACTCACCCACTTCCATCCGCCGCCGCCAGGCCCAGGCGCGGCCAATGGCGCGCAGAATATGCGGATCTTGGGTGTTGTCCTCGCTGGGCAAGTAATCAGCGGGCGGCAGGATTTTGGGCCGCCCGTTCTTTTTGCGCACCTTGAGAGGAACGAAAACCTGAATGGTGTCGGGCGCAGCCATCACTCTGCGGCCTCCAGCTGGCGCGGAACCATCATGTCCCGCATGACGCCCGCAATGCCGTCGGTGCGCATGTCGATGACGAGACCTTCAGCGGTTACGGTGACGCGCCTGATAAGTAGCTGAATGATGCGGGCCTGCTCGCCCGGAAAGAGCTGATCCCAAAGCTTGGGGAAGTGCTGGAGGGCTTCGATTGCATCCTTCTCCGAGATGTCGTCGCTGTCCAGCGCGGCAATAACCTGCGCCGTGGTTTCCGGCGTTCGCAGAACACGGCGGATTTCTGTGATGACGGCAGCCTCGGCAGTGTCGGCCGGCAAGCGCCTCGGGATGCCGTCCTCGGGCGTTTCCCTGTTCTTGAGAAGGTCCATGGAGACATAGTAGCGATACC
>JAUIBL010000049.1 GCA_030428355.1 Alphaproteobacteria bacterium | reverse complement strand
TCTTCTTCATCGCGTGGCGGAGGCCGGGAAAGGCGGGCTGCTTGGGCATCGGCGAGGCTCCATTGTCGTCCCCGTCAGTCTATCTCAAACCGCTCAGCACGCGAGGTTTTTCAGACGTTCCTTAATTCGGTCTCTGCGGTCTGACGACATCGAAATCATCGTGGTGGGCCGAGGTTGTAAGTCTCCCCTGACCTTTCTCAAGACCGTCCGATTCCGCATTTCGCGGAAAGGTATTTTGACGGCGTCAGCCTTGGGCAGCGGCAGCGCCAGCCGTGGGCCATTCAAGCCTGATGCGTGTCCCCCGGGCGACATGCTCCAGCTGTACCCGGCCAGAGTGCCTGCGGATCACCTGTTCAACAATGGCCAGACCAAGGCCGGTGCCTCCACCATTGCGCAATTGCGAAAACCGGCGAAAGGCGGTTTCTTCTTGATCCAGAGGAATGCCTATCCCGTCATCCTCCACGATGATGACGACCCTGTCGCCGTCGCGCTTGGTCGTGACCGTGATCCGGCTCATTTCGGTGCCGCCGTGTCGAAGCGCATTTTCCACGAGATTGGTCAAAGCCTCGCCGACCAGCACCTGGTCGCCGTCGACCATCAGCGCCGCATTGGCGCATTCAAGCGCAAATTCGATGTCGCGCGACAAGACCTCAGGGGCTAGGTTCTGGCAGACATCCTGAGCCACAGCGTTCAGGTCGAACAGCGTGACCGTGCCGCCGCCGCCATAGCGCAAACGTTCGAGTTGCAGCAACTGGTCCGCCAGCCGTGCTGAAGCCCGCGCGGCGGAAATCAATTCAGCCTGCCGCGCGGCGCGCTCCGTCTCGTCGCGGACATCGGGCAGGGTTTCGGCCAGTGCCAGAAGCGCCGCGGCCGGGTTGCGCAACTGGTGCGCCGCGTCCGAGATGAAGGCCTGATGCGCCTCAATATTGTCGCGCACCTGCCCGAAGAGCCGGTTCAGAGTCGACACCACGCCCGCCACCTCGGAGGGGACGGGGCGGCGGATGCGGCCAAGATCGTCGGGCGACCTTTGCTGAATGGCGTCTTGCAGGTCATTGAGCGGGCGCAAGCCAATCTGTACCCCGAACCAGATCACCAGCGCCAAGGCTGCCATCAGGCCTGCCATCAGTGCAATTGCACGCAGGGCTAGCTCTTGGGCAAAAGCTTGACGGTCGCTCATGCGCTGCCAGACCGTCACCACTGTCTCACCCGAGAGGTTATCGATGGTGCGGTCTTCGATCATACGCAGGACGCGCATCTCTTCGCCCCGGTACATGGCGAAATAGTAGCTCGGTTGATCCTGAACACTGTCGGACGCAGCCCGAGGTGGGTAGGCGTAGCCAGTCACATAAATTCCGCCTGGCCCGGTGACGTGATAAAAGACCTCACCACCACCTGCATCCGAAATGAAATTGCGGGTGCTGGGTGACAGGGCATCACCACCGGAAATCGCGACGTCCCGAGAAATTGCCAAGGCGGCGGCCAACAGACTGCGGTCGAAGAACTCTTCGGAGGTGCGTTGGGCCGCACCAAAGCGCCACAAACCCAGAAGCACCGACACAAGAAGCAACGGTGGCAGGATGACGAAGAACAGCCGCACCCGAAGCGACATCGCGGTTCGCTCAGGTTTACGCACTCTCGATTTCCAGCATGTAACCCAAGCCGCGCGCGGCCTTGATCCGAATTCCAAAGGGTTCCAAGCGTTTCCGCAGGCGCGATACATGCGGTTCGATTGCGCTGTCATCGGCGTCAGAGCCGATGCCGTAGACATGGCTGATCAGTTGTGACTTGGACACCAGTCGCCCACGACGCTCAAGCAAGCATTCCAATGTCGCGATTTCCTTCCGAGGGACGTCAAGCGGCTGGTCGTCCTGCAACAGCTGCCGCCCTGTGCGATCAAAAACCAACGGACCCAGAGTGTCGCGCGCAGTGAATTCAAGATTCTTGCGCCGTGCCATGGCACGCAGGCGGGCTTCGAGTTCGTCCAATTCGAAGGGCTTGGTCAGATAATCGTCCGCGCCTGCATCCAACCCAACGACTCGCTCCGCCGTTTCAGAACGCGCGGTCAACAGGATGACAGGGGTTCCGTCGCCGCGTCTCCGCAACGCGCGCAGCACGTCGAGCCCGTCCATGCGCGGTAGGTTGAGGTCGAGGACAACCAGATCGGCACCCTCTTGCGCAAGAAACGCATCGGCCTCAACCCCGTCGTGCAGGAGGTCCACAGAATGCCCACGATCCCGCAACCGGAAAGCGATTCCGTGCGCCAGAGCTTCGTTGTCTTCGATGACGGCGATCCGCATGATTACATCTTTGTCATGTTGCGCAAGTTTCGCGCAAGCTTGGAACGGCATGGTGCCGCTGTTGGAGGAGGGAATCATTCCCTTTAGGAAATAACAATTGGCGTGTCGGGCGGTGTTCGGCGCGGCAAGGTCTACGGGAGGACACCAATGACCATCAAGAGACTTGCAACATCGGTTGCAGCAATAGCCCTCATGGCTGGCCCAGCACTGGCCGAAGTCGACTTTTCCGGAAAGACGATCGAATGGGTGATCCCGTTTTCGGAAACCGGCGGTTCGGCAAAATGGGCAAACTTCTTTGCACCGCTTCTGTCCGAAGAACTGCCGGGCAACCCGACCGTTGTGGTCAAGTTCATGCCGGGCGCTGGGTCGACGAAAGGTGCCAACTGGTTCCAGGAGCAGGAACACAAGGACGGCACCTTGCTGTTTGGCTCATCCGGGTCGACCCAGTTTCCTTACCTGCTGAACGATCCTCGCGTGCGCTACGAATACAATGACTGGATCCCGGTCATGGCAACCGGGACCGGTGGCGTTGCCTACCTGAACCCGGAAGACGGAGCAAAATTCGACGGATCGGCCAACGGGCTGAAGGACGTGGACCTGATCTTCGGCTCGCAAGGGGCAACCGGGCTCGATCTAGTCCCGCTTCTGGCATGGAAGATGCTGGGCATGAACGTCGAGCCTGTCTTTGGCATCAAGGGTCGCGGTGACGGTCGCCTGATGTTCGAGCGCGGCGAAGCCACCATCGACTACCAGACGTCCTCTGGCTACCTCTCGGGTGCCGCGGACCTGGTCGCTGCCGGTACTGCCGTACCGATGATGACATGGGGCGCGCTGGATGAGAACGGCAATATCGTGCGCGATCCGACCTTCCCGGACATGCCGTCTTTCAAAGAGGTCTGCGCTGCCACAGACGGTTGCGAAACCGAAGGCGTGGCGTGGGATGCGTGGAAGGCCTTCTTCATCTCCGGCTACCCGTCGCAGAAGATTGCTTTCCTGCCCAAGGGCACGCCGCAGGACGTGGTCGACACCTACGTCGCAGCCTTTGAAGCGGTGCGCTCCCGCCCGGACTTTGCCGAGATTTCGTCGAACGAGGTTGGGCGATATCCGATGTTCGTCGGAGCCGGCGCCGAGAAAGCCACCGATGAAGCGACCACCGTGTCACCAGAGGCCAAGGCCTATGTCATTGATTGGCTCAAGGAAGCCTATGGCGTGACGATCGAGTAATCGACACGTCCGCGGGTCCCGACACAGTCCGGGACCCGCCAGCTTCCTGACTTCTGAAAATTCAACCGAAAGAACGGTGCGATGGATCTCTTCGCGACCGCCCTGCCGGCGCTTGCCGACGCATGGGCTCTTATCCTGCAACCTGTCGTCCTTGGATATCTGGTCCTCGGCGTGGTCATGGGCCTTGCTGTCGGCGTGTTCCCCGGCCTTGGTGGCATCGCCGGCCTGTCCCTTTTGCTGCCCTTCATGTTCGGTATGGAGCCGGTTCTGGGTCTTGCCCTGATGATCGGAATGGTGGCGGTCGTGCCGACATCCGACACGTTTTCATCGGTGCTCATGGGCATTCCCGGCTCTTCAGCGTCGCAGGCGACGGTGCTCGACGGGTTTCCGTTGGCCCGCAAGGGGCAGGCTGCGCGGGCGCTGTCTGCTGCCTTCACGGCGTCCCTGTTCGGCGGCCTTGTCGGTGCATTGTTCCTCACGCTGTTTATCGTCGTGGCGCGTCCTCTGGTGCTGGCCTTCGGCCTTCCGGAAATGCTGATGATTTCGATTCTTGGCCTGTCGATGGTGGCAGTCCTCGCGGGGCGTGTCGCGCTCAAGGGACTGGCGGCGGCAGGTCTGGGTATGCTGATCGGAACCATCGGCGTCGCGGATGCCGGCGGCTCGCTGCGCATGGCCAGTTATGATTTCCCGTATCTCACCGACGGACTGCAACTGGTCATCGTAGGCCTTGGCATCTTTGCGGTGCCCGAGATTGTCTCGCTGCTGCGCCAGGACCGCTCCATCGCCAAGGATGCCACACTCGGCGCGGGCTGGATGGACGGCGTGCGCGATTGGTTTGCCAACAAATGGCTTTCGGTGCGCTGTTCGCTCATCGGCGTGCTGGTCGGCGTGATCCCCGGTTTGGGCGGGTCGGTTGTCGACTGGATCGCCTACGGCCATGCGGTCCAGACCACCAAGGACAAGTCGCAGTTCGGCAAGGGCGAGATCCGAGGCGTGATCGGGCCGGAAAGTTCGAACAACGCCAAGGAGGGAGGCGGCCTTGTCCCGACGCTGCTCTTCGGTATTCCCGGTTCGGGCTCTATGGCGATCTTCATCGGTGCCATTGCCCTCTTGGGATCGGGCGATATCGAGGTCGGCCCGGCTATGCTGCGCGACAATCTCGACATCACGTATTCCATCGTTTGGTTGCTGGCGCTGGCGAATGTGGTCGGCACGCTGCTTTGTATCGGCGTTTCGGGCGGCATCGCAAAACTGACAACGATCCGCTTTACCTACCTCGCACCGTTTCTTTTCATGCTGATCGCCTTTGCCGCGTTCCAGTCCGGCCAGAACTTTGAAGACATACTTGCTCTGTTTGCCATCGGCCTGATCGGGATCTTTCTACGTCGTTTCGACTGGTCGCGCCCAGCCTTCCTGATCGGGTTCGTTCTGTCCAACCCGGTGGAGAAATTCTCGAACCAGGCGTTCCAGATTGCATCCTTCCGCTTTCGCAAATCCTTTGAAGAGGGGATGGAGTACATCTTTTCCCCGATCGTCATCGTTTTGCTGATCGTCACTGTCATTTCGGTGGTGCTGGGCCTGCGGCAGGCGAAATCCATCATGGCCGAGGGCGAGGTCCAGTCAGGGTCCAAGCGCGCGCCCATTGTCTTTCTTCTGGTGATCCTTGCCTACGTTGTCACAGCGCTGCTGAACGCCAACGCCATTCCCGACTACAACCTGACCGACAAGATCGTGCCGCTGGTGATCGGGGGGATCACGCTGGCTGCGCTGCTGATCCTTCTGGCGCAGATGATCCTGCGACCCGAAGGCGACACCATCTTCGCCGACAAGGAAATGGCAGGTGAGGACGCAGATGCGCCCTACGGGCTCTGGGGGACGCTCGCGTGGTTCGCGGGGCTGATCGCCGCGACCTATGTCCTTGGCTTCGTTCTCGCTCTGGCTGGGTTTCTGACGACCTTCCTGCGCGTTCGCGCACAGGCGACATGGCCGAAGACCCTCGCCCTGACCGCAGCAGTTATCGCGCTGATGTGCGTCATGGGCGGCGCGCTGAACCGCGATTTCCCCCCGGGGCTGCTGCAGGACGCTGTCGATCTGCCCTGGCCACTCAAGTGATTTTCCGGAGAGACTGACATGACACAGACAGGCATTCCCTATGTCTTCATGCGCGGCGGCACCTCTCGCGGGCCGTATTTCAACCGCGCTGACCTGCCCGAAGACCAAGAGACATTGGCCGAGGTGCTGATGGCGGCGGTGGGCGCTGGCCACGCGATCAATATCGACGGTGTTGGTGGCGGCGTTGCGGTGACCACGAAGGTCGCGATGCTCTCTCGGTCCGATGACGAATGGGCTGATGTGGACTACTTCTTTGCCCAGGTCGCGGTCGAAGATCGGCTTGTGGATTTCAAGCCGACCTGCGGCAACATCCTATCAGGGGTGGGTCCGGCAGCCATCGAAATGGGGTTGGTCACGCCTTCGGGCAACGAGACCGAAATCAGGATTCGCGCCGTCAACACCGGGGCGCGGGTACTGGCGCGGGTTCAGACACCGGGTGGCATGTTGCGCTATGATGGCGAGACGGAGATCGCCGGAGTGCCCGGAACTGCCGCGCCGATCGCACTCAATTTCATGGGTGTCGTCGGATCATCCACCGGGGCCTTTCTGCCGACAGGCAACCTGCGCGACACGTTCGACGGGATCGAGGTCACCTGCATGGACGTGGCCATGCCCATGGCCATCGCCCGCGCCGAAGACTTCGGTCTGACCGGGTACGAAACGGTCGAGGAACTGGACACGAACCGGGAGTTTTTTGCCCGGATGGAGGCCGTCCGCCTCAAGGCGGGCAAAGCCATGGGCCTCGGCGATGTCACGCAATCCGTTACGCCGAAATTCGGCCTGTTCGCCCCGGCCCGCGACGGCGGCACGATCTGCACGCGCTATTTCATGCCCTGGACCACGCATCCGTCGATGGCTGTCACGGGGTCACAATGTCTTGCGTCTTGCGCACTTACGCCTGGAACCGTCGCCGATGGTCTCTTGGACCGCCCCACTCAAAGCCCGGCCAATGTGGTGCTGGAGCATGCGTCTGGCACAATAGAAGTGTTGGTCGATTTCGAGATGAACAATCACTTCACGCTCAATTCCGCCGGACTGCTGCGCACCGCTCGCAAGCTGGCAGACGGCCATATCTACGTTCCGTCCTCTGTCTGGAAAGGCCGCTGACATGCCGATGATGAACCTGCTCGTGGCCTTCAACGGGTCGGAGGGATCGGTCGCGGCCCTGCGTTATGCGGCCGCCTTGGCAAAGCGGCTGGGGGCCCATGTCACGACTATTTTGGCTCACAGCACGCACGAGGTTATCGACAAACGCTCGCGCTGGATTCCCAAGGAGGCGCGCGCGCTGCTTGAAGCTGCCAACACCCGCATCCTGCGCGAGATCGAAGAGAAGTTCGAGGTCGAGCGGACCGCACTGGGTCTGGCCAACGCGCTGCAACTCAAAGAGGTGTCTGGCCGCGTCGATACAGTCTTGTCCGAAGCTGCACGGCACTACGACATCCTGATCGTCGGTCGTCATTCCGAGACCGACGACGAGCATGTGACCCTGCACCCGGATCGCATTGCATTGATGTCAGGGCGTCCGGTCGTTGTCGTCCCGGCAGGATATGACGGTGGGAGCAGCCTAAATCACGCGGCACTGGCTTGGGACGGTGGTCGCGCAGCCGCGCGTGCCTTGTCCGACAGCCTGCGCCTATTGGAAGAAGATGGCCAGGTCAGCGTTCTGACCGTTGGCTTACGCACAAGCTGGCCCGTCGAAGACCTGATGGCTCACCTCTCGCGACACGGAGTCGAGGCCATTCACGAGGAATGGCCCTCGTCACATCCGGTGGCAGCCACCCTTATCGCGTGGTGCCACCGAAACAAGCCGTCGCTACTGGTTCTCGGAGCGTATGAGCATTCCAAATTCCGCGAGGATTTGCTGGGGGGTGTCACCTCCGAGGTTCTTGCACAAATCGACATCCCCGTCTTGTTGTCCCACTGAGAAACGCTCATGACCGATTACGAGAAACTGACCCGTCTGCGCCGGGAGCTTGAAGCAATGCGCCAAGACCTGTCACAGAGGATCGCACAAGGTGCCCCAGGTAAACCTGATCTGGTGATCTTGCACGAACGGGTCAGCCGGGCGATCAAGGCGCTGTCTCCCCAAGGCTGAAAGGTGCCTCAGATGAAGGTACATATTCTGGATGACTGGTTCGACACGCTGCAAGGCTTGCCGTGCTTCCGTTTGCTTGACGGGCATGAGGTCACTGTCTGGACCGATCACGAAGCCGACGAAGCAGCCCTGGCGGCACGTTTGCAGGATGCCGACGCCCTCGTTCTGTTCCGCGAACGCACCAATGTTACGCGAGGTCTACTAGAGCGGCTGCCAAACCTTCGGTTGATCTCGCAGCGCGGAGTCTGGCCACATGTGGATGTGGAGGCTTGTACAGATCATGGCGTTCTACTGTGCTCAAACACCGGCGCGGACGGGGCGAATTACGCCGCGGCCGAGCTGACTTTTGCGCTTATCCTTGCCGCCATGCGGCAATTGCCGCAGCAGATGGCCAGCGCCAAGGCGGGACGGTGGCAGATGGGCGTGGGCCGCACGTTGCGGGGCCGAACACTTGGACTTTATGGCTACGGACGCATTGGGCGCGTGGTGGCGGATTATGCACGCGCCTTTGGAATGAACGTGGTGTGGTGGGCCTCGGAAAAGGGCCGGGAAAGCGCACATGCCTCAGGCGAGCACGTGGCCGAAAGCCGCGAAGCGTTCTTTGGCGAGAGCGACGTTGTGTCCCTGCACCTGCGTCTGACATCCGAAACGCGGGGGATCGTGACGTCGGATGACTTCGCAATGATGCCGCCGCGCGCCGTGCTGGTGAACACCTCGCGTGCGGGACTTATCGCGCCCGGTGCTCTGCTGAATGCTTTAAACGCGGGGCGTCCGGGAATGGCCGCAATCGACGTCTTCGACAAAGAGCCGATGATTGATCCGAAAGATCCTCTGCTGGCGCATCCAAACCTGATCGCGACCTCGCATATCGGCTTTGTGACCGAAGACGAGTTTGACAAGCAGTTCGCGGACATCTTCGAGCAGATCAACGCTTTTGCCGAAGGCCAGCCGATCCACATGGTCAACGCGGTCGTCCACCACCAATAGCCGTCGCCACTTGGCACAAATCTCGTCATGTATGCTGCGCCAGACAAGGCGCATGGCAGCCGCATGGTCTATTGCGCCAACGTGGATCTTCCTTCTGCCCCGCTTCGAGGATCGGCGCGTCTCGGCAAGCCAGCATTTGGACGACGGCCAAACACCGGCGCAAGGCGCAAGGCAGAATGCAGCGACCAGACCTCCTGAATGCCTTGACAAGAAACTGTATACGTATGTATCCAGCTGGATACAAAATTGATGCAGAGATCGCTCCATGACCGATGACGACAGTACACCGCACGGCAACGCAGCGTATTCGCGTCTGCTTGCCGAATTGCGCGAAGGGCGTCTGAACCCCGGCGACCGGTTGCGGGAAACCGAGCTGGCAGACCGGCTGGGCGTCTCGCGCACTCCGGTGCGCGAAGCCATTAGACAGCTCGAAGCGGATGGCATCGTCACACATGTGCCCCGGCAGGGAGCCTGCATCCGGACTCTTGAATATGCCGAGGTGATGGAACTTTACGAGATGCGAGCCGTACTCGAAGGCACCGCTGCGCGGCTGGCGGCGCGTGCCGCATCAGATATCGAGCTCGAAGAGCTGATCGACATGAACCAGCAAATGGCGACCTTGGGAAATGCGCCCGAGGCCTTCATTCTCAATCGCCAGTTTCACGCCGCCCTGTTGGACGCCGCCAAGAACCGCTTTCTCGCGCGATCCATCCATGCGCTGCAAATGGCTCTTATGATCCTGGGTCCCACCACGCTCACCGAACCCGACCGCGCCGCAAAAGCGGTCGCGGAGCATTCTGACGTCCTAAACGCGATCAAAGCCCGCGATGGCGCATTGGCCGAGGTGACGATGCGCGCCCACATCGAGGCCGCGCAACGGGTGCGGGTGCGCGCGCTCCGCGCCGTGCCCCATCGCTCCCCCGGTTATGACGGAGACCTTCTATGAGTTCGATCGAGACTCCTGACATCGTGGTGATCGGTGGCGGCAACGCTGCGCTCTGTGCCGCGATCACCGCCGCCGAGGCGGGCGCGCGCGTGCTGATCCTCGAAGCCGCGCCCAAGCCCTATCGCGGCGGCAATTCCCGCCACACCCGCAACTTCCGCTGTATGCATCACGGCCCGCTTGGTCCCTTGGTCGACAGTTACACCGAAGACGAATACCTCGCCGATCTGCTCAAGGTCACCGGCGGCAAGACCCATGAAGGCCTGGCGCGGCTGGCGATCCGCACATCCGAGGACTGCCTGCCGTGGATGGAGGCGCATGGCGTGCGCTTTCAGCCCTCCCTGTCCGGCACCCTGTCGCTGGCCCGGACCAACGCGTTTTTCCTTGGCGGTGGCAAGGGGCTGGTGAACGCTTATTACCGCACCGCCGAAAAACTGGGCGTGCAGGTGGCCTATGAGGCCGCCGTCACCCATCTGGAACTGACCGACGATCGCATCGACTTCATCGACTACACCCAAGACGGTCAGACCCACAGGGTCGCGCCGAAATCGGTTGTGGTCGCGTCGGGTGGGTTTCAGGCCGATACCGATTGGCTCGCCCGCGCATGGGGACCTGCGGCCAAGAACTTCCTGATCCGCGGGACACCCTATAATCGCGGCGTGGTGCTGGCCGATCTGCTGGATCAGGGTGTCGAACAGGTGGGCGACCCGACGCAATGCCACGCCGTCGCCATCGACGGGCGCGCGCCGAAATTCGACGGCGGCATCGTCACGCGGCTGGATTGCGTGCCGTTTTCCATCGTCGTGAACAAGGACGCGCAGCGCTTTTATGACGAGGGCGAGGATGTCTGGCCCAAGCGCTATGCAATCTGGGGCCGCTTGGTGGCAGCTCAGCCCG
This sequence comes from Alphaproteobacteria bacterium, assembly GCA_030428355.1. Lineage (GTDB taxonomy): Bacteria > Pseudomonadota > Alphaproteobacteria > Rhodobacterales > Rhodobacteraceae > Marivita. Next base: position 3,744 of record JAUIBL010000049.1, on the reverse strand, counting down.
ATCAGGTGGGCTATGTCATCATCGACGCCAAGTCACTGAACCTGTTCATGCCGTCGGTCTTCCCGCCGATCAAGGCCGACACGCTGGAGGAGCTGGCCCGCAAGATGGACCTGCCCGCCGAGGCGCTGGTGCAGACCGTGGCTGAGTTCAACGCCGCCTGCGGGGACACATCGACGTTCCACCCGACGGAACTGGACGGCGTCGCCACGACCGGCCTGACCCCGCCCAAGACCAACTGGGCGCGGCCCATCACCGAGCCACCGTTTTACGGCTATTCGCTGCGGACCGGGGTGACGTTCACCTATCTGGGTTTGAAGGTCGACGAACGTGCGCAATGCGCCATCGGCAACCGCCCTGTCAGCAACCTGTGGGCGGCGGGCGAAACCATGGCCGGGTCGATCCTTGGCCAAGGCTATTTGGCCGGGTTCGGCATGACGATCGGTACAGTCTTCGGACGCATCGCAGGCAAGGAGGCCGCAGCCCATGCAAATGCAATCTGATCTGCTCCAAGAGGCCCGCCGTCAGGCCGAAATCTGCAATGCCTGCCGCTATTGCGAGGGCTATTGTTCGGTTTTCCCCGCGCTGCATGCCGAACGCGCCTTCAGCGATGGTGACCTGACGCAACTAGCAAACCTGTGCCACAACTGCCGGGGCTGCTACTACGCCTGCCAATACACCGCCCCGCACGAATTCGAACTGAACCTGCCACAAGCCTTGGCCAATGTCCGGCAGGAAAGTTGGGAGGACCTTGCCTTTCCGCAAGTGGCCGGCCGCGCCTTCCAGAAGAACGGGGTGGCGATCGCCGTGGTCGCTGTCATCGGCTTTGCCGTGCTGTTCTGGACCGCGAAGTCTTTGGGATCGGAAGGTGGCGAGGGCTTCTACGCCGTGCTGTCCCATAACGCGATGGTGGCGATCTTCCTGCCCGCCTTCCTGTTTCCGTTGGTCAGTATCGCCATCAGCTTGCGCCGCTACTTGAAGCGCGTCGACGCCGAGCCGTTAAAACCCGCCCATTTGGTCAAGGCGTTGAAGCAGGCCGCGCAGATGAGGAACCTCAAGGGCGGGCATGGCGATGGCTGCAATTTCGAGGACGAGGACCGCTTTACCCACGCCCGCAGGATGGCGCATCAGGCAGTGATGTATGGCTTCTTGCTGTGTTTCACGTCAACCAGCGTGGCCACGGTGATGCACTACGTGCTGGACTTGCCCGCACCGTACGGACTGTTTTCCTTGCCAAAACTGCTGGGCCTGTCCGGTGGCCTGCTGCTGGTGCTCGGTTGCGTGGAACTGATCCGGCTCAAGTTGCGATCAGACCGAGCGCTTGGGGCGCAGGGTGCCTTTGGCGCAGAGATCGCCTTTGTCGGGCTGTTGGGCTTTGTCGGTCTCAGCGGTCTGTTGCTGTATGCGCTGGGACAGACGGCGGCGATGCCGCTGCTTCTGGCGGTGCATTTGGGTGCGGTGTTGGCCTTCTTCCTGCTGACCCCCTTCACAAAGATGGCGCACGGGTTCTACCGCCTGACTGCACTGGTCGTCGACGCACAAAGGTAAGGACCGCCTTGGCTGACATGTCAGGTTGGCCACGCGCCAGAGCCGTGAAGATCCAATGCGAGCCTTTCGACCTCGCCCGCGACACGGGTCCGCGCGGGGTCGCCCAGCATACGGCGATGATGGCTCAGGCTGACCGTCCGCAGATAGCGCGGTTCAAGCGGCACGGCAGCGACCTGCCCACGCAGCAGCTCGCCCGCAAAGGCGCTTTGTGCAAACACACCGAACCCCGCTCCCGAATCGACCAGCCTGACCAACTGGTGGCCAGCGTCGATCTCGTAGAGGATGTTCAACTTGAGCCCTAACGCCTCGATCTGCCGTTCGAGGTTCGACCGCAGGGTGTGCCGACCCGAAGTGACGATCAGCGGCAGGTCAGGAATGCGGCTGACGGGAAAGGGATCGGGCATGTCCTGCATCTGGTCTGCCGCGCCGATCAACATCATTTCCTCCTGCATCAGCGGGCGCGAAATGACGGTTTCGGTGTCGCGAGCGTTGAACGTGACGGCAATGTCCAGTTCCCCGGCCTCGACCCAGTCGGATAGATAGCCCGACATCGCCTCAACGATCCGCAGCTTGACCTTCGGAAAGACGGTGGACAGCCGGTGCAGCAACGGCTGGGTCATCACCACAGAGACCGAGGGCGGCAGTCCGATGGAAACGTCACCGGACGGTTCAAAGTCAAGCTCGCGCAGTTCGATCTGAAGATTGCCGAGAATGCCGAACACCTCGTAGGCCTTGGGCAGCAGGTGACGGCCCGCCCGGGTCAACGTTACGCCGCGCGGCAAACGCTCGAACAAGGGTTGGCCAATGTCGGCCTCAAGCCGTCGGATCGACGCCGACAGCGCCGGTTGCGCCACGCCAAGCCGCTCTGCGGCGGCAGTGATCGAGCCCTCTTCGGCGACGGTCATGAACGCCCGCAGCCGGACAAGATCAAACTGATGAACGAGTTGAACCATATAAACTTTCATATGCCACCAGAGGCAATCCATATGAGATTCTTTTGCCAAGGCAGGCTAACAAGATCCGGCAGTTTTCTGGGAGGAATACATGAAACATCTGGCACTCATCGCGACCACGTCCGCAAGCGCCCTTTTCGCGGGCGGGGTCCTTGCCGCCGACTACACCATCTCGGTCACGCTCGACACCAGCCCGCAGCACGTGCGCAACGTCTGGCTCAAGGAATTCGCCAAGGCGATCGATGAAAAGTCCGAAGGCAAACTGGAGCTTGAGATCTTCGAGGCGGCGGCAAAGTACAAGGACAGTGAGGCGGCGGCGGCCGTGGCGCAGGGGGCCATCCACATGGCGATCCCACAATATCAGCTGATCTCGCGCTTCGTCCCCGAGGCCGATTTTGAGCAGTTGCCGATGTTCTACGGCCTTGGCCGCGACCAGATCTATGCGGTGGTCGATGGCGAGGTCGGCGATGAACTGCATGGCAAGATCGAGGAAAAACTGCGCGTCAAGGTGCTGGGCCGTCCCATCGACCTTGGCTTTGGGACCGTATTTTCCACCGAAGTCGAACTGAAGACGCCTGCCGACCTGGCCGGACTGAAAGTCCGCGTGCCCGGTGGCCCGGCGACGGTTCAGCGGTATGAGAATATGGACGCGGTTCCCGTGCAGATTTCCTGGCCCGACGTGCCGCAGGCGCTGCAGACCGGCACGATCTCGTCGCTTTGGTCGACACAGGAATCTGTTGCCTCGGCCAAGCTGTGGGATGCGGGCGTGAAATACGCGATGGAGGACCGTCAGGCCATCGTGCAATATGTGCCCCTGATCAACCAGCGTGCGCTTGACGAACTGCCCGAGGACCTACGCACCCTGCTGATCGAGACCTAGGACGAGATGGTCGATGGTCAGCGCGACTTTGCCGCCGAGCGCCAGCAGAAAGCTCGTGATCTGAACGCAGAGAACGGCATCGTTACCTCGGAGCCCGACGCCGAGGCTCTGGCTGCAATGCGCCAGAGGCTGATGCAGGTGCAACCCGCACTGGTCGAGGAATTGGGCATCGACCCGGCCTTCATCGACCGGATCGCAGCCGTGACCGGCGAGTGATCGGGCGGAGACGGCCATGAAATCTGTCAACGGCGGAGTAAAATTAGGCCACGGGGCGGCGCAAAACTGGGCCACTTTGGGTTTACGCGGGACGCGGATGATGAGCGGCGGCCAGTCAGCTGCGCTCTCCATGTAGCTGGCGGGTGACTG
>JAUIBL010000048.1 GCA_030428355.1 Alphaproteobacteria bacterium | reverse complement strand
GCACGTCGCGCCATGATGCCGTGATGGACTTCCTGCAGAGCCATCCCGCCCCCGCCAGCATGAAGGACGACACTTCGGACAATGGCGATGTCGGTTTCGGCCCCGCGCCCGAACCGGACCGCACCGCGGAGGAGGACGACGATGCTCCGGTCGTCCTCCCCCAGCCGCGTCCCCAGCCGCAACCCGAGCCGACCCCGCAGCCCGAGCCGGAGCCGACCCCGCAGCCCGAGCCGGAGGCGCAGCCGCTGGAGGCGATCCGCGAATATGTCTTCGGCAACGATCTCTTTGCCTGGGGCATCGGCGATCCCGAAATCGCCGTCCCCTACTGGACCGACTGGCTCGCCGACGCGGCCGGCATAAGCTATACCACCGCCATCCAGACCGGCATGCTGACCCGGCATGACGACCTGCCGCCCCGCCCGCATCTGCTGGTAGACGGCGTCGACGCCTCCTGGGACCCGGATACCGGTCAGAGCTTTGCCGAGGCAGGCTTCACCCGGATCACCCTCTCGGCGGTGAACTTCGTCCAGAGCCAGTCTCCCGACACTCCTTATTGGCACGAACCCGACACGTCGCCGCTGGACGCCGCGCTGCGCATCATCGACTGGACCCAGGCCCGTGCGCCCGGTGCCGCCGTCACCCTGTATGAAACCTGGCCCGAACTGGACGGTGTTCCCACGTTCGACGCCTGGATCGATCACATGACCGGCGACTGGCACAACTGGTGGGTCGATCTGGCCGACATGATCCAGCAGGCCCGCCCCGATCTCGACCTGCGCCTGATCAGCGTCGGGCCCCGCGTCGCCGAGATGATCGCAACCCCCGCGCTCGGCCTCCAGAACCTCACCGCGCGTGATCTCTTCCTCGACGACGAAGGCCATCCGACCCCAACCCTCGCCTTCCTCGCATCTCTTCTCCATTTCTCCACGCTCACCGGAGCCCTGCCGCCACAGACCATCACACTCCCGGACGCAATCCATCCGGACGTCGCAAAAAACTACCCCCAGATCGCAAATTGGATCGCGGAGACCGGCGGGCATCTCCCGACGCCCCTTGTGGCACCGTTTTCCGAGCGCTTCGATGCCGTGACCGCGGTCGCAGGTGACGCCGGATCGTCGGGCGATGACGTTCTGCAACCGGGTCCCGCGACAAAGGTGATCGATGGCGGCGCCGGGTTCGACACCGTTCTGCTGACCGGTGATCAGGCATTCCATACACTGACAATCGGGGACGGGTTGGTCTGGATCGAAAACCGGGCACAAGCCGCTGCACCCCTGCAGTTGCGCAACATTGAACAGATCCGCTTTGAACGGGATGCCACCCCGTTCGATGCCGGAGGTGTGTCCATAGATCAATTTGATGGCATTGCGGAGTTGACCCCGGAGGCCATGACCACGCTGATCGAGCTTTACATCGCCTATTTCAACCGCGCCCCTGATGCGGTGGGGCTGTTCTTCTGGGGCAACCAGATGGCCGACGGCATGAGCCTGCGCGAGATCGCGGGGCATTTCTTCGATCAGCCTGAGACCCGCGATCTTTACGGCGATGTGGCGGACCTGTCCGGCTTCGTGAGATCGGTCTACGAGAACGTGCTGGGCCGCGCGCCTGATGCGGCGGGCTTGGCCTTTTGGCGTGATGTGTTGGAGGTTGGCGGCAGCCTTGCTCCGGACAGGTTCATTCTGGCGCTTCTTGACGGAGCGAAGGCCGAAACAGGCGACCCTGATGATGCCGCCTATCTTGCCAACAAGGTTACCCTTGGCAGCCATTTTGCCGTCGCGCGCGGCATGTCCGACGTCAGGGATGCTATGGATGTGATGGACGGGTTTGATGGGACGATCGAAAGCCTGCAGACCGGCATCGCGCAAACCGACGCGTATCATGACGCGCTCCGCGACGGGACGGCGGAGGGATTTCTGATGCAACTGGTCGGAATTTCCGGACAGGCGGTCGACTACTAGACGTCCCGGCAGGCATGGGAAAACCGGGTGGCAGAGCCAACAGACAGAAAAGATCATGACAGCAGTCATTCACACAGCCATTTGCAACTGCATCTGGGCCGGATCGCCCAAGTGCTGCCCGGTTTTGGCACCGAAGTCTTAACAAGCCATGTGCGCCTCTGGCGAACTGCGTCGAATCGGAAACATCTCCAGAAAGCGGATTGATTGGAATCGCGCCTTCTGTGACAGTGCCTGATGATGGTGATCAGCCCGCAAGGCGCTGTCATAATAGGGAATACGGTGCAAATCCGTGACTGCCCCCGCAACTGTAAGCGGTGAGTGTTTCGCGCAAGACCACTGGGTCACACGATCCGGGAAGGTGCGAACCGCACGATGACCCGCAAGTCAGGAGACCTGCCATCGCATGTGAACTGAACCTGGGCGGGGTGCACCGGGGGTCGATGCTTGAACCGCCTTTGGCGCGAACCCGTGCGACCCTTCGGTGACCTGCCTTTGCGCGGAGGGCGCTGAAATGTCGATCGAACGAACCCTGACCCAGCTGCAGGTCAATCCGCGCACGGCTGAACGTGCGCGCGAGATCGGGCAACTCGGATATATGCAATGGCTGGGCAGCTTGCCCGCAACAGCCTGTTACTTGACCGAAGCCAGTTGTGCCTACATGAAATCCGCGCCGTTTCGGGACACCGATCCGGCGGTGGCGGAATTCTGTCGACTTTTGAAAGCGTCACTGGAGGCTCCGCTGACGCCACTTGATCTGGCGCTGCCGAAACCACGGCGGCGTGGCGGCGCAAAGGAGCGACGTCTGTCCCTATGATGGCAGATGCGCGGCGGCGGCCTCGAAATCGGCCGCTGCCTTATCTGTCATCGGATCGGACAGAAGGCTGCCTGCAAGCTCGGGCGAGAGGGTAAAGCACTCCAAACCGCGCGAAGCCAAGCGCACCATCTGATCTGCACTACGCAGGGACGCGACAAGAATACGGGGCGTGCCACCCGTGATGGCGTGCATGTCCGTCAGGTGCTGCAAGGCGGGCAAGCCGGCCTCGTCCATCCGACCGAAATACGGCGCCACAAACTCCACGCCAAGCGCTTTGGCCACGATCACCTGTTTGGGATCGTAGACCGCAGTAAGCAGGATGGGGCCTCCCAACGTCTTGATGGATGGCACCGCCCGCAGCGCATCGGGCGTCATCGGGATCTTGACGATTGTGCGCAGACCGGCCGAAGCGCCTGCCTCGTAGAAGCGTGCAGCCCAATCGCGATAGGTGTCGACGGGCCCGTAGACCTGACCATGCAGTTCCTGAGCGCCCAGATCACGGGCCTGCTGTGCCATCTCGGACCAGTCGATGGCCGGATAGTCAAGCCCGGCCCGCCTGGCGAGAAGCGGGTTCGTGGTGATGCCGCGAAAAAGACCCGTCGGCATGAGATCGGCCCAAGCCGTGCGGTCCGCCGTGTCGAGGTAGAGATCCACAGCGTCAGCCGACTGCGACCATCGCTGCGTCAAGCTCCGCAAGGGTGGGCGGGTTGCAGCCCGCACGGCTGCAATTGATGGCGGCGGCCATGCCGGCGCGGCGGATCAGAGCCTCGACCTGTGCGGCGTCGAGATGGTCCAACGCGGCAGGGTCAAGTGTATCGGTGCGCGCCAGACCGGCCAGAAGCGTTGCCATGAAGGTGTCGCCTGCACCCACGGTATCGATCAGGCCCGGCACCGGAGGCGCGGGGATGCTGACGGTGAGGTCGCCACGCATCGCAATTGCCCCTTCGGGGCCTTTGGTCATCACCAGCAGCGCCGCCGAGGTTTCGCTACGCACATGCGCCAGTGCGTCGTCCTGCGGCATGTCAGGGTACAGACCTTCGAGGTCTTCATCGCTGAGTTTCAGGACATGCACGGCCTTGATCATGCGGAAGATCCGCGCACGGTAGGTGTCGATGTCGGTGATGACGGACAAGCGCACATTCGGGTCGAGCGAGACAAGCGTGCCCGAGGCGTAGGCCCCTGTGCAGGTCTCTTCCCAAGCATCGGCATCGGCCCCATCCGTCAACGCCAAAGACCCGGTGTGCAGGGCCCGGGTGGCTCCGGGCATGGCTGCGGCGAGCGATGCAGCGGTGACGCTCCGTTCGGCGGTGCCATCACGTTCGAACACGTAGGACGGGATGCCTTTGGTCACGGTCACGCGGGCGATGGTCGTCGGCGCATCAACGCGACCCCCGGACAGCTTTACGCCTGAGCAGACGAGCGTGTCGGCGAGCATATCGCCCCAGGCGTCGGTCGAGATCGGTGTCAGATAATGCACATCCGCCTGTTGCCGCCCAAGCGCCATAGCGACGTTGAACGGCGATCCCCCCGCAAGCGCCGAGACCTCTCCATCGCGGGTGACGTGGTCAATAAGGTTTTCACCGCCAACGCAGATAACGGGACTTGCAGACATGACAGGACTCTCGGCTTTTGCGGTCAGTTCGTGTTCAGATGCACGTCGGGCAACGTATCAAGCGCCTGCTTAAGCGCATTGCCCCATTGAGTCGAGATCGTCTGGAATTCCGGGTTGTCGGCTTCGACGCGACCAAAGTGCTTTTTCTCGAGACTGTCCGTCCGGTAACAGAAGTAATCCAGCGGAGCACCTACCGACAGGTTCGCCTTGAGGGTGGAATCGAAACTCACCAAAAGCAGCTTGAGCGCTTCGGCAAAACTGATGTCGGGATCATAGGCGCGCACGAGAATGGGGCGCCCGTATTTGATCTCACCGATCTGGAAAAACGGCGTGTCTTCCCCGGCTTCGATGAAATTGCCCTGGGGATAGATCAGGAACAGACGCGGCGGGCTACCGGCGATCTGACCGCCGAGGATCAGCGTCGCCTCAAAAGAGGTATCCGCGCGCTGACCGCCATCGCGCAGGCCCTTGATCACCTCGCGCAGTGTATCGCCCACCATGCAGGCGGCCTGAAACATTGACGGCGCTTTCATCAGCGACGGAGTGCGATCCTCGGGTTGCTTGCTGCGTTCGTCCAGCAGGCTGACAACGGCCTGGGTGGTGGCAAGATTGCCCGCCGACATGAGCGTCATCACCCGATCACCCGGCTGCTCCCAGATGGTCATCTTCTTGAACGTCGAGATGTTGTCCAACCCGGCATTGGTGCGCGTGTCCGACATGAAGACCAAGCCGCTGCGCAACATCATTCCAACGCAATATGTCACCTGGTTCTGCCTTTACTGCTGAAGCACTTGAATGCTGACGTGCAATTCCTCGTTCACGCCGCCAATTCGGGTCCCTGATATCGGCGCTGCATCGGAATAGTCCAGCCCTGTTGCAACGCGGACATAGCGTGTGTCCGGCGAGACACCGTTGGACACATCGAAACCGACCCAGCCCAGACCATCGACATGCACTTCGGCCCAGGCATGCATCGCATCCTGCGCCGTGGTCTCGTTGAGCATAAGGTATCCGCTGGCATAGCGCGCGGGCAGTTTCAGCGCGCGGGCACAGGCGATCATGATGTGGGTGTGGTCCTGACACACACCCTGCCCTGCCGCGATTGCGTCTTCCGCGCTCCAGTCCGGAGCAGACGCGCCGAGGGTATAGGGCACCTGCGTGCGGATGCGGTCCGACAGCGCGTGCAGTTCGGGAATGCCCGGTTCGGCATCCATCCCCTTGACGAGCGCGCGTGTGCCCGGCCCAATCTCGGTGCGCGGGGTTCCCATCGTGTAAAGCCACAACGGGGTCATTCCATGATGCGGCCCCAGAATTCCGGCATTGTCGGTGATCTCGACCTCACCCAAACTCACGACGGTCAACTCGGTCACGTTCGGCTCGAAGCTGATCAACTCGGTGACGTTGTGATGGTGGTCATCAAACACGACTTCCTTGCGCCCACCTGTGATGCGGGTTTCCCAAGTCAGAACGGACTGGTTGTACGACGTCTTCGGCGTCTTGCGCAGTTGCTGCAGGCCATAGATCACAGGCGTATCGAACCGATACACCGTGCTGTGTTCAATCTTCAGTCTCATGCAGTGTGGGACTGGCTTGTTTTAGGCATAGAACCGGAAATCCTGTTCGATCTGGCGCGAGATGCCGGACAAATCATTGAGCATGGTTTGCAGAAACTCATGCAACCCAAATTCGAAGATGTCGTCAATGCTTCGGGACCTGAGCCCGTTTTCCAGCGCAGCCACCTTTTCCCGCGACAAGGCACCTGCATCGTCCTCGCCGCCGAGATACCCAAGGTTGTCTCGCAGCTTGCCCGCGCAGAAGGCCAGTGACCGGGGCATTCGTCTGTCGAGGATCAGAAAAGCGGCGATTTCGCGCGGGCCGCCTCCTGCACCATATTCCATTCGAAATCCGCCCTTGGCCGAGACGGATCGCAGGATCGATTCCCACTGCACATTGTCAAGCGAGGTGCCCACGGCCCGCGCCGATGGCAGCAGGACGTAGTACTTCACATCGAGAATGCGCGCCGTGTTGTCCGCACGTTCAAGGAATGTGCCCAGACGCGCGAAATCGTAGATGTCGTTGCGCAGCATCGTGCCGTGGGTCACACCACGCACAAGGGCGGCATGATGGCGGATCAGACGAAGGATACCGGGTAGATCCCGCTCTGACACTTTGCGCGCCAGCGCCGATTTCAGCTCCATATAGGCCGAGTTGACAGCCTCCCACACTTCACCGGTGATCGCCGTGCGGACAAGCCGCGCATTCTGGCGCGCGGCGTTCACGCTCGACAGGATCGAGGACGGATTGTCCTTGCTGCGCAGCATCCAGTCGACGGCAAGATCGCGCGACATCTCGTCATGCGCCGCCTTGAACCCGTGAAGGCAATCGGCGGATTGCAGAACGGACGCCCATTCGTCGTCGCTCTGGTTGAGCCGGGTCAGGGCAATGCGTTGCCCGGTTTCGATAAGGCGCGCGGTGTTCTCGGCCCTCTCCATGTAGCGATACATCCAGAAGAGGCCATTTGCGGTTTTTCCCAACATGGCGCTATTCCTCCAGAACCCAGGTGTCTTTTGTCCCGCCGCCCTGCGACGAGTTCACCACCAGCGATCCTTTCTTGAGCGCCACACGCGTCAGGCCACCCGGCGTGATCTTGATGCCATCGGGGCTGACGAGCACATAGGGCCGAAGGTCCACGTGGCGCGGGGTGAGGCCCGACTTTGCAAAGATCGGCACCGTGGACAGGCTGAGCGTCGGCTGCGCGATATAGTTCTTGGGCCGCGCCTTGAGCTTCTTGCGGAAGGCCGCGATCTCTTTTTTCGTCGCGGTCGGACCGATCAGCATGCCGTAGCCACCCGACCCGTGCACCTCCTTGACGACGAGGTCTTCAAGATTGTCGAGTACATGCGCCAGCGCATCGGGTTCCGAACAGCGCCATGTCGGGACGTTCTGCAGCAGCGGCCGTTCACCGGTGTAGAACTCGACGATTTCGGGCATGTAGGAATAGATCGCCTTGTCATCGGAAATGCCCGTACCCGGCGCGTTGGCGATGGTGATCCCACCGGCCCGATAGACATCCATGATCCCCGGCACACCGAGCTGGCTTTCGGGATTGAAGTTCAGCGGATCGAGGAAATCGTCGTCCACCCGTCGGTAAAGCACGTCGATGGGTTTGTAGCCATGCGTGGTGCGCATCGCCACACGCCCGTCGATCACCCGCAGGTCATGCCCCTCGACAAGCTCGACCCCCATCTGGTCGGCAAGGAAGGCGTGTTCGAAATAGGCCGAGTTGTAAATCCCCGGCGTCAGCACCGCGACGGTCGGATCGCCATCCGCCATGGCCGGCGCACAGGCGGCGAGAGAGCGACGCAGGTCGATCGGGTATTGCTGGACAGGTTGAACCCGGTTCTTCGAGAACAGCTCGGGGAACATCTGCAGCATCGTTTCCCGGTTCTCGAGCATGTAGCTCACACCCGAAGGCGTGCGGGCGTTGTCTTCGAGAACATAGAATTCCCCCGGCCCGGTGCAGACAAGGTCGATGCCGACGATGTGGGTATAGACCCCGCCCGGCACATCGACGCCGATCATCTTGGGCTGGAAGGCCTCGTTCTGGGAAATCATCTCGCGCGGGATGCGGCCCGCCTTCACGATTTCCTGCGTATGATAGATGTCATGCAGGAACGCGTTGATCGCGCGGACGCGCTGTTCGATCCCGCGGGACAGCTTGGCCCATTCGGACCCCGATATGATGCGGGGGATGATGTCGAAGGGGATCAACCGCTCTTCGGCTTCGGACCGGCCGTAGACGTTGAAGGTGATGCCCGTCAGGCGGAACAGGTCTTCCGCCTCGCGGTTTTTTGCGCGCAATCGTTTGGGATCTTCCTGATCGAACCAATCGAAAAAATTCTGGTAGGGGGCGCGAAGCTGCGCATCACGACCCCACATTTCATCGAAGACAGAGTGTTCAGACATGCGAGAACGCTTGCCCAGCGCCGGGCAGAGTGCAAGATGGCGCAGCACTCAAGGCGGCACTTCGCCCAAAAATCTTGCGAATTGCACAAAAATCAGGCGGAGACTGTCCCCACGGATTACGCCGATGTCAGTTGGTCTCTTGCACTCACCCCAAAGGAGAGCGGCTCACCCCAGTCCCGGCAGCCATGTCGCCAAAGACGGATACAGGATCAACAACGCGACCACCATCAAGGAACACAGGATAAAGGGAAACGCCGCGCGGTAAATCTCGCGCATCGTGGTGTCCGGCGGTGCAACGCCCTTCATCACGAAAAGCAGCAAGCCAAAAGGCGGCGTGGTAAAGCTGATTTCCAGAGCGAGCAGCATGATCAGGCCGAACCAGATCGGATCGAAACCCAAGGTCTGCGCCAGCGGGAAAAAGATCGGAACAGTCAGCAGCATGATCGAAATCTGCTCCATGAACATGCCCAGTACCAGCAGCACCCCGAACATGACCAAAAGCATCAGCGTCGGATCAAGGTCGAACCCGGTGGCCCAGGTGATCAGCCCACGCGACGCGCCCGAAAACGCAAGAAGCTGGCTGAAGGTCGCAGAGCCGAAAACGATGAGATAGGCCATCAGCGTCACGCGCAGCGCACCGCGTATGGATTTCTTGACTGCGTCCCAGGTGAGGCACCGATAGAACGCGGCAAGGATCAACACACCCAGCGCCCCAAAGGCGGCGGCTTCGGAGGGGGTGACGATGCCATTGATCATCATGATCACGATGACCACCATCAAGCCGATCATCGGCACGACGTCGCGCATCAGAATGCCCAGCTTTTCAGCCGCAGTCATCTGCTCGACATCATAGGCCGGGGCTGCGTCCGGGTCGATCTTGGTCTGGATGTAGATCGTGGCAACGTAGAACCCGGCAAGGATCAGCCCCGGGATCACACCTGCGATCAGCAGAGCGCCCACGTCGATCTTGGCGAGTGTCGCCAGTAGCACTGCGAGAGCCGAGGGCGGGATGATGATCGCGAGACCACCTGTGCCAAGGATCGGGCCGATGGACATGTGGCTTTTGTAGCCACGCCGGTTCATCTCGGGCACCATCAATGATCCGAGCAACGCCGTTGACCCCATCGACGACCCCGACAGCGTCGAAAACCCGGTGCCGCCCAGAACGGTGACATAGCTCAGCCGCCCCGGCACGCGGCCCAGCAGCTTGTCGATGGCCGAGAACATGCGACTGCCCAAGCCCGTCTGGAAAAAGATCTCGCCCATGAGCAGGAAAAGCGGGATCGGCACCAGCGCAAAAATCGTCAGCGCGCCCCACCCGTTGTTCAGCAGTGCGACCACTCCGCGGTCGCCGCCCATGAACACCCATGCGCCGATGATGTTTGCCGCAAGGAAAGCCAGCGCAACCGGCATGCCGATCGCCATGAGGAGCATGATGCTGCCAACCAGGAGACCAAGGGCTTCGAACCATTCCATTATTCGTGAATCCCCGCTTCACCCGAGTGCATGAGGTCAGACCCGAACACGAACCGCGAGAACTCGATCGCCATCACTGAAAAGGCGATGGGAAAGGTCACGGTCAGCAGCCAACGGGGGTAATAATAGGCGCGCACATCGTAGTTGTTGCGCTCGATATTCGTGAGAAAAAGCTGCAGCCCGTACCACGCAAGGGTCACACAGACGAGAACGCAAAGCGCGGCGACCAGACGGCTCACGAAGCGCCGCAACGGTCCCGGCAGAGCGGCTGTCACCAGTTCGATATGCACATTCCCCTTTTCACGCACGAGCCAGGGCGCGCCGAGCATGGTCATGTAAAGAATGCTGTATTCGGCTGAAGTGAACAGCCATGCAAAGGGCTGAAGCCCCAGATTGCGCATCAGAACGGACGCCACCACCGACACCATCAGCCAGACAAGGGTCACGGCTGCGATGAAAGCCATCGTGTAAAGCAGAGCGTCATAGACGCGGATCACGGCGCGCATGGGGTCATCCGTTCGAGAAGGGTCGGCCGGGACAATTGCCCCGGCCCGATGGTCTTAGTTGTCTGCGGCCGGATCGTAGAACTTGGCGATCAGGTCGTCATAGCTGGCAACCGACTGCGGCGTTGCCTCCATAAGCTCTTTCATCCGCGCCCATGTTGTCTCACGCGCGGCAGCAAGGTAGTTGGCCTTCGCCTCACCTTCGAGCGACACCACGTTCATGCCTGCGGTTTCAAGTGCAGCAAAGTCTTCATCACGCTTGGTGCGCAGGGCGTTCACGCTGTCGATTTCGTGCTGGATCGCGGTGTCCTGAAGGATGGTCTTGGCCTCGTCGCTCAGACCTTCCCAGGTGTCGAGGTTCACAATCACGCCAAGGTCGGTCGAGAAGAAGCAGGGTTCGATCCGGTAGTTCAGGAATTCGTTCCACTTGAGATCGATCAGGCCGATCTGGGTCCAGCCGGTGGCGTCCACCACGCCGTTCTGCAGCGCGGAATACACTTCACCTGTCGGCAGGTCGATCACCTGAGCCTGCAGATAGTTGGTGAAGAAGGCGTTATAGACTGCGTTACCACGCAGGCGCAGGCCATCCACTTCGAGATTGCCATCGGCACCAAAAGACGGCTCATTGCGGGTCCAGAGGTTATAGCAGACACCGCTGTCGAACCAGCCAAGGTATTTGACACCCATGCGCTCCTGATGAATGCGGTCGATCAGGTCGAGACCACCGTTCTCGCGGGTCTCGACAGCCGTAAGGTTCGACGCCACAAGCGCGTCTTTCTCGGGCAGCGCACCGCCATAGAACGATCCGGGCGTGTAGACCATGTCCACGATCCCGTCGCGCACCGCGTCCGGCTGCTGCATCATGCCGATGGCCTCGGGGCCGCCGCGCACTTCGATCTGGATCACGCCGGCACCGGCTTCGTTCACCTTGTCCACAAAGGACAGGAAGCTTTGCGTATAAATCAGCGTTTCAGGGAAAGCATGCACCGCCGTGATGGTTTCTTCCGCATGGGCCACGGCCCCAAGCAGCACGCCACCGGCAACGCAGCCTTTCAAAAGATTGATATTCATGGATAGTTCCTCCTACACCCTTTGGCCGTCATGGCCTGTGTTTCTGCGAAACGGTGTCCCGCCCCGCGCTCCTGAAGTTGGTCTGTTGGACTTGGACGGCCCACGGCATGGCCTGCGCATGCTGCGCCCGGAATGCCGCGATGGCCTGTTTATGGTTCTGGGTCAGGTCGATATCGTCCCACCCATTGATGAGTTTCTGCTGCCAGACATCGTCCAGCGTGAACTCGATTGTGGTGTTGCCCAACCGGATCGTCTTGTCGGTCAGGTCAACGGTCACCTCTTTTGCGCCGTCCGCCAGATTCGCAATGGCCGCATCGACCTCGGCCTCTGACACGCGCGCCGGCAGAAGGCCGTTGTTCACCGAGTTGCTGGCGAAAATGTCGCCAAAGCTGGGGGCGATGACGACGCGGATGCCGTAATCCACGAGCGCATAGACCGCCGCCTCACGCGAGGAACCGCTTCCGAAATTTCGGCGTGAGATCAGGATGCTGGCGTTGGGGACGGCATTCAGCGGGAAGTCCGAAATGGGATTTCCGTACACATCGTTACGCAAATCATAGAGCAGGAATTCGCCATAGCCTGCAGACCGGGGCGTCGACATGAACCGGGCCGGGATCAACTGATCGGTGTCCACATTTTCGCGGTCCAAGGCCACGGCAAGGCCGGTATGCGTGTGCCACCCGCTCATGCGACCTCCCGCTCTTTCAGAAGTTCGCGCACATCCGTGAGATGCCCGGTCACCGCCGCCGCCGCCACCATTGCGGGCGACATGAGATGCGTGCGCGCGTCGCGGCCCTGACGGCCCCGGAAGTTGCGGTTGGTGGTCGAGGCGCAGCGCTTGCCCGGCTCCACTTGGTCGCCGTTCATCGCCACACACATCGAACAGCCGGAGCCAACCCACTCGAGCCCTGCCTCGATGAAGATGCGGTCCAGCCCCTCTGCCTCGGCCTGCGCTTTGACCTGTTGTGAACCGGGGGACACGATCCCTGGCACCTTGGCCCGTCGCCCGACCAGCACCACCGCCGCCGCACGCAGGTCTTCGATGCGGGCATTCGTGCAGGATCCGATGAAAACCTGATCCACAACGATCTCGGTCAGCTTGCGCCCCGGCGTCAGCCCCATATAGTCCAGCGCATTTCGTGCGCGCTCTGCGGCGCTGCCCTGCATGCGCGCGGGGTCAGGAATTGTTGCCGTCACCGGCAACGCATCTTCCGGTGTGGTGCCCCATGTCACAATTGGCGCAATCTCGGACGCGTCTATCGTCACTTCGGTGTCGAACGCCGCATCCGCGTCGGACGGCAGCGCGGACCACAGGTCGACCGCGCGATCCCAGTCGTCTCCGCCGGGCGCGAAGGGACGGTCTTTGACATAGGCAAACGTGGTTTCATCCGGCGCGATCATTCCGAACCGGGCGCCGCCTTCGATGGAGAGGTTGCACAACGTCATGCGCCCTTCCATCGACAGGGACCGCACGGCAGGCCCGGTATATTCGATGGCATGCCCCCGCGCGCCATCCGCGCCCAGCTTGGCAATCCAAGCAAGAGCAAGATCCTTAGCGCCAACTCCCGGCCCAAGCCGCCCGGTCACGTCGATGCGCATCGCCTTGGGTTTCTTCTGCCAGACCGTCTGTGTCGCCAGCACATGCGCCACTTCGGTTGCGCCGATGCCAAAGGCCAATGCCCCGAACGCTCCATGTGTCGATGTGTGGCTGTCACCGCAATTGATCAGAAGCCCCGGCAGGGTCAGACCTTGCTCCGGTCCGATCACATGCACAATGCCCTGACGCGGATCGTCGAGGCCGAAGCAGGTAATCCCATGCTTATCGGTGTTTGCCGCCAGCATCGCGATCATCCGCGCAATCGCGTCCGTCGCAGGCGCGCCGCGCGTCGGCGCATAGTGATCGGCCACACCAAAGGTCAGGCCGGGCTCTGCCACCGGCACACCCCGCTCCGCGATCTTTGCAAAGGCGTGGTGCGATCCTTCGTGAACCAGATGGCGGTCGACCCAAAGCAGGCTGGTTCCGTCTTCGCGGCGCAGGATTTCGTGGCTCTCCCACAGCTTGTCGAGAAGACGGCGACCGGTCATCTGGAGCCTCCACCGATCACCGGTGCCCAATGCCGCGCTTCGCCTGCGCCGACCCGCGCAAGGCTCATTTCGAGCCGGAACAGATCGGGCCGGTAGAGCGCGGACAGGTGTTCGACCCCCTGACCGTTTGCATCCCGCACGATCCTCTGCACAAAGAGCAGCGGCGACCCGACCGACACCTCCAGCGCCTCGGCCACATCGGGCGTGGCAAATGCCGCAGTCACGGTCTGATGCGCGCTTGCAACGCTCACCCCACTGCGTTCAAGCAGACGGAACAGTGGCTGCGTGGCAAGATCGGCCTCGTCATAGCTGACGGCGATCTCTTTGGGCACATACGTTGTGAGGTGCGAAAAGGGCTGACCGCCCGACGAGCGGACACGCACCGCTTTTTGCACATCCGCACCTTCGGGGATGCCCAGCGCCTCGGCCACAGCCGCAGGCGCGGTGTCATAGGAAAAGGACAACAGCCGCGCGGTTGTCTTGCGGTCCATCTCGACAAGATGCGGGATCAGCGTTGCGAAATCGGCGGACAGCCTTTGCCCCGCTTGTTCCTGCGCCCGCACAACCGAACCCGCACCTGTCTTTTTCTCGATCCATCCATCGACGGCCAACGCCTCGAGCGCGCGGCGGATGGTGATGCGGGAAACGTCGAACTGCTCGGCCAGCTTATGCTCACCGGGCAGACGCGATCCGTCCTTGAAAACACCGTTTGAAATTTCGTCGCGCAGCAACAGGTAAACCCTGCGGGCCTTACCGCCTTCTGGAAGTCCGGAATGCGCGTTCAATGTCACGGCAGCGCGGCCCCTGTTGGTTTGCGATCCTCGCGGCCAGTGGATGATCCAGCGAAGATTCTTCGTTTGTTGGTCTTTCAATATACCAAAACCTGTTATATGAAAAGTGCAGATTTTGGGGAGGGTCATATGCCAATCGTGGAAGCGCACATCCTTCAAGGATACAGCCCCACCGAGAA
>JAUIBL010000081.1 GCA_030428355.1 Alphaproteobacteria bacterium | reverse complement strand
ACACCGATCGCGTCTGACGGTCAGCCACATCACGGTCCCCGGCTTGGGCAGAAAGACGTTCGGCACTGTGGCGCGGATCAGGCTTTGGTCATGGTCCATGCGAAACTCGACAAGGCTTTCGGACCCCATGAAACGGGCGCGTTCGACCACCCCACGCGCCGGGGCACCGGCGAGCGGCGTAGGATTGGGGCCGCGCCCGTGACGGTCGAAGTCGATGCCGACATGCTGCGGGCGGAACACAATCTCGACCTGCCCGCCATCCGGCACGCCCGGTGCAAGAAACTGCCCGAAGGGTGTGTCGGTCAACGCCCCGCGCACCGTACCGGTGAGCAGGTTGATGTCCGAAAAGAACGCCACCGCCGCCTTGTCCGCAGGCGCGTTGTAGATGTTGTAGGGTGCGCCGCGCTGCACGATCTTGCCGTCACGCATCAACGCGATCTCGTCGGCCATGCGCATCGCCTCTTCGGGTTCATGCGTCACCAGCAGAACCGATGTGCCTTCGTCCTTGAGCAAGGCCAGTGTCTCGTCGCGGATGCCATCGCGCAGGCGGTTGTCGAGACCCGAGAACGGTTCGTCCATCAGCATAATCGACGGGCGCGGCGCAATGGCACGTGCGAGTGCCACGCGCTGCTGTTCACCACCAGACAATTGATGCGGATATTCGTTGATGTAATGCGACAGCCCGACCCGTTCGAGAAGTTCACCCACACGGGGCAGCTTGTCCTTGCGCGAGCCGGTCAGGCCAAAGCCCACATTGTCGCCCACGGTCAGATGCGGGAAGAGCGCAAAGTCCTGAAAAATCAGACCGATAGACCGCCGTTCAGGCGGCACCCGGTAGACCGTGTCGCAGATCAGATTGCCATCCACATGGATCGTCCCGCTGGTCTGCATATCCACACCCGCGATGATGCGCAGCGTCGTGGATTTCCCGCAACCGGATGGACCCAACAGGCAGGTCACGTGGCCGGGTTGGATCGCCAGAGACACGTCATCCACCACGCGCTTGCCGTCGTAGTCGCGCACGATATTGCGGATTTCGAGCCGGGGATGGGTGCCGGTCACTGCTGCCTCACGAGTTTTCCGAGTAAAAGTATCGGATTAGCTCATGTCAGGTAGCAGCCAGATCAAGCGACGGCAACCCCTCAGGCCCGCGTCGTGCCGTCGCCGACAACGATGTATTTGAAGCTGGTCAATTGCTCTGCCCCGACCGGACCGCGCGCGTGCATCTTGCCCGTGGCGATGCCGATCTCGGCGCCCATGCCGAACTCGCCCCCATCTGCGAACTGGGTCGAGGCGTTGCGCATGAGGATGGCACTGTCGATCCGCTCAAAGAACTTGGCTGCGGCGGCGTCATCTTCAGTCAGAATGCAATCGGTGTGGTTTGAACTGAAGGTGTTGATATGGGCGATGGCGGCATCCAGATCCTCCACCACCTTGGCCGCGATGATGCTGTCGAGATATTCGCAGCCCCAGTCGTCGTCCGTGGCGGCGACCGTGCCTTCGATCGCCCGCAGCGTTTCGTCAGCGCGCACCTCGACACCTGCGTTCAGGAGCGCCTTGATGACGCCCTGCCCGATTGTGTCGACGACATCCTTGTGAATCAGCAGACACTCTGCAGCGCCACAGATGCCCGTGCGCCGGGTCTTGGCGTTCAGGATCACGTTCAGCGATTTGACGGGGTCCGCGTGCTTGTCGACGTAAATGTGCACGATGCCTTCAAGATGGGCAAAGACCGGGACGCGGGCCTCGCGCTGCACAAGGCCGACAAGGCCTTTGCCGCCACGGGGCACGATCACATCGATATAATCGGTCATGGTCAGCATCTCGCTCACCGCAGCGCGATCGCGTGTGGGGACAAGCTGAATCGCGTCTTCGGGCAGGCCCGCCTTGACCACGCCGTCGACGAGGCAGGCGTGGATCGCGCCTGACGAGTGGAAGCTTTCAGACCCACCGCGCAGGATCACCGCGTTGCCCGCCTTGAGGCACAGCGCGCCGGCATCTGCTGTCACGTTGGGCCGGGATTCGTAGATCACGCCGATCACACCCAGAGGGGTTCGCACGCGCTTGATATGCAGACCAGAGGGTCTGTCCCATTCTGTAATCACGGCACCTACGGGATCCGTCTGCTCCGCCACGGCGCGCAGCCCATCGACGATGCCGCGAATGCGGTCCTCGTTCAGCAGGAGCCGATCCATCATCGCATCGCTGAGGCCCTTTTCGCGGCCATATTCCAGATCCTTGGCGTTGGCTTCAACAATGGCCGCGCGGTTCTTCCAGACAGCTTCGGCCGCCCCGATCAGCGCTGCGTGCTTGCGCTCCGCCGACGCAAAGGCCAGTTCCCGTGCGGCTGCCTTGGCGCGAACACCGATGTCGTGCATGACCGCGGGGATGTCTGTAAAATCTTTCATCGGTACAGCCTTTCGGAAGTCGCAGATGCGTATTTGAAAAGAGAGGACGCTGATCAGATCGCCATATCGTCGCGATGTATTACCACGGCGCGGCCTGGATAGCCCAGAATTTCCTCGATCTCGGCAGAGTTGTGCCCCTTGATCGCCTGTGCCTCGGATGCCGTGTAGCGGCTCAGACCCATGCCAAGTTCGCGGCCCTGCACATCTTTTATCGTCACCGGATCGCCGCGTCCGAACTTGCCCGTCACGGTCACAATGCCGGGCGGAAGAAGCGATGTGCCCCGCTGTAGCGCCCGCGCGGCCCCGTCGTCGATGGTCAGGGCACCCTGGGGCTTCATCGCCAGAATCCAGCGTTTGCGCGCTGCATGCGGGTCGAGCTGCGGTGTGAACCATGTGGCGCGCGCGCCCTCTTCCAGCCCTTTGAGCGGATGCAGGCGCGACCCTTCGGTGATCGCCATGG
>JAUIBL010000047.1 GCA_030428355.1 Alphaproteobacteria bacterium | reverse complement strand
CTTTTTTACGGTCCTTTGCGACCCAGCCGATTGCGATCCAACCGCCGCCACTGCCCGCCATAAATGGCGTGGCGGGCAGTGGCTCCCATATACCTCAGGAGCCGGAATCAGGATAAGACAAGCCGACTTGGCGCAGCTTGATGGCAATATCGGGCGCAAAGACCCATCCTGAGGCGTGATCGGAAAGGCAGGTCACATGTATACGAGCAGTTCCTTCAAGGCCGCCCTGCTGGGCGCGGTTCTTGCTATTTCTCCGGTGGCGCAAACGGCTTTTGCAGAAACCCTGCGTGTCATCCGGACCAATACTGAATCGACACTGAACGTCCCCATGAACCGTGCAGTTGTGGTGGAAAGCGAAGTTCCCTTTGCGGAGCTGAGCATCGCCAACCCGTCGATTGCAGACATTTCGTCCCTTTCGGATCGAACGATTTACGTTCTGGGCAAAACACCCGGCACCACCACCCTGACCATTCTGGACGGCAACGGCCAGTTGATCAACAATGTCGATGTCCGCGTGGCACCCGACCTGTCGGAATTCAAGGAACGTCTACGCCAGATCCTTCCCGAAGAAAAGATCGAGGTCCGGACTGCGAATGACGGCATCGTGCTGTCGGGTACGGTGTCCAGCACCATCCGGATGCAGCGCGCACTTGATCTTGCAAACCGCTATGCGCCCGAACGTGTGTCGAACCTGATGACCGTGGGCGGCGTGCAGCAGGTCATGCTCAAGGTGCGGTTTGCAGAAATGCAGCGGTCTGTGTCGAAATCCCTGCAGGCCTCGCTGGCGACCGGTGGATCAGTGCTGGATGGCGATCTTGGACTTGAGGTTGGCACCGGCAACGCGGCTCCGCTGGCCGGGGTCGATTCTGTGGCCGAAAAGCTGAATGCCGGAGCGGGATCGCAGGGCGCAATCATGTTCGGTTTCAACGCAGGTGGCCTTGAAGTGGGCATCCTGCTGGAAGCCCTCGAAGCGAAAGGCGTTGTACGGACGCTGGCTGAACCCAACCTCACATCGCTGTCCGGTCAGGAAGCGACCTTCCTTGCGGGTGGCGAATATCCTGTGCCGGTGTCACAGGAAGACGGCGCGCTCACTGTGGAATTCAAACCCTTCGGCGTCGAGCTGAATTTCATTCCACGGGTTCTGGACGACAACCTGATCAATCTCGAACTCGAAGCGGCGGTTTCGTCGATCGACCCGAGCAGTGGCATCGACATCGGAGCAATCCGGATCGACGGGTTCACCCGCCGCGAGACGACAACCACGGTTGAACTGCGCGACGGCGAAAGCTTTGCCATCGCGGGGCTTCTGCAGGATGACTTCCGCGACTTGAACAGCCAGGTTCCGTGGCTGGGCGATATTCCGATCCTTGGTGCGCTTTTCCGCAGTGCGGAGTACCAGCGCGAACAGTCGGAACTGGTGATCATCATCACGCCGCATCTGGTCACACCGACACGCGGTGAAGCGCTGGCTCTGCCCACGGATCGGGTGCGGCCCCCCAGCGAAAAAGACCTGTTCCTTTTTGGTCGCGTCGCCAATGACACGCGCAGTCTGCGCGGGGCCGCCGGTGAAGTTGCCAAACAGGATTTTTCGGGTTCCTATGGTTATGTGATGGATTAAGGCGATGGTAGTTCAAAAGACCCTCCGCGTTCCGATGGCTCTGACCGGGCTTGCCCTACTGGCGGCCTGCGCCACAAGCGATCCGGTCTACAGCGCCTTCAACCGCGAGGCGGGAGCCTTGCTCGACACGGGCAATTTCGGCACTGCGACGATGAACAACATCCAGATCATGAACGGCGAAAAGCGCTACACGTACGACCTGTCGCAGCGTTTCGCCAGCGAAGTGATGACAACCGTCAACTTTGCCTTCAACAGCGCGGCCCTGGACAGCGGGGCACAGGACACGCTGCGCGAGCAGGCGCACTGGATCCGACAGTTCCCCGAGGTGCGGTTCCGCGTCTATGGCCACACCGACGCCGTGGGCAGCGAAGCCTACAACAAGCGCCTTGGCCTGAACCGGGCACATGCAGTTGTGAACTTCCTTGCCACGCAGGGCATCAGCAAGGATCGGCTTGAAGCGGTCGTGTCTTTCGGAGAGACCCAGCCGCTGATCGTGACGGAAGGCCGCGAACGTCGCAACCGTCGCACCGTGACCGAGGTATCGGGCTTTGTCGGCTCGCATCCCACTGTTATGGAAGGCAGATATGCCGAGATCATCTACCGCGAGTATATCAACAGTGCGGTTCCCAGAACAACGCTGCAGGGCATCCAGGGCACCGACTTCCAATCCACACAATAATGGCAAGGCCCCGGCAGGGGCCATGCCACCCGCCTGAAATACCGTACAATTTCGGTATTTCGGCCCCAATGTTGCCAAGTTTTCCAACGACCTTCTGACAGTAGCAGTCCTTCCCGAACGACTCGGGATCGTCGCTTTCTGTCCGTGCAGAACGCCGGACAGATGCGTCGCGAAGTTAGAGGAAACGAGGCAAATGACGAGTATCCTTCCAAGCACCCCGCAGCCGGCGCCCCTTGTGGCGTGCACGATCAGCCGGGATGTGCAGGAGTTCGATCTCCTGATTGAAGACATGGAAGCCGTTCTTGGCGAAGCATGGGGTGATCTCGGCTTCAATGAAGCCCTGCATTTCTTCTCGCAGGAAGAGGGCGAAGCGCTGGAATTCGTGGCGCTGGCGATCGACGAAGAAGATGAAGCCAATGTCGATCACCTCTCATCCATCATTGCTGCCGCGAAAGCGCGCAAGATCAAGGTTGTGCTGATCGCACATGACGTAACACCGTCGGCACTGCATCATCTGCTGCGCCAAGGCGCCGATGAATTTGTCCCCTACCCGCTTCCCGAAGGCGAATTGGCTGCAGCGATCGACCGGATGCGCGCGGCCGAAGTCACACATATCAGCGGGCGCTCTGGATCCGGCGTTGCGCTGTCCGATGATGGTGACGGGGTCATCATTGCCGTGCAGGGCATGGCTGGCGGCTGTGGTGCCAGCACGTTTGCAACCAATCTTGCTTGGGAGCTGGCGACCGTCACCAAAGACAAGGCCCCGCGCGTCTGCATCATGGACCTTGGTCTGCAGTTCGGCGCGGTGTCCACGTATCTGGACGTTCAGCGCCGTGAGGCGGTCCTCGAACTGCTGTCGGACATCGATACGATGGACGAGGACACCTTTGGACAGGCGCTGGTGACCTTCGAAGACAAGCTTCATGTCTTCACATCACCCGCTGATCTTCCACCGCTCGACATCATCGGTCAGACCGAGGTGCAGGCCTTGCTTGACACTGCAGCGCGGCATTTCGATTTTGTCGTGGTCGACATGCCGCCCAGCCTTGTCCAATGGTCCGAAACGGTGCTCTGCGCCGCGCAGGTCTATTTCGGCGTGATCGAGCTCGACATGCGCTCGGCGCAGAACACCTACCGGCTCAAGCGCGCGCTTCAGTCCGAGGATCTGCCGTTCGACAAGATCCGCTTCGTTTTGAACCGCGCTCCCAAATTTACCGATTTGCAGGGCAAGAGCCGCCTGAAGCGGATGCAGGAAAGCCTCGAGATTTCGGTGGACCTGCATTTGCCGGATGGGGGCAAGGCGGTTGCAGAAGCTGGCGATCACGGTCAGCCACTGGGTCTGCAACAGCCCAAGAATGCACTGCGCAAGGAAATCGCGAAGCTCGCGCAGTCCTTGTACGAAGTCGGCCGCACCGACGCTGAAGCCGCCTGAGGAGACACGCATGTTTTCGCGCTACAAGAAGGCGGCTGTCGATGTCGCACCCGCAGCCAAAGCTCCGGCCGCCAAAGTCGAAACCCCAGCGAATTCACCGGGGCCGGCCAAAGCCCTGCGCAAGGTGTTGCCCCAAAAGGCCGCCGTCGCGGAAAGCGTGGATCGCGACAAGAAACGCAAGGAACGCCTGAGCGAGATCAAGCTCGAACTACACCGCGCGCTTCTGGACAACCTGAACCTTGCCGCTCTTGATCAGGCCACAGAAAGCCAGCTCAAGGAAGAAATCAACGCGATCACCGCCGAGAGCCTTCAGGAAAAGGGCATGGTGCTGAACCGCGAAGAGCGGGTGGCCCTCAACCAGGAGCTTTACGACGAAGTGAAGGGGCTTGGGCCTCTTGAGACGCTTCTGAAAGACGAGACCGTCAGCGATATTCTCGTCAACGGTCCGCATCAGATCTTCGTCGAACGCGGCGGCAAGCTGCAGCTCAGCGATGTCACCTTCAAAGATGAAAAGCACCTGATGCGGATCATCGACAAGATCGTGTCCGCCGTGGGCCGTCGCGTCGATGAATCGAACCCCTATGTGGACGCCCGACTGCAGGACGGATCGCGTTTCAACGCGATGGTGCCGCCCATTGCGGTGGATGGCAGCCTTGTTTCCATTCGTAAGTTCAAGACAGACAAGCTGAGCATCGACGACCTCGTCGCCTTCGGGGCCTTCACCGAGGAAATGGCCGTCTACCTTCAGGCCGCCGTGGCGACGCGTCTGAACATCATCGTGTCGGGTGGTACAGGTTCGGGTAAAACGACCACGCTCAACGCGCTGTCTTCGTTCATCGACGACAGCGAGCGCATCCTGACGATCGAGGATACGGCGGAACTTCAGCTTCAGCAGACCCATGTGGGCCGGATGGAAAGCCGCCCGCCCAACGTCGAAGGCAAGGGTGCGGTCACGCCGCGCGACTGCCTCAAGAACGCGCTTCGTATGCGTCCCGACCGCATCATCGTGGGGGAGACGCGCGGCGAGGAAGTGATCGACATGCTGCAGGCCATGAACACGGGCCATGACGGATCGATGACCACGATCCACGCCAACAGCGCCCGCGACGGCGTCAGCCGATTGGAGAACATGATCGCCATGGCCGGGATCGAGATGCCGCTCAAGGCGATGCGGTCACAGATTGCATCTGCTGTGAACCTCATTGTGCAGGCGTCGCGTCTTCAGGACGGCTCGCGCCGCATGACCTCGATCACCGAGATCACCGGCATGGAAGGCGAAGTGATTTCCATGCAGGAAATATTCCGCTTCCAGCGGGTCGGCCTGACGCCGGAGAACAAGATCATCGGTCATTTCACGGCCACAGGCGTGCGGTCCAACTATGCCGAACGCTTCAAGATGTGGGGCTATGACTTGCCCCCGTCGATCTATGAACCCTTCAACGGGAACCACTGATTATGACACTCAGCGCAGAACCGATCGTCTACGGCCTGATCTTCATTGCCGTTCTCGTGCTTGTCGAAGGCGTCTATCTGGTGGCCTTCGGGAAGTCGATCAGCCTGAACAAGCGGGTCAACCGACGGCTCGAGATGCTCGACAAGGGCTCTAAGCGCGACGAAGTGCTGGCAAAACTCCGCAAGGAGATGGACCAGCACATGACATCGCGCGGCTTGCCGCTCTACTCGATCCTCGCAGACCGGGCGCAGAAGGCCGCGATTGCCTTTACGCCGCAACAACTGATCATGGTCATGGTCGGCGTGAGCGTCGTAGCGTTTGTCGGTCTGACGGTCGGAACCGAAGCGGGGCTGGCCGTGCGGGTCGTGATGGGTGCTGCGATGGGGATTGGTGGCGTCTTCTTCTGGATCAACAGCAAGGCCAAAAAGCGGATCAGCCTGATCGAAGAACAATTGCCGGACGCGGTTGAACTGATGGTCCGATCCTTGCGGGTCGGTCATCCGTTTTCCTCGGCCATCTCGATCGTGTCGAAAGAAATCAAGGATCCCCTGGCGACGGAATTCGGCCTGATCGCGGATGAGGCCAGCTACGGACGTGACATCGGCGATGCGTTGAAAGCGATGGCAGAACGGCTCGACATGCAGGATTTGCGCTTCCTGGCAGTCGCCGTGTCCATTCAGCAACAGTCCGGCGGTAACCTGGCCGAGATCCTCGAAGGTCTGGCCAAGGTGATCCGTGCGCGCTTCCGCCTGTTCCGCCGGGTCAAAGCCATCACCGCCGAGGCGCAGTGGTCGGGCAAGTTCCTGTCCGGCTTCCCGGTTGGCGCGCTGATCGTCATCCAGTTGACCGATCCCAACTACTACGACGAGGTGATCGACCATCCGTGGTTCATTCCGGCATGTTTCGTCGTGGGTGCGTTTCTTCTCGCCAACCTGGTCGTGATGCGTGCTCTTGTGAATATCAAAGTCTGAGGTCCGGAACATGCAAGCCTTCAACCAATTCGCCTACAATCTGCTTGGCCCTGCCGGACCGTTGATCATCATCGCCGGTCTGGGCATCCTGCTGCTCGTTCTTGCGATCCCGATGTTCTTCATGTCGCGCGCCAACCCGATGGACCGGTTGAGCAACCAGGTGTCGGGGCGACAGAAAGTCGATGCAGCCACGCGCGCGGTGCTGCGTGAAAAGCAGAAGAACCAGAAGCTGAACAAATATGCACAGTTCCTCGAACCTCAGGACGCAAAAGAACTGTCCGACGTTCGGATGAAACTGTTGCAGGCCGGGTATCGCACGAAAGACGCGGTCCAGACCTATTACTTTGCTCAATTCGCACTGGGCATTGGCGGCTTGATCGTTGGTGTTGCCTATTTCTATCTTGTGCTCGACCCGGCATCGGCCAGCACCCAGCAGACGGTGATGTATACTCTTGGGCCGGGGGCCGCGGGCTACATGTTCCCTAAATACTGGGTCACCAGCCGGATGCAAAAGCGACAGGAGGAGATCGAAAGCGGTTTTCCCGACAGTCTCGACATGATGCTTGTCTGCGTCGAAGCCGGTCAGTCCATGGATCAGGCCATCGTGCGTGTCAGCAAGGAATTGCGCGCGTCCTATCCCAGCCTTGCCGATGAATTCGAGCTGGTCAGCTTCGAGATGAAAGCCGGCAAGGACAAGTCAACCGTTCTGAATGATATGGGCGAACGTTGCGGAGTGCAGGACGTGATGTCCTTTGTGACCGTTCTGAACCAGAGCCAAAGCTTCGGTACGCCGATCTCGGATGCGCTTCGCGTCTATGCGGCGGAAATGCGTGACAAACGCGTGATGCGCGCGGAAGAGAAGGCAAACAAGTTGCCAACCAAAATGACATTGACCACAATGATGCTGACGGTGCCGCCGCTGTTGATCATTCTCGTTGGTCCTTCGGTCGTTGGCATCCAGCAACTCGGCAGTCTCGGGAGTTCGGTGGGGCAATGATCTTAGGCCGGTTCTGGCCCGTCTTCCTTCTGATCGGATTGGCCGCCTGTGGACCGGGCGGCTTTTCCGCGTCTGATGATACCGTTTTCGCTCCCAGTATCGACCCGCGTGGCGAGGTTGTGGATCAACTGGTGGTGGGCCATCGGCTTATGGCGGCGGGCGAATATGAACTGGCGCTCAGCTCGTTCAGCCTCGCGGCCGCCGAAAAAGGGCTTACACCCGAAGTGCTTTTGTCGCTGGGGTCCGCAAATCTTGCGCTGGGGCGGCTCAATCAGGCGGAAGACCTGCTCAGACGCGCCACGAAAGACGATCCCGACAGCCCGGATGCGTGGAACAATCTGGGGGTCGTCCTGATTGAAACCGGCCAAACCGCCGAAGCCGCACAGGTGTTTCGAAGGGCGTTCGCCCTCGACAATGGCGAAAGTGTTGCAATTCGGGATAATCTGCGCTTGGCTCTCGCAAAATTGGAAAATTCGCAGTATGCTGCGGAAACAGAACAACAATACAAGCTTGTGCGGCGCGGCAGCAGTGACTTTTTGATCCGCCCGACACGGTAATGAGGCAGAGCAGTAAAGGACGCAAACATGCGCCATCCCTTTATCATGACCCTGTGCGTCACAGGGGTATTCGCCCTTTCCGGGTGTGAGCAAGGCATCGACACCGAGGCCGTCGATCGCGAGTTTCAAGGCGTCAACGTCATCGACGGGACCAATCTGAACGAGGTCATGCTGTCGGTGTCCGACCCGAACGAAGCGGTCGCCTATTTCCAGCGCGCCAGCAGCGGCGAGCCCGACCGCATCGATCTTGCCCGAGGTCTGGCTCTGTCGCTGATCCGCGCCAAACGCCACACCGAAGGCGTCGCAGCCTGGACGCGCGTCGTCGACAATCCGGCTGCCACAAACGATGATCGCGTCGAACTGGCCGATGCGCTGATCCGCAACAATGAATGGGAGCGCGCGGCAACGGTGCTGCATGGCATCCCGCCGACCTATGAAACCTACAAGCGGTACCGGCTCGAGGCGATGATTGCCGACAGCCAGAAACAGTGGGACAAAGCCGACAGCTTCTATGAAACCGCCGTCGGCCTGACCACAACCCCGGCCTCGGTGATGAACAACTGGGGCTTTTCGAAACTGACGCGCGGTGACTTCTCCGGGGCCGAACGCCTGTTCACCGAAGCGATCCGCAACGACGACTCGCTGTTCACGGCCAAGAACAATCTTGTTCTGGCGCGCGGCGCACAGGGAAATTACGTTCTTCCGGTTGTGCCGATGACCCAGATCGAACGGGCGGAACTCTTGCACACGATGGGACTTGCGGCGGTCAAGCGCGGCGATGTGGTGACCGGACAGGGCCTGATGCGCGAAGCGATCGAAACCCATCCGCAGCATTTCGAAGCCGCCGCCCGCAGTCTCAAAGCGCTTGAATCCAATGTCGTGAACTGAGCCGCCGCATGGGTATCTCGGCATTCTCGGCTCTGGTGTTCCTGCCATTTGTGCTTCCGCTCTGCGTTTACGTGACCTTTTCGGACATGCGCGACATGCGCATTCCGAACCTGATCGTTGTGGTTCTGTTCCTCGTGTTCGCCGTCGTTGGACTGATTGCCCTGCCGCTTGATGCCTATCTCTGGAGATATGTGCATTTGCTGATCGTTCTGATCGCGGGCATTGCACTGAATGCAGGGGGCGCGATGGGTGCGGGCGATGCCAAATTCGCCGCTGCCGCTGCGCCGTTCATCCATGTCGGGGATCTGCGGCTCTTGATGGCGCTGTTTGCCGCGAACATCCTCGCTGCATTCCTGGCACATCGGCTTGCCAAACACACAGCCTTGCGCAGCATCGCGCCCCATTGGAAAAGCTGGACAAATCCGAAATTCCCGATGGGCATGGCATTGGGCGGGACATTGGCGCTTTACCTCTGCCTGGGTGTCTGGTTCGGCAGGTGATCTGCCAACAACCTGTCCTGACCTAGCCCTTCTGTTGCCACATTGGCCGGTCATGGTCGTCAGCAGATATTCCTGCTGAACCGATCCGGGGCACACACATGAACATGCAGACCAGCGCCGTGATGGCGCCTCCCCCTCCGAAGCGCATGGAAGACATGAGGCTGCAACCCGTCATGATGCGGGACATCCTGCTCAAGACCATGTTCCGCAAAAACGTGTCGACCGCGACCGCGATTGCCCAGAGCATCTGTCTGCCGGTGCCGATCACGCAGGAACTCATCGACATGGCGCGCAGCCAGTTGCTGCTCGAGGCGACAGGGACACTGAACGCCAACAACGGCTCGGAGATGGGCTATCAGCTCACCGATGCGGGCAAGGCGCGCGCATTGGATGCCTTGGCTCAGTCCGAATACTATGGCGCGATGCCGGTGCCGCTTGCGGTTTATGCCGAACAGGTCAAACGCCAGTCGATCCGCAACATCCACATCACCCGCGACCAGTTGATCAATGCGATGGGGCATCTGATCCTGCCGCCGGACCTGCTCAGCAACCTCGGCCCCGCTGTGGGCGCGGGCCGGTCGATCCTGATGTACGGGCCTCCGGGGAACGGGAAATCCTCGATCTCCAACGGCATCCGCGACGCGATGGGCGACAAGATTTATGTACCTCACGCCATCGAATATGCAGGCCAGGTGATCACCGTCTATGACCCGATCGTACACAGCGCCGCCGAAACTGCGGGTACTGCGACGGGGCTGCGCCTGACCAATCGCTTTGACACCCGCTACGTGCTGTGCGCCCGGCCCACGGTGATCACCGGGGGTGAACTGTCGCTCGACATGCTCGATCTGGTCTACAACCCGACCGCGCGCACCTATCAGGCGCCATTACAGCTCAAATCCACCGGTGGCATCTTCATCGTCGACGACCTTGGACGTCAGGCCGAACCGCCGCAGAAGCTGGTGAACCGCTGGATCGTTCCGCTGGAAGAGGCGCGCGACATTCTAGCCCTGCAATCAGGCGAGAAATTCGAAGTGCCCTTCGACACGCTTGTGATTTTCTCGACCAACTTCCACCCGAACGAAATCTTCGACCAGGCCGCGCTGCGCCGGATCTTCTTCAAGATCAAGATCGACGGCCCGGACCAGCAGAACTTCCTCAAGATCTTCTCGATGGTGGCGAAGAAAAAGCAGATGCAGCTTTGCGAGAAATCACTGATCCACCTGCTGAAGAACAAGTACCCGACGATCAAGAACGTCTACGCGAACTATCAGCCGGTCTTCCTGATCGACCAGATGATCGCCGTCTGCGATTTCGAGGGCTGGCCCTACAAGATGACGCCCGAGCTGATCGACCGGGCGTGGGCCAACATGTTCGTCAAGGACGAGAAGATCGTCAAATAAGCGCAACGGGACGATTTTCAGTCGACTGAAAATCGCGGACGCGTCCACGCGTCCGCATGCCCAATCGACCGCGTGCTACGCCACGCAAAAAACGCAAGATTAGCCCTTGACGCCACGCCGCACCGCTCGTACTCACGCGGCGGTCCGGCGCGGTAGCTCAGTTGGTTAGAGCGAACGACTCATAATCGTTAGGTCGGGGGTTCGAGTCCCCCCCACGCCACCATCTCTTCCCGATCATGAACGTCTTGGGCCGTTTCGGCTGGCGCAGCACCATGCCCCTTCTTGCGGCCCATGTGTCGGAAAAAGAACAGACGGGTTTCCGCACCACGCTCTAGACGTGACCCATGACACAGATTTCGCCAACCATAGCCTCTGCAGATCGCGTTCTGCCCGGCGTGGCCCTCATGCTGGGCTTCTGCGTGACGGCCCCGCTTCTTGACGTGGCGGCCAAGCTGGCCTCGAGCAGCGTTCCGGTCGGTCAGATCACCGCGGCGCGATTCATCATACAATGTCTGCTGATGGCCCCTGTGGTCTGGATCATGGGTCTGTCGCTCAGAGTGCCCCCCGGCAAATGGCCGGCCCTGACGCTGCGCGCGCTGCTGCTTTTCACATCGACCTTCTGCTTCATCGCAGCGATCCGGGTGATGCCTTTGGCGGATGCGCTGGCGATCGTGTTCATCGCCCCGTTCATCGTGCTGCTGGTCGGCAAGTTCTACCTTGGCGAAGACGTGGGTCCCCGCCGCGTCGCGGCTGCGCTGGTCGGCTTTGTGGGGGTGTTGTTCGTGATCCAGCCCAGTTTCTCGGCCTTCGGCGCTGTGGCGCTTTTTCCGCTTGGCACGGCATTCGGATTTGCCTTCTACATCCTCGTGACCCGAGGCCTGTCACGACAGGTTCACCCGGTGACGCTGCAATTCTACACGGGCCTGATTGCCAGCGTGGCGTGCCTGCCGGTCCTGGCGCTGGCCCAAGGCACCGGGTCCGACCTTCTGGATCCGGTCTGGCCACAACGGATTGCGTGGACCTGGCTGTTCGGCGTCGGGTTCTTTGCAACCGTCAGTCACATGATGATGACCTATGCCTTGTCATGGGCCCCCTCGGCGACCCTCGCGCCGCTACAATATCTGGAACTGCCGGTGGCGACCCTGTTGGGCTACCTCGTTTTCGGAGATTTCCCGAACACACTGACCCTGACCGGGATCACCATCATCATCGGTGCTGGACTTTACATGATCCACCGCGAACGTGTGACGGCCCGCCAATTGGTGACCGAACGGGCAGCCCCCCCGATCTGAGATCGCCGAAACCGGGATGCCGCCCAGCAAGAGGCCAACCCACATCATGTTACAAATTCATCAAATGATACATGTATCCGTAACATTATTCTTGCCCGGAACCGCCCGATACCGTAGAAGACTTGGAAGCACAGAAAGGCCCTGCCCCACGCGCGAAAGGTTCACATCATGTACGCCCAGATGGTCAAATCGGAAGCGACAGCCGAGGATCCGCAAAAACTGGCCGCCTTTCAGGCCCGCATTGACGCGGGTGAAAAGATCGAACCCAAGGACTGGATGCCAGAAGGGTATCGCAAGACGCTGATCCGCCAGATCGGCCAGCACGCCCATTCCGAAATCGTCGGCCAGCTTCCCGAGGGAAACTGGATCACCCGTGCGCCGACGCTGGAACGCAAGGCGATCCTCTTGGCCAAGGTGCAGGACGAGGCCGGGCACGGCCTCTACCTCTACTGCGCGGCTGAGACGTTGGGGGTAAGCCGGGACGAGCTGACCGAGATGCTGCTCGATGGCCGGATGAAATACTCATCGATCTTCAACTACCCGACGCTCACCTGGGCCGATATGGGCGCGGTGGGTTGGCTGGTGGATGGGGCGGCAATCATGAACCAGGTGCCGCTCCAGCGCACCTCCTACGGCCCCTATTCCCGCGCGATGATCCGCATCTGCAAGGAAGAGTCGTTCCACCAGCGGCAGGGCTACCACATCATGATGAAGATGGCCCAGGGCACGCCAGCGCAGAAGAAAATGGCGCAGGATGCGCTCAACCGCTTCTGGTACCCGTCGCTGATGATGTTCGGACCGTCCGACAAGGACAGCGTGCATTCCGCGCAGTCGATGAAGTGGAAGATCAAGATGAACACCAATGACGAGTTGCGTCAGAAGTTCGTCGATCAGACCGTTCCACAGGCCGAGTTTCTTGGCCTGACCGTGCCGGATGACACCCTGCGTTGGAACGACGACAAAGGCGGCTACGATTTCGCGGAACCGGACTGGTCCGAATTCTTTGACGTGATCCAGGGCAACGGCCCCTGCAACACCGAACGCCTCGCGGCGCGGAACAAGGCGTGGGACGACGGCGCTTGGGTGCGCGAAGGGCTCATGGCCCATGCCGCGAAGAAACGCGCGGCGAAACTGGCTGCGGAATAGCGCATCAGCCCTTACGGGCATCTTCGCGAGGCGAGCCAAAAGGCACGATGAGCGACGGGAGGACAGACATGAAAAACGAATGGCCCCTTTGGGAGGTTTTCATCCGCGGTCAGCACGGGCTGAACCACCGCCATGTCGGCAGCCTGCACGCGCCGGACGCCGAAATGGCGATCAAGAACGCCCGCGATGTCTATACGCGCCGCAACGAAGGTGTCAGCATCTGGGTGGTCGAGGCGGCGCATATCACCGCCTCATCGCCCTCGGACAAGGGCCCGCTTTACGAGCCGTCGGAAAGCAAGGTCTACCGCCACCCGACCTTCTTCGACATTCCCGACGAAGCGGGTCACATGTGATGACCGACCAGTCCGCCCTCTTCGAATACCTCCTGCGTCTGGGGGACAACACGCTGGTGCTCGGTCACCGGGTCAGCGAATGGTGCGGTCATGCGCCGGTGCTGGAGGAAGACATCGCGCTGGCCAACACGGCGCTTGACCTGATCGGCCAGACGCAGATGTGGCTCGGCCTCGCCGGAGAGGTTGAAGGCTCCGGGCGCTCCGCCGATGATCTGGCCATGCATCGCGACGTCTGGGATTTCCGCAACCTGCTGCTCGTGGAACAGCCCAATGGCGATTTCGGCCAGACCCTGATGCGGCAGTGCCTGTTCGATGCGTTCCACCTCGAGCTGCTCACCGACCTGACCCGCGCCTCAGACGACCGCATCGCGGCAATCGCCGCAAAGGCGCTGAAAGAGGTGACCTACCACCTCGACCGCTCGTCCGAGACCGTGATCGGTCTTGGCGACGGGACCGAGGAAAGCCACCGCCGCATGCAGACAGCACTCGATCTGCTCTGGCCCTATGTCGGCGAGATGTTCACACCCGATGCCGTGGACCTCGCCATGCACGCCGCAGGGATCGCCCCCGATCTGACCGCCCTGCGCACCCGCTTCGACACGCGGATCGACGCCATTCTCACCGAGGCGACGCTGACCAAACCCGATAGCACCTATGCCCAATCGGGCGGCAAGACCGGGTTCCGCCATTCCGAACATCTGGGCCACATGCTGACCCAGATGCAGTGGCTTCAGCGCGCCTATCCCGGTGCGACTTGGTGACATGACACCCGACCTGCCCACCATCTGGGACTGGCTCGATCAGGTGCCGGACCCCGAGATCCCGGTGATCTCGGTTGTCGATCTCGGCATCGTGCGGGACGTGGCGTGGCAGGGTGACACGCTCGAAGTGGCGGTGACCCCGACCTATTCGGGCTGCCCCGCCACGTCGGTGATCGCAATGGACATCGAAACCGCGCTGTACGATCGGGGTATCCGAAACGTACGGATCAAAACCCAGATTGCGCCGCCCTGGACGACCGACTGGCTGTCCGACAAGGGCCGCGCCAAGCTTGCTGACTACGGCATCGCGCCGCCCTCGCCCGCCGGTGGCCCCGACGCCTGCCCGCGCTGCGGCGGCACGCACCTCACCCGGATCAGCCAGTTCGGATCGACCCCGTGCAAGGCGCATTGGCGGTGTGACGACTGCCTCGAACCCTTCGACTATTTCAAATGCATCTGACCCCAAGGCCCTGACATGGCGCGTTTCTATCCCCTGACTGTCACCGCTGTCCAAAAGACCACCCGCGATGCCGTGGTCCTCACGCTCGACGCCCGTGACGGAGGCGATTTCACCTTCACGCAAGGCCAATACCTGACCTTCAAACGCGATTTCGACGGCACCGAAATCCGCCGCTCCTATTCGATCTGCTCCGGAGCCAACGAAGGCGTGCTGCGCGTCGGCATCAAGAAAGTGTCGGACGGCGCGTTTTCGCAATGGGCCAACACTGACCTGCAACCGGGCATGACCATTGACGCGATGGAGCCGATGGGCAAGTTCCACACGCCCATCGAGCCGGATAAGGCAAAGACCTATCTCGCCTTTGCGGGCGGGTCGGGGATCACGCCGGTTCTGTCGATCCTGAAGACCGTCCTTGCGGCAGAGCCGAAATCGCAGGTCACGCTGGTCTATGCCAATCGCAGCGTCAGCACGATCATGTTCCGGGAAGAGCTGGAAGACCTCAAGAACCTCCACATGGGGCGCTTCACCATCATCCATATTCT
>JAUIBL010000080.1 GCA_030428355.1 Alphaproteobacteria bacterium | reverse complement strand
GTCGCGCCTGCCGTCCAGACAACCGTTGCTGCTGCGCCCGCCGCAGCACCTGCCGCAGCGGCTGCACCTGCAGCACCAAGTGCGCCGGAAGACCCGGCCTCGCATCCGGGTGCTGTCACATCGCCGATGGTCGGCACGGTCTATATGCAGGCGGAACCGGGCGCACCTGCGTTCATTTCCGTTGGGCAGCAGATCAACGAAGGCGACACGCTTTTGATCGTGGAAGCGATGAAGACGATGAACCACATTCCCGCTCCGCGCAGCGGCACGGTGAAACGTATTCTGGTCGAAGACGGAGCCCCCGTCGAATACGGCGCACCGCTCGTGATCCTCGAATAATCGGGTTCTGGCATGTTTGACAAAATCCTGATTGCCAACCGGGGCGAGATCGCCCTTCGCGTGATCCGCGCCTGTCGGGAGATGGGTGTGGCCAGCGTCGCGGTGCATTCGACGGCAGATTCAGACGCGATGCATGTGCGCATGGCCGATGAGGCGATTTGCATCGGCCCCCCCTCGTCCGCCGACAGCTATCTGTCCATTCCGGCGATCATTTCGGCCTGCGAAATCTCTGGCGCGCAGGCGATCCATCCCGGCTACGGGTTCCTGTCGGAAAACGCGCGGTTCGTGCAGATCGTCGAAGATCACGGGCTAACGTTTATCGGCCCGACGGCGGAACATATCCGCATCATGGGCGACAAGATCACCGCGAAGGACACGATCAAGGCGCTTGGCGTGCCGTGCGTGCCCGGGTCGGATGGCGGTGTAGCCGATCTGGCCGAGGCAAAGAAGGTCGGCGAAGAGATTGGCTATCCGGTGATCGTCAAGGCCACCGCTGGTGGCGGTGGGCGCGGCATGAAGGTGGCGCAAACTGCGGCCGACATGGAACGCGCGTTCCAGACAGCCCGATCCGAGGCCAAGGCCGCTTTCGGCAATGACGAAGTCTATATCGAAAAATACCTGACCACCCCGCGCCATATCGAAGTGCAGGTGTTCGGCGACGGCAAAGGCAAGGCCGTGCATCTGGGCGAACGCGATTGTTCCTTGCAGCGCCGCCACCAGAAAGTTCTGGAAGAGGCCCCCGGCCCCTGCATCACCGAGGAAGAGCGCGCCCGGATCGGCAAGATCTGCGCCGATGCGGTGTCCAAGATCAGCTACGCGGGCGCGGGTACAATCGAGTTCCTGTACGAAAACGGCGAGTTCTATTTCATCGAGATGAACACCCGGCTGCAGGTCGAACACCCTGTGACCGAAGCCATCTTTGGTGTCGATCTGGTGCGCGAGCAGATCCGCGTCGCCTCGGGCCTGCCGCTGTCATTTGAACAGGACGATCTGGTCATCAACGGCCATGCCATCGAGGCGCGGATCAATGCCGAGAAGCTGCCGAATTTCTCGCCCTCACCCGGCCGGATCACGCAGTATCATGTGCCCGGTGGCTTGGGCGTGCGTATGGATAGCGCGCTCTATGATGGCTACAGAATTCCGCCCTATTACGACAGCCTGATCGCCAAGCTTATCGTGCATGGCCGCGACCGGGACGAGGCGCTCGCGCGGATGTCCCGCGCCTTGGGGGAATTGATCGTGGATGGCGTGGACAGCACCGTACCGCTGTTCCGCGACCTTTTGCAGGATCCAGACGTGCGGAGCGGGGCATACAACATCCATTGGCTCGAGCATTGGCTGGAGCGCACCTACGCGAAGCCTTGAGGCCGATCACGCACCCGCTTCACGCCGACGCGCAAGGTGATGCGCCATGACGGTCACACCCGAGTTGTTGTTGCAGGCCTATCGTGCAGGTGTTTTCCCGATGGCCGAACATCGCGACGATCCAGAGATGTTCTGGGTCGATCCGCGCAAGCGGGGCGTATTCCCTTTGGACGGGTTTCGTATCTCGCGCAGCCTTGCCAAGACCCTGCGCCGGGACGCTTACCGCGTGACGTTGAACACCGCCTTCGGCGATGTCATCGACGCCTGCGCAGATCGCAGCGAGACGTGGATCAACCACGACATCCGCGTGCTTTACGAAGAATTGCATCACCAAGGACATGCCCATTCGCTGGAAGTCTGGGCCGACGACCGTCTGATCGGTGGAGTTTATGGCGTGGCTGTCGGCGGCGCATTTTGCGGGGAAAGCATGTTTTCGCGCCAGCGCGACGCGTCGAAAATTGCTTTGGCGTGGTTGGTCGATCTGTTGCGGCGGACGGGGTTCGTGTTGTTCGACACGCAATTCCTGACGCATCACCTAGCTTCGCTCGGCGCTATCGAGATCACACGGGCAGAGTACAGGGCACATCTGACACAGGCGCTGCAGATCACCGCCGATATCACCAGCGCCCCATTGGCGGCGTCAGGTCAGGACGTTGTGCAGCGCAATACCCAGACATCGTAGCGCTGGTGGTCCATCGGGTTGAGCGCTGGGGACGACGCGATCATCCAGCCCTGATAGACCGGGGCGTCCTTGCCGATCTCGGTGATGGTCAGCGAGGCATAGGCCTCGCCTGCCGCATTGCCTTCGGGATAGCGGCATTCGTTGGCGCGCACCGTGATACGCCCCACGGTCGCGGACTGCCCATTGACCACCTGCAAATCGGTCACCTTGCCAGTCAGCTTGTCCAGCGCCCGCACCGTGACACCGGTGCCATTGGTGGTGGCAAGCTGGGCCATGCTGGCAGAAGCCAGCAGAAGCGATGCAAGAATGGCCATCAGACGTGGCATCATCAACCTGCCTTTGATCCAGATGTCCCGGATTATTCCGGGCTCCACGCCTCGTAGTCCTGGCGCGGCTTTGGTTCCGACCGGCGGATCGACCCGGCCGGAGCATAGGCCAAGGCGGTGCCCGTCAGGTTTTCCTGATGCGGCTTGACCCAGGCTTTTTTCGGAAGCGGACGGTCGGTCGGCAGTTCCTTGAACGTATGGTGCAGCCAGCCGTGCCAATCGGGATCAACGCGGCTTGCCTCGGATTCACCATTGTAGATCACCCAGCGCCGTTTGCCGTCACGCGACTGGTAGAAGATGTTTCCCTGGGTGTCCTCACCCACTTTTTCGCCATTGCGCCACGTATAGAATTGGGTGCCAAGCGTCTGCCCGTTCCACCAGGTGACAGCGCGAAGAAGGGTATTCAGAATGCCCATGGACGACTCCTCGGGGTTGGT
This sequence comes from Alphaproteobacteria bacterium, assembly GCA_030428355.1. GTDB lineage: Bacteria > Pseudomonadota > Alphaproteobacteria > Rhodobacterales > Rhodobacteraceae > Marivita. The sequence continues at coordinate 35 of JAUIBL010000080.1, read as the reverse complement.
TCAGCGCTTTATAGGGCGCTTTGCGGGCCAAGGTC
>JAUIBL010000010.1 GCA_030428355.1 Alphaproteobacteria bacterium | reverse complement strand
AGCGGTATTGATAGCTGTGTGATGATTGGTCGGGCTAGCAGGACTTGAACCTGCGACCTTCCGTCCCCCAGACGGACGCGCTACCAGGCTGCGCTATAGCCCGACTGCGGCCTGTCATAACGGTTTTGGACCGGGCCGCAAGAGCGAATTTCGGATCAAGGGCCATGAACCCGGTTACCGGGCAACCGCTTTCAACCGTTCGAGAATCGGTGCGATCTGTTGCGCCTGCTCGGGAGACAGACGTCCGATCCGCGACAGGTGGGTGAGGGCGCTTGGCATCGGCTCGGCGATTGGCGGGGGTGCCGGGGCCACGGGTTCCGGTTCCGCCGCGGCCTCAACCGGATCGGCGCGCCGTTCTTGCATGGAGCGTTGCAGGAAGCTGGGCAGGGCCGGTTCTTCGGCGGGCGGTGGCGGAGGCGGGGTGCTGTCCGATGCGTCTGCGCTCTCTGCCTCGGCGGGCGTGTCAGAGACTTCTTTGGGGCCGGCGTAGCCGTGCTCCTGCGCGTCGTCACTATCCGCTGTTTCTGCGGCAGGATCGGCAGCGACTGTGTCGTCCTCATCCTCTGCCAGAGCGGCGTCAGCGGCCGGCTCGGGGTCCGGCGCGCTCTCGGGTTTGGCAAAGGGCACAACCGTGTCCACGGGTTCGGAGGCGGGCACGTCTTCGAGCAGCATCAGGTCGTCGTCTTCCTCGTCGCCCAGACTTAATGCGCAAAGTGAAGATACGTGTTTAATGCCCTGTTCCCGAAGAACTTTCTGAACACCTTTGATGGTCATGCCATCGTCGTGCAGCAGTTTCTTGATCCCGCCCAGCAGGCGCATATCCGCAGGCCGGTAATAGCGTCGGCCCCCGGCGCGTTTGACCGGTTTCACTTGCGTGAACTTGCTTTCCCAGAACCGCAGGACGTGGGCCGGAGTGTCCAACCATTCGGCGACTTCGCTGATGGTGCGAAAGGCGTCTGCGGATTTACTCATGCGGTCAGCCCTTGTTGCCAGCGGCCACGCGATCTTTCATGAGATGTGAAGGGCGGAACGTCAGAACCCGGCGCGGGTTGATCGGCACTTCCTCGCCCGTCTTGGGATTGCGCCCGACGCGGGCGGCCTTGTCCCGGATGGAGAACGTCCCGAAGGACGAAATCTTGACCTGCTCGCCTGCGACCAGTGCATCGGACATGTGGTTGAGAACCGTCTCGACCAGATCCGCACTTTCATTCCGCGACAGGCCCACTTCGCGAAAGACAGCTTCGCTCAGGTCCATACGTGTCAGTGTTTTTTGTCCCATAGCGCAAAACCTCCCCGGTTCCATACAGCATGCGCCTTGCGATTTTCCGAGTCAATATCAACAGCTTGGCGGCAGAGACTTGATCGGGAAATTGCCTACCAACGGATCACCACAGCGCCCCACGCAAGGCCGCCGCCAATCGCCTCGGTGACAACCACGTCACCGCGCGAAATCTGTCCGCGTTCGGCACCGACAGACAGTGCCAGCGGAATCGACGCAGCCGAGGTGTTGCCGTGGTCCTGAACCGTCACCACGACATGATCCATCGACAGCCCCAGCTTTTTCGCGGTGCCTTGAATGATGCGGATATTGGCCTGATGCGGCACGATCCAGTCGATCTCGTCGCTTGCGATCCCGGCCTTGTCCATCGCCTGTGTGGCAGTCTGGGCCAGCTTTTCGACCGCGTGGCGGAACACCTCCTTGCCCTGCATCCGCAGGAACCCGGTTGTCTGGGTGCTGACCCCGCCATCGACATAGAGAATGTCGCGATGCTGGCCGTCAGAATTGAGATCGACCGACAGGATGCCCCGGTCGCTCTTGTCGCCCGTGCCGTCCTGCGCTTCGAGGATTACCGCCCCCGCGCCGTCGCCAAACAGCACGCAGGTGGAGCGGTCGGACCAGTCCATGATCCGGCTGAAGGTTTCGGCACCGATCACCATGATCCGCCGGGCCTGACCGGACACGATCAGCGCATTGGCGTTGGCCAGCGCATAGATGAAACCCGCGCAGACGGCCTGCACGTCAAAGGCAAAGCCGCGCGTCATGCCAAGTGCTGCCTGCACCATGGTCGCGGCGGAGGGAAATGTCAGGTCAGCCGTCGAGGTCGCCAATACGATGGCATCCAGATCATTTGCGGTCAGACCGGCCTGTGCGAGTGCGTTCTGCGCGGCCTTGGTGGCCAGATCCGAGGTGGTTTCGCCCTCGGCCGCAAAGTGGCGGCGTTCGATTCCGGATCGCGACTTGATCCATTCGTCGGACGTATCCAGCGTCGCTTCGAATTCCGAATTGGGCACAACCCTCTGGGGAAGGTAGTGGCCCAGCCCTACGACAACCGAACGGATGGTCATTTCGGGCTCTCCTCGTCTTGTGTGGTCGGTTTGTCCGTGTCCGAGACTGTTTCCGTGATCGAGGCCAGCCGGGCGGCCAGCCGTTCGGAAAAGCCCGATTGCGCCAGTTGCACGGCAAGCTGGATGGCGGCGGCAACCCCTGTGGCATCCGCCGAGCCGTGGGATTTCACGACCGTGCCGTTCAGTCCCAGAAACACGCCGCCATTCACCCGGCGCGGGTCGATCTTCTGTTTCAGGCGGCGCAGCGATGTCAGCGCCAGCAGCGACGCGAGCCGCGACAGGGGCGAATAGGCAAACGCCTCTTTCAGGCGGTCGCCGATCAGCGACGCGGTGCCTTCGCCGGTTTTCAGGGCGACATTGCCGGTAAAGCCGTCGGTGACGATCACGTCACAGGCCTGACCGGGAATATCGCCGCCTTCGACGAAGCCGACAAAGTCGAACTGGGCTTTTTCGGCCATCTGGCCGATCAGCTCATGCGCCTCTTTCAGCTCGGCCTTGCCCTTGTGTTCCTCGGTGCCCACGTTGAGAAGCCCGACGCGGGGGCGTTCAAGATCAAGCCCGTTGCGGGCATAGGACACCCCCATCAACGCGTATTGCAGCAGGTCGCGCGCGTCGGCGCGCACATCCGCGCCCACATCCAGCATCACGTTAAAGCCCTGCGGATTGCGCGACGGCCACAGAATCGCAATTGCCGGGCGGTTCACACCCGGCAGCCTGCGCAAACGGATCATCGACAGCGCCATCAACGCGCCCGTGTTGCCACAGGACACCGCAACGGTCGCTTCCTTGTCGCGCACGGATTCGATGGCAGCCCACATCGAGGTGTCCTGCCCGTGCCGCATGATGTGGCTTGGCTTGTCTTCCATCGACACAACACCCGACGAATCCCGGATCTCGCACCGACCGGCCAGCGCTTTCTTGCGGTCGATCAGCCGGGACAGCTTCTGTTCGGGGCCGTGTACGATAAAGCGGATGTCCGGGAGCGCCTTCGCAGAACGAGACATGCCGGAGACAACAGCCTCCGGCCCCAGATCGCCGCCCATTGCGTCGATAGATAGCACGATTGGCGTAGGTCCCACCTTGTTATGATCCTGCAAAGAGGTCATTCGGAGGGGTTCGCCCTGTCGTTGCTTATGCCGCGTCTTCGTCCAGGTCGATTTCGTCGGCCTGTGCGATCACTTCGCGATCCGCATAGTGGCCGCAGGACGGGCACACATGGTGCGGACGACGGAGTTCGCCGCAGTTCGAACATTCGTTCGGATTTCCGGCAACCAGCGCGTCATGTGCGCGACGGTTGTTGCGGCGCGACTTGGATACTTTGTTCTGTTGGACGGCCATGTCTCAACCTCAATTAGCAATAATCTGTGGCATGCTCGCCATGCCGCGTTTCGGGTGTGTCCGGCCTCATAAGGGGAAACCGGGCCGGGTGACAACCCCACCTCGGATGAAGGCGCGAACATAGGGGCAATCGCGGAATCCGCAAGCGTTTTCTGGAGCCGTCCATCATGTGTCGTCTTCAAGCCTGTCACGCAGGGCGGCAAGCCCTGCAAACGGCTTGGTGTCCTCGTCCCTGAGCGGTGTCACGCCGTCTTCGGCAAACACCGCGTCGCCCAGTTCGGCGTTCTGCGACCGTGGATACTCGGGCAGGGCCAGCAGCAGCGATTCGATCATCACGTCATGCGCCGACAGGATCGGCCCCAGAGGATCGGTGCTGGTGTCCTCGGGCATTTCTGTCTCGGATCCGGGATCTGCGACCTCCAGAAGCTCAGCAGGCAGGTATCGGCGTTCGACAGGTTCGTCGATCCGGGTCGACACCGGCTCGAGCGTCACCACGCAAGGTTGCACCACCGTCGCGCCGAGTGTGCCGACAAGGCTCCAGCCGCGTGCGCCGAACGGCGCGATATGGCCGGTGAATCGCAGTTTCTTGAGCGCGCTCAGCCCAAGCTGGGCGGCGATGGCAGCCCGCGCTTCCCCATCCGGCTGCAGATCGAACGCGGTTTCGCGCCGGCTGGGCAGGTCGCTGACGCGAAATTCGCCGGGTTTCAGAACCGGTTGTGGCATATCTTGTGTCCACCCTTTGCTTGAACGCAGGCCCAAGGCCGTGTAATCGGGATAAAAGGCAGCGAACGCCAACGCAAGAGAGGCGCCATGCAGGGCATCAGATCGACACTCAGGATCGCGCTTGTGACGCTTCTGTGCATTTCGCTTGCCGGATGCACAGCCCGCTACCGCACGCATGGCTACGTTCCATCCGAAGACGAATTGCAGCAGATCGTTCCGGGGGTCGACACCCGCGGCACGGTCGAGGACCTTGTCGGGGTGCCGTCCACCTCGGGCACGCTGAACGAATCCGGGTTCTACTACATCGAAAGCGACATCCGTCATTTTGCATGGCGCGCCCCCGAAGTGGTCGACCGCGAGGTTCTGGCCATCACCTTCGACTCCGACGGCGTGGTGCAGAACATCGAACGCTACGGCCTGCAGGACGGGCAGGTGGTGCCTCTGGCGCGTCGGATCACCCGCTCGGGCGATGGAGACATCGGCTTCATCCGCAAGCTCTTCGGCAATATCGGCGGCCTCAACGCTGCTGACCTTCTGAATTGAGCATCGACATGGCAGCGACGCGGACCGTCGCTGCCGACACGACATCTGTCTCACTGGCGTTTGGCGCCTATTCCGCGCGGATCGGACAAGCCGCGTGCAGCCGCGATCCGGCGCTGGCGCTCAGGGCGCGGGTGTTTCGGCAGGGTGCCTGCGACGCGGATCGCTTTGATGCCGACTGCCTGCACGGATCTGTGAGCACCGCGTCGGACGGTGCGCGCATTGCCTTTCGGGCGCGTCTTATCCGCAGCCCCGACGATCTGCGCACCTGTTACACCGGCCAGCATTATGACCTCGCGCCGCTGGCGGGGCTGTCGGGAGCCATTCTGGAACTGGGCCGGTTCTGCCAGGCCGACGGGCCCAGTGACGTGACCGCCCTGCGCCTTGCCTGGGCGGCCCTTGGCGTGCTCGTGGATCGCCACGGGATTCGCCTGATGATCGGGTGCAGCTCGTTTTCCGGGCACATCCCCGACCGGCATCGCGCCGAACTGGCATGGCTGCGGACGCATCACCTTGGTCCGGCGCATCTGCGCCCAAACCGTCTGTCCCCCCGAAGCATCGATCTCCCAAAGACAGGACCGGCCCCCGCCCACCTGCCGCAGCTTCTGCGCAGCTATCTGAACATGGGTGGCTGGGTCAGCGACCATGCGGTGCAGGACCCCGATCTCGACACGCTGCACGTGTTCACCGGGCTTGCCATCGACACCATGCCCGAGGCCCGCAAGGCGCGATTGCGCGCGCTGGCGCGGGCGGCACAAACCACCCCCCTTGACCTTGTGCGCACAGCGCCGTAGCGCCACGACATGGCCATCATACCGCTTCTTCAACTCAACGACATCTCGCTCACCTTCGGGGGAGAGCCGGTGTTTCATGATCTCAGCCTCGTGGTGCAGTCGGGTGACCGGGTGGCGCTTGTGGGGCGAAACGGGTCGGGCAAATCCACCCTGATGAAGGTGATGGCCGGGCTGGTCGAGCCGGATCACGGCGACCGCATCGTGCCGCCGGGGATCAGCGCAGGATATATGGAGCAGGACCCCGACCTTGGCGGTTTCGCCACACTGGGCGATTACGCGATGCACGGGCTTGATCCATCCGAGCTTTACAAGGTCGAACGCGCGGGCGAGGGGCTCAAGTTCGATCCCAACCGCGCGACCGAAACCGCCTCCGGGGGCGAACGCCGCCGCGCGGCTCTGGCGCGGCTGATGGCGCAGGATCCGGACCTGATGCTGCTTGACGAGCCGACCAACCATCTCGACATCGAGGCGATCGGCTGGCTCGAGGACGAATTGAAGAGCACCCGCAAGGGCTTTGTCCTGATCAGTCACGACCGGCGCTTCCTGACCGAACTCACCCGCGCCACCCTCTGGATCGACCGCGGACAGGTGCGGCGGCAGGAAAAGGGCTTTGCCGCCTTCGAGGCCTGGCGCGACAAGACCTGGGAGGACGAAGACCTCCAGCGTCACAAGATGGACCGCAAGATCAAGTCCGAGGCGCGATGGGCCGTCGAAGGCATCAGCGCGCGCCGCAAGCGCAACATGGGCCGGGTGCGCGCCCTGCAGGATCTGCGCAGCGAACGCGCCGCGATGATCCGGCGGCAGGACACAGCCGCAATGGAACTTGCCTCAGGCCCGAAATCCGGACGCAAGGTGATCGAGGCCACGGGCCTGACCAAAACCTTCGGCGACACGACCATCGTTCGCAACTTTTCCCTGACCGTGCAGCGCGGCGACCGTGTGGCCTTTGTCGGCCCGAACGGCGTGGGCAAGACCACCCTGATCCGCATGCTGATGGGCGAGATCGAACCGGATGCGGGGACGGTCAAGCTGGGCACGAACCTTGTGCCCGCCGTCTTCGACCAGACCCGCGCGCAGTTGAACGACGATCTGAGCCTCTGGGAAAACCTGACCGGCGATCCCGAGATGCGGGTGTCGGGCAAGGCCGACCAGATCATGGTGCGTGGCGCGCCGAAACACGTGGTCGGCTATCTCAAGGAATTTCTCTTCGACGAACGGCAGGCCCGCGCGCCGGTGCGGTCGCTTTCGGGGGGCGAAAAGGCGCGGCTTCTTCTGGCGCGGATCATGGCACGCGAATCGAACCTGCTTGTGCTGGACGAACCGACCAACGATCTCGATGTCGAAACGCTCGACCTTCTGCAGGACCTTCTGGGCGACTATGACGGCACCGTGCTGCTCATCAGCCACGATCGCGATTTTCTGGATCGCGTGGCCTCGACCACGGTGGCGATGGAAGGGCGCGGGCGGGCAACCGTCTATGCCGGCGGATGGAGCGACTACCGCGCCCAGCGGGGCGAGGACACGCCCGACGTCCCGGCCGCCAAACCGACCCCACAGCAGAGTGTAAAACCCATGGCGGCGGCCAAGCCCAAATCCGGCCTGAGCTTTACCGAGAAACACAAGCTTGACGCGCTGCCCGGAGAGATCGACCGATTGACCGCCGAAATCGCCAAGCTCGAAGAGCTGATGTCCGATCCCGATCTTTTTACCCGCGAGCCGGTGAAGTTCAAAAAAGCCTCCGAAGCGCTGGTTTCGCGCCAGACCGCGCTGGCCGAGGCCGAAGATCTGTGGCTGGAATTGTCGGAAAAGGCCGAAGCGGGGTGACGTTTCCGTCGACGGAAACGCAAAACGAGGAAACTCGTTTTGTGGCGCTGCGTGGCGATGGTGCATCGCTGATCTAGATCGCAGCGCATGACGGATCCCATCTTCATCGGCGCGCGCATCTATCGCGGCTCAAGCTATGGCCCGCGCCATCCTCTGTCGATTCCGCGCGTGCCGACGGTGACCGATCTTTGCCGTGTGCTGGGCTGGCTGCCCGACACGCAGTACCGCACCAGTCCCTGTGCCAAACCCGCGGCCCTGACCGGGTTTCACACCCCGCGCTATGTCGCGGCGCTGCAGCGGGCCGAGGCCACGCAGCGCGCCGATCCCGCGCACGATCTGGGGACGCTGTCGAACCCGGTCTTTCCCGAGGTCTACCGGCGGCCTGCAACGGCGGCGGGCGGCGGGCTGCTTGCGGCGGACCATGTGCGGCACGGGGGTGTTGCCTACAATCCCGGTGGGGGCACCCATCACGGGCTTCCGGACCGTGCCAACGGGTTCTGTTATCTGAATGAACCGGTGCTGACGATCCGGCGTCTCATGGACATGGGCCTGACGCGGATCGCCTATGTCGACATCGACGCGCATCATTGCGATGGGGTGGCGGTGGCATTCCACGGCTCGGAGGCGGTGCGCATGATCTCGGTTCACGAGGATCGACGCTGGCCGTTTACTGGCGCGGTGCAGGACGATGCGGGTGGAGCCGCGATCAATATCCCGGTGCCGCGCGGCTTCAAAGATACCGAGTTCGACCTGATCCTGAACGAGGTGATCCTGCCCGCAGTGGCGGCGCAGGAGCCACAAGCGATCTATCTGCAATGCGGCGCCGATGCCGTGACCGAGGACCCGCTGTCACGATTGGCCCTGTCGAACCGATGTCACCTTCGGGCGATTGCCGCGCTTCGGCCGCTCGCACCCCGTCTGATCGTGTCCGGTGGCGGCGGTTACAACCCGTGGAGCGTGGGTCGGGCATGGACCTGTGTCTGGGCGTGTCTTGCCGGGTACGAGATTCCCGACCATCTGCCCGCCGAGGCGTCGGACATCCTGCGTGGCCTGAGCTGGTCGCGCAGGGCGCAGCCGTCACCTGCGCTTTTGGCCACACTTCTTGATCCGCCGCGTCCCGGCCCTGTGTCGGACCAGGTGCGCGAGGCGGTCGCCTTTTTGCAGCGGCGATCAGCTTGGTGGCGCGGGTAGGGGCAGGTGCAGCCGGGCCTCGGACGGACCTGGATCGTGTCGTGCCATAATCCCGCGATCCCGGCAAATGCGGCCCAGCAGGGCAAATTGCACATGCGCCGGGCTGATGCCTTGCGTCCTTGGGCATCCGTCATCGGTCAGGATCGCCCAAAGCACCGGATCGTCCCGCAGCGTGTCCCCCCTGGCACTGACCACCAGCGCACCGTCGTGCAGCTCGACGCGCAGCAGACCGCCCTGCGGCATCGCCGCTTCAAGACAGAGCACCGCCAGATAGGCCATTTGGGTGACATCCCGCCCCAGGTCCTGTGCGATCTGCCAGTCCGCAGCAATCCGGGTGCCTGCGTAATGATCGGCAAGGGTCTTGCGGGCTTCGGCTGCGGGAATGGCGCGGGCATCGGTCGCGGTGCCAAAGGCGATGCGGAAAAAGCGGATCCGTGCGGTGGCGTGATCGCAGCTTTGCTGGATCAGGGACATTTCCGGTCCCATCGGCGCGGATGCGATCATCCCGGCCAGTTCCAATCCGTTGGAAATTGCGCCAATGGGACTGATGAGGTCGTGGCAAATTCGCGAGCCGATCAGGGCGGCCAGTGAAGCTGAATCCTGGTGCACTATATATCCCTCTGACAAGAACGGAGACCGCGCATGTCTGATCTGAATGGCCTTCTCGAACCTGGATCGCTGGTCCGCCACCCTGATGAGCCGGATTGGGGCGTGGGGCAGGTACAATCCAATATCGGTGACCGGATCACGGTCAACTTCCGGGAAGTCGGCAAAGTGGTGATTGACGGGTCACGCATCGCACTGGTTCCTGTGTTCGATGAGTAAACATCACAACCAAGAGTTGACAAAAGCTTAATTTCCCCGAAAGCGCAGTTTTTTCGGTCAACCCGACGCCGTTGCGCGTCAGAATGCGGCACAGTAAGGTGGCGGCGAACGAGGTGGGCCGCCCAAATGCTTCAGACATCCCCCCAATACCAGGTGTCCCTTGCCCGATCCGATGCCGAGATTCGCGCGGCACAACGGCTGCGATACGAGGTGTTCGTGACCGAACTTGGCGGCACCGGAGACGGGGTCGACCACGCCCGGCAACTTGAAATCGACGGGTTTGACGACCATGCCGCGCATCTTCTTCTGCGCGACCTGCGGGGGGACCCGGATCAGGTGATCGGCGTTTACCGGCTGATGACACAGGCGCATGCCGACGCTGCCGGGCGGTTCTATTCCGCCACGGAATTCGAACTGACCCCGTTGCTCGGCAGTGGACTGACGCTGCTCGAACTGGGGCGGTCCTGCCTGCATCCGGCGCATCGCGGCGGCCCGGCCCTGATGGCGCTCTGGCAGGGACTGGCCGCGTATGTGGCCGATCATGGCATCGACATCCTGTTCGGCACCGCCAGCTTTCATGGCACCGATCTTGCCGCTCTGCAGAACCCGGTGTCGCATCTGCACGCATCCTATCTTGCGCCCGAACACCTGCGGGTGCGAACAAGAACGACCACGGGGCTTGACCTGTTGCCGCCCGACCGGATCGACCGCAAGGCGGCGATGCGCGACACGCCGGCGCTGATCAAATCCTATCTCAAGCTGGGCGGCATGATCGGGCAGGGGGTGTTCGTGGACCATGCGTTCAACACAACCGACGTGTGCCTGATCCTCGACACCGGACAGATGTCGGCCGGGGTGCTTGACCGGACGCCGCGGCGGGCATCATGAGCCCGACCTGGGACAGCGACGATCCCATGGTCGATCCCCCGATCACGGGCATGGGCTGGCTGCGGGTGCTGCTGCGCGGGGGTCCGTTGGCCGTCGTGGTGTTCGGAGGGCTTGCCCTTTTGCTGCTGCTCAGGCTGTTCGAGCGGCCCATCTTCGGGGTCGACCGCCCGATCACCCCGTATATCACCCAGGCCGTGTGCCGCTCTGCCTTCGTCATCCTGCGCCTGCCGCTTCTGGTGCGGGGGCCGCGCCTGAAAGTGCCCGGAGCGGTGGTCGCCAATCACGGCTCCTGGCTTGACATCTTTGCCCTCAATGCGCGCAAGAACGTCTATTTCGTGTCGAAATCCGAGGTTGCCTCCTGGCCCGGCATCGGCTGGCTGGCGCGCGCCACCGGCACCGTGTTCATCGAACGTGACCCGCGCGAGGTGAAAACGCAGATCGCCCTCTTCGAGGAACGGCTCGAGCATGGCCACCGCTTGCTGTTCTTTCCCGAAGGCACCTCGACCGATACGCTGCGGGTTCTGCCGTTCAAACCCACGCTGTTCGCGCCGTTCTTTTCCGACCGCATCGTGCATGACATGCATATTCAGCCGGTCACCGTGATCTATCACGCCCCCGAAGGCGCGGACCCGCGGTTTTACGGCTGGTGGGGCGACATGGGTTTCGCACCGCATCTAATCAAGGTGCTGGCGCAGCACCCCCAAGGGCAGGTGGAACTGGTCTATCATGCTCCGGTCCGGGTCGACGCCTTTCCCAATCGCAAGTCGCTGGCAAGCCATCTCGAAGCGCAGGTGCAGTCGGCGCATCCGGCAAATGCCGAATGATCCCGGTGCCTTCGGGATAACGCCCGGTGCGCAGCAGGCGAAGACGGCGCACAAGCCCGATCATGCCGAAGAACAGAAACCCGATCTGGATCAGAAAGGCCCCAAGGTTGAACGCCCCCACAAGGCTGATCATGACAAGGCTGGCCGCCATCAATTGATTGTAGGAATAATAAAGCCCACTGCCGCAAATCCGGCCCATCTGCAGCAGGGCGAATCCTCCGATATACAGAATGGAGCCCATCACCCCGCAGGCTTGCAAAAGTTCGGGATAGGCGCGCATCGCGTCAAGCAGGCCGGTCATGAACGCACTCCGTAAAATAGACCCGACCGCTGCATGAGACAGACGGTCGGGCCGAACCGTTGAAATCCGCACCGGGGCCAAATGAGGGATGACCCCGGCGCAATCTTGAAAATCGGGCTTTGTGAAACCGGAACCGGTCCGCGTGACCCTCTCGCGTTCCCCGCTTGATCCAGGATCAAAGCTGCCAACCTCTTGAAATAAAGTGTCGGCATCAGGGTCTGCGATGAACTATTCTTATGCTTTCGTTATACAGTTGACGCCAAGGAAGCGCAGGTCTGGAATACCCTACCTTGGCCGTCTTTTCCCGTGAAATGAGCGTGAAACCTCGTCACTCCGTGCCTCTGCCGAGACGATAGGCGAGTCGGGAAAAACACATGCAAAACGGCGCAGAATTCCTTCTTCGCCGCTTTATTTCTTTTTGTCTCAAGTGCTTGCGAGGCGAACCTCAAGTGCCGCGAATTCAGCTTTCCGCCTCGGCCGCGTCCTCGTCACCCTGATCGGCAATCCAGGCGACCGACACCACCTCTTCATCGGCCCCGGTGTTGAACACCCGCACGCCGCCCGCGCTGCGGGACCGGAACGAAATCCCGTCGACCGGCACCCGGATCGACTGCCCGCGTGAGGTGGCCAGCATGATCTGGTCGTCCATTTCGACCGGGAAACAGGCCACGATGGCGCCGCCGCGCATGCCCTTGTCGATGGCCTGCACGCCCTGACCACCGCGCCCACGCACGGGGTAATCATGCGAGGACGACAGCTTGCCCGCACCCTTGGCGGTGATCGTCAGGATCAGGTTCTCGGCCGCCGACATCTCGGCATAGCGTTCCTGCGTGATCGACCCCGGAGCGGTGGCGTCCTCGTCATCCTCGACCTCGGCATCATCCGCCAGACCCGCCACGGCGCGGCGCATCTTGAGGTAAGCGGCCCGTTCCGCAGGATCGGCTTCGAAATGCCGGATCACCGCCATGCTGACCACGCGGTCGCCATTGTTCAGACGGATGCCCCGAACCCCGGTCGAATCCCGGCCTTTGAAAACCCGGACCGCCGTTGTCGGGAACCGGATCGCCCGGCCCGCATCGGTGACAAGCATCACGTCGTCCTCTTCAGAGGCAATCCGCGCGTTCACGAGTTCCACACCCTCCGGAAGCTTCATCGCGATCTTTCCGTTGCGCATCACATTGGTGAAATCCGACAGCGCGTTGCGGCGCACGTCCCCTGCGGTGGTGGCGAAGATGATCTGGAGATCATCCCAGTCTTCCTCGTCCCGGTCCACCGGCATGATGGCGGCAATGGAAACCCCTGTCGGGATCGGCAGGATATTGACGATAGCCTTGCCCTTGGCTGTGCGCCCGCCTTGCGGCAGACGCCAGGTCTTGAGCTTGTAGACCATGCCCTCGGTGGTGAAGAACAGAAGCTGCGTGTGGGTGTTGGCGACGAACAGCGTCGTCACCACATCGTCATCCTTGGTCGACATGCCCGACAGCCCCTTGCCGCCGCGCTTCTGGGCGCGGAATTCGGTCAGCGGGGTGCGCTTGATGTAACCCGACTGGGTCACGGTCACGACCATGTCCTCACGCTCGATGAGGTCTTCATCCTCCATGTCGCCCGACCAGTCGACGATCTCGGTCCGGCGCGGTACGGCGAACAGGTCTTTGACCTCGCGCAGCTCGTCCGCGATGATGCCCATGATCCGGTCGCGCGAGCCAAGGATTTCAAGGTATTCGCGGATCTTGCCGGCCAGTTCCTCCAACTCGTCGGTGACTTCCTTGACCCCGATCTGGGTCAGGCGCTGCAGCCGCAACTCGAGGATCGCGCGCGCCTGCGCCTCGGACAGGTTATAGGTCCCGTCCTCGTTCGCCGTGTGGGTCGGATCGTCGATCAGCTTGATATAAGGCAGGATGTCCGCCGCGGGCCAACGGCGGGTCATCAATCGGTCCCGTGCCTCGGCCGCATCGGCAGAGGAGCGGATGGTCGCAACCACCTCGTCGATATTGGTGACGGCCACGGCCAGACCACACAGGATGTGACTGCGTTCCCGCGCCTTGCGCAGCAGATGCGCGGTGCGCCGCGCGACCACGTCTTCTCGGAAGTCGATGAACGCGGTCAGGAACCTGCGCAGCGTCAACTGTTCGGGCCGACCGCCATTCAGGGCCAGCATGTTGCAGCCGAACGAGGTCTGCATCGGGGTAAAGCGATAAAGCTGGTTCAGCACCACCTCGGCGGTGGCGTCGCGCTTCAACTCGATCACCACCCGCACGCCATTGCGGTCGGATTCGTCCTGAACGTGCGAAATCCCCTCGATCCGCTTTTCCCGCGCCGCCTCGGCGATGCGTTCGATCATGGTGGCCTTGTTCACCTGATAGGGGATCTCGTCGATGACGATGGCCCAGCGGTCCTTGCGGATTTCCTCGACCCGCGTCTTGGCACGGATGATCACCGATCCACGTCCCTCCAGATACGCTTTGCGCGCACCCGACCGGCCCAGCATGATCCCGCCGGTGGGGAAGTCGGGGCCGGGGACGTATTCGATCAACTGTTCCGAACTCAGATCCGGCTCTTCGATCAGCGCCAGCGTCGCATCGACCACTTCGCCCAGATTGTGCGGCGGGATGTTGGTTGCCATACCGACGGCAATGCCGCCCGCGCCATTGACCAGCATGTTCGGGAACCGCGCCGGAAGCACCGTCGGTTCCTTGTCCTTGCCGTCGTAATTGTCCTGAAAATCGACCGTTTCCTTGTCGATGTCGGCCAGCAGATAAGCGGCGGGCTTGTCCATCCGCACTTCGGTATAGCGCATGGCCGCGGCGTTATCGCCATCCATCGACCCAAAGTTTCCCTGCCCATCAAGAAGCGGCAGCGACATCGAGAAATCCTGCGCCATCCGCACCAGCGCGTCATAGATCGCTGAATCGCCATGCGGGTGGTATTTCCCCATCACGTCCCCCACCGGACGCGCCGATTTGCGGTAGGGTTTGTCGTGGCTGTTGTTGCTTTCGTGCATCGCATAGAGGATGCGCCGGTGCACCGGTTTCAGCCCGTCCCGCAGATCGGGAATCGCGCGGCTGACGATCACGCTCATCGCGTAATCGAGATAGGATGTCTTCATCTCCTCGGCGATGGAGACCTGAGGCCCGGTATGCTTGGGGCGCTCGGGCGGCATATCTTCTGTGTTTTCAGGTGTTTCTGGCGTGTCGCTCACGTGGATAGCCTGCTGTCTGTCATTCTATATTTTGTTGATCTGGACTATATCAGAGACAGGATGTAGGCCGCAATGCACTTGGCCGATTTAGTCGGGGCGGCGGCTTTGGCACTCAGGCGACATGCTGGCTAACATACTGTTTTTGTTGAAAGTTAACGAATCCGTGGCACACTCATTCGTACAAGAAGAAACGATGAGGTTTGCATGACCGAGATGAGTGAGACCGAGTTGATGCTGCGCGGCTACGGGCTGACCACCGCGCAATTGTTCTACCGGATGCCCGATTACAAGAACGTGCTGAACACCTTCGTCTGGCAGGAATACGATCTGGCCCCGGACCATCCGAAACTGTTCGAGTTCATCGAATTCTGGCAGGACACGATCGAAGGACCTTTGCATTCGGTGCAGTATACCCACCGCAAGCTTCTGTCTTCCGGCGAGTGGCGGCAGATCGTTGGGGAATTCACGCTCCACTAAAGCCGTCATCCTCGGGCTTGACCCGAGGACCTGCAACGTCAAGAGGTCCTCGGGTCAAGCCCGAGGATGACGCACTTCACTCCTCCGTCACACCCCGTAAATCTCTCCGAACTTCGCTTCCAGATAATCAAGCAACGGCCCCTCGTTCGGCGCAAACCCGCAGGCCCGCTCGATCACCTCACGAGGCTCGTACAGCCCGCCATGCCGTTGCAGATTGTCCCGCAGCCAGCCCGTCGCGGCAGATGTATCCCCGCACGCAAGCTGCGCATCCAGATCCGGCACCGCCTTGCGCAGCGCCTCGTGCAGACAGCCCGCATAGACATTGCCCAGCGAATAGGTGGCGAAATAGCCGAACAGCCCCACCGACCAATGCACATCCTGCAACACGCCGTTCGATGGCTTGTCCACCGCATAGCCGAAATCGGCCTCGAACCGGGTGTTCCACGCCTCTTCCAGATCGGAAACGTCGAGAGTCCCGGCGATCAACTGCCGCTCCAGATCGAACCGCAGCAGGACATGCAGGTTGTACTGCACCTCATCCGCTTCGGTCCGGATATAGCCGTTATGCACCCGGTTCACGGTCGCATAGAAGGCATCCGGATCGCTGATCCCGAAATCGCCGAAAGCGTCGACCATCTGCCCGTGCAGCCAGCCCGTGAAGGCCCGCGACCGCCCCAACTGGTTCTCGTAGATGCGCGACTGGCTTTCATGCACACCCATCGACACACCGCGCCCCAAGGGCGTCAGCAGATAGGCCTGATCGATGTTCTGCTCATAGGCCGCGTGACCGACCTCGTGGATCGTCGAATAGATGCAGTTGAACGGGTCTTCCGGGTTGGTCCGCGTGGTGATCCGCACGTCATTGCCGGACCCCGAACTGAACGGATGCACCGCCTTGTCCACACGCCCCCGGCTCATGTCATAACCGAATGTCTTGGCGATCTGCCGCGACAGCCTCATCTGCGCGCTCTCGTCAAATGTGCCGCTCAGCGCCGTCGGGGCAGGGGCGCCCAGCACCTTGTCGCGCAGCTCCACCAGACGCGGCCGCAGCGCGCCGAACATCGCGTCGAGTTCCGCCGCCGTCGCCCCCGGCTCGTAGTCCTGCAACAGCGCGTCATAGGGATCGCCCCCATTGGCAAGCGCAGCGCCTTCCTGCCGCCGCAGGTCGAGCACCCGTTCCAGCGTCGGCGCAAAGGCCGCGAAATCGTCATTCGCCCGCGCCTCTGCCCAGATGCCCTGCGCCATCGAGGTGGTCCGCGCCAGTTCCGCCGCCAGATCGGCGGGCACTTTCGAGGCCCGGTCGAAATCGCGCTGGATGTGCCGCAGATGCGCCTTGGCCTCGTCATCGCTGCCCTCGGCCTTGGCCAGCCAGTCGCCCACACGCGGGTCCATCCGCCGGGCATGCAGCACCGATTCCAGCGCACCCATCTCTTCGGCCCGCTGTGCCGCCGCGCCGCGTGGCATGGTGGTTTCCTGATCCCAACCAAGACGCCCGGCAACCTGGCCCAGCGCCTCGGTCTCGCGCGTGAAGGCCATCAACTCGTCATAGGCGGTGGTCATGCCGTCGCTCCTCGAATGGATTGTTGCACCGGATATTGCGCGCCGAACCGCGCCCGCAGGATCAGCACCCAGAGGATCACGGCCCCCACCTGATGCGCAATGGCGATCTGCCAGGGCGCCATGTAAAGCACCGTCACCACGCCCAGCGCCATCTGCACCCAGAGCATCGCGAAGACCGCGTTGAACCGATAGCGCGTGTCCGCATTGGGCGACTTGCGCGCCTTGAGCCAGACCACGATGCCGAAGGCCAGCAGCAGATAGCCCGCCATGCGGTGCATGAATTGCACCAGACCCGCGTTCTCGAAGAAGTTGCGCCAGATCGGCTCGATGTCGAAGGGAAAGGGCGGCAGGAACGCCCCGGCCATCAGCGGCCAGTCATTATAGGTGCGCCCGGCATCAATGCCCGCCACCAAGGCGCCCAGCAGGATTTGCAGGAAGGTGAAGTGCAACAGCCCTGTGCCCAGCCCGTAAAGCTTGCCCTCGCGCGACCGCCGCGCCTGCATCAGATCGCGCTCTTCGTGGCCCAGTTCGAACGTGTACCACGCGATGAAGCCCAGAATGACAAAGGCCAGCCCGAGATGCGTGGCCAGCCGATAGGACGCCACATCCAGCATCGTGCCCGTCAGGCCAGACGCCACCATCCACCAGCCGATCGCACCCTGAATGCCGCCCAGCACACCCAGAAAGAACAACCGACCGGTCCAGCCTGTCGGGATCTTCCGCGCCAGAAGAAAGCCGAAAAAGCCCAGTGCCCAGACAAGGCCGATCACCCGGCCCAACTGCCTGTGGCCCCATTCCCACCAATAGATGAACTGGAACTCGGCAAGGCTCATACCCTTGTTCTGCAACTGGTATTCGGGGATCTGGCGATACAGGTCGAACTCGCGCTGCCAGTCCTCGGCATTCATCGGCGGCAGTGCACCACTCAGCGGACGCCATTCGGTGATGGACAGCCCGCTGTCGGTCAACCGGGTCAGCCCGCCCACGGCGATCATTACCATGACCAGCGCGAACAGGATCATCAGCCAGACCCGGATCGCGCCCCGCGCGCCGCGCTTGCCTGCGTCGATCATGCCCCCCTTGGGGGCCTCCATGCGCGGTGTCTCTGCACCAACCTCTTCAAAGATGCTGCGTTTGCTGCTCATTCAGGGGGTCTCCTTCTTGCGCGAAAGACTAGGCGCGGGGTGGGGGGCCTTCAAGGCGCAGGCCTACCCCTTGTCCTTCCAGCGCACCATTTGCCGCAGGATGCCATGCAGCATGCGCACATCGGCCTGGGTCAGCGGCATCCGGCTCCAGAGATTGCGCAGGTTGAGCCGCATGCTCTCGGCCTTGGTTTCGGGGAAAAAGAACCCGGCCTGGTCCAGCGTGTCCTCGTAATGCTCGGCCAGCTTGTCGACCTCGATGGCCCGCGCCCAGTCGCTGCCCGCCATCTCGGTCACTTCCGCGGCCACCTCGACCGTCTGCCGCCGCCACTCATAGCCGGTGAGCAACACGCATTGCGCCAGGTTCAGCGACGGAAACTCCGGGTTCACCGGCACCGAGATGATGGCATTGGCCAGCGCGATGTCGTCATTCTCCAAACCCGCACGTTCCGGACCAAAGAGCACCGCCACCTTTTCCCCGGCCGCGATCTTTTCCCGCGCGAGGTCCATCGCGCGTTCCGGTGTCAGAACGG
Source organism: Alphaproteobacteria bacterium (assembly GCA_030428355.1). GTDB lineage: Bacteria > Pseudomonadota > Alphaproteobacteria > Rhodobacterales > Rhodobacteraceae > Marivita. The sequence goes on along the minus strand of JAUIBL010000010.1, from coordinate 91,487 downwards.
GCTTCGTGAGGTCGCGCTGCCGGGCGGTCGTGGCGAACACATAGGTGCAATCGGCCACCGCATCGACCGTGCGCTCCACCAGAACGGCCTCATCCAGCACGCGCCCGGCCCCCGAGGCCATGGCCACCGCGCTCTGGTTCGGCCAGCCGTCACGCGGATCAACGATGCGCATCCGGTCCAGCCCGAAATTCAGCATCGCCCGTGCGGCGGCCCCGATGTTCTCGCCCATCTGCGGGCGCACCAGGACAAAGGTGGGCTGCGGCGTGTCGCTTGGCATAGGGACTCTCCGAAATCCAAGGGGTCGCGCCTGACTATTGCGCGCGCCCTCAAAGGGCAAGCGGTGCAAGCCCTTGGCGCTGGACGTGAAATCGCTGTATAGGATGGCGATGACCAAGAAAGGGGCCGAAGATGTCCGATGCCGAGCAGCCGCAGATCTACCTGATCACACCTCCCGAGATCGAACTGAGCCATTTCCCGAGCGATCTGGCCCGCGTGCTCGACGCCGAGGACATCGCCTGCATCCGCCTGTCGCTGGCCACCCGCGACGAAGACCTGATCCTGCGCGCAGCCGATGCCGTGCGCGAGGTGGCGCACCGGTTCGACGTCGCACTGGTGATCGACACCCACGTGGTTCTCGCCCAGCGCCTCGGCCTCGACGGCGTGCACCTGACCGACGGCGCGCGCTCGGTTCGGATGGCGCGCAAAGAACTGGGGGCCGACGCCATTGTCGGCGCGTTCTGCGGCCAGTCCCGCCATGACGGCATGGGCGCGGGCGAGGCGGGGGCGGATTACGTCAGCTTCGGCCCGGTGGGCGAGACGACCCTTGGCGACGGATCGCGGGCCGAGGCGGATCTCTTCCAGTGGTGGTCCGAGATGATCGAGATTCCGGTCGTCGCGGAAGGTGGTCTGGATGCCGGGATCGTCCGCAGCCTTGCGCCGATCACCGATTTCTTCGGCATCGGAGAAGAGATCTGGCGGACGGACGATCCGGTGGCCGCTCTGAAAACCCTGACGGCTGCGATGGCTGTCTGACCGGGTCAGGGGGCAGTCTGCCCCCTCGGCGCGTGCCGCGCCTCACCCCCGAAAGTATTTCTCAACCAGAGAAGTAACGAAGCGTTAACCTTAACGCGGCATTCTGCATGGGCGGTACAGGCGGAAGCGCCGATGACCGTAACCGGAGAAGCCCCCTGCCACAGATGCAGGGGGTGGACCCGGCCCATATCTTCTCTAGTTCAAAAATACTTCGGGGGGCCGTTCATTTGGCGCCATTGGTTCAAGCCCAATGGACGGGGGCAGAGCCCCCAAGCGTTGGATCAGGGAATGATCCGCGTGTATTTCACACCTTCCAGAGTCGCACCAAGGCGCAGACCGGCCTGTCCGAAGATCACCGCAATGACCGGCGCCAGCGATGTGGTGGTCTCGGCCGCGATGGTCTCGCCACCTTCGGGGATCGCGTATTCGATATTGGCCCCCGCAGCCCAACCGGGCGAGCGCCGGAAGTTCATCAGCGCGTCTTCGGTCATGAAGAACAGCACATGCGCGTATTGCTGGGCCCCGATCTGCAGGCCGGCGCTGGCCTTGGTGGTCGAGTAGTAATCCACCGTGATCCCGCCCACGCGCAGCGCACCGCGTCCGAAGGCGCCGCCCAGTCCAAGGCCCGCCTCTGTCACCAGCGGCATGACGAGAATGCCGTTGGCATTTGCGGCAAGGTTCTGGGTGCCGGGGAAGCGGCGGTACATTTCCGCCAGCGTCGCATCGACCCGCGCGTCGATCCGCGCCGCACCGTTGCCGCCCACGCCATTGGCGCAGCCCGCCAGAAGGAAAGTGCCGCCAAGGCCCAAAGCCAGTTCGCGTCGTGTCAGGGATGTCATTGTCTCTGCTCTTTCTTTGCCGATGCCTCTGAAATCCGGCTGTGCCGCCGGTTGCGTACCAGTATAGCCACAGAGACGCGCCCTGTCACTAAGGATAGATCACGATAAGCGGCGCACCGCTATCCGTTGAGCAACCGCGCAGCAGCGGGCGCGAAATAGGTCAGCACCCCGTCGCAGCCCGCACGCTTGAACGCCATCAGGCTTTCCAGCATCACCCGGTCGTGATCAAGCCAGCCGCGCTCGGCGGCACCGGCCAGCATGGCGTATTCGCCGGACACCTGGTAGGCGAAAACCGGCACGCCGAACATGTCCTTGGTGCGGCGGCAGATGTCGAGATAGGGCATGCCGGGCTTGATCATCACCATGTCGGCCCCTTCGGAGAGATCCCGCGCGATCAGGCGCATCGCCTCGTCCGAATTGGCGGGGTCCATCTGGTAGCCCTTCTTGTCGCCCTTGAACGCGCCGGACGCGCCCACCGCATCGCGGAACGGGCCGTAAAAGGCGCTGGCGTATTTCGCGGCGTAGCTGAGGATCGCGACATTCGAAAAGCCTTCGCCCTCAAGCGCTGTGCGCATCGCGGCGATGCGGCTGTCCATCATGTCCGATGGGCCGATGATGTCCGCCCCGGCGCGGGCCTGAGACAAGGTCTGTTTGACCAGCGCCTCGACCGTACGGTCGTTCTCGATATAGCCGGTCTCGTCCATGTAGCCGTCATGGCCGGTGATGTTGTAGGGGTCGAGCGCCACGTCGGTCATCACCATGAGATCGGGCACCGCGTCCTTGATCGCGCGGGTGGCGCGGTTGGACAGGTTTTCGGGGTTCCACGCCTCGGCGCAGTCCTCGGTCTTGAGCGCGGGATCGGTATAGGGAAAAAGGCAGATCGCCGGGATGCCCAGGGCATGCGCCTCGCGCGCGGCGTCGACCACCTTGTCGACCGACCGGCGCACCACGCCGGGCATGGAGGCCACGGGTTCCTCCACCCCCTCGCCATCGCGCACGAAGACCGGCCAGATGAAATCGTCCGGGGTCAGTGTGTTTTCCCGCACCATGGCGCGCAACCCTTCAGTGCGGCGCAAACGGCGCAGTCGAGTGGCGGGAAAGGCGGGGGTGATGGGTTTCATGGGGGCAGTCCTTGTCTTTGCCGTGATTGGGTGGCATGGAATGACCGCTGGAACAAGGCCTGCCTCGCAATTAGGCCATTCGAACAAGGGATTGCGCGCGCCTTGGATTGGTACTCTTCCGTTTTTGAACTGATCGACATGCGGTCCTTTTCCAATCTGTGGTTCTGGATCGCGCTTGCCGTTGTCTGGTCGTCGGCCAGCCATTGGGTTCTGGGTGTGCCCTTCGACATGGTGGGGCGCGCGAAACGGCGCGGCGGCGCGGCGGTCGAGGATCTGACCGATCTGCTGCGCATCAACACCGCACGGCTGCTTTACATCGCCGATGAGGCCGGGCTTTGGGTGATCGCGGGCGGCACGTTCTTTCTGACCACCTGTGCGGTTCTGGGATGGGTCTACTGGGTCGAAATCGCGCAGGCGCTGTTTCTGCTCGGCTTTCCGATGTCGCTGGTCAGCCTTCTGAGCATCCGCACGGCGCGGGCGCTGCATGAAAAGGACCATGACCTTGACGCCGTCTACAAGCGGCTGACGCGGCATCGTCTGATGGTGCAGGGCATCGGGATGGTGTCGATCTTCGTCACGGCGATGTGGGGCATGTACATGAACCTGAGCATCGGCGTTCTTGGCGGTTGACGCCGGACCTGCACCGCGCCACATGAGCGCGCTATGAAGACATCCCAACACATCACCATGGGCGGCGCGCCCGAAGGCTTTGACGCCCGTCTGGTGCTGGCCGAGGCCGAGAAACAGGGCGGCGCGGTCTGCCATATCGCCCGCGATGACCGCCGTCTGGCGCAGATGCGCGATGCGCTCAGGCTCTATGCCCCGTCGATGCCGGTCTTCGTATTTCCCGGCTGGGATTGTCTGCCCTATGACCGGGTGTCTCCGAACCCCGACATTTCCGCCACACGCATGGCGACATTGGCCGCGTTGACCCATGCGATGCCGCAACACTACGTGCTGCTGACCACCATGAGCGCCGCGATGCAGAAGCTGCCAGCGCGTGATGTGCTGCGCGAGGCGGCGTTCAGCGCCCGTGTCGGCACCCGCGTCAACGAAGAGGCGTTGCGGAATTTCCTTGTGCGGATGGGGTTTTCTCAGGCACCCACGGTGATGGAGCCGGGCGACTATGCCATTCGCGGCGGGATCATCGACATCTACCCGCCGGGCGATGGCGGGCCGGTGCGGCTCGATCTCTTCGGCGATGTGCTGGACGGCGCGCGGCGGTTCGATCCGGCCACACAGCGCACAACCGAAAAGCTGGACCTTGTGGAGTTGGCCCCGGTGTCCGAGGTCATTCTCGACGAGGCCGCGATCACGCGTTTCCGCCAGAATTACCGCATCGAGTTCGGGGCCGCCGGCAGCGACGATCCGCTTTATGAAGCGGTCAGCGCGGGCCGCAAGCAGGCGGGGATGGAGCATTGGCTGCCGTTCTTCCACGACAAGCTGGAAACACTTTTCGATTATCTGCCCGGCGTGCCTGTCACGCAGGACGATCAGATCACGGCGGCGCGCCTGTCGCGCTGGGACGGGATCGTGGACCAGTACGAGACACGCAAGGCCGCACTGGCCCAGAAATCGCGGATCGACACGGTCTACAAGCCGGTGTCGCCGGAACAGCTTTATCTGGACGATGCGGCGTGGACGCGAGCCCTGGGGGAACGTCGAGTGGTGCAGTTCCATCCGCTGGCGCAGGCTTCTGGCCCTGGTGTGGTGGACGCAGGCGGACGCATCGGGCGCAACTTCTCGCCTGAGCGGCAGCAGGAAAACATCAGCCTGTTCAGCGCCTTGGCGGACCATGTACGCAAGAAGATGGAGGGTGGCTCGGTCGTCATCGCGTCCTATTCCGAGGGCGCGCGCGAACGCCTCTCGGGGCTGATCGAGGACGAAGGTCTGGCCGAGACCATCCCTGTCAACGACCTGACACGGGTGGGCAAGCGGGGGCTGCACCTCATCGTCTGGCCGCTGGAGCAGGGGTTCGAGGCGCCTTGGGGCGAAGCGGGCAAAGACGCGCGGATAACGGTTGTGTCCGAGCAGGACGTGCTGGGTGACCGCCTGATCCGGTCGCCGAAGAAGCGCCGCAAGGCCGAGAATTTCCTGACCGAAACCCAATCGCTGTCTCCGGGCGATCTGGTGGTGCATGTGGACCACGGCATCGGCCGCTATCTGGGGATGGAGGTCATCACCGCCGCAGGCGCTGCGCATGAATGCCTGCTGCTGGAATATGCCGAAAGCGCCAAGCTCTACCTGCCGGTGGAAAACATCGAACTCCTGTCCAAATACGGGCACGAGGAAGGCTTGCTCGACAAGCTGGGCGGTGGTGCGTGGCAGGCGAAGAAAGCCCGCCTGAAAGAGCGCATCCGCGAGATGGCGGACAAGCTGATCCGCGTGGCGGCAGAGCGTGCCTTGCGCAAGGCCCCCGTGATGGACCCGCCTCCGGGCGCGTGGGACGCGTTCTCGGCCCGGTTCCCCTATCAGGAAACCGACGACCAGCTGCGCGCCATTGAAGACGTGATGGCCGACATGCATTCCGGCCAGCCGATGGACCGGCTGATCTGTGGCGATGTGGGTTTCGGCAAGACCGAAGTGGCGATGCGCGCGGCCTTTGTCGCCGCCATGTCGGGTGTTCAGGTGGCGGTGATCGCGCCGACCACATTGCTGGCCCGGCAGCACTACAAGAGCTTTGCCGAACGCTTCCGGGGATTTCCGTTGGAAGTCAGACCCTTGTCGCGCTTTGTTTCGGCAAAGGATGCACAGGCCACACGCGACGGTCTGGCGCGCGGCACGGTCGATATCGTGGTCGGCACCCATGCGCTTTTGGCCAAGGGCATCCGGTTCCAGAAGCTCGGCCTGCTGATCATCGACGAAGAGCAGCATTTCGGCGTGGCGCACAAGGAACGTCTCAAGCAGTTACGCTCGGACATCCACGTGCTGACGCTGACCGCCACTCCGATCCCGCGCACGCTGCAACTGTCGCTGTCGGGGGTCCGTGATCTGAGCATCATCGGCACGCCCCCGGTCGACCGGCTGGCGATCCGCACATATGTCAGCGAGTTTGATGCGGTGACGATCCGCGAAGGGTTGCTGCGCGAACATTATCGCGGCGGCCAGAGCTTTTTAGTCGTGCCGCGCATCAGTGACCTGCCCGAGATCGAAGAATTTCTGAAAACTCAAGTGCCCGAGGTGTCCTATGTCGTGGCCCATGGCCAGATGGCGGCAGGCGAGTTGGACACCCGCATGAATGCGTTTTACGATGGCAAGTATGACGTGCTGCTGGCGACCACAATTGTCGAATCCGGCCTCGACATTCCGACCGCCAACACGATGGTCATCCACCGCGCGGATATGTTTGGCCTCAGCCAGCTTTACCAGATCCGGGGCCGGGTAGGGCGGTCCAAGACCCGCGCCTATGCCTATCTGACAACGAAACCCCGTGCGAAACTCACCCCTGCGGCCGAAAAGCGCCTGCGGGTGCTGGGATCGCTCGACACGCTGGGGGCCGGGTTCACACTGGCCTCTCAGGATCTCGACATTCGCGGGGCGGGCAACCTTCTGGGCGAGGAACAGTCGGGCCAGATGCGTGATGTGGGCTACGAATTGTACCAGCAGATGTTGGAAGAGGCGATCGCCAAGATCCGCTCGGGCGAGATGGAAGGGCTGACCGAGACCGACGATCAATGGGCGCCGCAGATCAATCTTGGCGTGCCGGTGCTGATCCCGGAAGAGTATGTGCCGGATCTTGATGTGCGTCTGGGCCTCTACCGTCGGCTGTCGTCGTTGCACACGAAAGTAGAGCTTGAAGGCTTCGCCGCCGAGCTGATCGACCGGTTCGGCAAGCTCCCGCGCGAGGTGAACACGCTGCTTCTGATCGTGCGTATCAAGGCGATGTGCAAACGCGCCGGGATCGCGAAACTCGATGGCGGGCCGAAGGGGGCCACGATCCAGTTTCACAACAACAAGTTCGCGTCGCCTCAGGGGCTGGTGGAGTTCATCCAGGACCAGAAAGGTCTGGCCAAGGTCAAGGACAACAAGATCATCGTCCGGCGCGACTGGGCCAAGGACAGCGACAAGATCAAAGGTGCCTTTGCAATTGCACAGGATCTGGCGAAAAAGGTGAAAGAGGCCAAGCCCGCCAAGGTGTGAGGCGTTCCGTTAACGGAACGCAGCGATGCGTCGACGCATCGGGTGCGTCAGTCTTCGGGCAGGTCCTTGCGCAACGCGGGCAGGCTCAGATGGTCGTGCACCGTCACATCGCCCGCTGCGGTGACCGACACCACACGCAGAAACGCAGCACCCGCCGAAGGGTCGGTGACATGGTCGCGCGACAGGCCCGCCACCACCGCCCCGGTGCCCGGCCGCCGCGCCACCGCATCGGCCAATTGCCTGCGCGCGGAGCACTGGAAACTGTTGCAGATGTCGGCGCGCAGCGGGCGGGGCAACGTGCAGCCCTGCGGCCCGTGGTAGACACAGCTTCCCGTGGTCGAGGTCTCGGGGAGGTAGGACAGGTAGGTTTCGGCCAGCGCCTCGGGGGTGAGGCCGGGATCTTTCCAGCGTTGGCACGAGATCGTCTCTTCGGTCAGAAAGCCGTGCCGCGCCCCGCCCAGCAGGCAGCAATCGCCCTGGCAGGCGATGCAGGCGGCGTTCAGCACGGTGGGTTCCGGGGCCTCCTCGGCCAGCCGTTTGGCATAGCCGGGATCGGTCTCGGGCGGTTCGGGCTGGGCGTCTGTGCCGTCGGCCTTGGCAAAGCTCTCGGCGATGATCGACCTCAGATGGGCCTCGAACGCCGCGCGGCGCTTGGCGGGCAGGGGCTGCTGCGGGATGTCGATATAGGGGGCCACCCCGTGGGCGATGCGGCCCAGATGCGGCACGCCGATCTCTTGCGCAGCCTTGCGGCGCACAGCACGGGTGCGCCGGTCCGAGAGCGCGCGCATCGCGTCATCCTTGCGCTGTTTGTGTTGTGCAATGGCCGCAGCCGCTTCGACCCTGAGCCGGGACTGGCATGTGGGCGCGTCACAGACATCCGAGTCTCCGGCGGCCACGGGACGATGGCACAGACGGCACCGCTGTGGCGGCCCGAAACGAGGGCGGGCGGGGAAAACAGGGTCCGGCATAAAGGCGCTTTCAAAAACCATGTCGTCAATGGCAGCAGGATGCCACGGAACAGGCCGGACGCAAAGAGCGGGTGCTGGGGGGCTGGAGCGGGTAGCGGGAATCGAACCCGCAACGTAAGCTTGGGAAGCTCGCGTGATACCTTTTCACCATACCCGCGCTCTGGACGGTTGAGATACGCCCGGGTGCGCGAGGCGTCAAGAGGGGGTGTGGTGGTTGGCTGTGGTTCGGATGGCGCTTTCTGTGGCATCTGTTTGAGGTTGGGCGCGAGTATTGGTGCGCAGCTTTTTGGGAAAATCAATTCTGAATCATGGAAGTCAAAATCGTTGACAATTTTACTCTGACTCTGCACCATTTTTGAACATTTTTCAGAAAAGGAGTTTTTTATGGCTGATAAAGACGCTTGGGAACAGAGAGGAAAACCTGACGAGTGGGAGCGTAGATCTTCTAAACAAACGAAGAAGTGGGCAGTATCTGCCGGAGGATCATTCGAAATCGGTACGATTGGTTTTGGCGGAACAAAAGTCTTATGGTTTCACAATCTTGAGCTGAACGAGAAACGTCCTTTTGTCATGATTTCAGCAGGGGTCGGTGCGCGGCTCGGTGCCAAGTTCAAAGCCGGTGGAGCGCTCGACAAATTAGACTCATTTGGAAAAGGGGCTAAAATTGTAACTGACGCGAACGGCAACCCTCTCAAAGCTTCGTCACCTGAGGCTATCACCGTTCATAGTCCTTTTTCCTTTTCAGACCTTCAAGGGTGCTTAATCGGGGGAAAGTCGGTTGGCGCAGACCTAGGAGTCGTTTCGTTGGGAGTCGAGGTGCTTTGGTTTTCAAAGTGGCGTCGAGATCTCTTTTCATTACAATCTGAAAAAGTTGAGGCAATGCTTGGACTTGGCATCAACTTCCGCTCGTTTCACGGGGGCTTTTTGTTTTTTCCGCCCGGAATGACGGCGGAGGAAGCGAAAAGAGCACGCGCAAAGTATGATTCTGGCTACAAGCCGGCGGGATCATCAAACCAATGGTTATGATCTCAAGTTTTTGCTGTGCTTATTGGCATCACGTACATCATTTTTGAGGCTTCTTTGCTGGTATTCCGTCCGCTCACCCCCGCTTCCGACGCCGCACCCGACCGCCGTCACTCCCATCCCCCTGCGTGTTGAAGCCGACGACGGGCAACTCAACCACCTTGCCCAGTTCCGGGAACGGGTCGGTGGCGTGGGGGATGGCGTTGGCGGCGACGAAATGTTCCTGAAAGCGCGGCTCGATGGCGGTTTCGACCTTGGTGATCTGGCGCACGGTGCGTTCGATCTCGGCCCGAGCTGCCAGATTACAGAGCGCGATGCGCGCCCCGGTGCCTGCGGCGTTGCCCGCACTTGAGACCTTGTCCAAAGGCACGTCCGGGATCATCCCCAGCACCATCGCGTGTTTGGCGCTGATATGGGCACCAAAGGCGCCTGCCAGCACCACGCGGTCCACGACGTCTACGCCCATCTCGTCCATGAGCAGCCGCGCGCCCGCGTAGAGCGCGGATTTCGCAAGCTGGATGGCGCGGATGTCGCCCTGGGTGACGGTGATGCGTGGGCCGCCCTCGGCGGTGGCGTCGTGGATCAGGTAGGCGTTGGTGCGGCCTTCGGCAAAGCAGCGGTCGGTCCCGGTCTGCGCCGCCGATCCGATCAGGCCCGAGGGGTCCAGCAGCCCCGCGATGCGCAGCTCGGCCACCGCCTCAATGATGCCCGAGCCGCAGATGCCGGTGATGCCGGTGGCGGCGGTATCAATCCAGAAGCCGTCCTCGTCCGACCACTTGTCACAGCCGATCACGCGGAAGCGCGGTTCCTTGGTGACGGGGTCGATGCGGATCGCCTCGATCGCCCCGGGCGCTGCGCGCTGGCCGGAGGAGATCTGCGCACCCTCAAACGCCGGACCGGTGGGCGAGGAACAGGCCAGCACGCGGCTGGTGTTGCCCAAGAGGATCTCGGCATTGGTGCCCACATCGACGATCAGCACGAGGTCGTCGGATTTGCCCGGCTCCTCGGACAGGGCGACAGCGGCGGCATCGGCCCCCACATGGCCCGCGATGCAGGGCAGCAGGTAGATCGGCGCGCTGGCGGGCAGGGCGGTCAGGTCCAGATCGCGGGCGGTCAGGTTCAGGTGGTTCGACGTGGCGAGCGCAAAGGGCGCCTGACCCAGTTCGACGGGGTCGATCCCGAGGAGCAGGTGGTGCATCACCGGGTTGCAGACGAACACCGTTTCCAGAATGAGGGAGGAGTCGATCTGCGCTTCCTTGGCGATTTCCTCGGCCAGCGTGTTGATCGCCTCGCGCACCGCGCGGGTCATCTCCATGTCGCCGCCGGGGTTCATCATGGCGTAGGAGACGCGGCTCATCAGGTCTTCGCCAAAGCGGATCTGCGGGTTCATGATGCCCGAGCTGGCCACCACTTCGCCGGTGTCAAGATTGGTGAGATGCGCCGCGACCGTGGTGGAGCCAAGGTCGATGGCGAGGCCGTAGAGGCCCTTTTCGTGCAGGCCGGGCCATGCGGCGATGATCTGCGGCGTGGCGGTGGCTGTGGTCTTGTGGAGTGCCACGGTGATCGCCCATTGGCCCTTGCGCAGGATGGGTTGCAGGCGGGTCAGCACCGGGAAGGCGCAGGTGACGTCGTCGATCTCCCACTGGTCTTTGAGCGCACGGGCCACGCGTTCCAGATCGCCGGTGGGGGTGTGCATGTCGGGCTCGTCGACTTCGATGTAGTAAAGCCGGGTGGCCGGGTCCATCTCGATCACCCGCGCGCTGGCAGCCTTGCGGACGACCTGACGGTGGACCTGGGATTCCGGCGGAACGTCGATCACGATGTCGCCCTGCACCTTGGCCTGACAACCCAGACGACGCCCCGGCTTCAGCCCGCGCTTTTCGTCATACCGCGCCTCGACCGCGTTCCAGTCGGACAAAGCGCCGTCCTTGGCGGTGACGCCATGTTTCGAGAATTCGCCATAGCCGGGCGTGATCTGGCATTTCGAACAGATGCCGCGCCCACCGCAGACAGAGTCGAGATCGACACCCAATTGCCGTGCGGCGGTCAGAACCGGCGTGCCGACCGGAAACCGGCCGCGTTTGCCGGAAGGGGTGAAGACGACGAGCGGGTCTTGTTGGGACATGGGATTCTCTCTGGTCTTGGTTGAGGCGGACCATAGCGTTCCGCGCGTCGGGAAAAAGGTGATTTGCGTCATAATCTTTATGCAGAGCGGCATGGGATGCGGCGTTGACCGCTGCGCGCCCGGAGTGTCACACTGCGGCACGCGTCAAAGGAGTGTGTCATGCGTAATCTGTTCCGTCTCATCACCCATGGCGTGGCCTTTGTCGCAGGGCTTGCTTTGGGGATCTATATCCTGCCCATCCTGACGGCAGCCCCCGCGCCCGATGCGGGTATGCTCGAGGAAAAGGCGTCGCGCGCGCTCTATTCGGTTGAATTGACGCGCGATCTGCGCGGCAGCGATTTCCTGCATTGGGGCAAGGGCATGATCAGCGTCACACCCGAGGAGATCGTGCATGAGGGCAAGCTGGCGCCGGGGCCGGATTACAAGCTTTACCTGACCAAGGACTTCGTCGATCACGAAGACGCGTTCGAGCCGATCAAGTCCGAGGCGGTGCTGATCGGGGACGTCAAATCCTTCTCGGGCTTTTTGCTTGCCGTGCCCGAGGGTGTGGATGTGGGCGCGTACACCACGGTCGTGGTCTGGTGTGAGGCGTTCGGCGAATTCATCACCGCCGGGCAGTACAAGTAGCGCACACGACGACCCCGCCGCGGCAGGCCGGGCAGGGTGTCGAAACCGGATTTATGATGGAAGCGGCGCCGCCCCGTGGGCCTGACCGTTCTCTCGTGCTGCCGAAACCTGCGTTTCGGGACCTGTACCCCCGAAAAGGGGCCTTCTGGACCGGTCTCTCATGGTCGTCCCCGGTTTGGGGCATCTGAGAGAAATGTCAGCTCTGGTGTCGCGGCATGGGAGTGACCCTTCCCGCTCGATGCGCATCGTGGGACAGCATATGGACCGGGATTGGTTAACGAGGTCAAAACGCGGCGTGCGCTGCGGTCCGGATCACACGCCGTCGCGGCCCAAGTGGTCCATCTGGGCCAACAGTTTGTCCACCGATCCGGGTTTCGGATCCGAGGCGGAGGCGAAGAAGGTGAACTTCACGGGTTTGAAGCCGACAAAGCCAAGGATCTGGCCCTTGATCTGGTGCCGGATCGCATCGCGATAGGCCAGCCACAGAAAGCTGCGCGGCGTGTCCGAGGTGATCAGAACCCGCGCCGTCCGCCCTGTCAGAAGCGGCTTGGGCAGGCCGATGGGGGTGGTTTCCTCGGTCGTGAAGGTGCGCCCGATGGTGAACACGCGGTCGATCCAGCCCTTGAGCTTGGCGGGAAAGCCACCCCACCAGAGCGGGAAGGCCAGTACGAAATGGCTGCACCATTCGAGATTGCCCAGAGCCTCTTCCAGAACCGGTTCAAGGGGTTTTGCATTGGCATATCCGGCCTTGCCGCGATCCGGATCGAAGCTCAGGTCATGCAGGTGCGACAGGCGCACCTCGTGACCGGCGGCACGGGCTGCGGCCGCGTAACGGTCCATTGCCTGCCGGGTGATCGATGCGGGGCCCGGGTGCCCGTTGAGGATGAAGATCCGTTTTGTCATGTATGTGCCCCGGTCGGTTCTGATCGGGCAAGCTATCCCATGGCCGGGGTGTCAGGCCAAAGGGGGCAATTGCCGCAGATATGTCGCGGGCGAAGCGGTTTCGAAACCGCTTGCCCGCGCGATTTGGAAATCGCGGGGGCAAGCCCGTTTGAACGGGCTTAGCCTTTGCCCTCCAGCCAACGCAGGATCTCACCCCGGTCACCGTCCAGATCGGGGGCGGCGGGACGGACGGTGGGGTCGCCCAACCCGGTCATCTTGATCGGATTGCCCGCCGCCTTGTATGCCGGTCGGCCGTTGCGGTCGAGCACGTCCACCACCATGTTCCGCGCGAGGATCTGCGGGTCGCGCATCGCCTGCGCCACGTCCTGAATCGGACCGCTGGGGATGCCCGCCGCGCCCAGTTTCGCGATCCAGTGCGCGCGGGTCTTGTCGATGGTCACCGCCTAGATCAGCCGCTTGAGCAAACGGGCGTTCTCGACCCGCGCCGGATTGGTGGCAAAGCGCGCGTCATCGGCCAGCGGCAGGTTCAGCGCGACGCAGAGCTTTTCGAAGAGCACGTCGTTTCCGGCGGCGATCACGAACAGCCCGTCCGAGGCGTGGAAGGTCTCGAACGGGGCAATCGAGGGATGCCGCGCCCCGGTCGGCCCGGGCGGTGTGCCGGTGACCGAGGTGATGGCAATCGCATGTTCGAGGATCGCCAGTTGCGAATCCAGCATCGCCACATCCACCTTGCGCCCAAGACCCGTGCGTTCGCGGTCAACGAGCGCGGCCAGGACGCCTTGGCAGAGGAACATGCCCGCGACAATATCCCCGACCGAAGCGCCCACGCGCACCGGTTCGCGGCCTTTCTCTCCGGTGATCGACATCACCCCGCCGCGCGCCTGCACCACCATGTCGTAGGCGGGACGTTTGGCCTCGGGGCCGGTGTGGCCAAAGCCCGACACCGCCCCGTAGATCAGGCGCGGATACTGCGCATGCAGATCGTCCCAGCCATAGCCCATACGCTCCATCACCCCGGGGCGGTAGTTTTCCAGAATCACATCGGCCCGCGCCAGCAGACGGTCGAAGATCGCCCGATCCGCATCGGCCTTGAGGTCGAGCGCGATGGATTTCTTGCCGTGGTTGATGGCGGCGAAATAGGCGGATTTTCCCTTGGTGAAGGGCGGAAAGGCCCGGGTGTCGTCGCCGATCACCGGGCGTTCCACCTTGATCACATGCGCGCCCAGATCACAGAGCGTCATCGAACAATAAGGCCCGGCCAGAACATGGGTCAGGTCAAGGACAGTGAGGCCTTCAAGCGGTTTGGTCATCAGGATGCCTGTCGGTTTGGTGTTTCGGTCAAGTGAACGCAGTCGGGCACGGACATGCAACAGGGCTGTGTCGGGTCGGCGAAATCCTGTCGTCTGCGCTTATCCGCCGCGCTGCGCACGGGCGTGAAACACAAAGCCCACGAGGTTCATCAGCACTTGCGCGGCAAGGATAGAGGTCGACCCCGTGGGGTCGTAGTCCGGGGCCACCTCGACAAGGTCGATCCCCACGATCTCGTGCGTGTTGGCCACCTGTTGCAGCAATTCGAGCACGTCGTAATAAAGGAACCCGCCATGGCTGGGCGTGCCGGTGCCCGGCGCGATGGAGGGGCAGAAGGCGTCGATGTCGATGGTGATGTAGACGGGCACGCTCTTGGGAAGGCGGTTGGCCACGCCTTCGGAGCCAAGGGCGCGGGCCTGCCGGACTGACAGGATGTCCGACCCGCGCGTGCGGGCGTCCTCATAGCCCTCGCGGGCGGTGGAGCTGACATTGCGGATGCCCACCTGTGTCAAACCTGAAACCCACGCCTTTTCGGACGCGCGGCGCATCGGGTTGCCGTGGCCATTGCGGACGCCGTGACGTTCGTCGACGAAATCGAGATGGGCGTCGATCTGCAGGATATGGAACGGCTTTGCCCCCTCGAAGGCGTCGATGCAGGGGATGTTGATCGAATGATCCCCCCCGATCACCACCGGCAAAGCACCCGCCGCGAGGATCGCCTCGACCCCTTTGCGGATATTGGCGTGGCTCTGCGCCGTGTCGGTGTGCACGATGTCGGCATCGCCCAGATCGACAATGCGTGTGTCGGCGAGATAGGTCACGTCGTCCTCGTGCTCATAGGCCCCGGCATGGCCGAAGCTGAAGAGCGTCGAGGCCTCGCGCACGCCGCGCGGGCCGAACCGGGCACCGGCGCGCCATTGGGTGCCCGCATCGAAGGGCGCACCAAGGATCGCCACATCGGCGTCGATGGTGCTCCAATCAGCCACATAGGGGTTTCGGCCGAAGGTGCAGATGCCGGTGAAGGGCAGGTTCAGACGTCCTGCCTCGTATCCATGTGCCATGGGGGATGCTCCTGTTAATCCGGGGTCAGACTGCGGCAGTGCTTTGCCGCCGTAAAGAGCGGATTGGGGCTTTCCCCCATCCGAAACCCATGCGATAGGGACGTGCCTAACGATGCTGTCCGTGGAAAGGGATTCCGATGGAGATTCGCGAGGCTCTCACCTTTGATGATGTTCTGCTGGTGCCGGGGGCATCCGAGGTTCTGCCGGCCACCGCCGACACACGGACCCGCGTGACGAAAACCATCGCGCTGAACATCCCGCTGCTCAGTTCCGCGATGGACACGGTCACCGAAGGGCGCATGGCGATCACCATGGCGCAGGCCGGTGGCATGGGGGTGATCCACAAGAACCTGAGCGTCGAACAGCAGGCCCGCGAAGTGCGCCGCGTCAAACGGTTCGAGAGCGGCATCGTCTACAGCCCGGTGACCCTGCGCGCCGATCAGACGCTGGCCGATGCCAAGGCGTTGATCGAGCGGTACAATTTCACCGGGTTCCCGGTGGTGGACGAAGCGGGCCGGGTGGTGGGCATCGTCACCAACCGCGACATGCGGTTTGCCACCTCGGACGACACGCCGGTCAGCGTGATGATGACCTCGAAGGATCTGGCGATCCTGCGCGAACCCGCAGACCGGGACGAGGCGATCAGCCTGATGAAATCGCGCCGTATCGAAAAGCTGCTGGTTGTTGACAAGAATGACAAGCTGACTGGTCTGCTGACACTGAAAGACACGCAACAGGCGGTGCTGAACCCCACCGCCTGCAAGGATGATCTGGGCCGGTTGCGCGTGGCTGCTGCCACGTCCGTCGGCGATGCCGGTTTCGAGCGGACACAGGAACTCGTGGCTGCAGGTGTGGACATCGTGGTGATCGACACCGCGCATGGTCACAGCCGTGGCGTGATCGAGGCTGTGACCCGCGCCAAGACCCTGTCGAACGAAGTGCAGGTCATCGCAGGCAATGTCGCCACCGCCGAGGCCACGCGCGCGCTGATCGATGCGGGGGCCGATGCGATCAAGGTGGGCATCGGGCCGGGGTCGATTTGCACCACGCGCATGGTTGCGGGTGTGGGTGTGCCGCAACTGACCGCCATCATGGATTGCGCGAGAGCGGCGGGCGACGTTCCGGTAATCGCGGATGGCGGGATCAAGTTCTCGGGCGATTTCGCCAAGGCCATCGCCGCGGGGGCGTCTTGCGCCATGGTGGGCAGCATGATCGCCGGGACGGATGAAAGCCCGGGCGAGGTGATCCTCTACCAGGGCCGCAGCTTCAAGGCGTATCGCGGCATGGGGTCGATCGGGGCCATGGCGCGTGGCTCGGCCGACCGGTATTTCCAGAAAGACGCGGCCAACGACAAGCTGGTGCCGGAAGGCATCGAAGGGCAGGTGCCCTACAAAGGCTCTGCCGCCGCCGTCTTGCACCAGTTGGTCGGCGGTCTGCGTGCCGCCATGGGCTATACCGGCAATGCCACCATCGAAGACATGCGCACCAAATGCCAGTTCGTGAAGATCACCGGCGCGGGTCTCAAGGAAAGCCACGTGCACGATGTGCAGATCACCCGCGAGTCGCCGAATTACCGGCTGGCCTGACCGGATCGGGCTGACGGGATGACCCCTGCCGCGCGATGGGCCGCCGCTGCCAGCGTTCTGGATCAGTTCGCCGCCGGGGAACCGGCGGAAAAAGCGCTGACCACATGGGCGCGCAAATCCCGGTTTGCCGGGTCCAAGGATCGCGCCGCGATCCGAGACCATGTCTTCGACATCCTGCGCTGCTGGCGCAGCACGGCCGCGCTTGGCGGCGGCGAAACCGGGCGCGCGCGGGTGCTTGGGCGGTTGAGGCAGACCGGCGTTGATCCTGAGACCGTATTCACCGCAGACGGCTATGCCTTGTCTGCGCTGACGGACGCAGAGCGCAGGGCGGGCAGAACGCCCGAGGGCGCCGAAGGTCTGGATCTGCCGGATTGGCTTTGTGATATATTTATCAATGAGTTGCGAGACGATGCTGAGGCGGTGTCTGAGGCGTTGCGGCATCGGGCCTCGGTGTTTCTGAGGGTCAATCTGCTCAAGGCGGATCTGCCGGGCGCACAACAGGCGCTTTTGGCCGACGGGATCGAGACCGTGCCACACCCTCTGTCCGACACATCCCTGCAGGTGATCGACGGCGCGCGACGCATTGCACAGAGCGATGCCTACCGCAGCGGGCTGGTCGAACTGCAGGACGCGGCAAGCCAGGCCGTTGTCGATGCGCTTCCGCTGGTCTCTGGCATGCGATGCCTTGACTATTGCGCGGGCGGTGGCGGCAAGACGCTGGCCTTGGCAGCGCGTCTGAACGGCCCGGTCGATGCGCACGATGCCGACCCCCGCCGCATGTCCGATCTGCCCGCCCGTGCCGCCCGTGCCGGGGCCGAGATCACCCGCGTGGACCGCCCCAAGGGGGCGTACGATCTGGTCCTGTGCGATGTGCCCTGTTCAGGAAGCGGATCATGGCGCCGTGCCCCCGAAGGCAAATGGCGTCTGACCGCCGATGGTCTGGCGGCGCTGCACCGGACGCAGGCCCAGATCCTCGAGGATGTGGCCGCGCGGGTCGCTGCGGATGGCTGGCTGGCCTATGCCACATGCTCTGTGCTGGCGTCCGAGAACGAGGCGCAGATCGACGCCTTTCTGAACCGGCATCCGGAGTGGCGGTGTCACGATCAGCGCCGCTTCGGGTTGGAATTGGGCGGCGACGGGTTTTTCATTGCGATCTTGACGAGAAACTGAATTTCAAATACAACTTTAACGCGCAACCTTGTTAAGCGTCGCTTAAGTGTCATGCGGTCTAATGGCAGGGAACCACTGTGTCGGGGACGCCGTTTTGACCGTTATCGATTCTTCTGCATCCGTTTCACGGACCCTTTTTGCCACGGCCCTGTGGATCGTCGCCTTGGCAGCAGGTGCGGTTGGTCTGGTATGGGTGGCCCCCATAGCGGACATCCCAAACATGACACTTCTGGGGGGCATCGCCTGTCTTCTGGTCGTTGCCGGGGTGATGATCGCCCGCAGGCTGCGGACATGGAAACGGGGAAAATCCATTCGGAACATTGTTTTGCTGGTGGAACATGATGTGGTGCCCTGCCTTGTGACCGATCTTCATGGGCAGGTGCTGCATGTCAACCGGGCCGGGCAGATCGGACTTTCGGTGCAGTCCGGACAGACGCTGCGCGACATTGTGGGCCTGCAGGTCGCGGATGCGTCGGGGCTGATCCACCGGGTGCAATCGGCTGCCATCAGACACGGTATCGGAACGGAAAAGGTTGTCTTGCCGGACCGGCATCTCGGCCTGACTGCACAACAGGTGGGGCAGACTGCGCTGTTGTGGCGGCTCGATCTGTCGCTGTTGCAGGGTGATGACGGCACGGCGTCCGGGGCCCGCTATCCGGCGCTGACGATCGGGCGGGGAGGAACCGTGCTCTGGATGAATGCCGCCGCCCGCGCGCTGGCCGGGGGGCGGGTGCGCCGGGTCGAGGACCTGATCACCGATCCACCCCTGCGATCCGGCCATGTCCACCGCATCGCGACCGGCGGTGATGCGCAGGATTTCACCGTCAACATTCACCCCGCCGGCCTGGGACGGGAAGAGGTGGTGTTCGTTCCGAAAGCCGGACCCGACCTGTCGATCCCCGAGGATATGGGCTTTGAAACCTTGCCGGTTCCCTTGCTCAAGGTGACGCCGGAGGGGCTGATTTCCCAGGCGAACCGCAGCGCACGGGACCTGCTGCATGCCGAAGGAGACGCGGATCGCTGTCTGGCCGACCTGATGGAGGGATTGGGGCGGTCCATTCCGGACTGGCTGGCCGATGCGGCTGCGGGCAAGGGGCTGGGCCGATCCGAATTCCTGCGCCTGACCCGCCCCGAGCAGGAGGTGTTCGTCCAGGTCACGCTGACACGGGTGGTCGAGGACGGGCATGTTCTGCTGGTGGCGGTGCTGAACGATGCAACCGAACTCAAAAGCCTTGAGGCGCAATTCGTGCAAAGCCAGAAAATGCAGGCCATCGGGCAGCTTGCAGGCGGGGTCGCGCATGATTTCAACAATCTTCTGACCGCGATTTCAGGCCATTGCGATCTGTTGCTGTTGCGGCACGATCCGGGTGATCCCGAATACGGTGATCTTGTGCAGATCCACCAAAACGCCAATCGCGCAGCCGCTCTGGTTGGTCAATTGCTGGCCTTTTCCCGCAAGCAGACCCTGCGGCCACAACGGCTTGACCTGCGGGACATCCTGTCGGACCTGACGCACCTTCTCAACCGTCTGGTCGGCGAGAAAATCGCGCTCGATTTGCGCCAGAACCCGAAACTGCCGCCGATCCGCGCCGACAAGCGCCAGTTGGAACAGGTCATCATGAACCTTGTCGTCAATGCTCGGGATGCGATGACCAAGGGCGGCACGATCCTGATCGAAACCGATCAGCGCGATCTCGACACCCCGCTGAGCCATGGGCGCGCGCGTGTGCCACCGGGATCATATGTGGTGGTGCGGGTTCAGGACAGCGGCATCGGGATTGCGGCGGACAAGCTGCAAAAGGTCTTCGAGCCTTTCTACACGACCAAACGCACCGGCGAAGGCACGGGGCTTGGCCTGTCGACCGTCTATGGCATCGTCAAGCAGACGGGGGGCTTTATCTTTGTCGACAGCACCCTTGGCAAAGGCAGCGTGTTCACGCTGATGTTTCCGGTTTGCGACGACCCGGTCGAAGAAACGCCCGCCATCCCCGAACCGGCACGCACGGTGCCGGTGCGCTTTGGCGATGGCGTTGTCTTGCTGGTCGAGGACGAAGCCCCGGTGCGCGCCTTTGCCTCTCGGGCACTGGCACATCGCGGCTTTCGCGTGATCGAGGCGGGCACTGCGGAAGACGCGCTCGAGCTTTTGAAAGACGCCGATCTCAAGGTGGATGTCTTCGTCACGGATGTGGTCATGCCCGGTCTCGACGGGCCAAGCTGGGTGCGCAAGGCGCGCCAGATGCGGCCCGATGTGCCGGTGGTGTTCATGTCCGGCTACGCGGAAGACGTGTTCAAATCGCAGGGCGCGCGGATCGAGGCGTCGGCATTCCTGGCCAAGCCGTTTTCGCTCACGGAATTGACGGCGATCGTCAATCAGCAACTGGCCAACCATGCCGCATCTGCCGACGCCACAGTCTTGCAATGATCGAAAGGTGTCAAATGCCGCGCACCGGGATCGATTCCCAAAGCGCAAATTCGGCGGCCCGCGCCCGCCGCACAAGCGCGTCGACATCGGGCGACACCTCAAGCGGCAGCGACGGAGAGACATTGGCCTGTGGCAGTTCCGGCAGCGGACCAAGCCGTTCCGTCAGAAACGCAAGCAACCCGGCCTGATCTTCGTAGCGGAAGAAATGGCGCACAGCGGTGCCATTGGGCCGGGCTTCGACGAATTTCGCCTGATTGCCCACATTGGCAAAGGGCGGTGGCGCATCATTGCAACAGGCGGTCAGGAACGCATCAAAGCTGTGTCCCTTGGTGGATGTGGGGCGCCCGTCCAGCGCGGGACGCTGGCGGTACCTGTACCAACTGCCCAGCCAACTGAGCGGTTCGCGGATCACCGCGACCAGTTCCATGTTTTCGGCCCCCATCTTTTCGAACATGGGGCGGAAGAATCGATTGTAGCGATAGACCGGCGCGTGTTTCAGCTCGGGCGGATCGGTCACCACCATCGACGCAAGCGGCCCCAAGGCCTGCGTATAGGCGTGCGTGCCTGTCTTGGGCACGGAAAGCAGCACCAGCCGTTCGTTCCAAAACACCATCATACGCGCTGCTCCGATCCATTTTTTCAGGAATAAACCACTCCTTAACCAAAGCGCGCAACAGTGGAGGTGAAAATAAACGTTGAAATGTTCGCGGTTTGATCTCATAAGAAATGAGAACAAGAGGCGAACAAAAGCAGCAATTGCCGCCCCGGACGGGGTGTGGAATAAGGATCGAAAGCAATGGCAACGGCAGATCTTCTTACCATGGACAGCAAGCGGGACGCGAACAAACAAAAGGCGCTCGATTCGGCGCTGGCCCAGATCGAACGCCAGTTCGGCAAAGGCTCGATCATGAAGCTGGGTGGCGACAACGCCATGCGCGACATCGAGGCGACATCGACCGGATCGCTGGGGCTGGACATCGCGCTTGGCATCGGCGGCCTGCCGAAAGGCCGCATTGTCGAGATTTATGGCCCCGAAAGCTCGGGCAAGACGACGCTGACGCTGCATGTCGTGGCCGAGGAACAGAAAAAAGGCGGCGTCTGCGCCTTTGTCGACGCCGAACACGCTCTTGATCCGCAATATGCGAAAAAGCTGGGTGTCGATCTGGACGAGCTGCTGATTTCGCAGCCCGACACCGGCGAACAGGCGCTGGAAATCGTGGACACGCTGGTGCGCTCTGGCGCGGTGAGCCTTGTGGTGGTCGACTCGGTTGCGGCCCTGACGCCCAAGTCCGAACTTGAAGGCGACATGGGCGACAGCAGCGTCGGTGTTCATGCTCGTCTGATGAGCCAGGCGATGCGCAAGCTGACCAGCTCGATTTCCCGGTCGAACTGCATGGTGATCTTCATCAACCAGATCCGCATGAAGATCGGCGTGATGTTCGGCAGCCCGGAAACGACAACCGGCGGCAACGCGCTCAAGTTCTACAGCTCGGTCCGTCTGGACATCCGCCGCATCGGGTCGATCAAGGACCGCGACGAAGTGGTCGGCAACGCGACCCGTGTGAAGGTGGTCAAGAACAAGGTGGCACCGCCGTTCAAGCAGGTGGAATTCGACATCATGTATGGCGAAGGCATCTCGAAAACCGGGGAATTGATCGACCTTGGCGTCAAGGCCGGCGTGGTCGAAAAATCGGGGGCCTGGTATTCCTATGGCGACGAACGCATCGGGCAGGGCCGGGAGAACGTGAAGACGTTCCTCAAGGAAAACACCGCCATGGCGCTCGAGATCGAAGACAAGATCCGCGCGGCGCATGGTCTGGACTTCGATATGTCCGCATCCGATGACGACGACATGCCGGACGACATCATCGACACCTGACGACACGCAGACGGCGACTGCAGAAACGCCCCGGTGTCAGACATGAGACCGAGAATACTCGGAACGGGGTGGCGGATGCGCCGCCCCGTTTCGATTTCGGCATGACCTCTGCTGTGGACAGCCCCCGTGCCAAGGGCTATTTCACGTCGAACCCGGATCGCCCGGACCCCGAATACCATGCAGGTCAGGTCACACATGCCCACGCTGAACGATATCCGCTCCACCTTTCTGAACTATTTTGAAAAACAGGGTCACGAGGTGGTGGCCTCGAGCCCGCTTGTCCCGCGCAACGACCCGACGCTGATGTTCGCCAACTCGGGCATGGTGCAGTTCAAGAACCTGTTCACCGGCGTCGAACACCGCGATTACAAGCGCGCGACCACGGCGCAGAAATGTGTGCGCGCGGGCGGCAAGCACAACGACCTCGACAATGTGGGTTACACCGCGCGGCACCATACCTTCTTTGAAATGCTGGGGAATTTCAGCTTTGGCGACTATTTCAAGGAAGAGGCGATCCCCTTTGCATGGGAGCTGATCACCAAGCATTTCGGCATCCCGGCCGAGCGTTTGTACGTCACCATCTATCACACCGATGACGAGGCGTTCGAGATCTGGAAAAAGGTCGGCGTGCCGGAAAGCCGGATCATCCGGATCGCGACATCCGACAATTTCTGGCAGATGGGCCCGACCGGCCCCTGCGGTCCGTGTACCGAGATTTTCTACGACCATGGCGACCATATCTGGGGTGGTCCTCCGGGAAGCCCCGAGGAAGATGGCGACCGGTTCATCGAGATCTGGAACATCGTTTTCATGCAGAACGAACAGTTCGAGGACGGCTCGATGCGGGCGCTCGACATGCAGTCGATCGACACGGGCATGGGGCTGGAGCGGATCGGCGCGCTGTTGCAGGGCAGCCACGACAATTACGACACCGACACGATGCGCGCGCTGATCGAGGCGTCGGCGAACGTCACTTCGTCCGATCCCGATGGTCCGGGCAAGACGCATCACCGGGTGATCGCGGATCACCTGCGTTCCACCTCGTTCCTGATCGCGGACGGGGTGATGCCATCGAATGACGGGCGCGGGTATGTGCTGCGCCGGATCATGCGCCGTGCGATGCGTCATGCGCATTTGCTGGGCTCTCAGGATCCGGTCATGCACAAGCTGGTCCCCGCGCTGGTGCGCCAGATGGGGGCGGCCTATCCGGAACTGCCACGGGCACAGGCGCTGATCGAAGAGACGCTGCGGTTGGAAGAAACGCGGTTCAAGCAGACGCTGGATCGGGGTCTCAAGCTGCTGGATGACGAATTGAGCGGTCTGGCCGAGGATGCACCGCTGCCCGGGGCTGCGGCGTTCAAGCTGTATGACACATATGGTTTCCCGCTCGACCTGACGCAGGACGCGCTGCGCGAAAAGGGCCGGACGGTGGATACCGACGGGTTCGATGCCGCGATGGCTGAACAGAAGGCCAAGGCCCGTGCCGCGTGGGCGGGGACGGGTGAATCCGCAGACCTCGCCATCTGGTTCGATCTGGCGGAAACCCACGGGGCCACGGATTTCCTTGGCTATGACACCGAGACCGCCGAAGGGCAGATGCTGGCGCTGATCAAGGATGGTGCGGTGGTTGACGCGCTGGCTGAGGGTGACACCGGTTGGATCGTGCTGAACCAGACGCCGTTCTATGGCGAATCCGGGGGGCAGGTGGGCGACACGGGCTGGCTGCGCCGTCTGGAAGACGAAGACGATCAGGCCGAAGTGACCGACACCCAGCGCATGGGCGGCGGCAAGGTGTTCGCGCATCACGTCACCATCAAGAGCGGGACGTTCAAGAAAGGCGAGGCAGTGCAGCTTGAGGTGGATCACAGCCGCCGTACCGCGATCCGGGCGAACCATTCGGCCACGCACCTGCTGCACGAGGCGCTGCGCCGGGCGCTTGGCGATCACGTCGCACAGCGCGGCTCGCTTAACGCGCCGGACCGGCTTCGGTTCGATTTCAGCCACGGCAAGGCGCTGACGCTTGAGGAATTGCGTCAGGTTGAGGCCGAAGTGAACGCCTATATCCGCCAGAACGCGCCGGTCGAGACTCGGATCATGACGCCGGATGATGCCCGCGCCATCGGGGCGCAGGCTCTGTTCGGTGAGAAATACGGCGACGAGGTGCGGGTCGTTTCGATGGGCACGCAGACCGGTTCGGGCAAGGGCACAGACGGCAACACTTATTCGCTGGAGCTTTGCGGCGGCACCCATGTGCGGCGCACGGGGGACATTGGTGTTTTCGTCACGCTGGGCGATTCCGCATCCAGCGCGGGCGTCCGTCGGATCGAGGCGCTGACCGGGGCGGATGCGTTCCGCTACCTGTCCGAGCAGGATCACCGTCTGGCCGAAGTGGCGTTGGAGCTGAAAGCGCAGGCCACGGACGTGCCCGCACGGGTGCGCACGCTGCTTGACGAACGCAAGGCACTTTCGAACGAGGTGGCACAGTTGCGACGCGAGCTGGCGATGGCCGGCGGGTCTGGGCAGGGCGGTGGTGCCGAGGCGCGCGAAGTGAATGGCGTGAAATTCCTCGCTCAGGTGCTGTCGGGTGTGTCGGGCAAGGACCTGCCGCCGCTGATTGACGAACACAAGTCGCGCATCGGGTCAGGTGCAGTGCTGCTGATCGCGGATACAGGCGGCAAGGCGGCCGTGGCTGCGGGTGTCACGTCGGACCTGACCGGCACGGTTTCCGCGGTTGATCTGGTCAAGGCGGCTGTGACAGAGTTGGGCGGCAAGGGCGGCGGTGGCCGTCCGGACATGGCGCAGGGCGGTGGCGCCTCGGTTGACAATGCCGATGCCGCGATCAAGGCCGCCGAAGCCGTTTTGGGAGGTTGAACCATGCCTGCACTCTGGATTGCCCATGTCACGGTGACGGACCCCGAGTCGTACGCAAAATATGCCGAACTGGCGGGCCCGGCGATTGCGAAACATGGCGGGCATTTCATTGCCCGCGGTGGTCGCTATGTGCAGCTTGAGGGGCAGGAACGGCCGCGAAACGTGGTGGCCAAGTTCCCGTCGGTCGAGGCGGCCGAGGCCTGCTACAACAGCCCGGACTACCAGAAAGCACTGGACCACGCGCGCGACGCGTCCGAGCGCGAGTTGCTGATCGTCGAAACGACGGAGTGACGAAAAAGCGGCGCGACCAACATGGTCCGCGCCGCTTGTCAGGCCCGTGTGGGCTATGCTCGCGATAAAGCCCGACAGGGCAGAAGAGCGTTACATGCTCTTCGACATCCGCTTGCGTTCGTGCGGGTCAAGGTAGCGCTTGCGCAGACGGATCGAGTTCGGCGTAACCTCGACCAGTTCGTCATCGTTGATATAGGCGATGGCCTCTTCCAGCGAGAGCGTGATAGGGGTGGTCAGGCGCACGGCTTCGTCGGTGCCGGAGGCCCGAACGTTGGTCAACTTCTTGCCCTTGAGCGGGTTCACTTCCAGATCGTTGTCGCGGCTGTGTTCACCGATGATCATGCCGGTGTAGACAGCTTCCTGCGCGCCGATCATCATGCGGCCCCGGTCTTCGAGGTTCCACAGCGCGTAGGCGACCGACACACCGTTCTCCATCGAGATCAGAACCCCTGCGCGACGGCCCGGGATCGGGCCTTTGTGCGGGGCCCAGCCGTGGAAGACGCGGTTCAGAACGCCCGTGCCGCGCGTGTCTGTGAGGAATTCGCCGTGATAGCCGATCAGGCCGCGTGACGGCACATGGGCGATGATGCGGGTCTTGCCTGCACCGGCGGGGCGCATTTCGACCAGTTCGCCCTTGCGCGCGCCGGTCAGCTTTTCGATCACCGCACCCGAGTAATCATCGTCAACGTCGATGGTGGCTTCCTCGATCGGTTCGAGCAGCTTGCCGTTCTCGTCTTCCTTCATGATCACCTGCGGGCGCGAGATCGAAAGCTCAAACCCTTCGCGGCGCATGTTTTCGATCAGAACACCCATCTGGAGTTCGCCCCGGCCCGACACTTCGAAGGCTTCGCCGCCGGGGGTGTCCTTGACCTTGATGGCGACGTTGGATTCCGCCTCTTTCATCAGGCGCTCCCGGATGACACGTGATTGCACCTTCTTGCCGTCACGGCCCGCAAGCGGGCTGTCGTTGATGCCGAAGGTGACGGTGATGGTGGGCGGGTCGATGGGCTGTGCCTCGAGCGGTTCGTCCACAGCCAGCGCACAGATCGTGTCGGCCACGGTCGCCTTGGACATGCCGGCGATGCTGACGATGTCGCCCGCCAGAGCCTCTTCGATGTCCTGCATGCCCAGACCCCGGAAGGCTTGGATCTTGGTGACGCGGAACTGTTCGATCTTCTGGCCCACACGGCTGAGCGCCTGCACGGTGGCACCTACCTTGAGGCGGCCGGTTTCGACGCGGCCGGTCAGGATGCGGCCCACAAACGGGTCAGAGCCCAGCGTTGTGGCCAGCATGCGGAAGTCTTCGTCCTGATGCTTGATCTGCTTGGGGGCAGGGACGTGATCGACGATCAGCTTGAAGAGCGCGTCAAGGTTCTTGCGCGGACCATCCAGCGTGGTGTCGGCCCAGCCGGACCGACCCGAGGCGTACATGTGCGGGAAATCGAGCTGGTCTTCGTTCGCGTCAAGGTTGGCGAAAAGGTCAAAGCATTCGTCCAGTGCCCGGTCGGGTTCGGCGTCTGGCTTATCCACTTTGTTCAGCACCACGATCGGGCGCAGACCCAGAGCCAGCGCCTTGGAGGTGACGAATTTTGTCTGCGGCATCGGGCCTTCGGCGGCGTCGACCAGCAGGACCACCCCGTCGACCATGGACAGGATGCGCTCCACCTCACCGCCGAAATCGGCGTGACCGGGAGTGTCGACGATGTTGATGCGTGTGCCTTTCCATTCGACCGACGTGGCCTTGGCCAGAATGGTGATGCCGCGTTCGCGTTCGAGGTCGTTGCTGTCCATCGCGCGTTCGGCGACAGCCTGGTTCGCGCGGAAGGCGCCGGATTGTTTCAGCAGTTCGTCCACCAGCGTCGTCTTGCCGTGGTCAACGTGGGCGATGATCGCAATGTTGCGAAGGTCCATGAATCTTTGTCTCGTAATGGGAAGAGTTGGCCGGGGGTTACAAGGGACCGCCAGAGAAGGCCAGCAAAAAAGGCCGTCGATATGGGTGTTGCCGTTCCGGCACCACAGCCCCCTCACGACAGCGTGACAGGGAACCGGCAACAAAGCACTGATGACCCAAGGGTTTTTGGCGGGGTTTGGCCGGAAAATGCGGGGTTTGAAGAAACCGCTGCCCATCGCGTTGAAACGGGATCAAGGCTGCCGACGTTGAGACAACAGCGCGGCGGGCATGACCTGTGCCCGTCGCGACGACTGAGGCAAACGAGAAAGGAACTCTCCTCATGAAACGCATTCTGCTTGGAACGGCCCTTGTGGCCACCGCAGCAACCTCGACCTATGCGGGCAGCGCTGATCCGGCTCCGGCCGAACCCATGATTGTGGAGCCGGTAACGGTCGCCCCGGTTCAGATGGGCGGCGACTGGACCGGCGCCTATGGCGGTCTGAGCCTGGGCAATCTGTCGGCGGACGCGGATGGCGGTCTGGACGACAGCGAAGGCGTCTTTGGCATCCACGGTGGCTATGATTACGATTTCGGTCAGTTCGTTGTCGGCGGTGAGCTTGATTACCAGACCGGCGAGGACATCGAACTGGGTGGGATCGAGGTCGACGACGTGCTGCGGGCGAAACTTCGCGGCGGCTATGACCTTGGCCGGACGCTGGTCTACGGCACCGTGGGTGCGGCGCAAATGAGCACCAATATCGGCGATGACACCGGGATCGTCGGTGGCTTGGGCGTGGAATACAAGGTGACCGAACAGTTCACCGTCGGCGGCGAATACCTGGCCCATCGCTTTGACGATTTCGACGGCACCGGCGTCGATGTCGATGCGGATACCGTGTCGATCCGGGGCAGCTTCCGGTTCTGAGCCCTGCGTTCGTCAGGCATGAAGACGCGCATCGGTCTGACCGGTGCGCGTTTTTCAGTGGGTTGCGGTGCCCGAGAAGAGGTTGATCACGATGATCCCCGCCATGATCAGCGCAATCCCGAGGATTGCCGCCAGATCGAGCTTCTGTCCGAAGGCGGCAAAGCCGATGACCGCAATGAACACGATCCCCATCCCCGACCACATGGCATAAGCGATACCCACCGGAAAGGTCTTGAGTGCGATGGCCAGAAGGTAGAACGCGACGCCATAAGCCACGACCACAATGACCGAGGGCAGCGGGCGGCTGAATTGCTGGCTGGCCTGCAGGGCAGTGGTGCCGATGGTTTCGGCCAGCACGGCGAGCATGAGAATGACATAGGGCATGGCGATCTCCGGTAGGGTGCGATCTACATGGCCGATTGCCACCAAAGGGACCAGCCCTTCGGTGGCGCAAAAAGATCAATTCAGGTGAATATTGAAACGGCTGCGGATCGCGGCATCGACATCGGGCGCAAACCGGGCACGCGCGGGTTTCGATAGGATCATCTCCTTCCGCTCGGTTGCCTTTTCCACGAGGATCGGCTGGCCCTGTTCGACCCATTCCTTGGGCGACGCGCGGTTGCCCAGAACCGGGTAAACGTAGTCGCGCTGCATCCGGTTCAGCGTGTCATCGCTGCCCAAGTAGTGGCCCGGCCCGCCGAGGCAGGTGGCGCGCATGACGTCGAGGCTGAGGTCGTCCTCGGTCACTTCGATTCCGCGCACGCAGCGCAGCGCCTGACCGATGAGGTCATCGCCCAGGATCAGGCTCTCGTGACAAAAGCCGAGAAGCGATGCATGCATGCCTGCTGCCTCGTAGACCATGTTGAGGCCCGAGAGACCCGCCATCACGTTGGAGCACATCTGCTCCCATCCGGCCTGCATGTCGGGCAGTTTGGCATCGGCAATGCCCGCTGCCGCGCCGCCGCAGACGCCGTAGTAGCGGTGCATCTGCGCGCAGCCTGCGGTCAGCAGCGCCTGTTCGCCCGATCCACCGGACATCGCGCCGGTGCGCAAGTCCGACACGAAGGGCCAGGTGCCAAAGATCACCGGATGGCCCGGCGCCATGGCGTTGACATAGACAACGCCTGCCAGACATTCCGCAACCGCCTGCACGATGGCCCCTGCGATGGAGGCGGGGGCTGTGGCCCCGGCCTGACCGGCGCTGAGCAGCAGAACGGGCATGCCGCCGCGGATGCAGGCCTCCATGACCTGACAGGCTTCGGTGGCGAATTTCATCGGCGGGACGACGAAGCAGTTCGAGTTCGACACGAAGGGCCGCGCGCGCCACGCGTCTTCGCCGCCTGCGATCAGGTGCAAGAGTTCAAACGCATCGGGCACGAAGGACGGTTCGGTAAAGGACACGCCCACGTGTTTGTAGGTGCCCGAACAGCAGGCATAGATGGTGTTGAGGTCCATTTCCCTGTTGTCGGGAATATCCCGCGCCACCATGGGACGCTGCAGGAAGTGGATGTTGTCCAGTTGGTCGGCGATGCGGGCGGCGTCGTGCAGATCCTGCACCGTGCTTTCACGGTAGTTGCCGGTGTCCACATCCACCATATGCACCGCAGCCCCGGCGGTGCCGTAGTGCACGCGGGTGCCCGAGAGGTCCAGATCGTAGAGCGGATCGCGCCCGCAAAGCGTGACCTGCCGGTTGGTCAGGGCCAGCATGTCCTCGACCAGCGCGCGGGGGAACCGGATGCGGCCATCGTCGCCAAGGACAGCTCCGGCCTTGGTCATGATCTCGATGCCCGACGCGGGGGCCTCGGACAGACCGATCTCTTCCAGTGCGGTCAGGGCCGCATTGTGGATGCGCTCCATATCCGACGGGGTGAGCGGTTCGTAGCGGCCGCCGGACATGCCGGCGCGGATCGGGCGGAGGTTGTCGGCAAGCGGGTTGGTACGGGCCTCACGGCGGGCAGCACGGCCACCGGCGCGACGGGGGGACAGATCGGTCATGGGTTGTCTCTTGGATAAGGGGATGCTGGGGTGGATCGGACAATCCGATCAGGGACGACCGCGCGCCGCGCGTCCCCGACGTGCGCCGATCGTGCGCAGAACCAGTGTCAGGGCAGGGCGATCGCCGCGCATCCGCATCTCCATGTTGCTAGGGAGACGCTGCCTTCAGCCGGGCGTGCAATCTGTGCTGATTGCGACAGAGTGTCGTTTTTGACTGTTTTCTAGGCAGAAGTGCTCAGGACCGGGCCACGTAGCGATCCCGGCGGTGGTTCACGGTGACGATCATGTTGAGAATGACCGCCCCCACAAGCGACCAGAGAACCACAGGGGTCGGCAAAACCAAGAAGGCGAGACCGAAAACAACCGCATCGAACAGAAGCTGCGTGTTGCCCGCCTGAATGCCCCGTGTGTCCTGCAGCCACAGTGCCACAACGCCGACCCCGCCCAGCGTCGCCCCGTGCCGGAACAGAGACAAGAGACCGATCCCCGCCAGCACACCGCCCAGCACGGCGGCCAGCGAGGGATGGACCATGTCGAGCGTCAGGACATAGGGGAGGAGTTCGGAGATCGTGGACATCAGCGCCACAGCGGCAAAGGTCTTGAGCGTGAAGGTCCAGCCAAGCTGGTGCACCGCAAGGATGTAGAAGGGCAGGTTCAGGACGAAGAAGATCGCGCCGAAGGGCCAATCGGTTGCGTAGCTGGTCACAAGCGCCAGCCCCGCGATCTGGCCGGTCAGCAGATTGGCCTGAGACAGGAACTGGATGGCCAGCGCCACAAGGGTGGCCCCGATCAGGATGCCCTGAAGGTCCTCAAGCGGCGTGTGTCGGTCGGCGGGTGGTTTGCTGAGCAGAAACATAGGTCAGCAATTATGACATAAATTGAGCAAGTCAAGGCTTACCAGCGTCCCGATGCGCCTCCGCCGCCGGATCGCCCACCGCCAAAGCTGCCACGCGACGAGGATGATGAAATCCGAGGCACCGTGAAGGTCCGCACGTCGCGGTAGCTGCACTGGCTGCAGCGGGTGATGACCTCGCCGCTGCCCTCGCTTGACCGTGTGGCGCGGCGCAGCGTTTTACGGGTTCGGCTCAGGGCGCGGTAGCCGCAATTGGGGCAGCTTTGAAACCGGGTCAGAAGATCACCGAAAAACCGGCGTGCGGAGATCAGCAGCGCCCCCATGACCGCAACGAAGACCATCCACGGCGTGAATTCCCCGTCGGACGCGGGTGCGTCAGAGCCTTCCGAGAACGGCAGGGCGATGGAGGCGATCACGTCTTCGACCCCGTCGATGATCCCTTTGGCGTAGTCCCCCTGTTCGAACGCCGGCAGGAAGGAACGGTTGATCACATTGCGCGACACCCGGTCCCAGTCGCGGGCATAGCCTGCGCCCAGTTCGATCCGCATGGCGCGGTCCTCGGACAGGACCAGCACAAGGATGCCGTCATTGCGGGTGGCGTTGCCGATGCCCCAGTGGTTGAAGAGGCCCGTTGCAAAATCCTCGAGCGATTGCGCGGGCGCATAGGGCGCTTGCGAGCGCAGGGTCAGAACCGCGAATTCGATCCCGGTGTCGCGCCGCAAACCCTCCAGCCGGGCATCCAGCGCAACCTCCTGCGCATCGGTCAGAAGGTCTGCGCGATCGGTGATCGTCGTGCGGTCATAGTCGGGATAGGTCTGTGCCCAGAGCGGGGTTGCCAGAAAGAGAAGGACCGCCAACCACCGCATCGTTCTTACCCTGTCAAAGCTGCGTTCAACCGTTCATCCAGCTTTTCGAGGAAACCCATCGTGGTCAACCAGCTTTGCTGTGGTCCGACCAGCAAGGCGAGATCCTTGGTCATGTACCCGGCCTCGACCGTTTCCACGACGACCCGTTCGAGCGTTTCGGCAAAGGCGCGCAGGCTGATGTTCTCGTCCAGCTTGGCGCGGTGCTTGAGCGCGCCGGTCCAGGCGTAGATCGATGCGATGGAGTTGGTGGAGGTCTGTTCGCCCGCCTGATGCTGGCGGTAGTGGCGCGTGACGGTGCCATGGGCGGCCTCGGCCTCGACGATCTTGCCATCGGGGGTCATAAGCACCGACGACATCATGCCCAGCGATCCAAAGCCCTGCGCCACGGTGTCGGACTGCACGTCGCCATCGTAGTTCTTGCAGGCCCAGACAAAGCCACCCGACCATTTCAGGGCCGAGGCCACCATGTCGTCGATCAGGCGGTGCTGGTATTCGATGCCCTTGGCCTCGAAGGCGTCTTTGAATTCCGCCTCGAAGATGTCCGCGAAGATCTCGATGAAGCGGCCATCATATTGTTTCAGAATGGTGTTCTTGGTGGACAGGTAGACCGGCCAGCCAAGGTTCAGACCGTAATTGAACGACGCGCGGGCGAAATCGCGGATCGAGGCGTCAAGGTTGTACATCGACATGAACACGCCCGCCGACGGCGCGTCATAGACATCGCGTTCGATCACCGTGCCGTCTTCGCCCACGAATTTCATCGTCAGCTTGCCCGCGCCGGGGAATTTGAAATCGGTGGCTTTGTACTGATCGCCAAAGGCGTGGCGCCCCACGACAATGGGTTTGGTCCAGCCCGGAACAAGGCGCGGCACGTTGCGGCAGATGATCGGCTGACGGAAGATCACGCCCCCCAGAATGTTCCGGATCGTGCCATTGGGCGACCGCCACATCTGTTTGAGGCCAAACTCTTCGACCCGGGCCTCGTCCGGGGTGATGGTCGCGCATTTGACGGCGACGCCGACCTCTTTGGTCTTTTCGGCGGCGTCGATGGTGATCTGGTCGTTGGTGCGGTCGCGTTCCTCGATGCCGAGATCGTAGTACAGCAGGTCGATGTCGAGATAGGGCAGGATCAGTTTCTGCTTGATGAAATCCCACATGATGCGGGTCATTTCATCGCCGTCCATTTCAACGATGGGGTTGTCGACTTTGATTTTCGTCATGGGGCGCGTCCTTTCCGAAGTCTTGGTCCTGACCGTATCACGGTGCCAGCCGCGCATCGACCCGCGCCATGAGGCGCATGAGCGCAAGACCAACCGCAGCCTGCAGGAAGATCGAGATCGCCAGCGGTAAAGGGGTGCCGTCGAACAAGAGGCCCACCGGCACGGCCAGAGCCACGCCACCCACGGTGGCCACGGAACTGATCACGCTGGCGGCCATGCCTGCGATATGCCCCATCGGTTCCTGCGCGATCGCATTGAGGTTGCCGATGGTCATACCGGCCTGAAAGAAAAGCGAGATCTGCCAGATCACAAATGCGCCGAAATATAGGCCATTGGACACATGGCCCGCTGCGGCCGCCAGCGCGACAAGGATCATCGCGGCGGACAGACCCACCTGCGCCAGCAGCATGGCGCGAACAAGGTAGATCATCCCCAGCCGCATCACGAGACGCGCGTTCAGAAAGCCGGACGAGGCGGCGACGATGGCGACCGCGCCGAACCAAAGCGGAAAGGTCTCGGCCCGTCCGAAGGTGATGTCGAAGATCTGCTGGATGGACGACAAAAGCGCAAAGAGCATCCCGAAGGACAGCGCCTGTACCGCTATGGAGATGCGGACGACAGGATGGACGAACATCTCGACCACGGCGCTGCGCAGCGCGGTGATGCGCAGGGACCGCCGGTTTTCGGGGGCGAGGGTTTCGGGCAGACGGATGGCCACCCAAAGGGCAGAGACCGCGGAGAAGCCGACAAAACCGTAGAACACGGCGCGCCAGTCCCAGATGTCGATCACGATGGACCCGAGCAGCGGCGCGATTGCGGGGACGAGCGAGAAGACGATCATCACGAAGGATACGATCTGCGCCATGCCCCGCCCGGCATAGAGATCGCGGATCACAGCCATCGCCACGACGCGCGGTCCCGCAGCACCCAGCCCCTGCACCATGCGCGCCGCCAGCAGCACTTCGAGCGACTGGGCCTGCGAGGCCACAACCGCCCCGAGGATGAACAAGGCCGATCCCCACAACATCACCTGTTTCCGCCCGAACGTATCCGACAGCGGCCCGGTGACAAATGTCCCCAGCCCCATACCAAGGACAAAGCTGGTGACGACGAGTTGCACCTTGTTGACGTTGTCCGGCGACAGATGCTCGGCGATCTGCGGCAGGGCCGGAAGCATCGCGTCGATGGACAGCGCGACCGTGGCCGCGAGCATGGCCATCAGGGCGACGAACTCTGGACGCGACATGGCTGTGGACATGGGGACTCCGGGTAACCTGCCTGTGCCGTAGCACCATGCTGCCCGAGGTTACAGTCTGTATCGCGTCAGGTCTTGTCGCGTAACTCCGGATCCACCGGGTCGGTGTCGGTGTTCGCGGTGCGGTCCGGTTCGTGAAAGCGGGCGATCAGCCATTCCGTGTGCTCTTCGCGTTTTCGCATGGCGAACATGCCGAATTGTTGAACCGCGACGGCGAAGATACCCAGTCCCAGCAGGATGAAGATGGTGGTGCCGATCTTGCCGATGTCGGTTGCCGGAACGAGATTGCCGTAGCCGACGGTCGACAGGGTCACGACTGTAAAGAAGTACGAGTCGAGCCAGCTCCAGCCTTCGGCCCAGCGAAAGAAGATCGTGCCGCCCGTGATGATCGCCAGCAGCGTCACGACAAGAGTGGCAATGCGGACGGGTGTGTTCATGCGTCGAGCGTGGCCCCTTGGGCCAGATCGTCGAGCACGCGCAGCCACAGCTCGGTCGGTTGCGCACCGGGGACGGCGTGCTGGCTGGCGACAACGAAAGTGGGCACCGATGTGACGCCCATGCCACGGGCGGCGGCATCGCGTTCGACGATTTCGGCACGGTCTTCGTCGGTGGACAGCAGGCGCAGCACGACGCTGGCGTCCATGCCGCTAGAGTCCGCGATGTCGGCAAGGACGTCCGTGTCGCCGATGTCACGCCCTTCGACGAAATAGGCGTTGAACAGCGCATCGACGACCGCATTCTGCATGCCTTCGATCCCGGCCCAGTGGATCAGGCGATGCGCATCCAGAGTATTCGGTGTTTTTTCAATGGCTTCGAAGTTGATCTTCAGGCCCGCTTTCTCGGCGTGTTCGACAACCGGCGCATAAGCACGGACTGCACCGTCCTTGCCGCCGAACTTCGCCTCGAGATAGGCGCGGCGGTCCATGCCGTCTTTCGGCATGTCGGGGTTCAGTTGGAACGGATGCCATGTGATCAGGAAGGGATGGTCGGGGCGCTGCGCCAATGCGCGGTCGAGATTGGTCTTTCCGATATAGCACCAGGGGCAGATCGGGTCGGACATGATGTCAAGCTTGACCATAAGATGTTCCTTTCCAGTCGTTGAGACCCGTCTAACAGACTGAGTGGCGTTTGGTAAGCATGGGTCAGAGCACAGGCTGGTCGGGCAAGGCGCGGCGCAGCAGCTTGTTGTTGGCGTTGCGGGGCAGGGACGCGACGCGGGTGTAGAGGCGGGGTTGCTTGTAGCGGGCCAGCCGTTCGGCTGCGAACTGTTCGAGGGCCGTGCTGTCCAGTGGGGTGTCCGACACGAAATAGGCGGCGATGATACGGGTGTCGGCCTTGATCTCGATGTCGGTGACGCCGACTTCGTGGATGTCCGGATGGGCCAGAAGCGCCGCTTCGACTTCGAGCGGGCTGACACGGTAGCCGCCTGCATTCATCATGTCGTCGGAGCGGCCGTGGTATAAAATGTCTTTGTTTTCCGTCATTTCGCCCATGTCTCCGGTCAGGAACCAGTCGCCCTGATACCGGGACGCGGTTTCCTCGGGCTGGTTCAGATAACCGAGCATGAGACCGGGATCGGTGCGGTGGACGGCGATGATGCCGGGGGTGTTGAGGGGAGCGGGGCCGGCCTCGCTCAGGATCGCGATGCGGCGGCCGGGTTGGGGCCAGCCAAGGCTTTCGGGGGGCAGGTCCGGTGATCCGGGAGCGGAAGAGATGAAGGTCGAGCATTCCGACATGCCGAAGGCTTCGTAGACGCGGGTGCCCGTGGCGGCGAGCCATGTGTCCCGGATCGTGGCGGGCAGCTTTTCCCCGGCGGACAGACCGTGGCGCAGTTTGGGAAGATCGAGGCGGCCTGACTTGAGAACGTTCCGGTAAACCC
Organism: Alphaproteobacteria bacterium; assembly: GCA_030428355.1. Lineage (GTDB taxonomy): Bacteria > Pseudomonadota > Alphaproteobacteria > Rhodobacterales > Rhodobacteraceae > Marivita. Next base: position 55,237 of record JAUIBL010000010.1, on the reverse strand, counting down.
CCGGCGCTGCTGCAAAAATCGTCGCCTCGTGCCGCTTGAGAAGGAGCGGGATCTGCGCGTGTTCCACCCCTTGTGCGGGGATCAGGGCGGTCGCCCCCTTGGTCCACGGGTCCAGAAGACCGGTGCCCAGCGTGTAGGTCCAGTTGAACGCACCGGCATGCATCAGGCGGTCGGTCTCAGTCAGCCCGTACCAGCCCTCCATCATCATGCCGCGCGCCCAGATCGCGCGATGGGCGTGGCAGACGGCGCGGGGTTTGCCCGAGGTGCCGGAGGTGAAGATGACATAGGCAAGCCGATCCGGATCGCCGAGCGCATAGTCGGCGGGCGGCAAACCGTACCATCGGGCCATCTGATCTGTACGGATCACCCGTACGGTTGCCGGACAGGCGGATTTTCCGTCATGCAGAACCGCCGCCGGGTCGGTCATGTCGATCAGGACCTGCACCTCGGGTGCGGTCAGTTGCGACGAGGTTGGGATCGGGACGATACCGACGGCGATGGCAGCAAGATAGGCGACCGGGAATTCGACCGAGTTTCCCACCCGCATCAGAAGCCGATCCCCCGGGTGCAGCCCGCTGTCCAAAAGCCCAGCGGCGGTGCCGAGAATGGCGCTGCGCAGACGGTCGTAGCTCCAACGCTGCGCGCCCGTCAACTTGACCACGGCCAGCGCGATCTTGTCGGGCACGCTGTCGGCGGCGGCCAGCACATGGGCGGTCAGATTGAAGTCCTGCGGGCAGGGCGGCCAGGGGCCTGTATCGGCAATCGAGGTCATGGCACAGCCCTATGGCGCAATCGTCAGCGCCGCAAGCGCAGGTTGCCGGAGAGGCGGGCTGGCCTTATAGATGTGCGCATGACTCATGATCCGAAAAACCTGATCCGCATCGCGAGGGACTCCGGGGCCGATGACCATCCGGAACCGCTTAATCTGGGCGAGCGCGTGCGCGATCTGCGCAAGGCGCGGAACTGGACGCTGGAACAGGCGGCGCAGCAGGCGGGGCTGGCGCGGTCGACGCTGTCGAAGATCGAGAACGGGCAGATGTCGCCCACCTATGACGCGCTGAAAAAGCTGGCGGTCGGGCTTCAGATCAGCGTGCCGCAATTGTTCACGCCGCCGCAGCGGGAAAAGGTCAACGGGCGGATGGTGGTCACGCCGAACGGGCAGGGCCAACAGCACGCGACCACGACCTATGAGCATGAATTACTGGCGGAAACGCTGACCAAGAAGCAGATGCTGCCCTATCGCGCTCGGGTGCGGGCCCGCTCGGTCGAGGAATTCGATGGCTGGGTGCGGCATGACGGTGAGGAGTTTCTTTACGTCCTCACCGGCGTGATCCGGCTTTACACGGAATTTTACGAACCGGTCGAGATGCGCCGGGGCGACAGTGCCTATTACGATGCCACGATGGGGCATAACGTGATTTCGGTGTCGGATGACGACGCCAGCATCCTGTGGGTGACGTCGCTCACACAGGGCTGACGTTCAGTGCAGGCCCATTTCGCTGGCCTGCCGCGCCAGCGTTTCGACAAACAGCCAGTCGGCCAGTTCTTCGGTCGCTTCAAGCGGAGTCAGGTCATGGGTCGCCGCAAGATGCTGCGACAGGCCGTGCAAATCTTCCGGCGGCTGGTTCAGCGCATCGCGGTTCAACAAGGGAAATCTGGCTTCGAGACGGGCAAGCGCCGTCGTCCAGTTTTCGGTGATGTCAGTCCAAGTCATTCAGACGCTCCTCCAAACGTCCCTCGCACGGTAGACGATGGCATGCAGAGTGAGTCGTTCAAAAGCGGCGCGCCGTCGCATGGGACAGCCCGCCGCAGACCTTGGTCGGAGCGTCAGAGGTCGGAGCGTCAGAACCAGCTTTGCACGGTGCGGGACGTGGACGAGATGTCCTGTCCGATCCTGTCAACCGTGGCACAGGCGCTGAGTGCGCCTGCAACCAGTATCATCAGAGTCCATGCGCGCATGGATCACTCCTCTTCCCACCACCAGACATCGGGCTGCCAGCCGATCCAGTCGCCATAGATCGGGATCTCGGTGGGAAATTTCAACTCTTTGACATGGGCGATGCGGCTGATGTTCCATTGGTAGATCGGGATCACATAGCGCCCGGTGGTCAGCACGCGGTCCAGCGCACGGGTGGCAGCGACAAAATCCTCGCGCGAGTCCGATTGCAGGATCGCGTCGATCATCGCGTCGGCGGCGGGCGAGCACATGCCCATCCAGTTGCGCGTGCCCGGGTTTTCGACACCGTCACAGCCCCAGTAGAGCCGTTGTTCATTGCCGGGGCTAAGCGACATGCCCCAGCGGTTGAAGCTCATGTCGAAGTCGTAATTGGTGGTGCGTTCCTTGAACTGGGCGCTGTCGATCGTGGTGATCGTGGGCGTGATGCCGACCCGTTCCAGCGACTGAACGAAGAGGTCGATGATCGACTGTTCCTCGGTGCTGCCTTGCTGGAGCAGGATTTCAAAGGTGAAGGGCGCGCCGTCGGGGCCAACCATCTGGCCATCGGTGATGGTGTAGCCTGCGTCCTCCATGAGGTCGATGGCGGCGCGGATGTTGCCGCGGTTGCGTTCGGTGCCATCGCTGACGGGCAGGGCATAGCCGTCAAGCGCGCCGGGCAGAAGATCGGCGGCGAAGGGTTCCAGCAGCGCGCGCACGCGGCCTTCAGCGGGGCCGTCCTGCATCCCGAGCACCGAGTTCGAGAAATAGGACGTGATGCGCGGCTGCTTGGAGCCGGTCATGGTTTCATTGATGAATTCGAAGTTGAAGGCGTGCAGCATCGCATCGCGCACGCGCCAGTCCTTGAACGCGTCGCGGCGGGTGTTCATCACAAAGCCGGTCATGCCCGAGGGGCGTTCATGCGGGATCACCGATTTGACCACGTCGCCCCGGTCGATGGCCGGGAAATCGTATTGGGTGTCCCATTTCTCGACGTTGAATTCACGGCTGGAGTTCAGCGCACCCGCCTTGAACGCCTCGAACATGGCGGTGCCGTCGCCGTAGAACTCCATGCGAATCTCATCGAGGTTGGCCTGACCGCGCATGAAGTTGACGTCTGCGCCCCAATAATCAGGATTGCGTTTGAGGCTGACAAAGCGGCCGGCCTCGAAATCGTCGATCACATAGGGCGCGGTGCTGATGGGGATCTCGTCCAGACCCGACTCGGTGAAATCCTTGCCCTCCCACTGGGCCTTTTTCAGGATCGGGCGCATGCCGATCAGCAGCGCCATCTCGGGGTCGTCTTCGTTGAAGGTGAAGCGGATGCTGCGCGGGCCGGTCTGTTCCATCGACGCCACTTTCTTCCACGCGCCGTGATAGCGGGGGTGGCCGATGGTGCCGAGGGTTTCATAGGACCACATCACGTCTTCGACGGTGAGCGGGGTGTCATCCGAAAACGCGGCTTCCTCGCGCAGGACGAATTCCACCCAATCGCGGTTCTCGCCCACCTCAATCGATTCGGCGAGAAGGCCGTAAAGCGTGAAGGGTTCGTCCCAGTTCCGGCCCATCAGGCTTTCGTAAGCGAGGAAGCGAAGCTGCCACGGCGTCGAGCCTTTGGAGATGTGCGGGTTGAGGCTGTCGAAGCTGCCGACCTCGCCGGTGACGATCCGTCCGCCCTTGGGCGCGTCGGGATTGGCATAGGGCAGCGACACAAAATCCGGTGGAAGTGCGGGCGCGCCATACATAGCTATGCCGTGCTGCGGGTCTGCCGCGACGGATTGCCCGCACAACGCGAGTGCCACGGCGGCGATGCCCATCTGCCGCTTGAGGAAAAAAACCGATCTCATTTTCGCAACAATCCCTGTCTGCCCTTGTTTTGTTGCGTGTGACGGTAACGGGGCTTTCGTGGCTTTTCAAACTTTTAGCTTGGAACGCTGCGAAGAATTGCCTATAAGAGACTTACTGCTCGCTAGGTTTCTTGCCTGTATGAAACCTGCCTCAATAACTTAACCCCGGCTTCGCGCCGGGGTTTTTTTCTTCCCGATCCTTGCGCGACCTGCCTGTCGGACACCTGTGAAACAGGGGTTTGCGTGTGTGGCCTTGCATTTGTGGGCGGCGCGTCAAGCATCCTGCCGGCGCTGCACCGGGGCAAGGGTGGTTCGGGTGTCAGGCCGATTCGGACAATCTTTGGGTCTTGTGGAACCGGGACCGCTTCTTCTTTGTACTATGCAGGCGCAGCATGTAGCGTTCTGCGCAAGCAAAAGACCAAGGAAGGAGCGATCATGTCGCTGAAAGGGAAAACTGCCGTCATCACCGGATCGAATTCCGGAATCGGCCTCGGTGTGGCGCATGAACTGGCGCGGGCCGGGGCGGATGTGGTGATCAATTCGTTCACCGACCGTGAGGAAGATCATGCGCTGGCCGCCTCCATCGCCAAGGAGCATGGTGTGACGGTGCGTTATATCCAGGCGGATATGTCCAAGCCCGACCAGTGTCGGGCGCTGATCGAACAGGCCGGGGCCTGCGACATCCTTGTTAACAATGCAGGCATCCAGCATGTGTCCCCGATCGACGAATTCCCGATCGAAAAATGGGACGCGATCATCGCCATCAACCTCAGCTCGGCTTTTCACACCACAGCGGTTGCGCTGCCGATGATGCGCAAGGCAGGCTGGGGCCGGGTGATCAACATCGCCAGCGCCCACGGGTTGACCGCGTCGCCATTCAAATCGGCCTATATCGCGGCCAAGCATGGGGTGGTGGGCCTGTCGAAGACGACGGCGCTTGAGACCGCGCGGGAGCCGATCACCTGCAACGCGATCTGCCCCGGATATGTGCTGACGCCGCTGGTCGAGGCGCAGATCCCAGACACCGCGAAGAAATACGACATGAGCGAGGAAGAGGTGACCCAGAAGGTCATTCTGGAGCGCCAGCCATCCAAGGAATTCGCCACGGTCGAGCAGATCGGCGGCACGGCGGTGTTCCTGTGCTCGGATGCGGCGGCGCAGATCACCGGGACGACGATCTCGGTAGATGGCGGCTGGACGGCGCTTTGAGAGCCTGGAACGAGGGGCCAGCCCCTCGTGCTCCCCGGAGTTTATTTGGCAAGATGAAGGTGCAGGGGACGGTATGGTAACGATCAATCTGGCGCTTCAGGGCGGTGGGGCCCATGGCGCGTTTACATGGGGTGTGCTGGACCGGCTTCTGGAAGAGGATGATCTGGAGATCGCGGCGATCACCGGCACGTCTGCGGGGGCGCTCAATGGTGCGGCGCTGAAATCCGGGTGGCTCAGGGATGGGCGGCAGGGCGCGCGGGACAATCTGGACTGGCTCTGGGCGCAGGTGGCGCGGTTGGATGATCTGGCGGTGCCGAAATGGATGCAGGCGTGGCTGCCCACACCGGCGGCAGTGAGCAAGGGACTTGAGTTCTCGCCCGCCTATCTGCTGGGTGACACGCTGGGGCGGATGATGTCGCCCTATGCCTGGGGGCCGCTTTACGAAAACCCGCTGGAGAAGGTCGTGGCGCAGTTCGATTTCGGGCAGGTCTGCGCGAAAGAGGGGCCCAAGCTTTTCATCTGCGCCACACAGGTGCGCGACGGCAAGGTGCGGATCTTCGAGGGTGATGCGATCAGCACCAAGAGCATTCTCGCCTCTGCCTGTTTGCCCACCCTGTTCCAGGCGGTCGAGGTGGAAGATCCGCAGACCGGTATCGTGGAGCCGTTCTGGGATGGCGGCTATACGGGCAACCCGGCGCTCTTTCCGCTTTACGATGCGGATCTGCCGGATGACGTGGTGATCGTGAACATTAACCCGCTGGAGCGGGATAGCGTGCCGGTGATGCCGAACGAGATCCAGAACCGGATCAACGAGATCAGCTTCAACTCGTCCCTGTTGCGCGAATTGCGCGCCATCGAGTTCGTGCAGCGCCTGATTGCCGAGGGCAAGGTGCAGAAGGGTGCGATGAAGAATGTCCGCGTCCACATGATCGCCGATGATGCGCTGATGAACGATCTGTCGGTGGCGACCAAGCTGGTGCCTGTGCCGTCGGTCATTGCCGAGTTGAAGGAGGCGGGCCGCCGGGCGGCGGGCACGTTCCTTGCGCATCACAAGGATGATCTGGGGCAGCGGCAGACGGCGGACCTCGTCAGAATGTTTGGCTGAGCCATGCCATGTAGGCGGCGTAGGTCAGGAGGAACACCAGTCCCGAAACGCGACCGAGGCCGCGCCGCCAGAAGAGCAACACGAGCAGGAGCGCGGTTGTGGCCAGCATTACCGCGATGTCCGGAAGAAGTTCTGCGTCGACGGGCAGAGGGGCTACAAGGGCCGTCACGCCGAGAATGCCGAGGATGTTGAAAATGCCCGAGCCGAGGATGTTGCCGAGTGCCACATCCGACTGGCCGCGCCGCGCGGCCATCACGGTGGTTGCAAGCTCTGGCAGGGATGTGCCGACGGCGACCAGTGTCAGCCCGATCACGGTTTCCGGCACACCATAGGCGCGGGCAATCCCAGTGGCACCATCGACCAGCGCGATCGCCCCGCCGAGAGTCAGCGCCAGCCCGATCATCAGAAATGTTGCGGCTTTCGGCAGCGGGTCGGCGGGGATACCCGGCTCGTGGTCCGGTGCGGCGGCACTGCGGAACGCGCCCCAGAGGTAGGTGCCGAGCAGTGCAAGCAAGGTGATCCCGGCCAGTACCGAGATCTGACCCAGTGCCGCAAGGACGGCAAGGCCAATGGCGCTGCCGCCGACCCAGGCCGCTTCGCGGGGCAGACCCGCCATCTGTGCCGTCACAGGGCGGATCATCGCAGCGAGACCGAGGATCAGCAGGATGTTGGCGATGTTGCTGCCCACCACGTTGCCAAGCGCAATGCCCGGCGCGCCGGCAAGTGCGGCGCTGACCGATGTCACGAGTTCCGGGGCGGAGGTGCCGAAACCCACCAGTGTCAGTCCGATGACCAGCGGCGACACGCCCAGACGGCGGGCCACGCCGACGGCTCCGCGCACCAGAAGATCGCCGCCTGCCAGCAGCGCGACAAGCCCGAAGGCCACAAGGATCAGGTTCACGGGAAAGACCTCAGCGTGTCGGGCGCGAAACTGCGCGGGACCGTGTCGCTTAGGTGTGGAGCGGTACGGGTTGCGTCAAGCGGAGCGAAAAAAGATTCACGCCGCCTTGGCGGGCTGGGTCGGGTCTTTGGCGTTGGGGTAGACGAGGCCCGCCGAGATCACCAGCTTGGCCGCGTCTTCGATCGACATGTCAAGCTCGATTACGTCTTCCTGCGGGAAGAACAGCAGGAAACCCGATGTCGGGTTCGGCGTCGTGGGCACGAAGACCGACATCAGCTTACCCATGGTCTCGGCGCGCTCGGAGATTTCGCCCTTGGCATCGGTCGAGATGAAGCCGATGGCCCAGATGCCCTTGCGCGGGTACTGCACCAGACAGGCTTTTTCGAAGTTCCGTTCGGACTGGGCAAAGATCGTTTCGGCGATCTGTTTCACGCCGCTGTAGATCGACCGGACCACGGGCATGCGTTCGACAAGGCTTTCGGCGAAACGGATCAGCGACCGACCGATCAGGCCCTTGGCGATCCAGCCCACCACCACGGTGAAGATCAGGAAAAAGATCACCCCCACGCCGCGCAGGTTGATGCCGATATATTGTTCGGGGTTGAAGCGGCTGGGCACCAGGGGCAGGACAAAGCCGTCGATCCAGCCCATGATGGTCCAGATCAGCCAGACCGTCAGGGCCACCGGGGCAATCACAACGATCCCCGTCAGAAAGCTTGACCGCAGGCCCGTCATCAGGCCGGGTTTGCGCCGTTCAGGATCAAAAGGGGTCGTCATCTCGGGTCCGTCACTGGTTCGTCCGAAAGGTAAGAGGTCGGCCGGGGCTCTACAATGGGGGAACGTGACAAGACCCTGTTTTTCAACGCAGAGACGTCAATTCCTGTGCAATTTGCGCGCCCAGACAGGCATTGTTCAGCACAAGCGCGATATTGGCGTCGAGCGACCGTCCCTCGGTCAGTTCGAAGATGCGCTGCAGCAGGTAGGGTGTCAGAGCCTTGCCCGCGATGCCATGCGCTTCGGCATCCTGCGTGGCGCGGGTGATGATGGGGTGGATCTCGGCATGGGGGATTTCTGCCTCAGGCGGGATCGGGTTGGCGATCAATTGACCGCCGGGAAGCTTGAGAGCGGCGCGCATCACGTGCGCCCTCGCGATCTCGGCAGGGGTGTCGGCACGCAGCGGCGCCTTGAGGCTGGAGCCGCGCGACCAGAAGGCGGGCAGGACGTCCTGACCATAGGCCATGACCGGCACGCCAAGGGTTTCGAGCACTTCAAGCGTCTTGGGCAGGTCGAGGATGGCCTTTGCCCCGGCGGCCACAACCGTGACAGGGGTTTGCGACAGTTCCTGCAGGTCGGCCGAGATGTCGAAGCTTTGGTCCGCGCCGCGGTGTACGCCGCCGATGCCGCCGGTGGCAAAGACCTCGATCCCGGCGATATGGGCGGCGATCATGGTGGCGGCGACAGTCGTCGCCCCGGTGCCGCCTTTGGCGATGCAGACGGCCATGTCGGCGCGGCTGAGTTTGGCGACCTGCTTGGCCTGCGCCAATGCTTCCAGTTGTCCGGCGTCGAGCCCGATGCACAGCCGTCCCTCAATCACCGCGATGGTGGCAGGCTCGGCACCGGCGTCGCGCACGGTGGCTTCGATGGCGCGGGCGGTCTCGAGGTTCTGAGGCCAGGGCATACCGTGGGTGATGATCGTCGATTCCAGCGCGACCACGGGTTTGCCTGCGTCCAGCGCGGCCTTGACGGCGGGGGAAATCTCGAGGGGCAGGGTGGTCATGTCAGGTTCCTCCGGCGACATAGGCGGCAGCAGTGGCAAGGGCGCGGTGCAGGGCTGTGGGGCGGTCGGCACCGCGCAGTTCGGATGCAATATGCGCGGCCATGAAGGTGTCGCCTGCGCCGGTGACGCGGGTGACCATCACTTCGGGCGGGCGTTCGGCAAGGATGCCGTCGCGGGTGGCATCGCAGGTGACATTGCCGCCATCGGTGACCAGCGCGCGTGCGGCACCCCGTTCGATCAGCGCGGCCCCGGCCTGTGGTGCGCTGGCGAATTCGGTCTGACAGAGTAGCCCGGCCTCTTCGAGATTGACATAGAGCACGCCCTTGCCCGCGCGGATGAAGGGCTGCAGGCGTTCCGCCTTGCCGGGGGAGGCCGGGGCGATGCGCAGGTCGGCCTGCGCAAACGCCGGGTGATGCACGATCTGGTCGAGCAGCGACTCGGTCAGGTTGCCATCGAGCGCAATCGGCCCGGCAAAGGGGGCTTCGACAAAGCCGATCGGCCCGGTGATCAGCGGGCGCAGGATCTTGTCGCCCGCCTGTTCGAGCGAATGGGCGTCGGCGATGGCGGCGATCAGGCCGTTTGCGCCTTCGACCGCCATATATTGATCGGTGGGCAGATCGTCCGAGCGGTAGAGGTGGTCGGTGATCAGGCCCAGACGGTCACAGGCGGCGACCAGTTCATTGCCTTCGGGATCGCGGCCCACGACGCTCAGCAGGGCGGGCAGCAGATCGAACCGCGCCAGCGTCATGGCGATGTTCAGCGCGACGCCGCCGGGCAGGCGGGTGATATGGCCGGGCACATCGGCACCCTGTTTCATATGCCGGTCGGAGCGGCCGATCACGTCCCAGAGGACGGAGCCGATGCAGAGAATGTCGGGGCGCTGTGTCATGCGCCCGTCATCGCCCGCCTGCAAGATCGGCGCAAGGGCCGGAGTGCAGAACGTGCCGTCGCGCCGCCCATTGTTGCCGACCGCGCTTTGTGGCAGGCCTGCGGGCAGAATTGAACGGAGATCTGCGACAATGATGAAACCGACCCTGATGCGCCCCGGCGGGCTTCCTGCGACAGCCTCCACACCTGTGGTGACGCCGCTGATGCCTTCGGTGGTCTATGCCAGCGACACGCCGGACCAGTTGGATGCGCAGTACGAAGGACGGATGCAGGGCTACACCTATGCGCGTGAAGGCCATCCAAACGCCGATGTTCTGGCGCGCCGGATCGACGCTATGGAAAGCGCGCCGGAGCCGGGGATCGTTCTGGGGTCGGGCATGGCGGCGGTGACGGCGGTTCTTTTGGGGCTGTGCAAGGCGGGCGATCACGTTGTCGGCGGTGACCAGTTGTATGGGCGGTCCTTGCGGATGATGCGGGATGATCTGCCGCGCCTCGGGATCGAGACGTCGCTCGCCGATCCGACGGATGCGGCGGCCATGGCGGCGGCGCTGCGGCCGAACACGCGGCTGGTGCTGATCGAGGTGGTGTCGAACCCGACGCTGCGGATTGCGGATGTGCAGGGGATCGCCGATCTCTGCCGCGAGAAGGGTGTGCTGCTGGTGGTGGACAACACCTTCACCACGCCACGCGCGGTCAAGCCGTTCGAGCTGGGTGCGGATGTGGTGCTGCATTCGGTGACCAAGCTGTTGGCGGGTCATTCGGACGTGACGCTGGGGTGGGTGGCCACGCGGGATGCCGCCCTGAGCAAGGCGATCTACGATTTCGCAGTGACCACCGGGATGACGCCCAGCCCGTTCGACTGCTGGCTGGCCGAGCGGGGGCTGATGTCCTTCGATCTGCGCTTTGATCGGGCAGAATCGAATGCCGCGCGGCTGGCGGACCATCTTGCCGCGCAGCCGGGCGTCAAGCGCGTGCTCTATCCGACGCGCCCCGACCATCCCGACCGCGCCCGCGCGCAAGGGCTGCTGCAGGGACGTGGGTGCAACATGGTGAGTTTCGAGCTCGACGGGGGACGCGCGGAGGCCAATGCCTTTACCCAAGGCGCGCACCAGATCGCCTTTGCCCCGACGCTGGGCGATGTGGGCACGACGCTGTCGCATCCGGCCAGTTCCTCGCACCGGGGGCTGACGCCCGAGGCGCGGGCCGCGCAGGGGATGACCGAAGGGTTCTTCCGGGTGTCCGTGGGCCTCGAGGACCCGGACGCGCTGATCGCTGCGTTTGATGCGGGGCTTGCTGCCGTGGCAGCGGCCAAATGACCGCGGCGCCCCGCGATATTCTGATGGTACTGGGCATCCCGGCGGTGCTGATCGCGCCGGATGACCGGATTTTTGCCGTCAACGCCGCGGCGGAAAAGCTGCTCGGCAAGAATATCGAAGGGCGACATTTCATCACCGCGCTGCGCCAGCCAAGCCTGCTTGACACGATCGAACAGGTGCAGCGCGACGGGACCAAGCGCGAGACCCGCTACCTGACCAATGACGGGCAGCATGACATCACCTATCGCGTGACCTGTGGCGGCGTGCCGATGCAGGGCCGCACCGGCATCCTTGTGTCGTTCGAGGACATCACGCCGATGGAACAGGCGGGCCAAATGCGCCGCGATTTCGTCGCCAATGTCAGCCACGAGCTGCGCACGCCGCTGACGGCGCTGCTGGGCTTCATCGAAACACTGCAAGGCCCGGCGCGCAATGATGCCAAAGCACAAGAGCGGTTTCTGGGCATCATGGGGTCCGAGGCGGAGCGGATGAACCGGCTGGTGTCGGATCTCTTGTCCCTGAGCCGGGTCGAGGCGGATGAGCGCGTGCGCCCGGTTGACCCGGTGGACCTGTCAGCCGTGCTGCAACAGACCCGACACAGCCTTGCGCAACTGGCCGAGGAGGCGGGGATCGAGATGTCGCTGAGCCTGCCCGAAACGCCCGTGACCGTGCCGGGCGACGCGGACCAGTTGCGTCAGGTGCTGACCAATCTCGTGGAGAACGCGATCAAGTATTCCGGGCGCGGAACCTCGGTGCGGATCGGTCTGGGCACGCCGGACTACGAGAACCGGCTGCGCGGGCAGGGGGTAAGGATCGCTGTCAGCGATACGGGCCCCGGCATCGACGCGGTGCATCTGCCCCGTCTGACCGAGCGCTTTTACCGGGTCGACAGCCACCGCTCGCGCGAATTGGGGGGGACGGGCCTTGGGCTGGCCATCGTCAAGCACATCGTCAACCGTCACCGCGGGCGGTTGCAGGTGGACAGCCAATTGGGCAAGGGGACGACCTTCACCGTCATTCTGCCGATGGATGCGCGTCAGGAGTGAGCGGTTCCGTCAACGGAACCGGATGATGCGTCGACGCATCACCGCTCGGGTGGGCACCTATTCAAATGATCGACGTGTTTCACACGGTGGCGTGTCCGTTGACGGACACGGGATGATGCGTCGGCGCATCATCCGGCGCTTGTGATGTCAGCCCAGCGAATACCCGGCGCCGCGCACGGTGCGCAGTGGATCGGCGCCACCGCCATGGGTGAGCGATTTGCGCAGGCGGCCGATATGCACGTCCACGGTGCGCGTGTCGACATAGATGTCGCGGCCCCAGACCCGGTCGAGCAATTGCTCGCGCGACCAGACGCGGCCCGGTTTTTCCATCAGCGTCGAGAGAAGCCGAAACTCGGTCGGACCCAGCTTGACCTCGGACCCATCCCGCGTGACGCGGTGGGTTTCCGCGTCGAGCACGATGTCCTCGAATTCAAGCCGCAGGCCCGCTGCCGCCGGGCGGGTGCGGCGCAGTTGCGCGCGGACGCGGGCCATAAGCTCGACCACCGAATAGGGCTTGATCACATAGTCATCCGCCCCGGTTTCGAGCCCGCGCACGCGATCCACCTCTTCTGACCGCGCCGAAAGCATGATGATCGGCACGTTGCGCGTGTCGGCGCGGGTCTTGAGCTGGCGGCACACCTCGATGCCCGAGACATTGGGCAGCATCCAGTCCAGAACGATGATGTCTGGCTGTTCCTCGTCAACCAGGATCAGCGCCTCTTCGCCGTTTTCGGCCTTGGCGACGCGGAAGCCCTCGGCTTCGAGGTTGTAGCCCAGAACCTCGCGCTGTGCGGGTTCGTCTTCGACGACCAGAACGGTTGGCTGGACGCTGGTCATGGCTTAGGCCCCTCGGGTCGGTGCCGGAGAGAGATCGACATCGGTGGAGGTCAGATCCTCTTTCTGGCGCGGCTCTTCCGGTTTTTCGCCGGTGACGAGGAACACCACCTGCTCGGCGATCGAAGTCACATGGTCGCCCATGCGTTCGACGTTCTTGGCGATGAAATGCAAGTGCATGCAGGGTGTGATGTTGCGCGGGTCTTCCAGCATGAAGGTCAGAAATTCGCGGAAGAGCGTGTTGTACATCTGGTCGATGTCCACGTCGCGTTCGATCACGTCGCGGGCCAGCACCTCGTCGCGCTGGATATAGGCATCAAGCGCGTCCTTGAGCATGATCTGAACATCGCGCGACATGCGGCGCAACTGGGCGGCAGATCCGTTGATCGCGGGCATGCTCATCAGCACGGCATTGCGCTTGGCCAGGTTCTTGGCCAGATCGCCGATGCGTTCGAGATTGGCGCTCATGCGCATCACCGACAGGATCACCCGCAGGTCGATGGCGGTGGGGGCGCGCAGGGCGATGACGCGGGCGGCCTCTTCGTTGAGCAGTTCTTCCAGCTCGTCGATGACCTTGTCGTTGGCGCGTACCTGATCGGCCAGTTCCTGGTCGCGGGTTTCAAGCGCCTGTGCGGCATCAAGGATGGCCTGTTCCACCAGACCGCCCATTTTCATGATCCGGGCCTGGATGCCCTCCAGATCGCGGTCGAAGGCGCTGGAGATATGTTCTTTCGTTGGGGTCACGATCTTATCCAATCCGTCCGGTGATGTAGCTTTCGGTGCGGCTGTCTTCGGGGTTCGTGAAAATCTTGGACGTGTCGTCGTATTCCACGAGATTGCCGAGGTGGAAGAAAGCGGTCTTCTGACTGACGCGCGCGGCCTGCTGCATGGAGTGCGTGACGATCACCACGGCGTAGTTCTGGCGCAGCTCGTCGATCAGTTCCTCGACCTGGGCGGTCGCTATGGGGTCGAGCGCAGAGCAGGGTTCGTCCATCAGCAGGACCTCGGGTTCGGTCGCCACGGCGCGGGCGATGCAGAGGCGCTGCTGCTGGCCGCCCGACAGACCGGTGCCTGGGGCCTGAAGGCGGTCCTTCACCTCGTCCCAGATGGCACCACGGCGCAGGGCGCGTTCGACGATCTCGTCGAGTTCGGCCTTGTTGCGGGCCATGCCGTGGATGCGCGGGCCGTAGGCGATGTTGTCGTAGATCGACTTCGGGAACGGGTTCGGTTTCTGGAACACCATGCCCACCTTGGCCCGAAGCTGCACCGGGTCGACGCGCTTGTCGTAGATGTCTTCGCCGTCGATCAGGATGTCGCCCTGAACGCGGCAGATGTCGATCGTGTCGTTCATCCGGTTCAGGCAGCGCAGGAAGGTGGACTTGCCACAGCCCGACGGGCCGATGAAGGCAGTGACGGTGTTGTTTTCGATCTCGACCGACACGTCCTTGATGGCGTGGGTGTCACCGTAATAGACCTGTACGTCCTTGGCTTTGATCTTGACGTCCGTCACGGCGGTCTCCTGTGTGTGGTGTGGTATATCGTACATGGGGCAGGGTCCAGTTTACCAGCGGCGCTCGAAGCGACGGCGCAGAATGATGGCGATGATGTTCATCGTCAGCAGGAAGATGAGCAGGATGATGATCCCGCCCCAAGCTTTTTCGTAGAACCCTGCATCGGCGCGGGCGGCCCAAGTGTAGATCTGCGCGGGCATGGCCGAGTTGGGGTCGATGAAACCGGACACGACGCCTTCGGGATAGGCGCGGGCGATGAAGCCCACCATCCCGATCAGCAGAAGCGGCGCGGTTTCGCCAAGCGCCTGCGCCAGACCGATGATGGTGCCGGTCAGGATGCCCGGGGCGGCCAGCGGCAGGACGTGGTGGAACACGGTCTGCATCTTGGACGCGCCCACACCCAGAGCCGCTTCGCGGATCGACGGCGGCACCGCCTTGAGCGAGGCGCGGGTCGAGATGATGATCGTAGGCAGGGTCATGAGTGTCAGCACCAGACCACCGACCAGCGGGGCCGACTGCGGCAGGTGCATGAACTGGATGAACACGGCAAGGCCAAGGATGCCAAACACGATGGAGGGCACGGCGGCAAGGTTCGAGATATTTACCTCGATCAGGTCGGTGAACCAGTTCTGCGGCGCGAATTCCTCGAGATAGATCGACGCGGCCACCCCGATGGGCAGGGACAGGGCGAGAACCACCAGCATCATGAAGAACGAGCCGATCACCGATACGCCGATGCCTGCACCGCCGGGGTGGTCCACGCCGGAATCCGATCCGGTGATGAAGTTCCAGTTGAAGTTGCGCACGATGATGCCCGCGTCAGCCAGTGCATCGACCAGATCAAGATCGCTGGCTTCGAAAAAGCGGCTGTCGACAACGGTGTCGCGGCTGACCCGGCCTTTGAAATAGCCATCCACGCGAGACGAGGCGGGCAGACTGAAGGTGACGGGCTGGCCGATCTGATCGGGGTTTGCCCGGTAGAATTCGCGGATCGTGCTGCCGGGCTTGCCCAGAAGGCGCTCGATGGCAGCGGCGTCGAAGGCAACGGTCAGACCTTTTTCGGTCAGCGCGTCCTGAAGCTTGGTGATGAAGATGTTTTCATAGGCCTTGGTCTTGAGCACCTGGCTTTCGGCGGCGTCGAATTCTTCCTGGGTCAGCACAAATTCAAGCTGCATTTCCGCCTGCGTGAAGGCCGGTATGCCGGACCGCAGGATCGAGACTGCCAGCACGACCAGAAAGAAAAGGCCGATCAGGATCGCCACGATGCCATAGGCCTTGAAGCGCTTTTCGGCGGCGTTGCGTTTCTTGGTGCGGGCGTCGACGGTTGTCAGGGTGCCCTTGACGGGGACGCTGTCCATGCTGGCGTCGGTCATTCGTACTGCTCCCGGTATTTGCGCACGATGTAGAGCGCGAAGATATTGAGCCCGAGGGTGATGACGAAGAGCGTCATCCCGAGGGCAAAGGCGACAAGGGCTTCGGGTGAGGCGAAATCCGAGTCGCCCGTAAGCTGTGACACGATCTTTGCGGTCACGGTCGTCATGGCATCGAACGGGTTGAGCGACAGGCGCGCGGCGGCACCCGCGCCCAAAACCACGATCATGGTCTCACCAATGGCACGGCTGGCCGCCAGAAGGATCGCACCGACGATGCCGGGCAGGGCGGCGGGCAGCACAACCTGACGGATCGTTTCGGACTGGGTCGCGCCGAGGCCGTAGGAGCCGTCGCGCATCGCCTGCGGCACGGCGTTGATGATGTCATCCGACAGCGAGGACACGAAGGGAATCAGCATGATCCCCATCACCAGACCGGCGGTCATCACGGCGGTGCCCGCCTGCATCCAGCCCAGACCGTCATCGCCGAATACGCTGACCAACAGCGGACCGACGGTAAGCAGGGCGAAGAGACCGTAGACGATGGTCGGAATACCGGCCAGAACCTCGAGCATCGGCTTTGCGAAGGCGCGCACCTTGGGGCTGGCATATTCCGACAGGTAAATCGCCGAAAAAAGGCCAATCGGCACCGCCACGATCAGCGCCACGATGGAGATGTAGAACGTGCCCCAGAGCAGCGGCAGGATGCCGAGATCGGATGCACCACCCCGACCCGAGAAACTGGGGGCCCAACTGGTGCCGAAGAAGAACTCGGACGCGGGATACAGGCGGAAGAACTCGATGGTGTTGAAGACCAGCGACAGGACGATGCCCAGCGTGGTCAGGATCGCGATGGACGCGGCGGCGATCAGCAGGACGCAGATGCCTTGTTCCACTACGTTGCGGGCGCGGAACTCCGGTCTGGTTTCCCGGACGCCCCACAGGCCGCCTGCAATCGCGATGAGCAGGACAACCGCTGTCATGATCTGGTAGCCGGTGGCGTTCAGGACGCGAAACTGCTGCGCGGCGCGCAGGACAGGCTGCGTGACCTGCGAGGTCACAATGGCCCCGGCGTCGGACAGGCGCTGGGTCACGTCAGAGATGTCGGCGCGCATGTTCCGCGCCTCGTCTTCGGTCATGTTGCCGGTGGCGATGGCAAGGTCGAGGCCCTCGGCGGTGCGGCGGACTTCGGCCAGCACCAGGCTGCGGGACGAGCTTTCGGCGATAGCGGTGTCGGGGATCATGCCCGAAACGGATGTGTTGACGTAGAGGGGTTGCGCAATGAGCCAGATCACCAGCACGAGCAGGGCAGGGATCGCGGATTTCATCGCGGCGTTGCTGCCGTAGTAATTCGGAAGGGAATGCAGGGTGCGCCGGTCCTGACCGGACTGTGCCAGCACGCGCGCACGGGCAAAGATGAATACCCCGGCTGCGATCGCCAGTACGAGCAGGATAAGCCAAAGTAACGGCATGGTGCCCCCAGTAACGTGGAATGTCGTTCAGAAGAAAAAGGAGGCGGCGATGTCTGCCGCCTCCTGAGTGACCAGATGGTCAGACACTTACATGTCTGCGCCCATGACCTTTTCGTCAGCAACCATCTGCTGTGTCTTTGCCAGCTCGGGGTCGGAAACCAGACCGTACTGAGCGAGCGGGCCGGACGGACCTGCCAGATCGTCGGAGATGAAGAATTCGGCGAATTCCTTGAGGCCCGGGATCACGCCGATATGTGCTTTCTTCACGTAGAAGAACAGCGGGCGGGACACGGGGTATTCACCGGATGCGATGGTGGCGGTTGTCGGCTCGACGCCGGACATGGTGGCCACTTTCAGCTTGTCGGTGTTGTTCTCGTAGAAGGCGAGGCCGAACACGCCGATGCCGTTGGTGTTGGCGTCGATGCGGGCGAGGGTTTCCGTGTAGTCGCCGTCGATGTCGACCGACTTGCCGTCCTGACGCACGTCGAGGCAGGCGTCTTCTGCATCGTCTTCCGACATGCCGCCGTCGATCATCGCTTTCATCGCGCCGGTTGCTTCACAGCCGACCAGCAGAACTTTTTCTTCGAACACTTCGCGGGTGCCGTGCTTCGTGCCCGGAATGAACATCGCGATTTCCGCGCTCGGCAGGTCTGCGTTGAACTCGGACCAGTTGGTGTAGGTGTTGTCGACGATCTGACCGTCTTTCAGAACCTTCGCGCCGATGGCGTTGAAGATGTCCGACGGCTCGAACGCGGTGAAGGCCGGGCCGGACTGCTGCGAGGCGAACACGATGCCGTCGTAGCCGATGCGCACTTCGATGATGTCGGTCACGCCGTTTTCGGCGCAAACGGCGACTTCGCTTTCACGGATCGCGCGCGAGGCGTTTGCGATGTCGATGGTGTTTTCGCCAACACCTTCGCAGAAGCGCTTGAGGCCCGAGGACGAACCGCCCGATTCCACAACCGGTGTCGGGAAGTCGGTGTTGTCACCGAACGCTTCGGCCACGATCGACGCGTAGGGCAGAACGGTCGACGACCCGGCGATCTGCACGTTGTCGCGCGCTGCCGCGGCTGTTGCGGACACGGCCGCGATGGCCAGTGCGGATACAGAGAGTTTCACAGACATGATGTCAGCTCCTTGGTTGGATGTCTCTCGGCCATCCCCCTGATGACCGTTGGCGCCGGGTCTAGTCGCCTTTGGCCATGCTTTTGTGACAGTTACGTAACGGTTTTATGACACTGGGCCTTGGATCATATAATTCAGCAGAAAGGTCGTTCAGTACATTGAATTCAATAGATAAAAATTCTCCGGATGACGCCGGGAACCTTGAGAAGGTGACCACGCATCGGGACTTTGGGCCTGTGGTTTTCGCAAACGCCAGCATGCTGTGTAACAGTGCGGGCGACTCGGAAAGCGGGCGAATCTGTCGGATCATTCGGTTTGGCAAAGGCAGTGCGACATCGCGGTGGGTAGACCAACGACGGAACAGTTACGGCCTTGGAACTTTAAGTATGATTTTCATCCCATTGATAAGGATAGGGAACCTTGGATTTAAGCCTCTCCATTATTCGTATAATCAGTATTATGTAATAAAAATGTGCATCTGTTTCTGGACAAATACCGGTTCTGCCACTTAATCCAAGGAAATCCCAAGCCAACGATACAGCATGACACCCGAACAGAACGCGGCCCTTCTGGACTTGACGCATTCCAACAGCATCGAAGAGCTGTGGGACTTGCATTGTCGACGCATGGCCGAATTCGGCTTTGATCGTTTGCTTTATGGCTTCACGCGGTTTCGCACCGCGACATCGCTGGGTGACCCGGACGATTTCATCGTTCTGTCAAATCTCGATCCGGCCTATGTGCATGCCTTCGTCAATGACGGTCTTTACCGGTCTGCACCGATGGTCCGCTGGGCGCTCGAGAATGACGGTGCTGCAAGCTGGTCGGTGCTTCGGATGATGATGCAGAGCGGCGCGGTCACTCAGGAGGAACAGAAGATCCTGACCTTCAACGCGCAGCATGGCATCACGGCCGGATATTCGATCAGTTTCCGAAGCCTGTCCGACCGTGCCAAAGGGGCGATTGCGCTGATTGCCCGCAGCGGGCTGTCTCAGGAAGATGTCGACGCGTTGTGGGCGCAGTCGGGCGAGTTGATCCAGTTGATGAACAATATCGTGCATCTCAAGATCCTCACCCTGCCCTATACACCGCCAAATCAGCTTCTGACGAAACGTCAGCGCGAAGCGCTGGAATGGGTTGGCGGCGGAAAGACGACGCAGGACATCGCGACCATCATGGGCCTGACACCGGCCACCGTCGAGAAGCATCTGCGCCTTGCCCGCGAGGCCCTGAACGTCGACACAACCGCCCAGGCTGTTCTGAAAGCCGCGCTGCAAAATCAGATGTTTATCACCGACCGCTGAGGCCGTGAAAAAACTGTGAGGTCCGGAAATCCTGACTTCCTTGACCCAGCGTAACTTGGCAAAGTGGTGATGTTCCGTGAGTGGTGGCAATTTCAGCCAAGGAACGCGGGACCCGCATCCCTGATATTACCTGGGCTCTGCGGGTCTCATTCGAGGATACTTGTCGTGGCGCTGCACAGGCCTGTCCCGGTTCATGTCCCGCACCACGCCAAGGGATCGCGTCATCCCCAACATGGCGCGATCCAAAGCCCCAAAAAAAGCGGCGCTGTTCATTTCAACAGCGCCGCTTCCTTTTTCAGTCGTGGATCAGAGACTTAGCCCTGAGCGGCCTTTGCCACCTCGGCAGCGAAGTCTTCGACCTTTTTCTCGATGCCTTCGCCAACTTCGAGACGGACAAACCCGGTGATTTCGACACCGGCTTCCTTGGCCGCGTCTTCAACGGTCAGGTCCGGGTTGACGACGAAGGCCTGACCCAGCAGCGTCACTTCGCTGAGGAACTTCTTCATACGGCCTTCGATCATCTTTTCGATGACGGCCTCAGGCTTGCCGGATTCGCGTGCGATCTCGATCTGGATCGTCCGCTCTTTTTCCACCACGGCCGGATCAAGATCCGCCGAGGACAGCGACGCCGGGTTCACGGCGGCGATGTGCATCGCGACCTGCTTGCCGAAGGCTTCGTTGTCACCGGAGAGTGCCACCAGAACGCCGATCTTGCCCATGCCATCCGCTGCCGCGTTGTGGACATAGGACACGACCTGCGCGCCCTCGAGCGTGGACATGCGACGCAGCGACATGTTCTCGCCGATGGTGGCGATCTTGTCGGTGATCATGTCCTGAACGGACTTGCCGCCAACTTCCTTGGCCTTGAGGTCTTCGACATCGCTTGCGGTCAGCGCGGCACCGGAGATGGCATCGACCATCGCCTGGAATTCCGCGTTCTTGCCGACGAAGTCGGTTTCCGAGTTCACTTCGACGGCAACGCCTTTGCCGCCATCGACCTTGACTGCAACCAGACCTTCGGCCGCGGTGCGGTCGGATTTCTTGGCCGCCTTGGCCAGACCCTTGGTGCGCAGCCAGTCAGCGGCGGCTTCCATGTCGCCATTGGTTTCGACCAGTGCCTTCTTGGCATCCATCATGCCTGCGCTGGTCAGTTCGCGCAGTTCCTTCACGAGTGCTGCTGTGATCGCCATCTTGGCTCTCCTCATTTCAAATTCGGGCGCGGTGGGCCGCCTTGTTCAACGGCCCTGCCCTGTCATACGGATGTAACGACGCGGTAAAGCGCAATCAGGCGGTCGCGTCTTCTGCTGCGACTTCGGCCAGCACCTCTTCGACCGGCGTGTCTTCGAGCGCGCCAAGATCGACACCGGCTGCACCCATCTGGGCGGTCATGCCGTCAAGCGCCGCGCGGGAGACGAGGTCACAGTAGAGGCTGATCGCGCGGGCTGCGTCGTCGTTGCCCGGGATGATGTAGTCCACACCGGCCGGCGAGCAGTTGGTGTCGACAACGGCCACGACCGGGATGCCCAGTTTGTTGGCTTCGGCGACGGCCAGCGCTTCTTTCTTGACGTCAATGACGAAGAGCAGGTCCGGCACGCCGCCCATTTCGCGGATACCGCCGAGCGACGCCTGCAGTTTGCCCTGCTCGCGTTCCATGCCCAGACGCTCTTTCTTGGTCAGGCCTTCGGCACCGGCGGCCATCAGCTCGTCGATCTGCTTGAGACGCTGGATCGACTTGGACACGGTCTGCCAGTTGGTGAGCGTGCCGCCCAGCCAGCGATGGTTCATGTAGTACTGTGCGCATTTTTCCGCGGCTTCGGCGATCGGCTGCTGCGCCTGGCGCTTGGTGCCGACGAACAGGATGCGGCCGTTCTTGGCAACGGTGTCGCGGATCACCTTGAGCGCCGCGTCGAGCATCGGCACGGTCTGGGTGAGGTCCATGATGTGGATGCCATTGCGCGCGCCGTAGATGAACTCGCCCATGCGGGGGTTCCAACGCTGCGTCTGGTGGCCGAAGTGCACGCCTGCTTCAAGCAATTGGCGCAATGTGAACTCTGGAAGAGCCATTGTCGTTTTCCTTTCCGGTTTCAATCCTCAGCGGGGGTATCAGCCAGATGGCCAACCGGTGGACGATTGGGGATGTCTCCCCCAACGGCCCGACCCCGCCTGTGATGTCAGTGGCGCGCATATAGCGGGGGTTCGGGGAAGGTGCAACCCCCGGGTTCGACGCGATGCGGCGGGGTTACAGGAACACCCGCTCCACGAACCAATAGGCGCCGACTGAAGCAATCGCCGCAGACGCCGGGACAGCGACGTGGCGGCGGTAGGCGTCCAACTGATCGACCCGCGTGGCCGACACGGCGCAGAGCACCGACACCGCGGCGAGAGGCCAGAAAAAGACCATGGCCTCAGCCCCCATCACGTTCTGGAAGCCGGGCGTGTTCATCGCAAAGCCCAGGCCGAAAAACACCACTGCCAGTGTCCCGTAGATCCCCTGCGCCGGGGCGACATCGGCCTCGCCCCGGTCCACGCGGATCGCCAGCCACACAAGGATGAAGGCGATTGCGATGACGGTAAGCTGGCCCAGTTCGACGCCGATGTTGAAGCCGATCAGCGCCGGGATCACCTGCCCGTCCGGTAAGCCGAATTCACCCAGAACGCTGGCAAAGCCCAATCCGTGCAACAGGCCGAAACCGAAAATGATGGCGGGTCGCCAGCGGCTGAGCCTGTCGGACAGGATGTTCTCCACGGCCACATAAACGATGGAGGCCGCGATCAGCGGCTCCACGATGCTGGCCGGCACCGACACGAGGCCAAGCACCGCCATCGCCAGCGTGATCGTGTGCGCCAGTGTGAAGGCCGTGACCTGCCACAAGAGCGGCGTCAGCCGGGTGGACAGGAAGAACAGGCCCAGGACAAACAGGATGTGGTCCAGACCCTTGGGCAGGATGTGATCGAATCCGACCGGGATATAGGTGGCAAAGGTCCTCCAGCCTGTGGAGGCATCGCCACCACCGATCTGGATGTCACCCGTGCTCTGCCCCCCTTCGAGATAGCCGGTATATGGTTCGTCGACCCCCTGCTGACGCAGCACAAGCGCGCCATAGGCGGCGGGCCATGTCAGGCTGAGACTGTCGGCCCCATCGGGCACGGGCCCGCTCAGCGTCAGGACGGTATCGCGGGGGACCTCGGTGTTGCCGACTTCGCCGACCTCAATGCGGGTGGTGGTCAGGGTCAGCGGCGTGCCCGATGCGGTCACGTTGAGGCTTTGAATGAACTCCGCCATGCGGGGTTCCAGCTCGGCTCTCAATGCGTCGGGTTCCAGAGCGCGCAGGCGGTCCACCTCTTCGGTCGCCTCCAAAGCGTCGGTGTTGTCGATCCCGTCAAGACTGACATCGGCGACCACAGCCTCGCCGTTCAGGGTGAGGGTGATCTCAACCTGCCCGCCGCGCGCTTCGAGATCGCCGATCGCGGGGCGCACCTCGTGGGCGGACGCCATCGCGGCGGACACCAGCAGACACAGGCTGATCCAGATCGCTTTCATCACGCATCCCCCTTGGTCACATCGCGAAGCTGATGCAGTCACGCGTGGCTTCAAGTAAAAGTTTCAACCGCTTGTGCAGGTTTCGACGGTTAGACAGCCGTCATCCCGGAGCGGAAGCGGCGCATGTTGGCCTGATAGCCAAGCGCGCTTTTTCTTAACCCGTCAATCGCAGCTTCATCCAATTCGCGCACCACCTTGCCGGGCACGCCCATCACCAGAGAGCCGTCGGGGATCTCTTTGCCTTCGGTGATCAACGCTCCTGCCCCGATCAGGCAGTTCTTGCCGATCTTCGCGCCGTTCAGGATGGTTGCCCCCATGCCGATCAGGGAGTTGTCGCCGATGGTGCATCCGTGCAGCATGACCTTGTGGCCGATGGTGCAGCCCTGCCCGATGGTCAGCGGATAGCCCATATCGGTGTGCAGCACGCAGTTTTCCTGAATGTTGCTGCCCGCGCCCACGGTGATCTGTTCATTGTCGCCGCGCAGCGTTGCACAGAACCAGACACTGGCCGCCTCTTCCACCACGATCCGCCCGATCAGATTGGCATCCGGGGCGATCCATGTGTCGTCGGCGATCTGCGGAGCGATGCCCTCCAAAGCGTAAAGCGTCATGCCAGTTCCTCGAATTCCTGTTGCAACTTGCGGACGTGGTCCACCAGACCCGGCTGTTGCAGACGGCGCAGGCGGGTGGCGGTGACGATGGTTTTCAGGCGCTCGAAGGTCTGGTCCAGATCGTCGTTGATCAGCACGTAATCATAGCTGCCCCAATGGCTGATCTCGTCCCAGCTTTTGAGCATCCGCTTGCCGATGGTCTCGGCGCTGTCCTGACCCCGGCTTTCAAGCCGACGGCGCAGTTCGGCAATCGAGGGCGGCAGGATGAAGATCGACAGGGTGTGCGGACCAAGCGCGGAATTGACGATCTGCTGCGCGCCCTGCCAGTCGATGTCGAACAGCACATCCCGCCCCGCGTCGATGGCCGTCTGCACGGGCTTGCGCGGGCTGCCGTAGAAATTGCCGAAGACATGCGCATGTTCGAGCATGTCGCCATTGGCCACGTCACGCTTGAAATCGGCTTCGCTTTGGAAATGATAATGCTCGCCATTCACTTCGCCCGGACGCGGGGCGCGGGTGGTGGCCGAGACCGAGAACCGCAGGCTGTCATCCCATTCGAGCAACCGCCGCGACAGGGTCGATTTTCCCGCACCCGAAGGTGAGGACAGGATCACCAGCAATCCACGTCGGTTGATCATGTCTTACTCCACATTCTGGACCTGTTCGCGCATCTGTTCGATCACGGTCTTGAGTTCGAGACCCACCGCCGTCAAGGGCGCGGATTGTGCCTTGGAACAGAGCGTGTTGGCCTCGCGGTTGAATTCCTGCATGAGGAAATCCAGCTTGCGCCCAACGGCGCCGTCGGCGGCGAGAAGCTCGCGCGCGGCGTCGACATGGGTGCGCAGGCGGTCGATTTCTTCGGTCACGTCCGCCTTGACAGCGATCAGCGCCAGTTCCTGTGCCACACGCTGTTCGTCCACGCTTTCCTGTGCATCCAGAATGCGGGCCATCGCACTGTGCAGCCGCGCGGCCTGTTCGTCCTTGCGGGCCTCGGCGACCCTGTCCGCCTGCGCGACAAGCTCTGCGATCTGGTCAACCTGCCCCCTCAGCACGTCGACCAGCGCGGCCCCTTCGCTTTGCCGGGAGGCGATGAAGCTGTCGAGCACCGGTGCGAAATCCGAGACCAGTGCGGTGCGGACCTCGGCAGGGTCGGATTGTTGCTGCGGTGCATCCATGACACCGCGCACGGTGATCAGATCGGCCGCCGACGAGGCGGTCAGCGACAGGCCGCGCGCCATCGCTTCGGCTTCGATGCGCAGCATGGCGGTCAGAACGCGGTCAAGCTGAGCCTCGTTCAGTTCCTGCACCACATCGGCCCCGGTCGATTGCAGCCTGAGCGAGACCGTGACGCTGCCCCGCGCGACACGTTTGGAGATCAGCGCCCGCAGTACCTGTTCCAGCCCGTCGATCCAGTCCGGCACCCGCACCCGGATGTCGAGCCCGCGCGCGTTGACGCTGCGCAGATCCCAGGACCAGGTCAGGCCCATGGCCTCTCCCTGCCCCGACGCAAAACCCGTCATGGATTGGCGCATATCCGTGTCCTCGCTCCCCCGATGTCAGGCGTTGGGTTACGCTGTGCGCCGATGCGATGCAAGCCAATGGCGGGTCCCGGGACGTTAACCATTTGTTAAGATCCGAGACCAAATTGCGGCGACATTGTGGTAGGCGTAATGTCGACACATGCTACAGGACCACCTGCCATGATCATCACGTCAATGACACATAAGGCGTTGACCCGACACGGGACCCGCGCACTGGACCTCCTGGACACGTATTGGACGGGTCTGGCCGCGCGGGGGCAACTGCCGCTCTGGACCGATGTCGACCCGTCGCGCTTTCAGGATGCTCTGGACCACGCGTTTCTGGCGGAATGCCACGGCACCTCTCATGCCCGTTTCCGCGTGGCCGGCAGTGCTGTGGCGGATCTGGTGGGCCAGCCCTGCCCCGGTCTGCCCCTCAGCCTGATGATCCGGTCAAAGGATCGCTCGGCGTTCAACGCCGCCATCGCCACCTGCCGCACCGGTCGCGCGATGGACCTGGCGCTGAATGCGGTTGCTGGCGCACCGTCAGCCCGGATGGTGCTGTATCCCCTTGTGGATACAACCGGGGTCGTCACACAGATGCTGGGCGGGCTTGCTCGTGTGACAGAGTCAGGCCCCCATCACGGACCGTTTTCTATCGCCACGGCGCAGGCCCGCCAAACCCCGGCCCGTCGGTCCTGCCTGCGACTGGTGGTGGACAACACATGAAATAGGGCGGCACCGCAGAGCCGCCCTTTCCAAAATCGATTACGTCGATCAGCCAGCTTTGGTGGCCAACTGTGCCTCGCGCCGTGCTGTCAGCTCTTCGGCCACAAGGAACGCGAGTTCCAGCGACTGCGAGGCATTGAGGCGCGGATCGCAGGCCGTGTGGTAGCGGTCGCTCAGGTCTTCCTCGCTCACGGCGCGAACGCCACCGGTGCATTCGGTCACGTCCTGGCCGGTCATTTCGAAATGCACACCGCCCGGCACGGTGCCTTCGGCGTTGTGGATGGCGAAGAATTCGCGCACTTCACGCAGCACCAGATCGAACGGACGGGTCTTGTAGCCGGTGGACGACTTGATCGTGTTTCCGTGCATCGGATCACAGACCCATGTCACGTTGGCACCTTCTTCGGCCACGGTCTTGATCAGGCGCGGCAGGTGTTCACCCACCTTGCCTGCGCCGAACCGCGCGATGAGTGTCAGCTTGCCCGCTTCGTTTTCGGGGTTCAGCTTGGACATCAGCACCTTGAGGTCTTCTGCGGTCGTCGTCGGGCCGCATTTGAGCCCCACCGGGTTCAGCACGCCGCGGGCGAATTCCACATGCGCGCCGTCGGGCTGACGGGTGCGGTCGCCGATCCAGATCATGTGCCCAGAACCTGCGAGCCACTTGCCCGAGGTGCTGTCCTGACGGGTCAGCGCCTCTTCATATTCGAGCAGCAGGGACTCGTGGCTGGTGTAGAAATCCACCGTCTGCAACGTGTGCGCCCGGTCGCTGTCGACCCCGGCGGCCTTCATGAAGTCCAGCGTGTCGCTGATGCGGTTCGCCATGTCGCGGTACTTGGCGGCCTTTTCGCCTTCGGTGAAGCCAAGTGTCCACTGGTGCACCTGATGTACATCGGCATAACCACCGGTCGAGAACGCGCGCAGCAGGTTCAGCGTGGCGGCCGCCTGCGTGTAGGCTTGCAGCATCTTGGCCGGATCGGGAATCCGCGCCTCCGGCGTAAAGGCCAGTTCGTTGATGATGTCGCCCCGGTAGCTGGGCAGCTCGACACCGTTGACCACTTCGGTCGGCGCAGAGCGCGGCTTGGCGAACTGGCCCGCCATGCGGCCCACCTTGACCACCGGCACCTTCGCACCGAAGGTCAGGACCATGGCCATCTGCAGCATCACCTTGAAGGTGTCGCGGATGGAATTGGCACTGAACTGGTCGAAAGCCTCGGCACAGTCACCGCCCTGAAGCAGAAAGGCTTCGCCGCGCGATGCCGCGCCCAGAGCCTTCTTCAGCTTGCGCGCCTCGCCGGCAAAAACCAGCGGCGGATACTTCGAAAGCTGGGCCTCGACTGCCTCCAGCTTTTCCTGATCCGTATAGTCAGGCATCTGCACCCGCGGTTTCGCGCGCCAGCCTGATTTTTGCCACTCGGTCATTGTCTCTACTCCGGTATGGTCCACGTAAGTTAGCGTTAGCGGGGCCGCTATACAGAAGGAACCCCGGTCTGACCAGTCAGGAATCGCCCCTCCATGCCTTGACCCCGCCCGCCAGTTCTGACCTTGTGGCCTGCAAGGTGCCGAAGAGCACAGCCCAAGGTCCGAGAACTATGCTACCGACACGCCAGACCGTCGAACTTGATCGCATCCCCAGCAAACCGCGCCGGTTTGTGTTCGTTCTGCTGCCGGAATTCACCATGCTGTGCTTTTCGGCGGCGGTGGAATCGTTGCGCATCGCCAACCGGATGGCCAACCGCAAGCTGTATGATTGGACCATCATCGGCGAAGGCGGGGTCGAGATCACCTGTTCAGCGGGGGTGTCGTTCCGGCTGGATTCCGATCTGGTCGAAATGAACCGGGACGACGTGGTGATCGTCTGCGGTGGCATCGACGTGCAGAAGGCCACCACCAAACGCGTGATCAACTGGCTGCGCCGCGAGGCCCGGCGGGGACTGGCCATCGGCGGGCTATGCACCGCAGCCTATTCGCTGGCCGCGGCCGGTCTTCTGGACGGCAAGCGCGCGACGATCCACTGGGAAAATCAGGACAGCTTTACCGAGGAATTCCCCGAAGTGACCCTGACCAAATCGATCTTCGTGGTCGACGGCAGCCGGATCACCACCGCAGGCGGCACCGCGTCGGTGGACCTGATGCTCAAGATCATTGCCGACGACCACGGCGAGGAACTGGCAGGTGCCGTCGCCGATCAGTTGATCTACAACTCCATCCGCACCGATCAGGACACCCAGCGCCTGTCCGTGCCGACCCGCATCGGCGTGCGGCACCCGAAGCTGTCCAAGGTCATCCAGATGATGGAGCAGAACATCGAGGAACCGATCAGCCCGTCGGTTCTGGCCCATCAGGTGGGCATGTCCACCCGCCAGCTTGAACGGCTGTTCCGCCGCTACCTGAGCCGCAGCCCAAAGCGGTACTACATGGAACTGCGCCTGCAGAAGGCGCGCAACCTGCTGATGCAAACGGATATGAGTGTGATCAACGTGGCACTGGCCTGCGGGTTTGCCTCGCCGTCGCATTTCTCGAAATGCTACCGGGCGCATTACGAAACCACGCCTTACCGCGAACGCGGCGCACATGCGTCGCGCCTGTCGGTGTAGCGCAGGTCCCATACTGCACCGCTGGTTTACGGTCCGCTGCTCTTGAACATATGGCACGATCCGGCGTGAGTACGACGCTCACATCGTTTTCACTCTCGCAGCGATCGCGCATCGCCTAGGTTTTTTCCTAGCGGCCAAGAGATCAATCGCGACATGCACTGCTTTGCCGCCCCTGCGCCCCGATATTTGACGGCGCACGGAAATTTTATTTCGCAATTTCAGGAGTAATCGACATGGAAGTCTCGTCCTTTGAGCTGATCTACAAACCCCAATCCCCGGTCGGAGCTGCAGACAGGGTCATTCAGGGGTATTTCCTCAACATCACCAACCTTGAAAACGTGGATCTGCGCTTCTCTCTGAGTTTCGTAACGTCTTCGGTCAGCGATCCTGACCGAAGCCTGTTCAACAACACGGTAGCCTTTGTGGACACCGCAAATTCGAACAATAGCTCGGCCAGTCTGTCGGGTGGGCTGACATCGTCGGTTTTCACTTTGAATCCGACGATCACTATCCGGCCGAATGAGACCGCCAAAGTCGCTCTTTTGCCAAGTGACCCCTTCCCGGTTGCGGGCACACCTGCCAATTTCGAAGCTCGTGGCTATGTAAGGCTGCGGCTGCCGGCCAATATCCGCTTTACGTTCCCCGGGGGGCTCACATTCCAGCCCCAGCTCGACCGTCCTGCCCGTGTCTTGCTGACGCCGCAGAACCGGGCCACCTATCTGAGCGCAAGCGGCGTGATCAACGATCAGACACAATCGAGCCTGCCAACGGCCTCGGGCGGTGCGCTGGCAGAGGTCCAGCCTGAGACGGGGTTCATTTTCAATCCGGCGGTGATCGCCACACGGATGCAGGAGTTCGGCGAGATCGACCGACTGGATTTCGACGAACGCGATCTTGCCATGATGCTGGCCGCCCTGCCCGCCTCGGGCGTCGATTTCAAAGAGGTGAACGCGGTTCTCAAGGAGGCCGGGATCGGCATGGCGCTGGAGAACCGCAAGGTTTGAGGCCGTTTGAGGCCGGATCGAATGACTGGGTGCCCCAAGGTGCGTCCGCGCGCCTTGGGGTCATCTCGAAAATCTGTGGATAAAGTTTACCCAGCGTCAGTTTTTCGTATCCCTAGGGGATGACACCGATTAGCCTACCAAATGTAGTCGTATGTTAACGATTTAGGGAGGAGTAACATGAATTCGGCTGACATGGTTTGGATTCTGATTGCGACGACACTTGTCTTCTTCATGACAATTCCGGGACTGACGCTGTTCTACGGCGGGATGGTGCGGGCGCGGAACGTCGTCAACATGTTCATGCAGTGCTTTGCCACGGCCTGCCTGATGGTGGTTCTGTGGTATGTTGCCGGGTATTCCATCGCCTATGGCGAGGGCACCGGGTATTGGGGTGGGCTCGACAAGCTGTTCCTGAACGGTGTCACATTGGAGACAACGGTGGGCACCCTGCCCGAGATCCTGTTCTTCGCGTTCCAGATGAGCTTTGCGATCATCACGCCGGTGATCATCCTTGGCGCTTGCGCCGAACGGGTGAAATTCGCCTTTGTGCTGCTGTTCTCGGGGCTGTGGATGCTGCTGGTCTATGCACCGGTCGCGCATTGGGTCTGGGGCGGCGGGTTTCTGTCCGATGGGGGCATCTTCGGCGAGCTTGGCGTCCGCGACTATGCGGGCGGATTGGTGGTTCACCAGACGGCCGGTCTCGCGGCCCTTGTGCTGGCCATCGTGATCGGCCCGCGGCTCAACACCAACACCAATCCGCACAGCCCCGGTCTGGTTATGCTGGGTGCGGCGATGCTCTGGGTGGGCTGGCTTGGCTTCAACGGAGGCTCAAGCCTTGCCGCGGACTCAACCGCTGCGATGGCCATGACCGTGACCCTGATCGCAGGTGCGGCGTCCTAGCTCTCATGGCTGGCCTGGGAATATGTGAAGTTCGGCAAGTTCACTCTTGTGGGCATGGTCACCGGGACGCTGTCCGGATTGGCGTCGATCACACCGGCGGCGGGGTTTGTCGATCCGAGCTATGCGCTGCTGATCGGTGCGATTGCCGGGATGATGTGTCAGGAAGCCGTGTATCTGCTGCGCAAGCTGGGTGTCGACGACACGCTGGACGTGTTCGCCGTGCATGGCGTGGGCGGCATCTACGGCTCGATGATGGTGGCCCCTCTGGGCATCGCCAACTGGACAGCACAACTTGGCGGCATCGCGATCATCGGCGCCTATACCATTGCCGTCACGCTGGTTCTGATCTTCTTCTGCAAGGGCGTGGTCGGCATCCGGGTGTCCGAAGAAGACGAGAATTCGGGACTGGACAAGGTGCTGCACGGTCAACGCGGCTATGAATTGCTGACCTGACCACAGGGCACACGCCCCTCGTGTCAGACACGCACCCAAGGCGGGGGCCTTTCATCGGGCCCGCGCCGCATTGCGATGTCGACACGCGCCCTGCCGGACCGTCGCGGGGATCACTTGATTGTGAGATTGAAAAATACGCAGACTGCCTGTAATCTGGGCGAATTAAGAACTTTTTGAACTGCTATTTCTGACGCTTTTTTAATTGAGGATTTCTCATGTCCATTGCTGTCCTGTCGGTCGTCCTTTCCATTGTCCTTGTCGGTGCGACGCTTGCGATGCAGGCCCCGGCAAATGCCGTACTGGCCCGTGCGCTGGGGGATCCTGTTGCGGCCGCCGCGATGTCGTTCGGGATCGGCTTTGCCGTTCTAAGCGCCATTGCCTTTCTGCGTGGGGGCGACAGTCCGAACTTCAGCGCCTTGCGGTCGATCCCGTGGTGGGCCCTGTCGGGTGGTGCGCTTGGCGCGCTGTGGGTGCTGGCGGCCATTCTGGCAGTGCCGCGCCTCGGAGTTGTGACGATGTTCTCGGCCATGATCTTCGGCCAGCTCATCGCCGCTCTGCTGATCGACCGGATTGGCGGCTTCGGACTGCAGCCGCGTGATCTCAACCCGTCGCGCCTGCTGGCGGTGGCCCTGGTAGGGGTCGGCGTGATGCTGTCCCATCGGTAGGGCGGCATCCATCGCTCCAGTTGCAAGTCAGTATCAACTGCAAATTCAAGCTCTTGAGCGACACGCCCCCGCCTAGTAAAGCGCCCCCAACACAAAGGGGAACGCCATGTCCGCCGCGCTCAAACTAGCTCTGGGAAGCCTGCTTGTGGGTGCGGTCGTGCTGGGCCTCAAGGCGCTGGCCTGGTGGGTCACCGGGTCGGTGGCACTCTTGTCGGATGCGCTGGAAAGCACGGTCAACCTGACCACCGCCTTTGCCGCGCTCATTGCCATCCAGGTGGCGCAGCGCCCGGCGGATGCCAACCATCCGTTCGGACATCACAAGGCCGAATTCTTCAGCGCGGTGCTCGAAGGCGTGATGATCATCATCGCGGCGCTGTTCATCCTGCGTGAGGCCTATGCCGGGCTGATGGCCCCGCGGGCGCTGGATGCGCCCATCGACGGGCTGTTGATCAACGGTGCGGCCACTGCGCTGAACGCGGTCTGGGCGATCATCCTTGTCCGGCAGGGCCGCAGGCTGCGGTCGCCCGCGCTTGTGGCGGATGGCAAGCATCTCTGGACCGATGTGCTGACCTCGGTCGGGGTGATCCTTGGCATTCTCGCGGCCTATGCCACCGGCTGGTGGCTGTTCGATCCGATCATGGCGGCGCTGGTGGCGGTCAACATCCTGTGGTCGGGATCGCGGGTGGTGAAGGAGTCGCTCAGCGGGTTGATGGACGAGGCGGTGCCGGAGGCCACCCTCGCCCGCATCCGCGACCTGATTTCGGACCATGCCGATGGCGCGGTCGAGGCGCATGATCTGCGCACACGCCATGCGGGCCGCGTGACCTTTGTCGAATTCCACCTTGTGGTGCCGGGTGACATGACGGTGTTCGACGCGCATGAGATCTGCGACCGGATCGAAGCGGCCATCGGCAAGGCGGTTCCCGACAGCCGGGTGACCATCCATGTAGAGCCGGAGCACAAGCAGAAACACACCGGGATCGTTGTGCTCGACTGACAGCGGCGCGGGACTTTTCGTCGACGAAAAGGCGCACATGCGTCGACGCATGTGCCGCGCCGATTACGACCCGACGCCCGCCATACGATAGAGCGCGCCATTGCCCACGCTCAGGAACCAGAGCGCCCCATCGGGGCCGTGCCGGACATCGCGAACGCGCTGGGTGCTGTCGCCGCGGATCTGTGCCACCTCGCGCAGGGGCGTCCCTTCGAGACGGGCGATGTAGTCGAACTTGAGCGAGCCTGCGAACAGGTCGCCCGACCAGGGTCCACCAGAGACGAAGGTCAGCCCGGAGGGCGCGATGGAGGGGTCCCAATAGGTCACGGGCTGTTCCATCCCCGGCTTCGCCGTGCCCTCGCCGATGCGGCGTCCCGAATAATGCGTGCCGTACGAGATCACGGGCCAGCCGTAATTGGCCCCTTTCCGGATCCGGTTGACCTCGTCCCCGCCGCGCGCGCCGTGTTCGGTGATCCAGAGCTGACCGCTGCTGTCCATCGCGGCGCCCTGCGGGTTGCGATGACCGTAAGACCAGATCTCGGGTAGAACGCCGTCTGTTTTGAGAAAGGGATTGTCGGCGGGCACGGCCCCGGTCTTGGTGATGCGCAGCACGGACCCGTTGTGCAGGCTGCGGTCCTGCGCGCTGTCATCGTCGCCCCGATCCCCCACGGTGACAAACAGCGTGCCGTCCTGCGCCTCGACAAGGCGCGAGCCGAAATGCCGCCCGCCGCTTGAACCGGGTGCGATTTCGAAGATCGTTTCGTGATCGGTCAGCGCCGTGCCATCCGCGCTCAGCACCGCCTTGGTGACCGCCGTGCCGCTGCCGCGTCCCTGGCGTTTGGCATGGGTGAAGAAAAGCGTGCGGCTCTGCGCGAAATCGCGCGGCACCAGCACATCGAGCAGTCCGCCCTGCCCATCCGCGAGGATCTCGGGAGGGGAGCGCAGGACAGTGGCCTCCTGCCCCGGCGTGACCATAAGGACACGTCCGTCGCGTTCGGTGACGACGATTTTACCATCTGGTAAAAAACCGAACGCCCAGGGCCCATCCAGCCCCGTGATCACCGCAGAGACCTGCACCGCCCCGGCACTGGTCTGGATCGTTTCCGATGTGACCTGCGCCGCAAGTGGCGACACGGCGGCGGTGGACAGCACAAGCGACAGCGACAGGGTCAGGCGGCGCAGCGCGGACATGAACGTTCTCCCATGATGTCTTGCCCCTCAGGAAATGGGTCCAACTGCCCTTGCGGCAACCGGGATGACGAAGTCGTGAGCCTGCGCCCGGTTGCCGAAAAAGTTTCACACCGTGGCAACCCTGCCGGGTAAGCCATTGATAACGCGCAGAACAGAGGGGCCCGAGGCGATGCTGTAGGGTCTTTTCTTTTCACCGCCATCTGAATATCGTGATCGCCAGAACACAGCGATGTTCCAACATGGGAGTGAACCAATGAAAAAGTTTCTGACAGCCACTGCGGCTGGCGCGTTGATGGCGGGTGCGGCCTTTGCGGCAAGCCATTCCAACGAAGTAAAGATGGGCATCATTCTGGGCTTCACCGGCCCGATTGAATCCCTGACGCCCGCCATGGCCGCCGGTGCCGAAATGGCCATCAAGGAAGTGTCCGACAGCGGCAAGCTGCTGGGCGGCGCAACCGTGACGGCCGTCCGTGCGGACTCCACCTGCGTCGACAGCGCCGCAGCCACTGCAGCCGCAGAGCGTCTGATCACCTCGGACGGCATCAGCGCAATGATGGGGCCCGACTGCTCCGGCGTGACCGGCGCGGTTCTGGCCAACGTCGCCGTGCCAAACGGCATGGTCATGATTTCACCCTCCGCCACCTCGCCCGCGCTGTCGGCTGCCGAGGACAATGGCCTCTTCTTCCGCACGGCACCGTCCGATGCGCGTCAGGGTGCCGTTCTGGCAGGCATCATGATCGAAAAAGGCATCACCAGTGCGGCCGTGACCTACACCAACAACGACTACGGCAAGGGCTTTGCCGATGCGTTCCAGGCGGCTTACGAAGCAGCGGGTGGGTCCGTGACCCTGTCCGCGCCGCATGAAGACGGCAAGGCGGATTACTCGGCTGAAGTCGGCGCGCTGGCGTCCGCAGGCGGCGATGCGTTGGTCGTTCTGGGCTATGTCGATCAGGGTGGTGCAGGCATCATTCAGGGCGCGCTGGACACCGGTGCGTTCGACATGTTTGCCATGGGTGACGGTATGATCGGTGACTCGCTGGCCGAGCGCTTCGGCAGCGACATCGAAGGCATGATCGGCACCGCCCCCGGCTCCGACAACGCCGGTGCGGCCATGTTCGCCGAAATGGCGACAGCAGCGGGCATCGACGGCACTTCCGTCTACGCCGGTGAATCCTATGACGCGGCGGCGCTGATGCTGCTGGCCATGGCTGCCGCCGGTTCGAAAGAGCCGGGTGACTACGCATCGCACGTCTTCCACGTCGCCAACGCTCCGGGCGAGCCGATCCTGCCGGGTGAACTGGGCAAGGCGCTCGAGATCATCGCGGGCGGCGGCGACGTCGATTACCAGGGCGCAACAGGCGTCGAACTGGTCGAGCCGGGTGAAGCCGCTGGCTCCTACGCAGAGTTCACCGTCGAAGGTGGTGCGCTGAAGGTTGTCGGCTACCGCTGAGCCGGGTACAGCACTCAACACCAAGCGGCGCGAGAGATTTCTCGCGCCGTTTCACTATAAAAGGCGGGCCGGACAACACCGCCACAGGGATACGCGATGATCGAGGTGAAAAACCTTCACCGCCATTTCGGCGGTTTCCGAGCCGTTGATGGTGCCACTCTCGAAATCGAGACCGGGTCCATCACCGGGCTGGTCGGCCCCAATGGTGCGGGAAAAACCACGCTTTTCAATGTGGTGGCAGGCGTTCTTCCACCAACATCAGGACAGGTTCTGATGGCCGGGGAAGACATCACCGGGCTTCCGCCGCACACGCTGTTTCACAAGGGACTGTTGCGCACATTTCAGATCGCGCATGAGTTCAGCTCCATGTCCTGCCGCGAGAACCTGATGATGGTTCCGGGCGGACAGACGGGTGAGACGCTCTGGAACACATGGTTCGGACGCAAGCGCATCGCCGACGACGAGCGCGCGCTCAGGGCCAAGGCGGATGAGGTTCTGGAATTTCTGACCATCGAACATCTGGCCGATCACAAGGCGGGACAAGTCTCGGGCGGTCAGAAGAAACTTCTGGAATTGGGCCGCACCATGATGGTGGACGCGCGGATCGTCTTTCTGGACGAGGTGGGCGCCGGGGTAAACCGCACCCTGCTCAACACCATCGGCGATGCGATCCTCCGGTTGAACAAGGAACGCGGCTACACGTTCTGCATGATCGAACATGACATGGATTTCATCGGACGGCTCTGTGATCCGGTGATCGTGATGGCCGAGGGCAAGGTGCTGTCGAAGGGCACCATCGACGAGATCAAGGCCGATGAGCGTGTGATCGAGGCCTATCTGGGCACCGGTCTGAAGAACAAGGATGCGGTGTCATGAGCGGCAACCCCTATCAGGACGACCGCGGCAACAAGGACGCGTCGATCACCAACCCGCACGGGGCGGGCACGCTGACCGCATCTGGCACGCAGGTGCGCGCGATGCCAGGCGGTGACGGACCGTTCCTGATTGGCGAGAACATGACCGGCGGGTACGGCAAGGCCGGTCCGGACATCCTGCATGGCTGCACCATCGCGGTGGAGAAAGGCGAGATCGCGGTGATCGTCGGGCCCAATGGTGCGGGCAAGTCGACGGCGATGAAGGCGGTGTTCGGCATGCTGGACTTGCGCGAGGGGCGTGTGCTGCTGGATGGCGAGGACATCACCCAACTCACCCCACAGGCGCGGGTGCGCTATGGCATGGGGTTCGTGCCGCAGACATCCAACATCTTCACGTCGATGACGGTGGAAGAAAACCTCGAAATGGGTGCGTTCATCCGCGAGGACGATTTCCGCAGTACGATGGAGCAGGTCTACGAGCTGTTCCCGATCCTGCGCGAGAAGCGGTATCAGGCGGCGGGCGAGTTGTCGGGTGGTCAGCGTCAGCAGGTGGCCGTGGGCCGCGCGCTGATGACCCAGCCCAAGGTGCTGATGCTGGACGAGCCGACAGCGGGTGTGTCGCCCATCGTCATGGACGAACTCTTTGACCGGATCATCGAGGTGGCGCGGACGGGTATTTCGATCCTCATGGTCGAGCAGAACGCGCGGCAGGCGCTGGAGATTGCGGACAAGGGCTATGTGCTGGTGCAGGGCGCAAACGGCTATTCGGGGACGGGCAAGGATTTGCTGGCTGATCCGGATGTGCGTCGGTCGTTCCTGGGTGGGTGACGGAGCGCGCGTGGAGATGTCAGATATGCGTATTTGGAAAGAGAAGAAAATGGGACGGTCTTTGCTGGCGGCGATGTCAGGCGTATGCTTGGCAACAGTAGCGGCCGCGCAATCGACGGATGCCGCGCCAACATGTCGGTCTGACAGCTGGACGGTATCCCTTTCTTCGCTGACAGGAACCGGACAGGCCGTCGTGCGCATGGAAGGCGTGGACGTGGACCTTGTGGCCCAGATCCAGCAGGCGTTCGGCGATCATGCCCTTGTGGCCGTTTCGACAGAGGCCGGACTTGTTCTGAACGTCGTCCTGCGCGCCAGCGGGGATGAGTTGATCAGAGTGCAGCCGCTTAGCGAGGCAAGCGCAGAAGAGGCCGCGACATGCGACGACGCGTTTATCGAAGCGGTGACGGGAGGCGCGTCGCAATGATGCTGGAACAGAGAGTGCTAAGGTGCGACATGTTCAAGGAGGTCGGCGCATGGACCTGTTGAACGGCTTTGTCGCGCTTGCGAACTTCGTCCTGATCCCGGCGATTGCCTATGGCAGCCAACTCGCGCTGGGCGCGCTGGGGGTGACGCTGATCTACGGCATCCTGCGGTTCTCGAACTTTGCCCATGGCGACACGATGGCCGTGGGCACGATGGTGGCGGTTCTGGCCACCTGGGGCTTGCAGGCAATGGGTGTCAGCCTTGGGCCGCTGCCGACGGCGCTGCTGGCGATTCCGGTGGGCATTCTTGGCGCGACGGCGCTGGTGCTTTTGACGGACAAATATGTCTACAAGTTCTACCGGGCACAGAAGGCGAAACCGGTGATCCTTGTGATCGTCTCGATGGGGGTGATGTTCATCTACAATGGCCTCACGCGGATCATCATCGGACCGGACGATTACCGCTTTGCCGATGGCGAACGCTTCGTAATCTCGGCACGGACGTTTCGTGACATGACGGGGCTTGAAGAGGGGCTTGCGCTGCGCACGACGCAGGTGATCACGGTGATCACCGCGATTGTGGTGGTGGCCGCACTGTTCTGGTTCCTGAACAAGACGCGCACCGGCAAATCCATGCGGGCATTTTCCGACAACGAGGACCTGGCGCTTCTGTCGGGCATCAACCCGGAGCGTGTGGTGCTGGTGACCTGGCTGATCGTGGCGTCGCTGGCGACGGTGGCGGGCGTTCTGTACGGCCTCGACAAGTCGTTCAAGGCCTTCACCTATTTCCAGCTTCTGTTGCCGATCTTTGCAGCCGCCATTGTCGGAGGCTTGGGCAATCCGCTCGGCGCTATCGCGGGCGGGTTCGTCATCGCGTTTTCCGAAGTGGGGATCACCTATGCGTGGAAGAAGGTGCTGACCTACATGCTGCCCCCTGCCCTCGAGCCTGAGGGCCTCGTGCAGATCCTGAGCACCGAATACAAGTTCGCGGTCAGCTTCGTGATCCTCGTGATCGTGCTGCTTTTCCGACCGACCGGTCTTTTCCGGGGGAAATCGCTATGAGAACCGTTCTGCTTTTCGCGGCTGTGGCCGGTCTGATCCTGGGGACTGGGTTTCTGCAAAGCTGGAACTCGGCGCTGCTGATCCTGAACATGGGATTGATCAGCGCGGTGATGGCGCTGGGCGTCAACCTGCAATGGGGTCTTGCCGGGCTGTTCAACGTGGGTGTCATGGGCTTTGTGGCACTTGGGGGATTGGCGGTTGTGCTGATCTCCATGCCGCCGGTGAGTGCCGCGTGGCAGGCCGGTGGGGGTGGTATCCTGCTGGGTCTGGTGCTGGGGGCTGCGACCATCGTGGCGGCGGTGCTGGTCTGGTCGCGCACGTCGGGCAAGATGCGCGGATGGGGCACGGCGGCGGTGCTGCTGGTGGGTCTCGTGATCTACCGCATGGTGCTGGATCCGTCGGTCGAGGCGGTCGAGGCAGTTGATCCGGCTCTGGCGGGCTATCTGGGCGGGCTTGGTCTGCCAGTGCTGCTGGCCTGGCCGGTGGGTGGATTGCTGGCGGCGGGTGCGGCCTATGTGATCGGCAAGACGGCACTGGGCCTGCGGTCGGACTATCTTGCCATTGCGACGCTGGGGATTGCCGAAATCATCATTGCGATCCTCAAGAACGAGGACTGGCTGGCGCGGGGCGTGAAGAACGTGATCGGCCTGCCCCGTCCGGTGCCCTATGAGGTGGATCTGCAGAACGATCCCGCCTTCGTGGAGCGCGCCGCCGGGTTCGGCATGGATGCGACCACCGCGTCGACCGTTTATGTGAAGGTGGAATACGGGCTGCTGTTCGCGGCTGTCCTGATCGTGCTTCTGGTGCTGGCGCAGCTTGCGCTCAACAGCCCGTGGGGCCGGATGATGCGCGCGATCCGCGACAACGAAACCGCGGCCCGCGCCATGGGCAAGGATGTGACCGCGCGGCATCTTCAGGTGTTCATTCTTGGCTCGGCCATCTGCGGAATTGCAGGCGCGATGATGACGACGCTGGATGGGCAGCTTACGCCGGGCAGCTATCAGCCGCTGCGCTATACCTTCCTGATCTGGGTGATGGTGATCGTCGGCGGATCCGGAAACAATCTGGGGGCTGTTCTGGGCGGGTTCCTGATCTGGTTCCTCTGGGTGCAGGTGGAACCGATGGGACATCTGCTCATGTCGCTGATTACGGCTGGCATGGCGGATGGGTCCTGGCTCAAGGATCATCTGCTCGACAGCGTGCAGCACATGCGCCTTCTGACCATGGGGATTATCCTGCTTCTGGTGCTGCGTCTCAACCCGAGGGGATTGTTGCCGGAACGCTGACAGTAGCTCGCGCCGTATGAGACCTTTCGGCAAGTGACGGCGCGGGCATAAATCCATAATCTGGAGGAACAGGCAGATGATCGCCGCGTCTGCCGAAAGGACGACAGAAGAGAGCAGAACAATGCGTGACATTCCGACAGCCGAGCTGACCGCATTGGTGGTCGATGACCACCCGCTGTTCTGTGACGCGCTCATGCTCACGCTGCGGTCCATCGCCGACTTTGCCGAGATCCAGACCGCCGGAACAATGGACGCCGCGCTCGAAAAGGTGACGGCGGCGGCGGATTTCGATCTGATCCTGCTTGATTTGAACCTGCCCGACGTCAATGGGCTGGACGGGTTGGTGCGCCTTCGGACGGCGGCCCCCAAGGCCACGATCCTGATCGTGTCGTCGATGGCGGACAACCGGATGATCAGCCACGCGCTGAAGGCAGGTGCCAACGGGTTCGTGCCGAAACATTCGCAGCGCGCGGTGTTCCGCAAGGCGTTTGATGCCGTGCGCGAAGGCCAGTCCTTTGTGCCGGATGGGTATATCGACCCGCAGGGCCAGGACACCACCCGCGACGCCCCCGAAGAGGCGCTTTCGCGTCTGGCGTCGCTTACCAATCAGCAGGCGCGCATCCTCAACCTGATCTGCGAAGGCAAGCTGAACAAGCAGATCGCGTTCGACCTGTCCATCGCCGAAACCACTGTCAAAGCCCATGTGACCGCGATCATGCGCAAGTTGGGGGTGCACAGCCGCACGCAGGCCGTGCTGATCGCGCAGGAGGCGCGGTTCAACCGAGTCTTGCCAAGCGACGTGTGATCCTCCTATCATCACCGATAGCCAACACCTGGGAACCAACGCGTGGAAGGAAGCAGGGTTTTTCCTGAAGCAGACCGTTCTGACGCCGACCAAGAGGTCATCGCTGTTGCACAAGTGCGCTGCGATGACCCCGATTGCGCTGACCAAATCGTCAGGCAGCTAGGCACCGGCCCTTTCGAGCTGGTGTGCCTCTTTGTCTCGCCCTCTGCAGATTTCAAAGCCCTTATCGCCGCAACCGCCGATCTGTTTACCGGCGCGGATATCATCGGGTGTACCACGGCCGGTGAAATCGGGCAGTCGGGATATGAAGACGATCAGATCATTGCCGTTGCCTTTCGTTGTGGCCACTTCAAGAGCGTCACATATGCAATTGAAGACCTTGATAAAATCGAAGAGCAAACCGTCGCCGGATCGCTGATCGAAGCGCGTTTGTCACTGACGCAGAAGACACCTGACTGGTCCTCGGAATTCGCGTTTCTCATGGTCGACGGATTGAGCCTGCGTGAGGAACAACTCACCGCCTTTCTGTCGGCCGGACTTGGCCCGACCCCGCTTTTCGGAGGGTCGTCGGGCGATGGCGTCCGCTTTGGCGAGACTTGGCTCGCGCGCAACGGCGAGGTGATGCAGAACGCCGCCATCGTGGTCGTGGTGCGCTGCGACAGGCCAGTGCGTGTGTTCAGTCTGGATCACCTCGTGCCAACCGAAAAACGCATGGTGGTGACATCGGCGTCGCCGGAAGAGCGCATCGTTCACGA
Source organism: Alphaproteobacteria bacterium (assembly GCA_030428355.1). Classification (GTDB taxonomy): domain Bacteria; phylum Pseudomonadota; class Alphaproteobacteria; order Rhodobacterales; family Rhodobacteraceae; genus Marivita. The sequence goes on along the minus strand of JAUIBL010000010.1, from coordinate 13,914 downwards.
GATCAACGCCGAACCGGCGGCGCTTGAATATGCCCGCTTGCTGGGGCTCGATCCGCACCAGTTGGATCAGTTCACTTTTGCCGAACATCCCGTGGTGGTGCGCCTTGGCGATGTGCATCACGTGCGGGCCATTCAGCAGGTCAAGGAAAACCATGACCTCGTGTTCTTTTCCGCGATCAACGAAGGTATGGTTCTGACGCTGGCCACCCACGATGACATCGTGGCGCATCTGGATCGCGGGCTTACGGATCTGGGTCGTCACGACAAGCCCCAGTTCATTCTGGGCTGTGACTGCATCTTGCGCCGGATCGAGGCGGGGCGGTTGCAAAAGACCCGCGCGGTGTCCGAGGTTCTGAGTGCGCACAATGTCGTTGGTTTTTCCACTTATGGCGAACAGATCGGCGGGTTGCATGTCAACCAGACCCTGACGGGTGTGGCCATCTATCCTCCGTCCAGCGACGAGGCGACCCATGTCCCTGATTGACCCCAGAGACAGTCTTGAACGACAGAACGAAAAGCTTCTGAAAATCGCGGACAGTCTGATGCGCCGCGTCGAATACGGCGCCACCCATTCCGGTGCCGCCTATGCGCAGTTCGAACGTGCGGCCCTGCTGGAAAAACGGGTGCGTGAACGGACGCTCGAGCTGGAACGCACGCTTGATCTGCTGCACGACGCGAATGCGCAACTGGCGCGGGCCAATCAGGAAACCGAAGCGGCCCGGCGCAACCTTGCTGATGCGATCGAGACCATTTCCGAAGGTTTTGCCCTGTTCGATCCGAATGACGATCTGGTCATGTGCAATTCGCGTTTTTGCCGCGACTTCCGGGACACGGCCTATGATCTGAAACCCGGTCTGGCCTTTGACAGCTATGTCGATCGGGTCAGCCGGTCGGCCTATCTGCACCTCCCCGAACATCAGGACCGCAACACCTGGGCCAAGATGCGCCGTCAGCGGCACAAGGACCGGCGCGTGATGTTCAACGTGCAACTGACCCATGACAGGTGGTTGCAGGTTTCCGAACACCGCACGGCGAATGGCGGCACGGTGGTGCTTCAGACCGACATCACCGACATCATGCGGGCCGAGCGGCAGGAACAGGTCAAACTGCGGGACAAGCAGACGCGGATGATCCGGGCCACGCTGGACCATCTGAATCAGGGGGTGTGCATCTTTGACGAAAATGCGCAGCTTGTGGGGTGGAACCAGAAGCTGGGCAGCCTCCTGTCCATCCCGGCCCGCCGGTTGCGGATCGGGGCGTCATTCACCGGGCTTCTGGATGATCTCGATGACACGTTCGAATTCACCCGCGGGATTGACCGGGCGTCGTTCCGGCGCTGGGCCATGTCGGACGGGCTGCGCCAGCCGGTGTCGTTCGAGGTGCAACGCGGCGACAGCATCGTGCTGCACATCTTCGGACGCGCCATGCCGGACCGGGGCTTCGTGATCTCGTGCACCGATGTCACGGCCGAACGCGAGGCCGCGCAGAAGCTTTACGAACTCAACGAGATCCTTGAACAGCGCGTGATGGAGCGCACGCTGGAACTTGAAGACGCGCTCAGCGCAGCGGAACGGGCCAATGCGTCGAAATCCCGTTTCGTCGCGGCTGCGAGCCACGACCTGTTGCAGCCCCTGTCAGCGGCCAAGCTGTTCATGGCCTCCCTGTCGGACAAGATCGAAACCCCCAACGAACAGGCGGTGCTGGCCAAGGCCGAAACCGCCCTCGGGGCTGCGGAGCAGATCATCGACGCGCTGCTCAATATCTCGAAACTGGAATCCGACGGTCTGAGTTTCGACATCCGCCCCCTTGCCCTGCGCGAAATCTTCGATCCCCTGCGCGACGAGATGGAGATGCTGGCTGAAAAGAAGGGTCTGACCCTGCGCATCGTCGACAGCTCGCATGTGGTTGAATCCGATCCGTCCTATCTGCGCCGGATCGTGCAGAACCTGCTGACCAACGCGATCCGCTACACCGACACGGGCCGCGTGGTTGTCGGCGCACGGCGCAATGGCGACTCGGTCAGGATCGAGGTCTGGGATACCGGTCCGGGTATTGCCGAAGAGGATCAGAACTCGATTTTCGAAGAATTCCGGCGGCTCGACACCAAGGCCAGCAACAATGACGGTCTGGGCCTTGGGCTGGCCATCGTGGAACGCGCCTGCGCCCGGCTGGGGCATCCGCTCGGGCTTTGGTCGGAACCGGGGCGCGGGTCTTGCTTCATGCTGAATGTCCCGCTGGCCCGGCAGACACATCTGCACATGCCGGTGAAATCGCGCAATGCCTCGGCGATGAACCTGCTGAAATCCGGACTGATCGTTCTGCTTGTCGAAAACGACCCGCAATTGCGGCGGGCGATGTCGATCCTGATCGAAAGCTGGGGGGTCAGCGTGATCGAAAGCGAAGATGCCGAAAGCGCGCTGGACTTGATGGAGGATCTGCAGATCACCCCGGATGCGCTGCTACTGGACTACCAGTTGGGCGATGGTGCCTCCGGCACCGAACTGTTCGAGGAACTGACCCGGCGTCTGGGCCGCCTGCCCTGCGCCATCGTGTCGGCCGAACGCTCGGCCCATTTGCGTCAGGAAACCAAGCGGTTGGAAATCGAGCTGCTGCTCAAGCCTCTGGACCGGACAAAGCTGATCGAGTTCCTGCACATGGCCGCGCGCGAAATAGCCGGCTGAGCTCTATTCCGCGACCTTCTTGCCATCCTTGGCATCGGGTGCAACGAGGAAATCCTTGACCCGCTCGGCGATCACGTCAGGCCAGCGCCGGGTGCGCAGGGCGACGGATTCCGAGAGGACCAGCGTCCCGGTGATCGTGACGCGGGTTTCAGCCCCGGTTGTGGCACTCAGTTCAAGCCACATGCTGCTGCGGCGCAGCTCGCGCACCGACAGACGCCATGTCAGGCGATCTCCAAGTCGGCTGGGCGCGGGAAATTCGGCGCTGATGTTGACGAACGGCAGGCACAGACCGTCACTGCCTTGAATCTGGCTGATCGGCCAATCCAGTGCCTCATCGAGCCAGTTCTCGATGACGGTGTGTACCATGTCGAAGTATCTGGGCAGAAAAACGATGCCCGACGGTTCGCAGTCGCGAAGCATCACATCGTGAACATACTGATATGCCGGCATTCCGGAAACGTCCTGTAATCGTCTTGTCGATCCCGTATTCAGCGCGCTGCGCGTACGGTATCCCATTGTATTCCAGAAGAACGATGAACTTTTCAACGGTTTTTGTCACGAGTGATTAATCCTGCAGCGCGACCAAAGTCGTATGCCAACATCAGCCGATCGGCGTCACCGGCCAATGACAATGTCGGCCCGCAGACCGCCGAGGGTTTCGCTTTCGCCCAGCCGAAGCACCCCGCCATGCGCCCGTGCAATGTCGGCGGCGATGGCCAGTCCAAGGCCCACACCCGACCCCTTGTCCTGATTGCGTGCGGGATCAAGCCGCACGAAAGGGCGCAGCGCCGCATCGCGCTGATCGGTGGCGATGCCGGGCCCGTCATCCTCGATCCGGATGCGTAGCGACTTGTCGGTCAGCGCCACGGACACCTCGCAGCGGGTCGCGTAGCGTTCGGCATTGCCGATCAGGTTTTCAACCGCGCGCCGTATCGCCATCTGGCGCAGCAGGACGGTGCCTGCCCCGGTTGTGTCGACCAGTGTCACCGGAGCACCGCTGCGTGCGCAATCCTCGACGATCACGCGAATGAACTCCGGGATCTCGGTAGGCTCGGGTTGGGCGCTGTCTGCGTTGCCCCGTGCAAAATCAAGAAAGGCATCGATCAGGCGCTGCATGTCATCGATGTCGCGCTCCAGCGGTTCGCGGTCGCTGTCGTCGAGCATCGACACCGCCAGCCGCAACCGGGTCAGCGGCGTGCGCAGGTCATGGCTGATCCCCGACAACATCATCGTGCGCTGTTCGATCTGGCGTTCGATGCGGGCGCGCATGTCGAGAAACGCATGGCCGGCGGCCCGGACTTCTACGGCCCCGGATGGCGAATACGGCACATGCCGCCCCCGTCCAAAGGCCTCGGCCGCACCGGCGAGCCGGGTGATCGGCCGCAATTGGTTGCGCAGATACATATAGGCAATGATTGTCAGCACAGCACCGAAGACAACCATGTTGACCAAAAGCTGATGCGGGTTCGACGCCGAGGCACGTTCGCGGTCAAACTCGATCAGAACCAGAGGAGCATCGTCGCGCTGCACCCAGAGGAGGACTGTCCAGTCATCGACCAGATGTGCGCGTTCGAACCCGAGGACATGCGCGCGCAGCGTCCGGATCACCACGATCCCCGAGAAATCGTACCACCGCCGCAGGTCCTGTTCGGGCATCGCGTCTTCGGATGTCGGCAGAAAATCCAAACGCAGCGCCGCGGCGATTCCCGGATCATCCACCCATTGCGGATCCAGCGAGGTGTTGATCTGACGCGCGATCTCGCGGCTCATCTGTTCGGTGACACCTTCGAAATGACGTTGCACGAACACCACGGACACCACGAGCTGCAGCGCCACCACGGGCAGCAGCAGGATCAGCGCGGCGCGCCCGTAAAGGCCGCGTGGCATATAGCGTTTGAGCCAGTCGAATGTCATGTCGCGACGCTACTCCGATTGAGGGCAAAACGGAACGTCCGGACGCGCGGGGGATTGCATTTCCCGGTGCGCCCTGCTGCTGTGATGTCATGATGCCTGATCCGCAGCCCGATTTTCAGCCCGAACCGGGCGTTGCCGAATGGCTGGCACCCGGTTTGCGCCGCGTGCTCGCGCCGAACCCGTCGCCCATGACGTTTCGCGGCACCAACACCTATCTGATGGGCGATGGCGATCTGGCGATCATCGACCCCGGCCCCAACAGCGAAAGTCACTTGAACTCTCTTCTTCAGGCCATTGGAAAAGAACGGGTTTCGGCGATCCTTGTGACCCATGCCCATGTCGATCACTCCCCCCTCGCCGCCGCACTTTCGGAACGGGTCAACGCCCCTGTTCATGCCTTCTCGGATGCGTTTGGTGGGCGCAGCGCCGTGATGCAGGACTTGGCGCGCACGGGTCTGGTCGGCGGTGGCGAAGGTGTCGACACCACCTTCAGCCCAGATGTGACCCTTGCCGACGGCGACAGCGTGGCAGGCGACGGCTGGTCCCTGCGGGCGATTCACACACCGGGTCATTTCGGCAATCACCTCTGTTTTGCATGGGACGACATGCTCTTCTGCGGAGACCTCGTGATGGGCTGGGCCAGTTCTCTGGTCTCGCCGCCCGATGGTGATCTGACGGATTTCATGGCGTCCTGCCGCAGGTTGCAGGACGGGACATGGTCGGTGTTCCATTCCGGGCATGGCGCGCCGATCCCCGATCCCGCGGCGCGCCTCGACTGGCTGATCCGTCACCGCCTGTCGCGCGAAGCCGCGGTGCTGGCGGCCCTGCAGGAGGGTCCCGCGACCAGCGCAGCCCTCGCCGCCCGGATCTACACCGACACACCCGCCGCCCTGCTGCCCGCCGCTACCCGCAATGTGCTTGCACATCTCATTGATCTGGCTGGAAAAAACCAAGTGTCACCGATTGGCCCCCTGCACGCCGAGGCGCGTTTTGCACTGACGTGACGACGTTTGCATTTTTTTCACAAAACCCTCTGGACGCCGTCCGACACTGTTGCTAAACCCCGCCTCGTGTTCCGGCGTAGCTCAGCGGTAGAGCAGTTGACTGTTAATCAATTGGTCGTAGGTTCGATCCCTACCGCCGGAGCCAAAAACCCCAATAAACCAGCACTTTGCTGATCTGCACGACGCAGATTTGAGGGGTCTTTGGTGTGGCTACGGCCAAGCGATGCGGTGTTCAAACCGCATTTGACGCGAATGACGCCAACTCCGCAGGGCAACCCTGAAACGACCTGTATCCTCGCTGCCAATCAACAGTGCAGCGTGTCCAGGGGGGTGCAAGTCCCATCAACATTGTGACTTTGCCTAAAACGAAGGCATGATTTCTGCCTGACACGGCGGACGCCCCCCAGAGACCCGCGCGAAACCGACGTGTTTGGTCGTCTTTCGGGGCCACGGTCGCAAACCGGTTTCACGGCGTCGCAAACCATGTCGTCGGGTCGGGATTTGCGTGCGATTTCCCGTTCAGGGGGCATGCCCTCGATCCGGTTCCGTTCACCCTGCCGCCCGCTGGCGCGCGATCCATGAAAGGTGTCCCATGCTGCGTGAAGCCGATGTCCTGTCCACGTTGATGCGTCGCAAACCGGCGCATTCCCTGGCGCAAGACCTGTATTGCGACCCCGGTGTCTTTCAGGCCGACATGGCGGCGATCTGGTACCGCGAGTGGCTGTTCGTGCTGCCCTCCTGCGAGATCCCGAAGCCGGGCAATTACGTCGTCCACGACATCGGGGCCTATTCGGTGGTAGTCGTGCGCGGCAACGACAACGAGATCCGCGCTTTCCACAATTCCTGCCGCCATCGCGGGTCGGTTCTGTGCAAGTCGAAGAAGGGATCGAATCCCAAGCTGGTCTGCCCCTACCACCAGTGGACCTACGAGCTGGACGGCAAGCTGCTTTGGGCGCGGGACATGGGGCCGGAGTTCGACCCATCGCAGCACGGTCTGAAACAGGTGCATTGCCGCAACCTGTCGGGGCTGGTCTATATCTGCCTTGCGGATGACGCGCCCGACATCACCGAATTTGCCGCGCAAACCGCGCGCTATCTTGCACCGCATGATCTGGAGAACTCCAAGGTCGCCTTTGAGAGCACCATCATCGAACATGGCAACTGGAAGCTGGTGTGGGAGAACAACCGCGAGTGCTATCACTGCTCGGGCAACCACCCGTCGCTCTGCCGCACCTTCCCCGAGGACCCGCGCTATATCGGGTCGGACAATTCGGGCGTGCTGTCCGAAGTGGCGTCAAACCACATTACCCGCTGCGAAGCGGTGGGCGCGCCGTCAGCCTTTCTGGAATCACCGCTTGGGGATTGGCGCTATGTGCGCACGCCGCTGCTCGACAAGGGTGAAAGCTACACGATGGATGGCAAGGTCGCCGTGACCAAGCCGAACTCGTCGATCCCGTTCAAGGATGCCGGGTCGCTGCTCAAGTACAAGTACCCCGGCTGTTGGAACCATTTCCTGTCGGATCACAGCCTTGTCTTCCGCGTCACGCCGATCAGCGCGATGGAAACCGAAGTGTGCACGAAATGGCTGGTCCACAAGGACGCGGTCGAGGGTCAGGATTACGACCTCAAGCGCCTGACCGAAGTGTGGATGGCCACCAATGACGAGGACCGCGAGGTGGTCGAGAACAACCAGCGGGGCATCCAGTCCCCGGCCTATACGCCGGGGCCGTATTCGCCGACGCATGAGGGTGGCAACATCCAGTTCACCGATTGGTATGCAGCCACGATGATCCGCGCGATCACCGGCGGTGCTACCCCGATTGCGGCGGAATGATCCGATGGCACTGGATCTTGATCTGACCGTACCGCCGGACGCGGGCATCTGGACCGATGCCGAGCCGCTGGTCTGCTGCGCCGTTGTGCCCGAGGCACCGAACACTGCGACGTTCAGCTTTGTCTCACCCTCGGGCAAGCAGTTCCGCTATGAGCCGGGGCAATTCCTGACGCTGGAATTGCCGGTGCCCGGCGGCACGCTGTGGAAGACCTACACGATCTCGTCCTCGCCCTCGCGCCCGCTGACGCTGGGTGTTACGGTCAAGGCCCAGCCGGGAAGCATCGGCACGCGCTGGATGCTGGACCACCTCAAGCCCGGCATGCAGATCAAGGCGACGGGACCCGCGGGCATCTTCACCCTGCCCCGGTCGACCAAGAAGAAATACCTCTTCATCTCCGCCGGGTCTGGTATCACGCCATCGCTGTCGATGACCACATATCTCTACGACCGGGGCACCGATGTGGACGTGGTCTTCGTCAACTGCGCGCAGCGCCCGCAGGACATCATCTGCCGCCAGCGGCTCGAACAGATGGCCAGCCGTGTGCCGTCGATCAAGCTGTTCTTCATTGTCGAGGAAGACGACCCCTACCGGGTCTGGACCGGGCTGCGCGGACGGCTCAACCAGTTGATGATCGGTCTGATCGCCGGAGATTACATGGAGCGCGAGGTCTATTGCTGTGGGCCCGAACCCTTCATGGACGCGGTGCGCGAGATGTTGATCGGGCTGGGCTACGACATGGACCGCTACCATCAGGAAAGCTTTGTCGCCCCGGTCAAGAAGGAAGAGCAGCTTCCCGAGCATGACGACGTCATCCCCGATGACAGCGCCACCGCCAGTGTCGCCTTCGCCCGGTCCGACGTTACAGCCGAATGCCTTGAGACCGATACCGTTCTTGCCGTCGCCCGTGGCGCAGGGATCGTCATTCCGTCGGGCTGTACGTTCGGCGTCTGCGGCACGTGCAAGATCCGCAAGACGTCCGGCGAGGTGCACATGGTGCACAACGGCGGGATCTCGGAAGAGGATATCGAGAACGGCTATATCCTTGCCTGCTGTTCGAAACCCATCGGCGCGGTCGAGGTGGACGTCTGACACTGTCGGCGGCTCAGCCCGCCAGCAGGACACCCAGCGCCATGGTCACCGCCGCCTGAACCGGGTCGATCACCGGAATGCCCAGTTCCACCTCCAACGGGCGGCGGTGCCTGGCCATGCCCGCGCAGCCCAGGATCACAACGCCTGCCCCCTGCGCCTTGAGCGTTGCGCCTGCCTCAACCAGTTTCGCAAACGTGCCGTCCCCGCGTGCGCTGTCATCGACGCTCATGTTGATCGCGACCTCGGCCGCGAAGCGGTCCAGAACCTGCATCCGCGCCATGTAGCGCCGGTGACGCGGGATCGATCCATCGGCCAGCGCGATGATCCCGAACCGATCCGCCCGCGCCATGGCCGTCAGCACGCCGCTTTCCTGAATGCCGAACACCGGCTGCGGCACCACCGACCGGCAGGTGTCGAGGCCGGGGTCGGAATAACAGGCGATCACAAACGCCCCCGCATCGGGGCGCGACTGCATGAGCTTGGCCAGCGGCAGGATCACGCTGTCGGAATCGCGCTGGCTTTCGATGCCAAACGGGCCTTCCGTCAAGGTCAGGCATTCGATGGCTGGTCCACCTTGCAAACCAAAACCGGCCAAAGCATCGCGCAGACCGTCTGTCACCGCCTGATTGGAGTTTGGATTGATGACCACGATGGGTCCGGTCATTTCAGGATCTCCGCCCCGAAATTGGTGGCCGGGTCGGTTTCCGGCAGGCGCGTGCCCGTCAGCCCCGACAAGTCACTGCGCCCGCGTTTGACGAACATGCCGTCGCCCGGTTTGGCGACCAGAGCGCCCTGATCCAAAATCCGCCGCCCACGAGTAAGCACGGTCACCGGCCAGCCAGTGACCTCCATCCCTTCGAACGGATTGTAGTCCATCGCATCGTGCATCTCTCCCGCGACGCGGGTCTCTGTCGGGTCCCAGATCGCGATGTCGGCATCGGCACCAATCGCCAGCGTGCCCTTGTTCGGGTGCATCCCGTAAAGCCGTGCGGCGTTGGTCGAGGACAGGGCGACGAATTGGTTGAGGTTGATCCTGCCTTTGACCACCCCTTCCGAGAACATCATCGGCAGACGCATCTCGATCCCCGGCATGCCGTTGGCGATCTTGCGGAAATCCACGTCCCGTCCGTTCGAGAACTTGCCCGTGTCGTCATACCGGAACGGCGCATGGTCCGAGGACACAACGCTGAAGGTCCCCCGCGCGATGTGCCGCCAGAGAACCTCTTGCGTGTGGGTGTCGCGCAGAGGCGGCGAACAGATGTATTTCGCGCCCTCCATGCCCGGACGGTCGAGATCGTGTTTTGTCAGGAAGAGGTATTGCGGGCAGGTTTCGCCAAAGACATAGGCCCCGTCCGCCCGCGCATTCGCCACCAGTTCCGCACCTTTCGGTGTGGAGACATGCACGATCATCAGCGGCGCATTGGTCAGCTTGGACAGGCTGATCGCGCGGTTGATCGCCTCTTCCTCGGCCAGACCGGGACGCGCGGGGGCGTGAAACTTGGGTTCCGTGTAGCCATTGTCCGCCAAGGCGGAGGCCATCCATGTCAGCATGTCGTGGTTTTCAGCATGCACCATCGTCAGCCCGCCATGCCGCCGCGCGACGGTCAGGATGTCGAGAAACTGCGCATCGCTGACGCGGGTGGCGTAGGTCATGAACACCTTGAACGAGGTGATGCCGCGGTCAAACACGCCCGGCAGTTCCTCAAGAACCGAGGGGTTCGGATCGGTTAGGATCAGGTGGTAGGAATAGTCGATCACCGACTTGGGGGCCGCGCGACCGTCATAGGTGGCGAGCGTGTCGGCCACGCTCTGCCCCGGTTTCTGTGCTGCGAAGGGCACGAAACAGGAATTGCCGCCGAACGCCGCCGAGATCGATCCGGATTCGTAATCGTCCGAGGTCATCAGACCCATGCCGCTTTCCTGCGCGATATGGCAATGCGCCTCGATCCCGCCGGGCAGGACCAGCTTGCCGGTGGCGTCGATCACATCGTCGCCGCTCAGGTCATGGCTCAGTGTCGCGATCTTGCCGTCCCGGATACCCAGATCCGCGCGGAAGGTCTCGGACGCGGTGGCGAGTGTGCCGCCCTTGATGACCAGATCATGCTGCATGGTCCTTTTCCCCCTTAACCCAGTTCCGCCAACTTGCGCTCCAGCCGGTCCATCAACCGTGTCAGTTCGGCGTGGTCGGCCTTGGTCATGGACGGCCCCGGCGCGCGCACCTTGGGGGCGGCGAGCACGCCGCGCCGGTGCAGGATTTCCTTGCGGATGGCAAGGCCGATGCCAAGCTGCTGTTCGTATCGGACCATCGGCAGATAGGCGTCGAACAGATCCTCCGCCCCGTCCACATCCCCCGCCTTGTGCCGTTCAACGACCTGAACCAGCATTTCAGGGTAGGCAAAGCCGGTCATCGCCCCGTCCGCGCCCCGCGCCAGTTCCTGCGGCAGAAACAACGCCGCGTTGCCCGTTAGGATCGACAAGCGCGGAGTATCGGCTGTGCCGCTTTCGGCCCGCACACGCGACAGCTTGTTCAGCCCCGGCCAATCCTCATGTTTCAGCATGACGATCTGGTCATGGTCGCGCGTCAGTTGCAGGATCGTCTCGACGCTGAACTGCACACCTGTGGTCTGCGGATAGTCCTGCACGCAGACCGGCACATCCGGCCCCAGCGCGTCGCAGACCTGCGCGAAGTAGCCCCGCAGTTTGACCTCGGTCCCGAGCCCCGGCATGGGGGCCACCATCACACCCGCGGCGCCTGCTTCCATCACGCTGTGGGACAGGCGCGCCATGTTGTCCAATCCGGCCCCGGATACGCCCACCACCACAGGGACACGGCCCGCAACACGGTCAAGAACATGCCGGGCAAATCGCGCCGATTCCTCACCCGAGAGTTTCGGCGCTTCGCCCATGATGCCGAGGATGGTCATGCCGGTGACACCGCACTCGAGATAGAAATCCACCATCCGGTCGGTGCTGTCCAAATCCAGTGCGCCATCCTGCGCAAACGGCGTTGCTGCGATGATGAAGACGCCCGCAGAATTCCTGTCGATCCGCTGTGCCATCGTCCCGTACTCCCTGAAGTCCTGTCGCGCCGGTCCTTGTTGCGCCGGGCGATCCGATAGATGCAGAATACCCATCCTGCTTCGACACGCCAGCGCCCTCGGCACCGATCTTCAAACCTGCTGCGGGTTGCACGCAGGCGGGCAAGCTGGCACAGCTAGGGCAATCACTGCGGAGCGCATCATGTCCAAGACAGTATTCCTGATCAACGGCCCCAATCTGAACCTTCTGGGCAAGCGGGAACCCGCGATCTATGGCGCGGACACGCTTGATGATGTGGCGCAGCGCTGCGAGGCGTTGGCCAAGCCCGCCAAGTTCGACGTGAAATCCATGCAGTCGAACCACGAAGGCCAGATCATCGACTGGATCCACCAGGCCCGCGACGAGGCCGACGCGATCATCATCAATCCGGGTGCGTTCACCCACACCTCCGTGGCTATCTACGACGCGTTGCAGGCCTATGACGGGCTGGTGTTCGAGGTTCACATCTCGAACGTCCACAAACGCGAGGTGTTCCGGCATCATTCCTACGTGTCCGCCCGCGCCGAAGGCGTCATCGCGGGCTTCGGCGTCGAAGGCTACGAACTGGCGCTGCGCCGGGTGATCTGCCTTCTGGGCTAACCCCTCCTAAAACGGACCGTCCTCCAACACGCCATCCGCCGACATCTGCGCGTAAAGCAAGCCTTCGCGCAGGCCCCGGTCCGCCACGGACAGCCGGTCGGTCGGCCAGCAGCGCAAGAGTGCCTGAAGGATCGCCGCCCCCGACATGATCAGCGCCTGACGGTCAAGTCCGATGCGCGGATCGGCCCGGCGGCCTTCGGGACCAAGCTGCAGATAGCCCGAGATCACCTTTTCGATCTGGTCCGAGGTCATGCGCAGCCCGTCCACCTTAGTCCGGTCATAGCGTTTCAGACCCAGATGGCTCGCGGCCACGGTCGTCACCGTGCCGCTGGTGCCGACGATCTGGAATCCCTCGCGCGCCTGTTCGTCCTTGTAGGGGGCGAACTCGGCCAGGTTCTCCTCGAAATACCAGCTCATCAGCGCATAGCGGGCGCTGTCGCTTTCCACATCCGAGAACTGATCGCGCAGCGTCGCGACCCCCAAGGGAACGCTGATCCAGTCCACCACGCGGGCCGCGGGAAACGGGCTGTCCTTGGTGTGGAACCCGGCATGCAGGCGCATGATGGCGCGCGGGCGCTCGAACGGTGGCACCGCCGTCAGGTCGATCCAGACCAGCTCGGTCGAGCCGCCTCCAATGTCGACCACCAGCAATTGCTCGGTCTTGGTACTGACCAACGGCGCACAGGAGATGACCGCAAGCCGCGCTTCTTCCTCGGGCTGGATGATTTCGAGCGTCAAGCCGGTTTCGCGTTTGACCTGCCGGATGAAATCCCGCGCGTTGTGCGCGCGGCGACAGGCCTCGGTCGCCACCAGACGCATGCGCGTCACCTCGTGGCGGCGGATCTTCTGCTGGCAGACCCGCAGCGCCGAAATCGTCCGGTTCATCGACGCGCGACTCAAACGCCCGGACTTTTCAAGTCCGGCCCCAAGCTGGACCGATTTGGAAAAGCTGTCGACCACGTGAAATTGGTTGCCCTTGGGTTGGGCAATCAACATGCGACAACTGTTTGTTCCCAAATCCAGCGCGGCATAAAGCTCGGATGGATCGGGCCGTGACGGCGCGGGGCTCTCTACCGGTTTCGGGAATGCGCCCGCACCTTTGGGACGCTTTGGCGCCATGACTTCGCGCCTTCCGAATATGTAAGTTACCTCAACCCTAAGCGCGGTTTCGAACTATCGCAAGTTTTGTGATGCGTCCCCACGCAGTTATGAGGTCACCTCATGCAAAGGCTGAGAATTTTGATCCTGCCAGAGCATCGTCATGGCCGCCGCCTTCGCCTATTGTAACCGCGGGTCGCAGACGGAAGCGGACAAGTCGAAATTTGCACTTATGTCGTGAATGGCCTCAATTACGAAGACGCAAGCAAAGCAAAGGAATCACGACATGCCGGATGTCACAATTGTCTACTGGCGGGATATCCCGGCACAGGTGATCGTGGGCAAAGGCCGTCGCGGCGCGAAAGCCCAGTTGCCCGAACGATTCGAGCAGGCAATCGACCGTGCGGCGATGAAAATTGGCGCATCGGATACCGACAGCTATCTTGCAGAATGGCGCAAGGCCGATCCGTACCCGCTGGAGGGCGACCCGGAGGAGGTCTGCACCGCAGAAGCGGCCCGCATTGATGCGGAATACGACAAGGCGCGCCTCAAGGCGCTGATTGATAACGAAGGTTGGGCGTAAGTCCCCATGACCCTGAGGGAGGCCATCATGGC
>JAUIBL010000046.1 GCA_030428355.1 Alphaproteobacteria bacterium | reverse complement strand
CAGTCACCCGCCAGCTACATGGAGAGCGCAGCTGACTGGCCGCCGCTCATCATCCGCGTCCCGCGTAAACCCAAAGTGGCCCAGTTTTGCGCCGCCCCGTGGCCTAATTTTACTCCGCCGTTGACATACGGCCCCCACCGTTCAGCAAGCTTACCGTTTTATAGGTGAGGTGGGCAACTTGGATTGCGGAAACAATCTTTTGTTCCAATCGGGGCATTGTTTCGTAAACCGGTCGCAATCTTGTCACGAAAATGCCTGATTTGTCAGATTGCATGTGCACAGCGCTGTCGATTCTCTGCTCCGCTTCAATGTACGAGCCGGGATCTTGGTCAACGCGCGCCTCTGCATCCACCGCAATCGGGGCAAGCGCGTGGCGTTATGGCTTCCTATCCGATGGCGTTGAAGTCTCCACCCGCAGTGACAGGCGTGCGTGGAAAGGTCTCTCGGTGACGCAGCTCAGCGACCAGATGCACATCTGCAACTTCTCTATGGATTGTGCCAGTGACCATCCGCAGAACCGAAATCCGACCCATTCCACGTTCGCAGCTTTGGCGACAGCCAAGACCTAAAGTTTTTCGTGCGTGGACACGGACAGAATAGCCGTCTTGGCCTACAACACCGGGCGCCACCCCACGCGGTGGACCGGCAGATTGGCCCCCCGGTTCTCCCTGAGTGTCTCGGCATAGCCGGTCAACGCTCCGGCCATCAACCATGTCAGCGGGGTGAGGGTCGCGTTGGGCAGCATGTCGAACACATTGACGGCCAGCAAGAGAGACATCGGCACGATCAGCAGCGAATACTCTGACGGATGCCGATGTCGGGTCTCGCGCCACAGAAAGAACACGGGTATCACAAGCAGACCGAATTCGGCGATAAAACCAAGCCATCCCAATTGACCGATCAGAATGATCCATCGGCCGTCGGTCACGGTCAAAATATCACCGTTGAGTGGGTTCATGATCTGGTTCCGATCATAGTTCCCCCACCCGAACAGTGGTTTTTCCTCCGCGCGCTCGAGCAGGCGGTTTTCGTTGTTGAACCGAAACTCCAGTGAAGCCGCGCGATCTGGGTCAATGCTTTCGGCAAAGGCAGGGATTTTGTCTTCGGGTACAACACCTGCACCTTTCAGCGCCGGGTATGTGATCGCGAAAGCGGCGATACAGACGGCAAGTCGCATTTGCCACCGCATCCCGAAAAGCACGATCACCGGGATCAGGACGGCGGCGAACAGCCACGCGCCCAGCGATTTCGCCAACACAAGTACACCTGTGAGGTAAAGAGCAATTGCCAGGATCTTCCAGTTGGATTTGAACGTCCCCGTCTTCCAAAGCGCAAATGCGGCCACGATGGACATCAGCAGAAAGAAGGCGGCCCAGATGCCGTGGTATAGAAAAACCATCGGCCGAAAGCCTCCGAAGCGGATCGTCTGTATGAAATCATGTTGATAGTATCCGTAGATCCACATGTTCATTTGTGGTGACAGGCGAACCTCGATCAACATCGGGAAGGAATAAACCACACCTCCAATCATGAGGGCGACCATCAGATCGCGCTGGTCTTCCGCCTGCGACAGGAAACGGCGGGCCAGCAGAAAGGGCAGGACAAGAAGGGTCTGTTGGATCACGAATGCGATGGCATCCCGGATTGTCATGCCCTGAATCCTGAAATCACCCCAGAATACCGGTGCAGTGTTGGACATCGCCGTCGCGACAGGCGACAGGATGAAGAGCATCAGCAGGCAAACGGTGACAGGTGATCGAGGCAGCAGCCGGAAGTCCTTGGAGTACAACCAGAACCACATGACCAACGCGCTCAGCGCCGGGATCGTGTGTTTCGTCAGAGGGGGAACCAACGGAAAATCAAACGCCGCCGGGGGTTCGGGCAGGAACAGGTATCCGATCAGGAGTGTCGCAATCACAGCCCGACCGGGCGGCAGTCTCTTAAACAGAAAGACTGTCACCAATGGCCATGAAGCCAGTGCAAGACTTGCCAAGGCATTTGGCATCCGATGTCCTGTCCTTATCGCCCCGTCGGGCGCATGATCCGAACCTATCACGCCCGGAAGAGCGACGCACTTGCGTGACGCTATCCGGGTTCGCCGATGATACTACAATCAAATAACGGCACAAATCGCGCGATATTGAAGCAAATGGGTGTTTCGCCCTTCACTGGACCAAGACTTCGCCTGCGGTCTCGGCCTTTTTGGCTATAAGTCGAATGTCGAAGTGGCCCTATTGAGAGCGGCGAGTCCCCGGTAGTGTCCCGCCAACTGCGCAGGGTATTGGCCTTGCGCCCTTCCCAGGGAGAGCCACCATGAAAATGACCACCGAAGAAGCTTTTGTCAAAGTCCTCCAGATGCATGGGATCGAACATGCGTTCGGGATCATCGGCTCGGCCTTCATGCCGATCTCCGACATCTTCCCGAAGGCAGGCATCACCTTCTGGGACTGTGCGCACGAAGGGTCTGGTGGCATGATGGCCGACGGCTACACCCGCGCGTCCGGCAAGATGTCGATGATGATCGCGCAGAATGGCCCCGGAATCACCAACTTCGTGACGGCGGTGAAGACCGCATACTGGAACCACACGCCGCTTCTGCTGGTCACGCCGCAGGCCGCGAACAAGACGATCGGGCAGGGCGGTTTCCAGGAAGTCGAGCAGATGAAACTGTTCGAAGACATGGTCGCCTATCAGGAAGAAGTGCGCGACGCCTCGCGCGTGGCCGAAGTGCTGAACCGCGTGATCCTGAATGCCAAACGCGCTTCAGCTCCGGCCCAGATCAACATGCCTCGTGATTTCTGGACCCAGGTGATCGACATCGAACTGCCCGAAGTTGTCGAATTCGAACGTCCCTCGGGGGGCGATGCCGCGATCCAGCAGGCCGCTGATCTGATGTCGTCTGCCAAGAACCCCGTCATCCTGAACGGCGCCGGTGTTGTTCTCGCCGGTGCGATCCCTGCTTCGATGGTCCTGGCAGAGCGGCTGACCGCGCCGGTCTGTGTTGGCTATCAGCACAACGACGCCTTCCCGGGGTCGCATCCGCTTTTCGCTGGTCCGCTGGGTTACAACGGCTCCAAGGCAGCGATGGAGCTGATCTCGGGTGCGGATGTCGTCCTGTGCCTTGGTACCCGCCTGAACCCGTTCTCGACTCTGCCGGGCTATGGGATCGACTACTGGCCCAAGGATGCCAAAATCATCCAGGTCGACATCAACCCCGACCGCATCGGTCTGACAAAGAAGGTCAGCGTCGGTATCGTCGGCGATGCGAAAAAGGTGGCTGAGGGCATTCTTGCACGCCTGTCCGACACTGCGGGCGATGAGGGCCGTGAGGACCGAAAAGCCAATATCGCGAAAACGAAATCGACTTGGGCGCAGCAGCTGTCCAGCATGGATCACGAACAGGATGATCCGGGCACAACGTGGAACGAACGCGCCCGTGCAGCCAAGCCGGATTGGATGAGCCCGCGCATGGCGTGGCGCGCGATTCAGTCGGCTCTGCCGAAAGAGGCGATCATCTCGTCCGACATCGGCAATAACTGTGCCATTGGCAACGCCTACCCGACCTTTGAAGAGGGCCGCAAATACCTTGCGCCGGGTCTCTTTGGCCCCTGTGGGTACGGTCTGCCTTCCATCGTTGGCGCCAAGATTGCCTGCCCTGATGTTCCGGTGGTTGGTTTTGCCGGTGACGGGGCATTCGGCATCGCGGTCACGGAACTGACCGCCATCGGTCGCCCGGAATGGCCCGCGATCACCCAGATCGTGTTCCGCAACTACCAGTGGGGCGCGGAAAAGCGGAACTCGACGCTTTGGTATGATGACAACTTCGTCGGCACCGAACTGGATGAGGGCGTCAGCTACGCGGCCATCGCCAAAGCCTGTGGCCTGCAAGGTGTTGTCGCCCGCACGATGGACGAGCTGCGCGATGCGCTGAACACCGCGATCAAGGACCAGATGGAGCATGGCAAGACCACGCTGATCGAAGCCATGATCAACCAGGAACTGGGCGAGCCGTTCCGTCGGGATGCGATGAAGGCCCCGGTGGCAGTGGCGGGAATCGACCCGGCGGATATGCGCCCGCAGAAGGTCGCGTAACATGACCGACCCCGCAGAAAACGGACCTATATTGGTTCTGAATGCGGGGTCGTCCTCGATCAAGTTCGCGGTGTTTGACGAAACGCTGACCGAAACGCTTTCGGGTATCGCAGAGGCGATCGGCGGTGCGTCCAGTCTGCGGATCGGTGACAGCAGGCGCGATGTCCCGCTGATCGACCATCGCGCTGCTCTCGAGGCGATCCTGAAAGCGCTGTCCGAACAGGGCATCACCGCTGACAGACTGCGTGCGGTTGGGCATCGCGTGGTGCATGGCGGTCGCAAGCTGACCGCACCGATGCGCGTTACGGATGAGGTGCGCGCAGAAATCGCCAACTGCACGCCGCTGGCACCGCTGCACAACCCGCACAACCTTGCCCCGATGGAAGCACTGTCGCGCCTTGCTCCCGACCTGCCTCAGTTTGCCAGCTTCGACACGTCGTTCCATGCGACCAACCCAAGCGTGGCCACGCGTTATGCCATTCCCAAGATGATGGAGACGAAGGGCATCCGCCGCTATGGCTTCCACGGTCTCAGCTATGCATCTCTCGTGCGTCGGCTGCCCGAAGTGTCCGGCGAGGCGCTGCCCTCGCGCCTTCTGGCGTTTCATCTCGGCAACGGTGCGTCGCTCTGCGCAATCCACAACGGACAGTCGATTGCCACCACGATGGGGTATTCACCGCTGGATGGCCTGACGATGGGCACCCGTTCCGGCGGGATCGACGCGAACGCTGTGTTGCGTTTGGTCGAGGAAAATGGGCTGGAGCGCACAAAGGCGATCCTGAACCATGAAAGCGGGTTGCTGGGCCTGTCAGGTGGCAAATCCGACATGCGCAAGCTGATGCTGGATCCGTCTGCCGAAAGCGCTTTTGCGGTCGAGCATTTCTGTTACTGGACGCTGCGCCATGCCGGATCGCTGATCGCGGCCTTGGAGGGGCTCGATGCCATCGCGTTCACCGGCGGTATCGGTGAAAACGCGGTTGGGGTTCGGGCGCGCATCCTGCGCGGATTGGAATGGGCAGGTGTGCGGATCAATCCGGATTTCAACCACCGCTCGGGTCCGCGCCTGCATGCGGACAGCTCCAAGGTCTCGGTCTGGGTCATCCCGGCGGAAGAAGAGCGCATGATCGCACTGGATGCCGTGGCCTTGTTGGAGGCAACATGACGCCTTCCGGTCAGGTGCGCTGCGCCAGAGCGATGGTCACTAGCGTGGAGGCGACGATGTCATCCACCGTGGCACCCCGGCTGAGATCGCAGACCGGTTTCGCGAAACCCTGCAGGAAGGGCCCGATGGCCTGCGCGCCTGCCAATTCCTGGCACAGCTTGTACGCGATGTTCCCCGCGTCGAGTGACGGGAATACGAGCACGTTGGCATCGCCGCTGCCCAGCCCCTTCTTCGCGGCAATGGTGGCGTTCAGCGCGGCATCTGCCTGGACTGGTCCTGTAAACCCCGTGGCCTCGGCCACGTCGCGGACGCGGTCCACACTGTCTCCTGCACCGCTGGTTCCGGTGGAAAACGACAAAAGCGCGACCCGTGCCTCGCCCAACAGCGCCTTTGCCGTGTCAGCCGACGCCCGCGCAATGGCTTCCAGCGCCGCTGCATCCGGTGCCACATTTACCGCGCAATCTGCGAACACGAATTCGCGCCCGTCCGGGAAGACCATCAGGAAATACGACGACGGGATCGTCACGCCATCGGCCAGCCCGATCGCCATGCCCGCCGCTTCGATCACACGGCGCGTCGGGCTGTCGGCCCCTGCGACCATCGCATCGGCCTCGCCTGCGGCGACCATCGCGGCAGCGCGATACAGGGGTTTCTGCAAAAGCCTGCGGGCCATCGCCTCTTTCATGCCACGGGCGGACACAAGGGCGGCAACATGCGCGTCCGTGATGTCGTCTGAAACATCCCGCACCGTGCACAGGCCGTCGTCGGCCAGACGCTGCGCCGCATCCGCAACACGAGGATCGTCCAGTTCGGGAAACACCACCCGTGTATTCGAACCTGCTGCAATGGCACGCGCGGTGTCCAGAACGCTCATATCACTCTCCCATTTTCGGCCGCAAAGGAGCCTTCAATGACCGAGAACGTCAAGATCAACCGCGGTTTGAAGGGGGTCTATTTCGAACGGTCAGGTGTAAGCGACATCGACGGCACAGCCGGTACTCTGCAGTATCGCGGCTATTCGATTCACGATCTGGCCACACATGCCACGTTTGAAGAGGTGTGCCACCTGTTGATGAAGGGCGAGTTGCCGAATGCGGCAGAGCTTGCAGCCTTCGATGCCGAGATGCGGTCGGCGCGGTCAGTGCCGGATGCGGTTCTCGACATCATCCGCGTCTGTAAGGATGGCCATCCGATGGATGTCCTGCGCACTGCGGTGTCTGCGCTGGCGGCATTGGAACCGGGCAGTCAGGAGACCGGGGAAAAGGCCTTTCTGCGCAACGGCATCAGACTGACCGCGCAAGTGCCTACGCTGGTCGCTGCGCATGAGGCGATCCGCAATGGACGTGATCCCGTCGCGCCGGATGACAGCCTCAGCCATGCCGCCAACTGGCTCTGGATGCTCAAGGGCGAAAAGCCTTCAGACGACGCGGCGCGGCTGGCGGATGTGGACTTCGTGCTGCACGCCGAACACGGGGCCAACGCCTCCAGCTTTGCGGCGCGGGTGACGGTCGGGACCGAGGCGAACCTGCACGGTGCCATCGTGACCGCGCTCAGCACCCTGGCGGGTCCTGCGCATGGCGGTGCGGCGGAAGACGTGATGAAGATGGTCAAGGAGATCGGCACGCCGGACAAAGCGGCGGAATACGTGAAGACCAAACGCGCCAATCGCGAGGCGGTCACCGGCTTCGGCCACCGCGTCTACCGCGCCGAAGACCCCCGCGCGCGCCACATGCGCGAAGGGGTGCGCAAGCTGGGCGAAGAGATGGGCGCGCCCGAATGGTACGAGATCCTGCAAGCGGTCGTCGAGGCGATGAAGCCCTACAGCCGCCACGGGCTGAACGTGAACGTGGATTTCTATTCCGGGGTGATCTACCAGCTTCACGGCATCCCGATGGATCTTTACGTTCCGATCTTTGCCATCGGGCGGATGCCGGGCTGGGTGATCCAGTGCATCGAACAGCAACGCGGCAATATCCTGATCCGTCCGCTCACGCTCTACAACGGGCCGGAGCCGCGCGACTGGGTGCCTCTTGACGCCCGATAAGACGGATATGTAAGCGCTTGCATAATGCGCCTTTACCATCGGCGCAGAAACATGAACACTGTCGCCAATTCTGACCGGGGCGACACCCGGCGGATCAGGGAGGATAGATATGGGCCACGTCCAGCCAGAGCTGAACCTGTCACCGAAAGTCTCGGACGAGGTGCGCAAGACCACCTGCTACATGTGCGCCTGCCGCTGCGGGATCAACGTGCACATGAAGGACGGCAAGGTCGCCTATATCGAAGGCAATCGGGACCATCCGGTGAACCGGGGTGTCCTCTGTGCCAAGGGCAGCGCGGGCATCATGCAGCACAACGCACCGTCCCGTCTGCGTGCGCCGTTGAAGCGCGTAGGCCCGCGCGGGTCGGGTGAGTTCGAAGAGATTTCGTGGGACGAGGCGCTTCAGATCGCAACAGACTGGCTCAAACCGATCCGCGACACAGCCCCCGAAAAGTTGGCATTTTTCACCGGGCGCGACCAGTCGCAATCCTTCACCAGCTTCTGGGCGCAGAATTTCGGCACGCCGAACTATGCCGCGCATGGGGGGTTCTGTTCCGTCAACATGGCCGCTGCCGGCATCTACACGATGGGCGGTGCGTTCTGGGAATTCGGCCAGCCAGACTGGGATCACACCAAGCTGTTCATGCTCTTCGGCGTGGCCGAGGATCACGACAGCAACCCGATCAAGATGGGCCTTGGCAAGATCAAAGCACGCGGCGCCAAGGTGATCGGCGTCAACCCGATCCGTACCGGCTACAATGCGATTGCCGATGACTGGGTCGGCATCACGCCCGGCACGGATGGTCTGTTCATCCTGTCGCTGGTGCATGAGTTGATGAAGGCCGGGAAGATCGACCTCGATTACCTTGCCCGCTACACCAACGCGCCTGTTCTCGTGAATGGCGATCCGAAATCGCCGGAACACGGGCTGTTCCTCAAGGATGACAACGGCAAACCGCTGGTCATGGACCGGGTGACGGGCAAGCTGACCCCATTCGATCAGCCGGGGGTCAAACCCGACCTTGCCGCCAGCTATCGCCATGCCGGGATCACGCACAAGACCGTCATGCACCTCATGGCCGAGCGCTATCTCGATCCGCAATACGCGCCTGAGGCTGTGGCAGAAACCTGCGGCGTCTCCGCCACCAAGATCAAACGCATCGCGGCCGAGATTGCCCGCGTCGCCTTTGACGAGGCCATCGAAATCGACCAGCCGTGGACGGATTTCCGGGGCGAAAAGCATGACAAGATGCTGGGTCGCCCGGTCAGCTTCCACGCGATGCGCGGGATCAGCGCGCATTCCAACGGCTTCCAGACCTGCCGTGCGTTGCATGTGCTTCAAATCCTGCTGGGCGCGGTCGAAACCCCCGGCGGGTTCCGCTTCAAACCGCCTTACCCCAAGCCTGCGACCGCCCACCCGAAACCGCATTGCAAGGTAACACCGGGCAAGCCGCTGGACGGGCCGCATCTGGGCTTTGTGCATGGGCCGGATGACCTCTGCCTCAAGGAAGACGGCACTCCCGCCCGCATCGACAAGGCGTTCACATGGGAAAACCCGATGAGCGCCCATGGTCTGATGCACATGGTCATTTCCAACGCCTATGCAGGTGATCCCTACAAGATCGACACGCTGTTCATGTACATGGCGAACATGTCGTGGAATTCGACGATGAACACGTCGGGCGTGATGAAGATGCTCACGGACACTGACGAGAACGGCGACTACGTGATCCCCAGGATCATCTATTCCGATGCCTATTCGTCCGAGATGGTCGCCTATGCCGACCTCATCCTGCCCGACACGACCTATCTGGAACGGCACGACTGCATCTCGCTCCTCGACCGTCCGATCTGCGAAGCGGACGCGGCGGCGGATGCGATCCGCTGGCCGGTGGTGGAGCCGGATCGCGATGTGCGCGGGTTCCAATCCGTGTTGTGCGAGTTGGGCGCAAAGCTCGACCTGCCCGGTTTCGTGAACGAGGACGGCAGTCAGAAATATGCCGATTACGCCGACTACATCACCCATCACCAACGCCGCCCCGGTGTTGGTCCGCTGGCGGGATGGCGCATGGGCGAGAACGGTCTGACCGGCGGGCGCGGCGACGTGAACGAGGCACAGCTTGACAGCTACATCGCCAATGGCGGGTTCTGGATGGCGCATGTGCCCGAAGAGGGGCTGTACTACAAACCGTGGAACAAAGCCTATCAGGACTGGGCGGTGGAAATCGGCCTCTACGATGCGGCAGCGCCCTACATCTTCCAGCTTTACGTTGAGCCGATGCGCAAGTTCCAACTGGCCGCCGAAGGGCATGGCGACCGTCAACCGCCGGATCACCTGCGCGAGAGGATCAAGGAAACGCTCGACCCGCTGCCGATCTGGTACGCCCCGTTCGAGGACAGCCGCGTCGATACCGAGGAATTCGCCATACACGCGCTGACACAGCGCCCGATGGCGATGTATCACTCTTGGGGCACCCAGAACGCGTGGCTGCGGCAGATCCACGGCCGCAACCCGCTTTATCTGCCGACGAAGCTCTGGGAAAAGCACGGTTTCAAGACTGGCGACTGGGCGCGCGTGACTTCGGCCCATGGCAATATCACTGTGCCCGTCGCGCACATGGCGGCACTCAACGAAAACACCGTCTGGACGTGGAACGCCATCGGCAAACGCAAAGGCGCGTGGGCCCTGGACAAGGACGCGCCCGAAGCGACCAAGGGTTTCCTGCTTAACCACCTGATCCACGAATTACTGCCACCGAAAGGTGACGGTCTTCGTTGGGCAAACTCTGACCCGATCACCGGGCAGGCGGCATGGTTCGACCTGCGGGTGAAGATCGAAAAGGTCGATGGCCCGTCTGAATCCCACCCGGTGTTCGATGAGCTGAAATCGCCTGTCGGCAAGGGCCCGGACGAACTGCGCTGGAAGGTGGAACCATGAGCGGAGCAATGAAAGCCACGCTGCTGGCCATCGCGGTTGTGCTGATCGGTATGGCGGCATCGTTCATCTGGTTTGTCGCAACCTGGGATAAAGAGGCGGAACAGCCGATCGGGTTCGCGCCAGCGCCCACCATCACGATCACGGAGGACCGCACCGCATGACGCAGCTTCCCGAAAAGACCGAACGCAAGATGGGTCTGGTGATCGACCTCGACACTTGTGTCGGCTGCCATGCCTGTGTTGTGTCCTGCAAAGGCTGGAACACCGAAAACTACGGCGCGCCTCTCTCGGATCAGAACCCCTACGGCGCGGACCCGTCGGGCACGTTTCTCAACCGCGTACATTCCTATGAGGTGCAGCCCGAAAGTGGTCCGGCGCAATTGATCCATTTCCCGAAATCCTGTCTTCATTGCGAAGACGCACCCTGCGTGACCGTCTGCCCGACCGGGGCCAGCTACAAGCGCACCGAAGACGGGATCGTTCTGGTGAACGAGAAAGACTGCATCGGCTGTGGCCTTTGTGCTTGGGCCTGTCCCTACGGCGCGCGCGAGTTGGACAAGGCGGAAGGGGTCATGAAGAAATGCACCCTTTGCGTGGACCGCATCTATAATGAAAACCTCCCCGAGGAAGACCGCGTGCCCGCCTGCGTGCGCACCTGCCCGTCCAATGCCCGTCACTTCGGCGATCTGGGTGATCCCGACAGCGCCGTCAGCCAGCTTGTCGCCGAACGCGGTGGAATGGACCTGATGCCGGAACAGGGCACCAAGCCCGTCAACAAGTACCTGCCGCCGCGTCCCAAGGACCGGCTGAACGAAGAAATCGACATCCTCGCCCCGCTTCTTGCCCCTGTGGTGGAAGAGCCCAAGGGCTTTCTTGGATGGCTCGACAAGACGCTGGAGAAACTCTGATGCACCCGGCACCGTCCATCATCGCCTTCAGCACGTTCTCCGGACTTGGCTTGGGTCTGCTCTTCTGGCTTGGGATCGACCCCACAGCGCCAACCGGTTGGGTCGCCTTCGCGTTCTTCGCGATTGCCTATGCCTTGGCCGTGGGGGGATTGATCTCTTCGACGTTCCACCTTGGCCGTCCCGAGCGGGCGATCAAGGCGTTCACCCAATGGCAGACAAGCTGGCTCAGCCGCGAGGCGTGGTGCGCGGTTGCGGCATTGGTGACCATGGGGATCTACGCCTTCCTGCTGGTGTTCTTCGACACGCAGGTGTCCATCCTCGGCTGGATCGGTGCCGCGTTTGCGCTGGCGACCGTCTACACGACGTCAATGATCTACGCACAGCTCAAGACCGTGCCGCGTTGGAACACCGCGCTGACCTCGGCCCTGTTCCTGTCGTTGTCGATTGCAGGCGGGGCGCTGCTTTCGGGTCGGGTCACCATCGGTCTGGTCCTTCTCTTGGTGGCGGGCGGCCTTCAGGCGCTCTGGTGGAAAACCGGCGACACACGGTTCAAGGAAAGCGGGACAGATCTCAAAACCGCAACCGGCCTTGGCAACATCGGCGAGGTCCGCGCCTTCGAGCCGCCGCATACCGGCACCAACTACCTGCTGAACGAGATGGTCTACACCGTCGGTCGCAGACATGCGCAGAAGCTGCGGATGATCGCACTGGTGCTGATGCTGGTCGTGCCCGTGTTCCTTCTGTTGCTGCCCTATCCGCATATCTTCGGCCTGCTGGCCCTGATCAGCCACATCGCTGGCGTTCTGGTCTCCCGCTGGCTGTTCTTTGCAGAAGCGGAACACGTTGTCGGCCTTTATTACGGGATGCGGTAAGTCGCCGGGTCAGGCCGACCCGCGCCGGATCAGTGTCACGGGCAACGGGGCAGGGGATGTGACCTCTGTCCCGCCGATTTCTGAAAGCAGAGCCTCTACCGCGGTGGTCACCATCGCTTCGGCATGCTGTCGGATGGTCGTCAGGCTGTAAGCGGGCCAGGCGGCGCTTGGCACATCGTCGAACCCGATCAGCGCCACATCGTCTGGCACGCGCAGCCCCAGTTCCGACCGCAGCACGTCCATCACGCCGAAGGCCATGTAGTCATTCGCCACAAATACGGCATCCGGTCTGTCGGGCGTGTCGAACATGCGCCGCGCCGCCTCCTTTGCGCGGGGCAGGCGGTAATCACCAACCTCGCGTGCAAACAGGCCAAGCCCGGCGGCACGTAGCCCTTCCATGAACCCTGCCTCGCGGTCGCGCTGCGTGCTGGCGCCTTCCCAACCCGCGATATGCCCAATCCGGGTGCGCCCCAGCGAGATCAGATGCTCCGCCGCCAGACGCCCGCCCATGCGGTTGTCCGAGACCACCGCCAATTCGCCCTCGGCCTCGAGCTTGCGGTTGAACAGCACCACAGGCACACCGGACGCGCGGCAGCGATTGGCAAGATCCGAACTCAGAGAGACCGAGGCAAGGATCAGCCCGTCCACCTGGTAGTCGAGGATCTGGCTCACAACGTCTTCGACATCGTCCGCAGAGTGGGCGGCCATGAAAACCAGCACGTGATAGCCTTCGCGCTCCAAAGCCTCGGACAGCAGTTCCAGCACGGTCGGGTAGAAATGGTTGTCGAGATAGGCCACCACCAGCCCGATGATCTTGCTCTTCCCGGTCAGCATCGCGCGGGCCAGGACATTGGGCCGGTAGCCCAAGGCATTGGCCGCCTCGCGCACCTTGGACGCCGTGCGTTCGCTGACCGAAGCCCCGGGCGTGAACACGCGGCTTACCGCAGAGCGGCTGACCCCGGCGCGTTTCGCCACGTCCAGAGAGGTGATCTTGCGCGTCGTCGTCATGGGGCAGGCGGGGTCCTGTCCCCGCGATCATAGGCTTCCCAGCCCTCGCCACCGAACACGTCAACGCCAAGCTGCGCCAACACATGCGGGAAATCGACCATCACGTAATTGTCGACGATCTTGCCATCCACGACCTTCCAGAAATCCATATAGCGGATCGTGACGCGTTTCCCCGTCGGATCGACCCCCATGAAGCGCCCGGAATGCACCGCCTCCTGACGGCCAAAGGCAGCCGCCCATTCGCCCATGTAAAGCCGGGCCTCGTCGATGCAGACCTTGTCGGAAAACGCCGCCTGAAACGGCTTCTGCCAATTGTCCTGAAATTCCCGCAGACCTTCTTTGGTGCCGCAGCCGGTATTGCCCATCCAGCGGAACCCTTCGGCAAAGAACTCACCAATATCTGCGATGCGATGATCGTTGAGACCATCCACCATGCCTTCGATCACCCGACGTGTCTCTTCGGTCTTGGACATGTCCGTATCGCGGGTCAGAACCGCCTGTTCGGGTCGCGCGCCTGCCATCATCCCTCACTGCATGCGTTTGCACGAGACTGACCGAAACCGCATCGCTTTGGCAAGCGCGTTACTTGGACTTCCAGCTATCGAGCCACCGCCGGAACCCGCTGCGGCGGCGTGCGATGCCATCGCCGACCGCATCGAACCCCTCTTCAACGTCTTCGAGAACCGGGTCAATCCGGGCGATGCGGAACCGACGCCAGCGCACCCAGACAGCCCAGAACAGCGCCGCCAACGTCGTAAGGATCACGATATTGATCCACGGGATCATCCGCACATCCGGCCCGTCTACGGGCCGCACGCTGATCGCGTTGGGGAAAATGGTGAAGAACTCGTTCCGCCAGCCGTAATGCTTGATCACCACCCATTGTGGGTTCGCCGCCGTGCTGCGCAGGTCTGCCGCCTCGGCCTGCAGGTTCGAGGTGTCGAACTTGAAATAGGGCGGCCAGCTCCAGCCGGTGTCCTCGTTGCGGTAGACCATCACGCGCCCGTTGTCGCGCACGGTCGAGACGAAGAACACGTCGCGGTTCCCCAGAGTGCCATCGCTGCCGATGTCGGCTTGCGCCCAGAACCAGCGGTTTTCGCCCGGATCGATCCGGCGGACATCGGTTTCGGTGATCCGCGCGATGTCATGCTGTGGCAGCGTGTAATGCAGGAAAGACGCGAACAGGACCCAGAAGGTCAGGATGAAGGCCCATTTGATATACCCCACGGCGTCGTCCCCTCAGTGGAAATTCGTCAAGTAGATGATGACAGAGATAACCGTCAGCGGCACGATATACACCCCCAGAATGAGCTTGCGCCGCAGCGACCCGTCGTATTCGCGCAATCCCGCCTCGACAAAGCCGTCGCGGTCGCCCTGCTGGATCTCCTCGTCCCACTCCTTTTCCAGCTTGTCGCGCCGCACCGCGCGGGAATAGAGCGAGAGACAGATATAGACCACGCTCAGGACGAGAAATCCGATCACCAGCAACCGTGCGAGTGCAAACATGCGTTACCTCCGAACCGCGCCCCAGGGGCCGACGCGTGCGATGACATCCTCGCGCACGGGCTTGGGTTCTTCAAGCGGCGCGTCATAGCCGAACAAAGCCTCGCGCGCGCCGGCCTTATCGGCGACGTATTCGCGGGTCAGGAAATCCACCACATAGGCGCGTTTCGTGTCCGTCCAGCCGCGATAGGCGGCGTAGAACGCCTCCTTGTGGCAGATGTAAAGCTGCCGGATGTCCTTGGGCGACAACTCGGACAGCAGCATGTTCACCAGCGTCGAGTCGGGCGTATCACTGGCCCGCAGCGTGTAGAAATAGGCCGGATGGTCGCTCGCGATCCGGGGCCATTTCGCATCCCCATCGGCCCATTGCACCAACTGGTTCAGCGCGTGCCATTCGGGGGGGAGCCGCTCTGCATAGCGCCGCGCCAGCCCGCGAATGTCGCGCCGCGTGGCACCGGTCAGGTCGATCTCCGCCTCCTGTGCGATGTCGACCACGATGAAATCCATCTTCTGCCGCAGAATGGCCGAGGCATCGATCCCCCGCGCCTTCACGATGGGCTCCACCAACCCGTTCAGGTCGAGAAACTTCGCCACCTTGTTCCGCTGGTCCAGCCCGAACGTATAGGCAATCGGCATTCCCGGCACGACATTCCCGGAACAGATCGCCGCCGGATGCTCCACAGCCCGAAACACATAGATCCCGCCGAAATGGCTGGTGTGAAAGTTCTCCTGTTTGAACTCCATCTGTTTGAGCCGCACCGGATTGCGCACCACATCGCCCGTGCGTTTCGCGAGGGTGATCATGTTAGCGATCAGCACATCATCGTGCCAGCCATCCGGCTCCGTCTTGAACCGATCCACCAGCGCACCCAGCTTTTCCGCATCGCGCACCGTGCCGCTGGTCGTGTCCGCTTCGATCTTGATGGTGTGGATGTCGAACAGCCGCTCCGGGTTCGACACGTCGAACACCGTGTTCACCAGCTCCCCCGCCACCGCATCTTTGGCGGTGAGCGCGAAGAGCTGGCTCTCATTCGCCTCGATGAACTGCCGCAGAATATCCCGCGAGGTCGAGAATTTCGCATCGAGCAACGGCGCCGTCTTCTGCTGCGTCGTCAGAAGAATGAACTGCCGGTTCACCCCGTTGTGGTTGAGGTAAAGCGGATCGTTGAGTTCGTCCCCGATTTCGGGCGAGAAGCCGGAAATGTCGATGTGAAAATCGGTCTGGGCAGTGGTCTTGCCCGTCAGATGCTTGAGCGCCCGGTTATACCGCTCCACCAGCGCGGGCGAGGCGACATGGATCAGGTTGCCGAACATCAGGCCGGATTGGATGAGGCGGTTCATATCAGTTTTCCGGGTCTTCCACTTGCACGTCAGTAAGTGTCGCGGCGTGTTGGTTCCAAGCATCAAGCATCCAAGCTGGCAGTTTATCGTGTCGTTCGACTGCAACGCGAGCATTCGCATAGGGCATATGCGGAAGAAGAACTGTGCGTACGACCAAGTTGTTCTGGCTAATTTGCACTGGTGCAATCAGATCAGGTGCTTGTGTAATGTTTTCTCGACTTTGCAAATATAATGGAGCCAAAAAACTCATCTTGCCGAAGTAATAGTATGGAATTTGAAGACCTCGATTAAGTGACCATTGAATTGCACCAGATATGGCGCACATCTGTGCAACAGGAGGTGTGTTTTCCAAAAATGGAACCCGGTCAAAATTGTCG
Source organism: Alphaproteobacteria bacterium (assembly GCA_030428355.1). Classification (GTDB taxonomy): domain Bacteria; phylum Pseudomonadota; class Alphaproteobacteria; order Rhodobacterales; family Rhodobacteraceae; genus Marivita. Next base: position 248 of record JAUIBL010000046.1, on the reverse strand, counting down.
TCCAGAATATGGTCATGCGACATCACTATTTCTGCGCCAGAGATAATCTGTGGTATCGCAGGTATTGTCGGTGGAGACGGTAGCGCAGGCGCCGACGGGCTTGTTCCGATGTAGCAACAATATAGGCTATTTCGCGATTTGTGTGGGTGGACTGGTTTCCGGTCATGCGCGGCACCCACCAGATGTTGTGGTGTAGGGTGAGGCTGGCAGGTGGCTGAGATTACCTGCGATCAGGTAGGCGATGAGGA
>JAUIBL010000009.1 GCA_030428355.1 Alphaproteobacteria bacterium | reverse complement strand
AGGCGTTGGGGGCCTCAGAACAGCCAATTCTGGCGCTACGAGCCCAAAATCGGTTCCTGTCTGCTCAATCAAAGCCCGATTGCACGGAAATCGGCGCAGCCAAAACGGTAAATCAGACGTTCCCTAATCTGGCATATAAGCGATTGTTATTCGTCAAAAGATGCTTCTCGAATTGACTTAATCAATCCGAGGAGTATCCAAACTTCATTGTACTTTTTTAAAACCACTCGGAGCCACTCATGAGTATTGACCTCAACAATATGTCCAAAGACGAGCTGACCAAGCTGATCAAGGACGCCGAAAAAGCCCTCAAGACGATCGAAACACGCCGTCTATCGGAAGCCAAGAAAGCGGCCGAATCCGCTGCCAAGGAATACGGATTCTCACTCGACGAACTCTTGGGCACGCCGCAGAAAAAGGGTTCGAAAAGCGAACCGAAATACAAGAATCCAGCCGATCCGTCGCAAACCTGGACAGGAAAAGGCCGCAAGCCGAATTGGGTCAACGATGCCCTCGCCGCAGGCAAATCCCTGGACGACATGAAAATCTGACATGACCGTTCACATCGGAGCCAGGCCCGGCGAGATCGCCGAAACCGTACTGATGCCCGGTGATCCGTACCGCGCCAAATGGGCGGCAGAGACCTTTCTGACCGATGCCCGGCTCGTCAACGAAGTGCGCGGCATGCTAGGGTTTACCGGCACTTGGAAGGGCCACACCGTGACCATTCAAGGGTCGGGAATGGGCATGCCCTCGTTGTCCATCTACGCCAATGAACTCATCCGCGACTACGGTGCGAAAACACTCATTCGCATCGGGTCGTGTGGCGGGATGCAACCCCATGTCGGCATCCGCGACGTGATAATCGCCATGACCGCCAGCACCCTGTCCACACCGTCGCGGGGGATCTTCAAGGAATTGAACTTTGCCCCCTGCGCGGATTGGAGCCTGTTGCGGGCCGCAGTTGCGGCTGCCGAGGCCAAGGGCACGAAAACCCATGTTGGCGGCATTTATTCGTCGGACGTGTTCTATGACGAACGCCCGGATCTGAATGAACAGATGACCCGTCACGGTATTCTGGGCGTCGAAATGGAAGCGGCGGAACTCTACAACCTCGCGGCCCGCCACTCGGTCCGCGCGCTGGCCGTTCTGACCGTTTCCGACCACTTGCTCACCGGCGAGGCCTTGCCCTCTGATGACCGCGAACGCAGCTTTGGTGACATGGTCGAAATCGCCCTGACAGCAGCGTTCACCTGATCGCACCTCCGGACCGGGGCACTTTTCAATGTCCCGGTCCTTTCCAATTCCCGCCACATTCGTCTGTCACACCCGATCCATGCCGAATTGGGTCTTTGACATATATGTCCTGCTGACAACCCGCGTGCCGATCCCGCGCATGCTGTTCCTGTTCAGTGTCATCACCCTGTCGCTTTTTACCCTCACAGCGCATCACCACGCGACCCTTGCCGAGCTTGATCTCGTGCTTCCGGTCATGTGCGCCCTGTTCGGACATGTGGCCGTCGTAGCCGTGCAAATGCCGGCATCGCTTCAGACCTTCGAACGCATCGGCATCCGCAAAGCCGGGGGCAAACTGATCCTGTTGTGTCTTGCCGCCTATGCCGGGGTGATGGCGCTGCCCTCTCTTGCAGTCGCGCAAACGGCGCTGAGCCTCGGCATTGCCGTCTATCTCTGCATGTTCGTGTTGGTCTTCTACCTTGCCGGGGACGGCGACAAGATCGGCTGGTTTGCCCGCGACTGGGACGAAGGTCAGCGGAACGCGGCCAACTGGCAAGTGATCCGCCTTGTTGCGCTCATCCTTCTCAATGAGTTGGCCGCGCGGCACGGCACCGCCTTTGACTGGATCATCGCGATCACACTTGGTCCCATCGCGCTGCATTACCTGATGTACTGGACAATCGTCGCCACACACCCCTACCGCAAGACGCCGCGCCCGGATTAACCCCGTCCGTGACTCCGGTCATAACCGTTGACCGCAGGTGACACCCATCCCTCCAACGCGCCCTCAGCAGGACGCAAAACCTCCACCCGCAACGGATAGCAGGCCGCCGCATCACTGGTATGCTCTGCCGAGCAATCCCCACCCGGACAGGCGGACAACGCGCCAAGCAGGTCGATCTCGGCGAAAAAGGTCAGATGGTCGCCCGGACGCACCGGGCTGGCCTTCATGAAATACTGCCCCGTATCCCGCGTGAACCCGGTACACATGAACACGTTGAGCACGTCATGCACATGCGGCTCCGCCTCGGTCAGGGTCTTCCCCGTGGCATCCGCCAGCGCCCGCGTCAGGTTCGAATGGCAGCAGTGATGATACTGCACACCGGACAACAGGTTGCCGGTATAGGGATCGCAACGCGTGCCGATCACGTCATGAACCGACCCGCCATAGGCGTCGATCCCGTACCAGCCCAGACTGTCCTCGACGATGGTCGCCATCGGCCGCAGCGTCGGGAAAGAGGACCAGAGCCGCTCGCCCGTCGTCACATGCGTCCCATGCAGGGCGCGAGTCTTGCCGGAATAGAACCGCTCGGACAGGTCATGAGCGTTCCACAGGTTGAGGTCACCCACCTGAGGCCCCTCAACACTCACGATGCGAAAAAACGATCCCGCAGGCACCCGGAAGGTACAAGCGTCCCGCGGTGCAGCGATGGACACATCCACCACTTCGGCCCCTGCAAGCGCCCGCGCATAAAGCGCCATATCCGGCACCGGCAGCGTGTCGTTGGGATAACAAATCACCGGCGCAACCGCGCGGCGGGCTTCGGCATCTGCGGGTATGTCAGACATGGCACGCTCCGTTTTTCGGGAACTCAATGCCAGAAGGTCAGGAAAGGCAAGTATGTGCCAGAGACAATCTCTGGCACACAGCACTATTGATCAGATCGCGATCACATCCAGCGGCGGGAAGCCGTTAAAGCCAACCGACGCATAGGTCGACGTATACGCACCGCAGTTGCGGATCACGATGCGGTCACCCGATTGCAGACCCAGCGGCAATTGCACCGGCTGCTTTTCATACAGCACGTCCGCGCTGTCGCAGGACGGACCCGCCAGAATGCAGGCACCGGTCGGCTCGTGGTCACGGTCGGTGATGAACTGGTAACGGATCGCCTCATCCATCGTTTCCGCCAGACCCGAGAACTTGCCGATGTCCAGATACACCCAACGGTGCAATTCGCTGTCCGATTTGCGCGACACCAGCAGCACTTCGGCGGCAATGGCACCCGCTTCGGCGACAAGACCGCGACCCGGCTCTGCCATGATCGACGGGATCTCGCCGAACTTATCGTGGATTTGGCGCATCACGTCCGATGCATAGTTCTGCGGCGCGTCCAGCTCCTGACCGTAGAAGGCCGGGAACCCGCCCCCGATGTTGAGCAACGTCAGGTCAAATCCATCCGCCTTGAGCCCGTGCCAAACAGACGCCACCTGATCGAGCGTTTCACCCCACATCTCAGCGCGGCGGGTTTGCGAGCCCACATGGAACGACAGACCAACCGGCTTGAGGCCAAGATCAAGGGCCAGACGGAACAGCGACGGTGTCTTGTCCAGCGCACAGCCAAACTTGCGCGACAGCGGCCAATCGGCGTGCAGCGACCCCACGATCAGGCGGATATAGACCTCTGCGCCAGGCGCGTGCTGCGCCAGCTTGTGCAGCTCTTCTTCCGAATCCGCCGCAAAATGGGTGATCCCGATCTCATGCGCCCAGGCAATGTCGGACGGACGTTTTACGGTGTTGCCGAAGGACACGCGCGACGCATCCGCACCGGCGTTCAGGCACATCTCGATTTCGGCGCGCGATGCGGCGTCAAAGTTGCTGCCCAGCGCGACCAGGGTCTGCAGGATTTCAGGTGCCGGGTTTGCCTTGACAGCGTAATGGATACGCGCACGACCCAGACCCTGAGCCAAAGCCGCGTATTGACGCGCAACAGCTTCCGTGTCGATGACAAGCGTCGGGCGCTCGAAACGATGGCTCAGGATGAAAGCCTCGGCACGAGAGACAGATGTATCTTCGCGGGCGGAAAGCCCGGTTACGTATGCGTTCATTGGTCATCTCCAATAGACCCGGCCATTCCGAATTATTCGGCACAGACCGCTCAGTTCTTTCAGAGACGTTACCGTCGCTACGTAACCGCGTGGGTGCAGGTCCTGCTTGCCCACCTCGCCAGAGGCGCGTGCGTTGGCGTCACTAAGCGCGCATATGGAGTCGATTTTGAGTCGGCGCAATAGGAATTATTTTTCGGACTCGAAATTTTTTCCTATGTCACCGCGGGCGTCGCAAACACAGCACAGGGCTGTCCTCGGATACCGTCTCGGCCCCACAGAACGCGCATCGCCACTGCCCCGGTGCCGTCCTGCGCCATCGACACTCCCGTGTGAGCGTGGTCGTCCTGCGCCGCCAATACAGATAGGCCAGCACACCGAACAGAAGAAAGATCAACAGGATCGGCATATCCAAGACAGGTGCGCGTTCAGTGCGGTTTCTCAATGAAGCGCAATATGTCCTCCAAGACCCAGCATGAAACCCAGAACCGCCCCCATCGGCGGCCCCCATTTCCGTTCAAGGGGCACCTGAGGCGCAACATCCTCGAAGAGGATGGTACAGAATCCCGCCCGCTGAAAACAGCATGATCCCGCCAAGAACAGCCGGCATGTCCGACAGGACATGCAGCCCGATCAACGCCGCCAACGGCCCGACCGGCACCATGCCCAGGAATATCCAGATCAACCCGGGCCGAGGCCCCGCATCGGTCATTTCCCGCCACGCATTGAATCCTTCAGGCAGGTTCTGCAGGGCAATCAACCCGGCAAGCAGAAACGCAATCTCGGGCTCACCGACCAGCATGGCCCCCAATGCCATCGCTTCCGGCACATAGTCCAGCATCATCGCCATGAACTGGGCTGTCCGCCCCTTGCCCTGCGACAGATGATGGTCAAGCAGCCCGAAGACCAATCCACCCAGACCGAACAGAACCAACGCCGTCACGGCATTCAAGCGGTCGATGCCCTCGGGCACAAGCACAAGCGCCACTGCAGACAACAAGGCACCACCGCCAAACGCGATCACCGTGTGGCGGAACTCTTCCAGCATCCATCCGGGCAGAAGCCGGTCGAACCGGGCCAGAAACGCACCAGCCGGGATTGCGATCCCGGCCAGCATCGACAGCAGAACAGCGTGGTGAAGCGAACTCTCCAAGGCCGCTTAAACGTGCCGTTCGACCATCATCTTCTTGATCTCGGCAATCGCCTTCGCCGGGTTCAGACCCTTGGGGCAGGTCTTGGCGCAGTTCATGATGGTGTGGCAGCGATAGAGCTTGAACGGATCTTCCAACTCGTCCAGACGCTCGCCGGTGGCCTCGTCGCGGCTGTCGATGATCCAGCGATAGGCGTGCAGCAGGGCTGCCGGCCCAAGATACCGGTCACCGTTCCACCAATAGGACGGACAGGACGTTGAGCAGGACGCGCACATCACGCACTCATACAGACCGTCCAGTTTCTTGCGGTCCTCGATCGACTGCTTCCACTCTTTCGCCGGGCGGTTCGTCTTGGTTTCCAGCCACGGCATGATCGAGGCATGCTGCGCGTAGAAATGCGTCAGGTCCGGAATCAGGTCCTTGACCACCGGCATGTGCGGCAGCGGGTAGATCTTCACGTCGCCCTTGATCTCATCCAGTCCGTAGATACAGGCCAGCGTGTTGATCCCGTCGATATTCATCGCGCAGGATCCGCAGATCCCTTCACGGCAGGACCGGCGGAACGTGAGCGTCGGATCGATCTCGTTCTTGATCTTGATCAGCGCGTCCAGAACCATCGGCCCGCATTTGTCCATGTCGACGAAATAGGTATCCACGCGCGGGTTCTCGCCATCGTCCGGATTCCAGCGGTAAATGCTGAATTTGCGTACGTTGGTCGCGCCTTCGGGCTTGGGCCATGTCTTGCCCGTGCGGATGGTCGAATTCTTGGGGAGCGTCAGTTGAACCATGGTAAACTCTGTTGCCTTCCTGCCATCGTCTTCGGGATGCTGAAAAAAAGCCGCATCGCTGCTGTGGCGAATGGTATATCTTCGACATGCCACGTCTACGGGATCGTGGCCAAAAATAACAGGCAAACACAGGCAAAAAGAGACCAAAGATGCAAAATGCCGCAGCGGCGAAGGCCCTGACACGGAACGGGAAAATGCTGTGTCTGCCATCCACGGCAGGCAACCCCTATCAATCCTTGCTCTATTCGAAACTGCCCAAAGGTTTCGACAGCGAATTTGCCGGTCCCGGCGGTCTTGACCTGCTCGCCACCGGGGATTTCAGCGTTGTCCACCTTCACTGGGACGACCGCATGTTCGGTCGCTCTGACGATACAGCCGCGAATGAGGCAGACCTTGATCTGGCGCTGATCACACTGCGCCGGTTCAAGCAGGATGGCGGCCGGATTGTCTGGACCATCCACAATGATGCACCGCACAAGGCCCGCGATCTGGAGACCTTCCAGCGTGCCAGACAAGAGCTGAGCACATTGGCCGATGCGATCCATGTCCACGCCGACCACGCCGCCGATCACATGGCGGACATCTATGGAACGCCGCGCTCGAAACTCCACGTGATCCCGCATCCAAGCTATCTTGGCGCTTACGAACCGGCGACCAGAACGCTCTTGCGCAAACTGACGAGGTCCGACCGCCGCCAGTTCCTGTTCTTCGGCATGTTCCGTGGCCCCAAGGGCGTCCACGCCATCACCGATGTGGCCGGAAAGCTGAGCAAACGTCAGGTGCCCTATCATCTACGCATGTATGGCAAGGCGTTTTCCTCGCAGGCCCGGATGCTGCGCATGCTGGACGCAAACCCGAATGTCGATCTGCGCACCGACCGCATCCCCGACGAAGACATCCCCGGCATCTTCGGCGCGTCCCATGTCTTTCTCGCACCCTACCAATCCATGTTCACCTCTGGGTCGGTAATGCTCGCGCTGACCTTCGGCCTGCCGATCATCGGCCCGAACATCCGTGAATTGCGCGAAACCACGCCCGAGGCCTGCCACAACCTGCTCTACGACCCGGCTTCCCCGCGCGGCCTCATCCGCAGCATGTTGCAGTTCATCGAGATGTCGGACGCGGACCTGCGCAAACTGCGCAAGGCCTGTTTCGACTTCGCCAAGGACCGCGCACCGGACAAGATCGGCACCCAGATTGCCAGACTCCTGACCCAGTAATCCCTATCGAAAGTTCCCCATGCAGACCGCGTTCGCCAACCGTATCCGAACCCTTCGCGCTGCCCTGCGCTATGATGACAAGCTGCACATCACCGATGTCGGTGCCAATCCGATGCATTTCGATGCGCCCTACAAGGATCTGCAGGAAAACGGGGATGTGGTGATCACGGGGTTCGATCCACAGGCGGAAACGCTGGTCACGCTCACCGAAGGACGCGGCGAAGGCGACCGTTACCTGCCCCATGCCATCGGAGACGGCAAGACCCACACTCTGAACGTCTACAAAGGCTCCGGCCTGACCTCGCTTCTGTCCATACGCAGGCCGACGCTCTTCTTCCTCATGGGTCTCAAACGCGCCGCCCAACTGGTCGAAACCGCGGAAATGGAAACGCGTCGGCTGGATGACCTTGACGATATTCAGCGGATCGACCTTCTCAAGATCGACATTCAGGGCGCGGAAAAGATGGTGTTCGAGAACGGCGAGACCAAAATCGCTTCAGCCGTCGCCGTGCATTCGGAAATCAATTTCTTCCCGCTATATGACGATCAGCCCAGTTTTGGCGACATCGACGTGACGCTGCGCAAGCTCGGCTTTGTCCCGCATTCCTTCTATCACACGGTCGCGCGCCACGTCCGATCCCGCTATCTGGGGCATGTGAACGACGCGCATCGCACCCATCTTCTGGACGGCGACATCCTTTATTTCCGCGACCTGTCCCGCCCAGATGACCTGACCAGCGACCAATTGCGCAAAATGGCGCTGATCGCGGACGGCGTCTACGGGTTTACCGATTACGCATTGCGATGTCTGGATGAACTCGAACGGCGCAAAGAAGCGGATGAAACCGCCATCCTCACCTATATCGACGCGGTCAACGGCTGAAGCCGCTGGTTCAGCAGAGCCGGCAACCCTTCAACCGTAAGGCATCGGACCGTTTCGGGTTCGGAGAGGATATCCGTCACGATCTGCACGGTACTCTCGGTCGGACCTGTCACCGTGTCGAGCGCCAGCGCCCTGATCTGCACCGCGTTTGCGTTGTCGATCACGCAGTTCAGTGCAGGCTCCAGAGGCACACCGGGGAACCGTTCGACCAGTACAGGCGTGATCGCCGACCGCGCGGCATCGCGCGCGATCTGATCCTGAACCTGCGGCGAACAGGCCGCAAGCATCCCCCCGAGGGCAGTCAGGATCAGCGTTTTACGCAATATTGCGTGCCTCCGAACAACACCGGTGCGTCCTGTGTACACCCAAACGAGCGTTCACCAAGCTTCTCCCGACGCATGTCGGCAAGGATCTGCTCCCGGTCGCGGGATGCCGCCGTTTTGGACGGCGGGGTTCCGTAGGTGTAATGGACGACCGTTGCATCGCCCGCGCCGACAGTTTCGACCTCATAGGTCCCGCCATGTGCCTTGGCCAGGGTACAGGCGTTTATCGCATCTGCGCCTGCCTGCGTGCCGCCAAGCCCGACCACCGGAGTGGCTTTGGGCAGGCGGTCCATGAATGACCGTCCGCGCACCTTCAAAGAGAGCGAATACGTGCCCGGAGCATTGGTTTCCTGCATGCACTGACGCGCGATGCGCTCACCTGCTTCGGGCGTAACCGCCAGTTGCGGTCCCGTACAACCGGCAATCCCGAAGGACACAACCACCGCTGTGAGCGCACCTCGCATCAGAACGTCCGTTCCTTCGGCTTGATCTTTTCAAGAGAGATACCGCCCTCGGCTTCCGTCGTCAGCGGGTCTTTCACCACCGGACGATAGGTCAGGTCGATCTGGTTGCCCTCGACCCGCGCGATGGTGTGCACGCGCCAGTTTTCATCGTCCCGCGTCGTGTAATCCTCGTGCGCATGCGCACCGCGGCTTTCCTTGCGCGCCTCGGCCCCGGCAATCGTCGCCAGCGCGTTGGGCATCAGGTTGGTCAGTTCCAGCGTTTCCATCAGGTCGCTGTTCCAGACAAGGCTGCGGTCGGTGACCTTGAGGTCATCCATCTTGCCCGCAATCGCGACCATCTTGTCGAGACCTTCCTTCATGGTCTTCGAGGTACGGAACACGGCGGCATCGGCCTGCATCGTTTTCTGCATCTCAAGCCGCAGCTCGGCGGTCGGGATCGTGCCCTTGGCATTGCGCAGCCCGTCGAAGCGGTCGAACGCCTTGTCCACCGACGCGGTGTTGGTCGACGGCACGGCAGAGTCGCGGTCCACAACCTTGCCCGCGCGGATCGCAGCAGCGCGACCGAACACCACGAGGTCGATCAGAGAGTTCGACCCCAGACGGTTCGCCCCATGCACCGATGCACAGCCCGCCTCGCCCACGGCCATCAGGCCGGGAACCACCGCGTTGGGGTCGTCCTTGGTCGGGTTCAGCACTTCGCCCCAGTAGTTGGTCGGAATGCCGCCCATGTTGTAGTGAACCGTCGGCAGAACCGGGATCGGTTCCTTGGTTACATCGACACCCGCGAAAATCTTGGCGGACTCAGAGATGCCCGGCAGGCGTTCTGCCAAAGCCTCTTTCGGCAGGTGCGACAGGTTCAAGTGGATGTGATCCCCTTCCTCACCCACACCGCGGCCTTCGCGGATTTCCATGGTCATCGACCGGCTGACATAGTCACGCGGCGCAAGGTCCTTGTAGTTCGGCGCATAGCGCTCCATGAACCGCTCGCCTTCGGAGTTGGTGAGGTATCCACCTTCCCCGCGTGCGCCCTCGGTGATCAGACAGCCCGAGCCGTAGATGCCCGTCGGGTGGAACTGCACGAACTCCATGTCCTGAAGCGGCAGACCCGCACGCGCCACCATGCCGCCACCATCACCGGTGCAGGTGTGGGCGCTCGTCGCGCTGAAATAGGCACGGCCATAACCGCCCGTCGCCAGCACCACCATCTTGGCGTTGAAGACATGCATCGTGCCGTCGTCCAGCTTCCAGCAGATGACCCCGGTGCAGGCACCGTCGTCCGACATGATCAGGTCGATGGCGAAATACTCGATGTAGAACTCGGCGTTGTTCTTGAGCGACTGACCATAAAGCGTGTGCAGGATCGCGTGACCGGTCCGGTCCGCCGCCGCACAGGTGCGCTGCACGGGCGGGCCTTCACCGAACTCGGTGGTGTGACCGCCGAACGGACGCTGGTAGATCTTGCCTTCCTCCGTCCGCGAGAACGGCACGCCGTAGTGTTCAAGCTCGTAAACCGCCTTGGGCGCTTCACGGGCGAGGTACTCCATCGCGTCCGTATCGCCCAGCCAGTCCGACCCTTTCACGGTGTCGTACATGTGCCACTGCCAGTGGTCCGGGCCCATGTTGGATAGTGATGCGGCGATGCCGCCCTGCGCCGCGACCGTATGCGACCGGGTCGGGAACACCTTGGTCACGCAGGCTGTGCGCAACCCCTGTTCGGCCATACCAAGCGTGGCGCGCAGACCTGCGCCGCCTGCGCCGACGACCACGACGTCATATTCATGCGTCTCGTATTCGTATGCAGCCATGTTGCTGGAAACTCCGCTAGTCAAAGGGCCATCTTGGCGATGGCAAAGATGCCCACGGCAGCCGCGCCGTAGCTGATGCAAGTCATGCCGAGGATCAGGATTTTCTCCCAGACGCCATGGACGTAGTCTTCGATCAGAACCTGGAAACCGTCATTGAAGTGCTTGAACCCGACGATCAGGGTCAGTGCCGCGATGATCGCCGGGAACGGGCGCGCGTAATAGGCCTGCACCTCCTCGAACGACGACCCAAGGATACCTCCAAAGGTGAAGACGAAGAACGGGATCAGGATCAGCAGCGCGACGGACGATTTCTTCATCGCCCAGAAATGCTCGGTCCCGGATTTCGCGGCACCCATGCCAACGGCGCGTTTGCGGTCAGTCAGAAAAGCCATGTTGCGCCCCCTTTACCAAAGCACGACGACGGAAAAGACGGTCAGCACGCCAGAGCCGATGACAACCATCCAGCCCAGCATTTCGGCCTTGTCGAGTTCCAGCATCTTGGCGTTGTCCCAGATCAGGTGCCGGATGCCCGCCAGCGTGTGATACCACAGCGCCCAAAGCGACAGGAACATCACCAGATCGCCAAACCAGCTTGTCACGAAGCCGTTGGCAAAAGCGAAATATTCGGGGCCTGTCGAGGCCGCGAGAAGCCACCAGACAATCATCAGGGCCGCAACGATCAGGGCGTTGCCGGTGATCCGTGTGAGGATCGACGTGATCGATGTAAGCTGGGGGCGATAAACTTGCAGGTGTGGTGACAGGGGTCGATTGCCCCGATTGACGTCAGCCATGGTCTGAGTCCTTTCCGGTTCCTGCGTGCCTTATTATTGCTTTTCGCTGCGGTGTCACGTCGGCCATAGCCACGGGGGCGCGGTTTTTTGGCGCAACCGGGCAAAAAACCGCCAAACGTGATCACAGTTTCAAAAAGTGTGATCACAAAATGCGCCGCGCTGAAATCAGATAGTTTTCAACGGCTTTCCAGTTAACGCTATCGAACCGCGCCAGACCCGACCACCGCGATCACTGTGAAAGCGACCGATAAAGCACCCGCAAATGGTCTTCGAATTCTTCGCACATGATGATTGCCGTATCGGACGGATCGTAAAACGCATTCGCCTCGCCGCAATCTTCCGTTGTCACCAGAATGGCCTCCGGAAACCCGAAATCCGCATTCAGCGCCTCGACCTCCGCGGCGATGATCCTGGCGGTGAAACTGCCGTCGATTTCGGCGCGGAACACCATCGGCTCCCCGCCTTGGGTCAGGTCGTCGAACACCGCACCCCAACTGTCGGCAGCAAGCTCATATTCCTCGACGCAATACTCCGCCCGCTCCTCGGGCAGTTCCATATCCTCGGCAAAATCATCCCGCGTATCCGGATCGCCACCGTAGAACAGGCAGACGGTGTTGTAGAACCGCTGCTCGTCCGGCCCATGCACGTCCCAATAGGGCACGGGATCATCGGCATTCGCCACCGCCTCGGCCCAGAACCCGTTGGCGACGTCATAGGCCATCGCAAGCGCCGACTCCGGCTCGAACAGATGGTCGATAAGCAGGATAGACGCCACGTCGGCGGCGTCTTCCTCCTGCCCGAAGACCGGCATCTCCATCACATCGATCAAGGCATGACCCAGCTCGTGATAGAAAATCCCAAGGATATTCGCTTCGACGAAAGCATCCTCTGCCTCGTCGGCCATCAGGCTGCCGGGAATACCGGCAGCCAAAAGGGCAAGCGCGTATCTCACACAGGCATCAAAGCCCAATAATCGAGATCCAGCAAGACATGCGGCAGGTACTTGCCGTCCTCACCTTTCAATTCCATCGACCCACCGGCCGATGTCGCCACCAGCCGCAGACGCACCGCGCCCACACCGGGGGCCGAGGTTTCCGCCTTGTCCAGCACCTCGGACCACGCGCGCACGGTGGTGCCGCTGAAACAGGGGTTCGCATGTGCGCCACCGTTCAATCCAACGATCATCTGCGCATTTGCCAACCCGTTGAACGACAGCGCCCGCGCCATGCTGATCACGTGCCCACCGTAAATGAGCCGCTGCCCATCGGGCCGGAACGTGGCGTCGAAATGTACCTTGGCGGTGTTCTGCCACAGCCGGGTCGCCATCATGTGTTCGGCTTCCTCGATGGTCACGCCGTCCACGTGGTCAATCTTTTCACCGATGGCGTAGTCGCCCCAGCGATGCGGCTCGCCCGCAAGTTCGAAATCGTAGTTGGTAAAGTCCAACCCACGCGGAATGGTCAGGTCGTCCACGGACAGAACCGTCTTCAACTCCGGCACCACAGTCTCGGGCGCGGGCGCATCGGCGTCCCGCTTGCGCACCATGACCCAGCGCACATACTCCATCACCAACTGGTCATTCTGGTTCAGACCGCGTGTCCGCACCCAGACCACACCCGTCTTGCCGTTCGAGTTCTGCTTGAGCCCGATCACCTCGGATTCCGACCGCAGCGTGTCGCCCGCATAGACCGGCGCCAGCCAGCGCCCCTCGGCATAACCCAGATTGGCCACCGCGTTCAGCGACACATCCGGCACCGTCTTGCCGAACACCACATGGAACGCCGCCAGATCGTCGATCGGCGACGATGGCAGACCACAGCTCTGCGCAAACAGATCCGATGAATAGAGCGCATGCCGCGCCGGATAGAGCGCGTGATAAAGCGCCCGCTCCCCACCCGACACCGTGCGCGGGACCGCGTGGCGGATCACCTGCCCGACCGCATAATCTTCGAAGAAGCGGCCTTCATTCGTTTTCGTCATCGCAGCGCCCTTTGCGGTGGTCGCGGGTCGGTCGAGTGTGTCACTGTTCGCCAAGTTTCATCTCCGGATGGTAGGGGGTGTCGATCTCTTTGGTCACCGCCTGCCCGCAGCGCATCACGCCATTGGCGTGATCAAACGCATAGGTGGGATCGCCATAAAGCTCCCACCCCTTGCTCAGGGCCAGTGACACCTTGTGGCAAAAGGCCGACGTGTCATCTTCGGTTAAAAGTCTATAGATCTTCATGGCTTACCCCGGAAACGGCCAAACGCCGAGCCACGCGTGAATGCCCGTCATCAGCCCGAACATCACCAGCGTGATCACAACAAGAACGACGTCTTTCTTGGCCTCACCCGGCTGCGGGCGATCCCAGACCGGCACGGCTTTATTGATGAGGATCACCTCAAGCACCGCCCAGGCCAGCATCCCGCCGAACAGGATGATCGACGCCACATCGCCATTCACCAAAAGGTGCGCCACCGCCCAGATCTTGACCGAGGTCAGTTGCGGATGCCGCATCTTGCCCCGCAGACGGCCCGTGGTGGCGCTCATGCCGAACACAAACACGGCAATCAGCATCAGCAGGTTATTGATATGCACCATGAAGGCAGGCGGGTTCCACACCGGGATGAACTCGGCCCCGCGATAGCCCCAGATCATCAGACCAAGGCTGATCAGCAGCAGAACCGCCACCACACCTTTGCCTTTGTCGCCCATTGCCGCGCGCTGTTCGGGCGCGACGCGCTTGAAAATATGGGCTCCGACCCAAATCAGCAGTCCGAGAACAAGAAGACCCATCATGGCTTACCCCGCTTGGATGGTTTCGATTGCCTCTGCTTTTGCCAGTATTTCACGCGCCGTGGCAACGTGAAGGTTCTCGACGATCTTGCCATCCACCACAGCAACCCCCTGCCCCTCGGCCTCGGCCGCCTCGAACGCGGCGATCTGGCGGCGGGCAAGGTCGATCTCTTCGGGCGCGGGCGCAAAGGCGGTATTGGCAATGTCCACCTGCGCCGGATGGATCAGCGTCTTGCCATCGAACCCCATATCCCGGCCCTGCACACATTCGGCCTTTAGCCCCTCATCATCCTTGAACGCATTATACACGCCGTCCACGATCACCAGCCCTTCGGCCTTGGCCGCCAGCAGGCACATCGACAGCGAGGTCAGCAGCGGCAGGCGGTCCGGGCGGAACCGGGTCTGCAATTCCTTGGCAAGGTCATTGGTGCCCATCACCATCCCCGCCATCTTGGGATGCGCCGCGATCTCGGCGGCATTCAGCATACCGCGCGGCGTTTCCATCATCGCCCAGATCGGCAGATCGCCGGTGATCTCGGCCAACGCATCCAACTGCGCCGCGCTTTCCACCTTGGGCAACAGCACCGCATCGCAGTCCATCTGCGCCACGGCTTCGGCATCGGCCCGGCCCCACTCGGTGTCCAGCCCGTTGATCCGCACGATCCGCACCCGCGCACCGTAGCCTCCTTCGGCCAAAGCCGCCTTCAGCGTTTCCCGCGCGGCGGGCTTTTCATCGACAGCCACCGCATCTTCAAGGTCGAAGATGATCGCATCAACCGGCAAACCGCGCGCCTTGTCCAAGGCCCTGTCCTTTGATCCCGGAATATAAAGCACCGAGCGATAGGGGCGGCTGCGCATGTCCATGGCGGTCTCCTGAGCGAGTCTTGAGTAATAATGTTGCGCCAGAGAGCTACATTCTTTTGCAAAAACTGCAAGAGGTGATCTGCCGCACCGCAGAAAAAAGCTGCTGCACCCGCATTCCGTACGGTTCGTTAACCCTTTTTGCACCGATCCGCCGGACGCTCTGCCCCATCACAGCCGAAAAGGGGGAAGGCGATGAAACAAGACTTCTGGACACTGACGGGGCTGGCCATCGGCGCATTGATGGCCTCATCGACACTGACGCAGGCCCAACAGAACTGCGCCGCACGCGATCTGGTCATCGAACGACTGGCCAGCGCCTATGGCGAAACCCGCCAATCCATCGGCCTTGCGCAGAACAACACCATGGTCGAGGTCTTCGCCTCCACCGCCACCGGCACATGGACGATCACCGTCACCAACGCGTCCGGCCTCACCTGCCTTGTCGCCAGCGGTCAGGCGTTTGAACGGATCACGGAAACCCTGCCGACACCAGCCGAGGACGCCTAGGTCAGCGCGTCGAAGATCAGCTTTGATCCGGTCACCATGAGCAGCACATAGGTCAGACCGAAAAACACCCGTTCGGGCACGATGTGATGTGCCCGGACACCCAGATAGGTGCCCAATATCGCAAACGGCGCCAGCGCAAGATTCAGCGTCAGCGTCTCAAGCGTGAAAAAGCCCATCGCGGCATAAATCCCCGCCTTCAGCACGTTCATCGCCCAGAAGACGATCACCGTAGTCGCCTGAAACGCGGTCTTGCTCAGCTTTCGTCCCAGCAGATACACCGCTGCCACCGGCCCGCCCGCATGGCTGACGAAACTGGTGAACCCCAGCGCAACACCCGCCGTCACACCCGCCGTCGGCGACATCGGCCGTTCCCCGATCTTCACCCAGCCCGCCGCCTGCACCAGTTGCCACAGGACAAAGGCAATCGAGATCCCTCCGATCAGGAACCGGATCGCATCGTCATCCGCCCAGCCAAAGAACAGCGCGCCCAGAAACGTCCCCGGCACGCCGCCCCACAACAAGAGCCGCGTCTCCGGCCAGCTCCACTTTTTCCAATAGGCCGGAAGGCTCGCCACATCGATCAGCATGAGCAGCGGAAGCATGATCCCCAGCGCAATCGCGGGCTCCACCACCAGCGCCAGAATCGACGCGCTGGCAAAGGCAGCCCCAGACCCGAACCCGCCTTTCGACACCCCGGCAAACACCACCGCAGGCACGCCGAGCGCAAAAACAGTCCAGCTCAAAGCCTCCATGAAAGCCCCACTTTCCTACGGCATTTCATTGACATATCGCGCCGCGCCCCAACCTGCCAGCACCGAGGTGCTTCTGCGCCGCACTTGCGAAAGGCCCCAAGTCGGACTAGCACAGCGCAAATTCAAAACGGACCGGAGACAAATTCCATGGCCAGACCCAAGATTGCCCTCATCGGCGCGGGACAGATCGGTGGCACCCTTGCTCACCTCGTGGCACTCAAAGAACTGGGTGATGTCGTGCTCTTCGACATCGCCGAAGGCACCCCCGAGGGCAAAGCCCTCGACATCGCCGAATCCGGCCCCTCCGAAGGGTTCGACGCCCGCCTCAAGGGCACACAGGATTACGCCGACATCGCAGGCGCAGACGTCTGCATCGTCACCGCCGGTGTGCCGCGCAAGCCCGGCATGAGCCGCGATGACCTTCTGGGCATCAACCTCAAGGTCATGAAATCCGTAGGCGAAGGCATCGCCGCCAACGCACCGGACGCGTTCGTGATCTGCATCACCAACCCGCTCGACGCGATGGTCTGGGCGCTGCAACAGTTCTCGGGCCTGCCGACCAACAAGGTCTGCGGCATGGCCGGCGTTCTCGACAGCGCCCGCTTCCGTCACTTCCTGAGCCTCGAATTTGATGTCTCCATGAAAGACGTCACCGCCTTCGTTCTGGGCGGTCATGGCGACACGATGGTTCCGCTGACACGCTATTCGACCGTCGCAGGCATCCCCCTGCCCGATCTGGTGAAGATGGGCTGGACCACCCAGGACAAGCTCGACGCGATCGTCCAGCGCACCCGTGACGGCGGCGCGGAAATCGTCGGCCTGCTGAAAACCGGCTCCGCCTTCTACGCCCCCGCGACATCCGCCATCGAAATGGCCGAAGCCTACCTCAAGGACCAGAAGCGCCTTCTGCCCTGCGCGGCCTATTGCGACGGCGAATTCGGCCTCGATGGCTTCTACGTGGGCGTCCCCACCATCATCGGCGCAGGCGGCATCGAAAAGATTGTCGACATCTCGCTCACCAAGGACGAGCAGGCGATGTTCGACAACTCGGTCAACGCCGTCAAAGGTCTGGTCGAGGCGTGCAAAGGCATCGACGAAAGCCTGAATTAAGCCGACCTGATATTCGGCTAAGACGCAGCGGCCCCGGGTCGCTGCGTTTTTTTGTGGCGCATGGACAGCGCACACGGTCCCGCAAAGAGATCGCGACGGTTGTCGCACATTATGAACCGAATTAGCATCTCGGTCACGGTGTCCACACATATGCGCGCGAGGCTTGGCTTTGATAACGTTTAAACAATCGCTCGAAGCGTGTGACACGGACACAATCAAATCCCTTGATGTTTCGTGTTTCTCAACAGACGACGTGGTCAATCTCATTCTGCAAAGGTCAGAGATCATCCGCGACCAACCGCGTCCAGGGAAGGTTGTTCAGGCTTGGGCCGCAGGCAATGCCGCACCTGCACTGGCACTGGTCGACAAGATGGGCGACGACTTGATCCGCCGTGCCGCTGCGATCATCTGGCTGGAATATCAAGAGATCAAACCGACAATTGACGCCATGCGTCCCCAGTCCACCGCTGACATCGGATGCGGCTACGCGATGTTCGATCTGTTTCTCTGGAAGGATCACCCCGGCAGGCTTTTGTTGATCGACCTCGAGCAGAGTGACGACCGCCATTTCGGGTTCCAGGACAAAGGCGCGGCCTATTCGAACCTCGAGACCGCACGCCGCTTTCTTGAACGGAACGGCGTCACTCCAGACGACATCGTCTGCATCAATCCCGAGAAAACGTCTCTGGCCGACCAACCTGCCGTGAACCTCGCGGTGAGTTTTATCTCATGCGGGTTTCACTATCCGTGTGAGACATATCTCGAGTTCTTCCAGTCCGGCGTAAAGCCGGATGGCGCTGTCATCCTGGATTTGAGAACAGGTCGCGCAGCGCGGGGAACAAAAGTGCTTTCTTCTGTCGGCACGGTGTCGACGCTGACCGAGTCCGCCTACGGAAACGGTCAGCGGGTCTTGATGCAAAAATCCGCGTGACCTGACGGTTCGTTGAAGCAACTGGATGGCGACATCCAAAGAGAATCAAACATTCGGGCGCGGCAATCGCCGCAGGCGCGCAGCAAGCCGATATTTTGTGATCACACGTTTTTTTCCTGTGATCACAAATGTCGGTTTTTTGCCGATTTGCCCACCCTGCGTCAAAAAAACCGTTCTGCGTTGGCCGTTACCCTCCTTATATCGCCGCAAATCACAGCAAGAAACGGGACAGTTGACCGATGAACATCCACGAGTATCAGGCGAAAGCCCTGCTACGCAGCTACGGCGCTCCGGTGTCGGATGGCCGCGTGGTTCTCAAGGCCGAAGAGGCCAAGACCAAGGCAGGCGAAATGGACGGGCCGCTCTGGGTGGTCAAGGCCCAGATCCACGCAGGTGGTCGCGGCAAGGGCAAGTTCAAGGAAGAAAGCGCTGGCGAAGCCGGTGGTGTGCGCCTTGCCAAGTCGGTTGAGGAAGCCGCCGAGGAAGCCAAAAAAATGCTGGGCCGCACCCTTGTGACCAAGCAGACCGGCGACGCGGGCAAGCAGGTCAACCGCATCTATATCGAAGATGGATCTGGCATCCAGACCGAGATGTACCTGGCCCTTCTCGTCGACCGCCAGACATCCCGCGTGTCTTTCGTCGCCTCAACCGAAGGCGGCATGGACATCGAGGAAGTGGCCGAAAGCACACCCGAGAAAATCCTCAGCTTCTCCGTCGATCCGGCCACCGGCTACCAGCCCTTCCACGGCCGCCGCATCGCGTTCAACCTCGGCCTTGAAGGCAAGCAGGTGAAACAGTGCGTCGCGCTCATGGGCACGCTCTACAAGATGTTCGTCGAAAAAGACATGGAGATGCTCGAGATCAACCCGCTCATCATCACCGATGAAGGCGATCTCAAGTGCCTCGACGCCAAGATGGGCTTTGACGGCAACGCGATTTACCGCCACCCTGAAATCGCCGAACTGCGCGACGAAACCGAGGAAGACCCCAAGGAACTCGAGGCGTCCAAGTACGATCTCAACTACATCGCGCTCGACGGTGAAATCGGCTGCATGGTCAACGGCGCGGGCCTTGCCATGGCAACCATGGACATCATCAAGCTCTACGGAGCGGAACCCGCCAACTTCCTCGACGTGGGCGGTGGGGCGACCAAGGAAAAGGTCACCGAGGCGTTCAAGATCATCACCTCCGACCCCAACGTCAAAGGCATCCTCGTCAACATCTTCGGCGGCATCATGCGCTGCGACGTGATCGCGGAAGGCGTGATCGCGGCGGTCAAAGAGGTCGGCCTCAAGGTGCCGCTGGTGGTGCGTCTCGAAGGCACAAACGTCGAAAAGGGCAAGGAGATCATCTCGACCTCCGGTCTCGACGTGATCGCCGCCGACGACCTCAAGGACGGTGCACAGAAGATCGTGAAGGCGGTCAAGGGCTGATGAACCGCGCTGGCTGGATAACCGCACTTGCTGCTGCGGCCATTCCCGGCTGGGTCGCTGCCGGACCGTTTGACGATCCGGCAGACGCAGGCGCGTTGATCGGCGAGGCATGTGTCACCACATCGCTCGACTTCGACGCGCTCTTCGCATCCGCGCAGGACCTCGCAACCGCCGCAGGGTTGCCGCAGGTGATGGCCTCGGACGAGGCCGCCATGTTCGGCAATCCCGGTGGCGCGCATGTGGTGTTCTCGCGCCGGATCGACTCGATGGCCTGCCAGCTCAACATCCCGCCCGACCCCGGAACCGAGGCGTTCTTCACTGCATTGAGAGATACGATGCAGTCACGGATCGACGCGACATATCCTGGTGCTCTTTCGGATGAGGTCGACACCCCGTCGCCGCATGAGTCCGAACACCAATGGGTCTTCCGCGTCCCCAAGGAACGCCATTTCGCCGTCTCGCATAGCTGGATCCGCGACAGGGGGGTCTCCCTCTCGGTCGGGTACAGCCAGATTTACGAATAATTCCGCGTCGCGCGGACCGAACGACAGAAGTAGGAGAGCCACCGTGGCCGTACTCATCGACGAAAACACCAAAGTGATCTGCCAGGGCCTCACCGGTTCTCAGGGCACATTCCACACCGAACAGGCCATCGCCTATGGCACCAAGATGGTCGGCGGCGTCACACCCGGCAAAGGTGGGATGACCCATCTCGACCTGCCGGTCTTCAACTCGGTCCACGAGGCCAAGCACGCCACCGAAGCGAACGCGACTGTGATTTACGTGCCGCCACCCTTCGCGGCTGACTCGATCCTCGAAGCGATCGACGCCGAGATGGAAGTGATCGTCTGCATCACCGAAGGCATCCCGGTGATGGACATGATGAAGGTCAAGCGCGCGCTTGAAACCTCCAAATCGCGCCTGATCGGGCCGAACTGCCCCGGTGTCATCACGCCCGACGCCTGCAAGATCGGCATCATGCCCGGCCACATCCACCGTCGCGGCAGCGTCGGCGTTGTGTCGCGCTCGGGAACTCTGACCTACGAGGCGGTCAAGCAGACCACCGATGTCGGCCTGGGCCAGTCCACCTGTGTGGGCATCGGCGGCGACCCCATCAAAGGCACCGAGCATATCGACGTGCTCGAATGGTTCCTCGCGGATGACGAGACCGAAAGCATCATCATGATCGGCGAGATCGGTGGCAGCGCCGAAGAGGAAGCCGCTGAATTCCTCGCCTCCGAGAAAAAGAAAGGCCGCTGGAAGCCGACCGCAGGCTTCATCGCAGGCCGCACCGCCCCTCCGGGCCGTCGCATGGGCCATGCTGGCGCAATTGTTGCAGGCGGCAAAGGCGGTGCGGAAGACAAGATCGAAGCGATGAAATCCGCAGGCATCGTGGTGGCCGAAAGCCCCGCAAGCCTTGGTGAAGCGGTGCTTGAGGCGATCAAAGGCTAAGGCACGGGCCGGGCAGTCGCCCCGGCCAACGCAGAAAAGACTCTGTAGGCCGGGCATCTGCCCGGCTTGCGCACAACCAGAAAGCCGCGCGACAGCGGATCTCGTGATCCGCTTTCCTGCTGCTTGATCAGACCGGTTCGGGAGGACCACAACACATGACGGATCAAAGCCCCAACGATCTTTTCCACGCGTCCAGCTTCATGCAGGGGCACAATGCGGCCTATCTGGAACAGATGTACGCGCGCTATGCCAACGACCCCAAAGCGGTCGACGAAGCATGGCAGGCGTTCTTCCGGCAACTGGGCGATGACGAAGTCAGCGTCAAGAAAGAGGCATCCGGCCCAAGCTGGGCACGCCGCGACTGGCCGCCCGTACCGAACGACGATCTGACCGCAGCACTGGATGGTCAATGGCCTGTCGCCCCGGCAGAGATCAAAGGCGCAGGCGACAAGATCAAGGCCAAGGCGCAGGAAAAAGGCGTTCAGGTCACCGACGACGCGATCCAGCGTGCCGTGCTGGATTCCATCCGCGCTCTGATGATCATCCGCGCCTACCGCATCCGGGGCCACCTGGCCGCCGATCTTGATCCGCTGGGCATGCGCGAACAGACCCCGCATCCGGAACTTGATCCGAAATCCTACGGCTTCACCGAGTCGGACATGGACCGGCCGATCTTCATCGACAACGTGCTCGGTCTCCAGATCGCGTCCATGCGCGAGATTCTCGACATCGTGAAACGCACGTATTGCGGCACCTTCGCCCTGCAATACATGCACATCTCCGATCCCGAACAATCCGCCTGGCTCAAGGAACGGATCGAAGGCTACGGCAAGGAGATCGCTTTCACCCGTGAGGGACGCAAGGCGATCCTGAACAAGATGGTCGAGGCCGAAGGCTTCGAGAAGTTCCTCCATGTCAAATACATGGGCACCAAGCGTTTCGGTCTCGACGGCGGCGAAAGCCTCATCCCGGCGATGGAGCAGATCATCAAGCGCGGCGGCAATCTTGGCGTCAAGGAAATCGTCATCGGCATGCCGCACCGGGGCCGCCTGTCGGTTCTGGCCAACGTGATGCAGAAGCCCTACCGCGCGATCTTCAACGAATTCCAGGGCGGCAGCTTCAAACCCGAAGAGGTCGATGGCTCGGGCGACGTGAAATACCACCTCGGCGCGTCGTCGGACCGCGAGTTTGACAACAACACCGTCCACCTGTCGCTGACCGCGAACCCCTCGCACCTCGAAGCGGTGAACCCGGTTGTGCTGGGCAAGGTCCGCGCCAAGCAGGACCAGTTGGGCGACACCGAACGCAAGGCGGTGATGCCGATCCTGCTGCACGGCGATGCAGCCTTTGCCGGTCAGGGTGTCGTGGCCGAATGTTTCGCCCTTTCGGGTCTGCGCGGTCACAAGACCGGCGGCACGATCCATATCGTTGTGAACAACCAGATCGGCTTTACCACAGCCCCGCACTTCTCGCGCTCGTCACCTTACCCGACGGACAACGCGCTGGTGGTTGAAGCGCCGATCTTCCACGTCAACGGCGACGACCCCGAAGCGGTGGTCCATGCCGCCAAGGTCGCGACCGAGTTCCGCCAGAAATTCGGCAAGGACGTGGTCATCGACATGTTCTGCTACCGCCGCTTCGGTCACAACGAGGGCGATGAACCGATGTTCACCAACCCGTTGATGTACAAGAAGATCAAGCAGCAGAAGACCACGCTGTCGCTCTACACGGAACGTCTGGTCAAGGACGGTCTGATCCCCGAAGGCGAAATCGAGGACATGAAGGCCGCGTTCCAGGCGCATCTCAATGCCGAATTCGAGACCGGCAAGACCTACAAGCCCAACAAGGCCGACTGGCTTGACGGGCGCTGGAGCCATCTCGACCGTCAGGACAAGGACGACTACCAGCGCGGCCAGACCGCGATCCAGCCGGACACCATGGCACAGGTCGGCGCGGCGCTCACTCGCCTGCCCGAGGGCTTCCCGGTGCACAAGACCGTCGAACGCCTGCTTGAAACCCGCAAGGAGATGTTCAACTCCGGCACCGGCTTTGACTGGGCCACCGCCGAGGCACTGGCCTTTGGCTCGCTGCTCACCGAAGGGTATCCGGTGCGTCTTGCCGGTCAGGACAGCACGCGCGGCACGTTCAGCCAGCGGCATTCGGGCATCGTCAATCAGGACACCGAGGAACGGTACTACCCGCTCAACCACATCCGCGAAGGCCAGTCGCGCTACGAAGTGATCGACAGCGCCCTGTCGGAATACGCGGTGCTGGGCTTCGAATACGGCTACTCGCTGGCCGAACCCAACGCGCTGACCCTCTGGGAAGCCCAGTTCGGCGACTTCGCCAACGGCGCGCAGATCATGTTCGACCAGTTCATCAGCTCGGGCGAAAGCAAATGGCTGCGCATGTCGGGCCTTGTCTGCCTGCTGCCGCACGGTTTCGAAGGTCAGGGACCGGAGCACTCCTCCGCCCGCCTCGAACGGTTTTTGCAGATGTGCGGTCAGGACAACTGGATCGTGGCCAACTGTTCGACCCCGGCCAACTACTTCCACATCCTGCGCCGCCAGTTGCACCGGTCCTTCCGCAAGCCGCTCATCCTGATGACGCCGAAATCGCTTCTGCGTCACAAGCTGGCAGTGTCCAAGGCGGATGAGTTCACCACCGGGTCAAGCTTCCACCGCGTGCTCTGGGACGATGCGCAATACGGCAATTCGGACACCAAGCTGGTCTCTGACGACAAGATCAAGCGCGTCGTGATGTGCTCGGGCAAGGTCTATTACGACCTGCTCGAGGAACGCGACGCCCGGGGCATCGACGACATCTACATCCTGCGCTTCGAACAGTTCTACCCCTTCCCGGCCATCTCGGCGGTCAAGGAACTGGAACGCTTCCCGCAGGCCGAGATGATCTGGTGCCAGGAAGAGCCCAAGAACCAGGGGGCCTGGACCTTCATGGAACCGAACCTTGAATGGGTGCTGAGCCGCATCAACGCCACGCATCCGCGCCCGCGCTACGTGGGCCGCGCCACATCGGCCTCCCCGGCGACGGGTCTGGCCAGCCAACACAAAGCACAGCAAGAGGCGCTCGTGAACGAAGCGCTGACGATCGAAGGGAACTAAGACATGACAACCGAAGTGCGTGTGCCCACCCTGGGCGAATCCGTGTCCGAGGCCACGGTCGCCACATGGTTCAAGAAACCGGGCGACAGCGTTGCCGTGGATGAAATGCTGTGCGAGCTGGAGACCGACAAGGTGACGGTCGAAGTGCCCTCCCCCGCCGCAGGTGTGCTGGCGGACATCGTGGCCAAGGAAGGCGACACCGTGGGCGTTGACGCCCTGCTCGCCAACATCTCGGAAGGCGGTGCAGCCGCTGCCACCCCGGCCAAAGCCGAAGCCCCGGCCGCCGCAGCCGCCCCTGCGGGCGACAGCGGCAAATCGGTTGACGTGATGGTCCCCACCCTGGGCGAATCCGTGTCCGAGGCCACCGTTTCCACATGGTTCAAGAAAGTCGGCGACACCGTGGCCCAGGACGAGATGCTCTGCGAACTGGAAACCGACAAGGTCTCGGTCGAAGTGCCCGCCCCGGCGGCTGGCGTCCTGTCCGAAATCGTGGCCCCCGAGGGCAGCACCGTTGCCGCAGGCGGCAAGCTGGGTGTGATCGGCGGCAGCGCCGGTGCCTCCGCCCCGGCCAGCGTGCCCGGCAGCGACGCGGCAGGCGGTGCGCAATACACCACCCCCGATGCGGGCAATGGCCGTCCGAAATCGGATGTCGAAGACGCCCCCGCCGCCAAGAAGGCGATGGCCGAAGCGGGCCTCTCCGCCGATCAGGTCAAGGGCTCGGGCCGCGATGGCCGCGTGATGAAAGAGGACGTCGCCCGCGCCGTGGCCGCAGCCGCAAGCGCCCCGGCACAGACCTCTGCCCCCGTCGCTGCCCCCCGCGCCCCGGTCAGCGCTGACGATGCCGCACGCGAGGAACGGGTCAAGATGACCCGCCTGCGCCAGACCATCGCCCGCCGCCTCAAGGACGCGCAGAACACCGCCGCGATCCTGACCACCTATAACGAGGTCGACATGACCGAGGTCATGGCGCTCCGGAACGAATACAAGGACCTCTTCGAAAAGAAACACGGCGTGCGCCTTGGCTTCATGTCCTTCTTCACCAAGGCCTGCTGCCACGCGCTGAAAGAAGTGCCCGAAGTCAATGCCGAAATCGACGGCACCGATATCGTCTACAAGAACTTCGTCCATATGGGCGTCGCCGCAGGCACGCCGCAGGGTCTCGTGGTTCCGGTCATCCGCGATGCCGACCAGATGAGCTTTGCCGAGATCGAGAAAGCGATTGCCGAAAAAGGCCGCCGCGCCCGCGATGGCAAGCTTTCCATGGCGGAAATGCAGGGCGGCACCTTCACCATCTCCAACGGCGGTGTCTACGGCTCGCTCATGTCCTCGCCGATCCTCAACCCGCCGCAATCGGGCATCCTCGGCATGCACAAAATTCAGGACCGCCCAATGGTCTTCAACGGAGAGATCAAGATCCGCCCGATGATGTATTTGGCACTCAGCTACGACCACCGCATCGTCGACGGCAAGGGCGCCGTGACCTTCCTCGTCCGCGTGAAAGAAGCGCTCGAGGATCCGCGTCGGTTGCTGATGGATCTGTAAAGATTTGCGCACGCACTCTGCCAGGCGGTAGGGTGCGTGATCTCACGCACCACGGGACGCGCCCATGACCCCCGAACTCACCGCCCTCACCCTCGCTGCCCTGCTGCAAGTGCTGCAATTCGCGGCCTATTCCGTCACAGCGCAAATGCAGGTCGGCACGAAAAAGGCACTCAGCCCGCGCGACACGCCGGTGCAGCTCACCGGCAAAGCAGGCCGCCTGCAACGGGCGATGAACAACCATTTCGAAGGACTGATCCTCTTCGGCATCGGCGTGATGGTGATCACCTATTCCGGTCAGGGCGACGACAGGACCGCACTGGCTTGTGTCGCCTACCTTGCCGCGCGCGTGCTCTACGTGCCCGCCTATGTGTTCGGCTGGGTGCCCTGGCGCTCGGTGATCTGGGCGGTCGGGTTCTTCGCCACACTCTACCTGCTGATCGCAGCACTCTTGTAACTTCATCTTGCCCCTGAACTCCGGGGGTTTGGGGGCTGGCCCCCAATCGACAGACCAAAAAGGACCAAACCCATGGCACAATACGACGTCATCGTCATCGGCTCCGGCCCCGGCGGCTACGTGGCGGCGATCCGCTGCGCGCAGCTGGGCCTGAAAACCGCCTGCGTCGAAGGCCGCGAGACTTTGGGCGGCACCTGCCTGAACGTGGGCTGCATCCCGTCGAAAGCGCTGCTGCACGCCAGCCACCAGTTGCACGAGGCGGAACACAATTTCGCCAAGATGGGCCTGAAGGGCAAAGCGCCATCCGTCGACTGGAAACAGATGCTGGCCTACAAGGACGACGTGATCGGCCAGAACACCAAGGGCATCGAGTTTCTGTTCAAGAAGAACAAAATCGACTGGCTCAAGGGTTGGGGCTCGATCCCCGCAGCGGGCAAGGTCAAGGTCGGCGACGCCGTGCATGACGCCAAGAACATCATCATCGCGTCGGGGTCCGAAGCGTCCTCCCTGCCCGGCATCGAGATCGACGAGAAGGTCGTCGTGACCTCCACCGGCGCGCTTGAGCTGCCGAAGATCCCCAAGAAGATGATCGTGATCGGCGCGGGTGTGATCGGGCTGGAACTGGGCTCGGTCTACAGCCGTCTGGGCACCGAGGTCGAGGTGATCGAGTTCCTCGACACGATCACCCCCGGCATGGACGGCGAGGTGCAGAAGACCTTCCAGAAACTGCTGCAGAAGCAGGGCTTGAAATTCACCCTTGGCGCGGCGGTGCAGTCGGTCGATGCGGGCAAGGGCAAGGCGAAAGTCACCTACAAGCTGCGCAAGGATGACAGCGAACACGACATGGACGCGGATGTGGTGCTCGTCGCCACCGGCCGCCGCCCCTATACCGATGGTCTGGGCCTCGATGCGCTCGGGATCGAGATGTCGCAGCGCGGCCAGATCAAGACCGACGCCCACTGGCAGACCAATGTCAAAGGCATCTACGCCATCGGCGACTGCATCGACGGACCGATGCTGGCGCACAAGGCCGAGGACGAGGGCATGGCCTGCGCCGAGGTGATCGCGGGCAAGGCGGGCCATGTGAATTACGGCGTCATTCCCGGCGTGATCTACACACACCCCGAAGTAGCCAATGTCGGCCAGACCGAGGAACAGCTCAAGGAAGCGGGCCGCAACTACAAGGTCGGCAAGTTCAGCTTCATGGGAAATGGCCGCGCCAAGGCCAACTTTGCGGCGGACGGGTTTGTGAAGATCCTTGCAGACAAAGACACTGACCGCATTCTGGGCGCACATATCATCGGGCCGATGGCAGGCGATCTCATTCACGAGATCTGCGTGGCGATGGAATTTGGAGCCTCGGCCGAGGATCTGGCGCTCACCTGCCACGCGCACCCGACCTATTCCGAGGCAGTGCGCGAAGCAGCCCTCGCCTGCGGCGACGGTGCCATTCACATGTAAACGCATGGATCGGGGGACGCCTTTTCGAAAAGGCGTCCTCCAAGCGCGGTCGACCGCGCTTGTGGGCGCGGTTTCGAGACCGCGCATCACAGGGTCTTCGAAGACCCTTGTCTGTCTCTGAAAGAAGCGGCGCCGCCCCGTTGGGCTGACGGTCTTCCGAAATATCGGGGATCATACCCCGGACCTGTGCCCGTCTCCGGGCCTTCGTGAAACCGGTTTCTCAAGGTCGGGGCGTCACCCCCAATTCGGAAAACCATCCTGTCTTTCGCGGAACAGGCGTCACCCCGTCCGCTCGTTGCGCAACGTGGGGGCAATCTGCCGCTCAGGCGTTAAGGTTTCGGAAACCGACCGTACGGTCACCCTACCACATGCGCGGAATGGCATTCACTTCGTAGGTGGCATCATAGTCCGGACCGCCAATCGCACCATCGGTCTGATCGGCAAGGATCTCGCCCACCGTCGGCAACCCTTCGGGCAGAGGCGCGCCCTCCCACAGGCCCGAGCGCATCAACGCCTTGGCGCATTGGGTGAAGACTTCGCTCACCTCGGTCACGATCACGGTGGCGGGCAGGATGTTCTTCTTCCGGAAGGTTTCCCGCAACGCAAGATCGTCGGTGATCCACGCCGTGCCGTTCACCCGCACGGTGGTCTTGGTGCCGGGGATCATGAACAGGAACGCGATGCGCGGGTCCTCGATCAGATCCCGCAGCGCATCAAGCCGGTTGTTGCCACGCCAGTCGGGCAGGAGGATCGTGTTCGGCCCCGTAACGCGCACCACCGGGTCTACGTCTCCGCGCGGCGTGCCATGCGTGCCGCGTGAACCTGCGGTGGAGATGACACAGAAGCGCGCGGCCTCGACCCAGCGGCGATAGCTCGGCGTCAGGTGATCCGCGACCTTGCTCAGCGAGGCGGGCACCGGCACATCATAAAGCGACTCAAGCTCGGCAACGCTCTCAATGCGGCGCATGGAACCCGGCCTCTTCGTTGAGACGGTTCGAGGCGGTCTCGATCCGCTCTTCCAGCAGTTTCAGAAAGTCATCGCGCCCCAGCCCCGGAGCGATCGGCT
Organism: Alphaproteobacteria bacterium; assembly: GCA_030428355.1. Lineage (GTDB taxonomy): Bacteria > Pseudomonadota > Alphaproteobacteria > Rhodobacterales > Rhodobacteraceae > Marivita. The sequence goes on along the minus strand of JAUIBL010000009.1, from coordinate 82,548 downwards.
CAAGGAATTCGACCACCGCGGTGCCCTGTTTGCGGTAGATGCCCCGCTTTGGCCAGAAGAGACCGACATTGGCCGCGACAGGCACGCAGGGCTGGCCAAGCTGTTCATAAAGCACCGCCGTCCCTACCTTGTAGGGCGCCTTCACGCCCGGCGCGATGCGGGTGCCCTGCGGGTAGATGATCAACTGACCGGGCGTTGCCGTGCCTTTTTTCACCCCGTCGACCATCTGCTTGATCGCGGCGGCCCGTTTGCCCCGGTCCACCGGGATGCACCCGATGCGCAGCCCGTACTGCCCGACGATGGGGGCGTATTTCAGGATGCTTTTCATGATGAACTTGCCCGCAGGCACGGCCGAGAACACCAGAAACACGTCCAGAAAGCTTTGATGTTTGGAGGCCACGATACATTCGTAATCCGGTGGCGTTCCCCGGATCTCTGTCTTCAGACCGATCATCCAGGGGGCCGCCCAACGGACATATCGGCAGACGGTCATGCAGCCCGCGCGCGCGCCCTTGCGCGACACCAGCGCCCACGGGAACAGCCCAAGCCCAACCACTGCGATGGCCACATAGACCGAGATCACGAACAGCAGCGAGCGCAGCCACTGGATTGCATATGCCATCAGGCCAAGTCCTCCAACACGCGTGCCGCCGCATAGCGCGTTGCGACAAACGCCACCAGCCCCGAAAGCGGCGGGATCAGCAGCACCCAGACCCAGCCGATGCCCTGAATGCTCAGATCGGTGAGCACGCCTGCGGTGTCGCTGCCCGAGGGAACAAGCATCAGCGCGATGATCCCGGTCAGCGTGCCGAAGGCCGCGCCGGTCAGCGCGCGCAGGGCAAACCGCCGGACAAAGGCGCTGGCGATATAGGTGTCCTTGGCCCCCACCAACCGCAGCACGGCGATCACCTGCGCATTGGCGGCAAGGGCGGCATTGGCGGCTAGAGTGACCATTGTGGCGGTCGCCGTGGCGATGAGCAGGATCGACGCCCAGCCCAGCAGACGCAGCCGGGCAGCGGCGTCGATCAGCGGACGCCGCCAGCGGGCGTGGTCATCGAGCACGGCGGCAGGGGCTTCGGCGGCCAGACGCAGGCGCAGACCAGCGGCGTCATAGCCTTCGTCGGTTTCGGTGATGTCGATCAGTTGCGGCAGCGGCAGGTCGTCGATGGGCAGGTCGGTGCCGAACCACGGCGACAGCAGCGCGCGCTGTTCGTCCAGCGTCAGGGCGCGCGCATCCACGATGCCGGGCGTGGTCCGCAACACGCGCAGCGCCGCTTCGGTCTGGGCCGCGACCTCGCCCGCCGGAGCCGAGATGCGCAGCGTCGAGGACTGTGCCAGCTCAGTGCCCCACCGGTCGGCCACCCGGCCCGCAGCCAGCGACAGGGCCAGCGCAAAGACCGCCAGAAAGGCCATCGCGAAGGCGCTGAACAGCGTCAGCCGCGCGGTGAACCCGGTGGGCGGCACGACACGGTCCGCGCGTTCGTCAAATTGCAGCATCCGTGCGGCGGTGCGCAGATCAAGCTTCACAGATCCGCCCCCGCCATCTGAAGCCGCCGGTTCGAGATCCGCAGCACCCGCGTCTGCACCTGCGCCTTGGCGGCGCGGATCAGCCCCAGATCATGGGTGGCGATCATGATCGTCTTGCCCATCCGGTTCAGTTCGACCAGCAGGGTCAGCAGGCGTTGCGACATCTCCCAGTCGATATTGCCGGTGGGTTCATCCGCAAGGATCACATCCGGCGACATGATCACGGCACGGGCCAGAGCGGCGCGCTGACGTTCCCCGCCCGACAGTTCCGGCGGCAGCGCGTCGGCACGCGAGGTCAGACCGACCCAGGCCAGCAATTCCTTGAGGTTCGCCTCGGCCCCGTCCGGGTCCTGCCCCGACACCGCAAGCGGGAGCGCCACGTTTTCGGTGACCGGCAGATGATCCAGAAACTGGCAGTCCTGATGCACCACCCCGATCTTGCGGCGCAGCACCGCCACGTCATCCCGGCTCAGACCGCGCACGTCGCGGTCGAACAGGCGCACATGACCTGCCGTTGCCTGCAACGCGCCGTAGCAGAGTTTCAGAAAGGTGGTCTTGCCCGACCCCGACGGCCCGGTTAGAAAATGAAACGACCCCGGTGCGACCTTGAGGGTCATGTCCGTCAACAACTCACCGCCGCCATAACTGTAGGCCACATTTTCCAACTCGATCACAGCGGTCTTTTCCCCGGCACTGGTTCGGCGTTGTTGTGCCTGAGCATCGTGCGGGTTTCAATGTGGCGGGCGGGACACAATAGGCATTTACATGCGGAAACCCACGCCTATTGTGCCTTTTCAACAGGGAACGAGTGGGTTGGCCGCAAAACCAAGGCCAACTGAGTAGGGGCAACAGGCAAAATGCGGCTGAAATGTCCAAGTTGCGGGGCGCAGTACGAAGTCCCGGATGATGTGATCCCCGAAGAGGGGCGCGATGTGCAGTGCTCCAACTGCGGCAACACCTGGTTCCAGACGCAAGACACAAGCACCAGCCCGCAGGCGCTGGAAGCGGCAGCGAAAGCGCCGAAAGACGAGGTGTGGCATCCCGAGGTCGACAGCGACATCGCCGATCGCCCATCCGTCAACCAGGAACCCGCGCCACGCCCTGCGGCACCGGCCACCCCGCCCAAGCGGCGCGAACTCGACCCGTCCGTTGCCGACATCCTGCGCGAAGAGGCCGAGCTTGAGGCACGCGCACGCCGGGCCGAGGCCGGCGTTCTGGAAGAGCAACCCGATCTGGGCCTTCAGGAACCCGAAGACGAAGCCGCCAAACGCGCCCGACAGGCACAGGAACGGATGCGCAAGCTGCGGGGCGAACCCTCCGAGGCGGCCGCGGCGGCTGCCGTGGCCCCAACCCTGTCCGAACGGCCGAAATCGCGGCGCGACATGCTGCCGGATGTGGAAGAAATCAACCAGACCCTTCGCGCCTCGAACGAACGCCGCGAAATGCGCAGCGTTCAGGCCGATCTGGAAGACGACGACGAACCCTCGGGCGGTTTCGGGCGCGGTTTCATCTACACGATCCTGCTTTTCGCCGTAGCCGCAGCACTTTACGTCTACGCACCGCAGATCGGTGAATCCGTGCCGCAGCTCAAGGCGCCGTTGGAGTCCTACGCGGCAACGGTGGATCAGGTTCGCGCGTGGCTTGACGGACAGATCGCCGCGCTGATGGGCACGATCACCGGCACCCCGGCCGAGGCCCCCGGTACGGACGGCACCTGACGCAATCGGGGCCCGGCATACGGGCATTGCTCTGGCGGTTTATTTGGACTTAACTGTGCGAAGGGTCTGGCCCTAACGCCCGCCCACCGATCTGATCAAGATGACGATGCCGGACAGCCGACAGGCAACTGGCCAGATGTGATTCTCAAACGGAGGTGACGACCATGGACGGTGTCCTGTCCCAAAACGATCTTTCCCACGTGGTCGAAGCCGATCGCGCCCATGTGTGGCACCACCTGATTCAGCACAAGCCCTTCGAGACGAACGATCCCCGGATCATCGTCGAAGGCAAAGGCATGCGCGTCTGGGACCAGAAGGGCAAAGAGCATCTCGATGCCGTGTCCGGCGGTGTCTGGACGGTGAACGTGGGCTATGGCCGCGAAAGCATCGCCAAGGCGGTCTATGACCAGTTGCTGAAGCTGAACTATTTTGCCGGTTCCGCCGGGTCGATCCCCGGAGCGCTGTTCTCGGAAAAGCTGATCTCCAAGATGCCGGGCATGACCCGCGTGTATTACACGAACTCGGGGTCCGAGGCGAACGAGAAGGCGTTCAAGATGGTCCGCCAGATCGCGCACAAGCGCTATGGCGGCAACAAGCACAAGATCCTCTACCGTGACCGCGACTACCACGGCACCACCATCGGCTGTCTGTCGGCCGGTGGTCAGGACGAGCGCAACGCGCAGTACGGACCGTTCACACCCGGTTTCGTGCGCGTGCCGCATTGCCTTGAATACCGCGCGGGCGATCAGGGCGCCCCGACCGAGAATTACGGCGAATGGGCCGCCGACCAGATCGAACAGGTGATCCTGCGCGAAGGCCCCGATACCGTGGGTGCGCTCTGCCTTGAGCCGGTGACGGCTGGTGGCGGCGTCATCACCCCGCCGCAGGGCTACTGGGACCGCGTGCAGGAGATTTGCCGCAAGTATGACATCCTGCTGCATATCGACGAAGTGGTCTGTGGCGTGGGACGCACCGGCACATGGTTCGGCTATCAGCACTACGGCGTGCAGCCGGACATGGTGACGATGGCCAAGGGTGTGGCCTCGGGCTATGCCGCGATTGCCTGCCTTGTGACGACCGAGGACGTGTTCTCGATGTTCAAGGACAACGCCGACGATCCGCTCAACTATTTCCGCGATATTTCCACCTTTGGCGGCTGTACGGCTGGCCCGGCGGCGGCGCTGGAGAACATGCGCATCATCGAAGATGAAGGACTGCTCGACAACACCACGGCGATGGGCGAGTACATGCTCGACCAGTTGCATGCGCTGGCCGACAAGCATGCCGTCATCGGCAATGTGCGCGGAAAGGGCCTGTTCCTGGGTGCAGAACTGGTCGAGGACCGGGAAACCCGCAAGCCGATGGCCGAAAAGCGCGTTCAGAAGGTGGTCGCGGACTGCATGCAGCAGGGCATTATCATCGGCGCGACCAACCGGTCCCTGCCGGGCTACAACAACACGCTCTGCTTCAGCCCCGCGCTGATCGCCACCAAGGACGACATCAACCAGATCATCGCATCGGTTGACGAAGCTTTGGGCCGCGAATTTGCGTGAGTGATCCCCTGATCACGGGTCAGCGCCTCAACGCGCTGGCCCAACCCGTCGGCTTGCCTCTTGCCGACACATCGCCCCGCCCGGTGCCCCCGCGCTCCGATATGGTGGGGCGATATTGTTCTGTGGTGCCGCTTTCGCCGGATCACGCGGACGACCTTTACACTGAGTTCAGCGCGGATGAAGAGGACCGCATCTGGACCTACCTGCCCAATGGCCCCTACCACGATCCTGCAGATTTCAACGCATGGGTCGAAGAGGCGGTCACGTGGACCGACCCGCTGATGCACGCCATCCTTGTCGACGGCCGCGCGGTCGGTCACGCCAGCTACCTGCGGATCACCCCGGCCAGCGCCAGCATTGAAGTCGGGTTCATCAACCTGTCCCCCGCCCTCCAACGCACCCGTGCCGCGACCGAATTTCAGTTTCTCATGATGCAGCGCGCGTTCGATGAGCTGGGCTATCGCCGATACGAATGGAAATGCGATGCACTGAACGCGCCATCGCGGCGGGCCGCCGAACGGCTGGGGTTCACCTATGAGGGCACGTTTCGTCAGGCGACGCACTACAAGGGCCGAAACCGCGATACGGCGTGGTTTTCCATCATCGACACCGAATGGCCTGATCTGAAAGCCCGGTTCCTGCGGTGGCTGGCCCCCGACAATTTCGATGCCGAGGGCGTTCAGAAAACGCGGCTGCCCGACACCTAGCGCCACAGCACGGCCTGTCCCGCGTCCTTGAAGCGCTGAAAGTTCAGGCTATCCCGTCCTGACAGGGCGGTATTGCGCATCGACCACATGAAGAAAACTCCGGTCACGGTTGCAGAATGTGCAATGGTGTTTTTGATGGGATGCGGTAATAGACACCCATGTTAGCGCTATCGTAAATCTGGATCCGACGTTGGAACGCACCTGAATGACCATGAAAACCGATATTCTGAACCGTCTGAAATACTCGCTGGGCAAGGATGCCGAGAACGCCTCGACCTATGACTGGCGCATCGCGCTGTCGCTGGTCCTGCGCGATCAGATGGTCGAATCGTGGTTCCGCTCGACCAAGGAAACCTACGCGGCCTCGCCCAAGCGGGTCTATTACCTGTCGATGGAGTTTCTCATCGGGCGGCTGATCGAGGACATGATCTCGAACCTGCGGATGGAGGACACGGTCAAGGCGACGCTGGTCGAGCTGGGTCAGGATTACGACACCATCGTGCATGACGAACCGGACGCCGCACTTGGCAATGGCGGGCTGGGCCGACTGGCGGCGTGTTTCATGGATTCGCTTGCAACCCTGGGCATCCCGGCGTTTGGCTATGGTATCCGCTATGAACACGGGCTGTTCGAGCAAAGCTTTGCCCAGGGCCAGCAGGTCGAGAAACCCGAGACCTGGCTGACCCAGCGCCATGCGTGGGAATTCGAACGCCCCGAGGCACGCTATCGGATCGGCTTTGGCGGGCATGTCGATCATCACGAGGGCAAGGCCTATTGGCACCCCGGCGAGGTGGTGATGGCCACCGCGCATGACACACCCGTGGTCGGCTGGAAAGGCGCATGGGGCAACACGCTGCGCCTCTGGTCGGCGGAACCGGCCAAGGAATTCGACCTCGAAAGCTTCAACCGTGGGGATTACCTCGCCGCCGGTCGGTCCGAGGCGCTCGCGCGTACGATCAGCCGGGTGCTCTATCCCGACGACACCACCGAAAGCGGCAAGGAACTGCGCCTCAAGCAGGAGTATTTCTTCACCGCCGCGTCGATCATGGACCTGCTGCGCCGCTACCTGAAGGATCACGACGACATTCGCGCCTTGCCCGATTACGTGGCGATCCAATTGAACGACACGCACCCGGCCATTGCCGGGCCGGAACTGGTGCGCATTCTGGTGGACGAGCACGCCATCCCGATGGACGAGGCGATCCCGCTGGCGCGCAAGTGCCTTGCCTACACCAACCACACGCTTCTGCCGGAAGCATTGGAACGGTGGAGCGAGCATCTGATGGGCCGCATCCTGCCGCGCCATCTGGAGATCATCCGCGCCATCGAACACGCGCATCAGACCGAATTCCCCGGCAGCCCACGTATCCTTGAGCACGGCGATGTGCGGATGGGCGAACTGGCGTTCATCATGGCGCATAAGGTCAATGGCGTGTCTGCGCTGCACACGGAACTGGTCAAGGAAACTGTCTTTGCCGATCTGCACCGCATCCACCCGACCCGGATCATCAACCAGACCAACGGCATCACCCCGCGCCGCTGGCTTTATGGCTGCAACCCGTCGCTGCGGCACCTGATCACCGACACGATTGGCGAAGGCTGGGTGACGGACCTTGACCAACTGACCGCGCTCAAATCCAAGCGCGACGATGCCGCGTTCATCGAGGCGTTCACCGCGTCAAAGCGCGAGAACAAGGTCAACCTGTCCAACTGGATCAGTCAGACGATGGGTGTCACGCTGGACCCCGACGCGATGTTCGACGTGCAGATCAAGCGCATCCATGAATACAAACGCCAGTTGATGAACCTTCTGGAGACTGTCGCGCTGTGGAATGAGATGCGTGACAATCCGAATGGCGACTGGACGCCGCGCGTCAAGATCTTCGGCGGCAAAGCTGCGCCGGGGTATTTCGTGGCCAAGGACATCATCCGCCTGATCAACGACGTGGCCAGCGTCATCAATGCCGATCCGATCACCGGCGACCGGCTCAAGATCGTGTATCCGCCGAACTACAACGTGACGATGGCCGAACGGCTGATCCCGGCGGCGGACCTGTCGGAACAAATCTCGACCGCCGGCAAGGAAGCGTCGGGCACCGGAAACATGAAATTCGCCCTGAACGGCGCGCTGACCATCGGCACGCTGGACGGCGCGAATGTGGAAATCCGCGATCATGTCGGGTCGGAAAACTTCTTCCTCTTCGGCCTGACCGCACAGGAGGTGATGGAGCGCCGCACGCATCATGGCTATTCCCGCGCCGCCATCGAGGCCAGCCCGCGTCTGCAGCGGGTGCTGGGCCAGATCGCCGAGGGGCGTTTTGCACCGCATGACCCAAGCCGCTATCATGGGCTGGTGGGGATGCTGTATGACCATGACTATTTCCTCGTGACCTGCGATTTCGACAGCTATTTCGACACGCAGCGCCGCGCCGACACCGCCTATCGCAACCCGGCGAACTGGGCCGCGATGGCGGTTGTGAACACGGCCAGCATGGGCTGGTTCTCGTCCGACCGCACGATCAAGGGCTATGCCCGCGACATCTGGGGGGCCGAGAGCCTGACCAAAGCCAAGCTTGGGAAAACGGCATGACGGATGCGGCGGCGCTGATCGACGACGCCACGGCGCAAGCGATTGCGCAGGGGCGGCACGGCGACCCGTTTGCGGTGCTGGGTCTGCACGAGGTGGACGGCAAGCTGGTGCTGCGCGCGATGCGTCCAGAGGCGGATAGCGTCGAGGTGATCGACGCCAAGTCCGGGAAGGTACTTGTGGCGCTGGACCGGGTGCAGGACGGGCTGTTTGCAGGCGTGATCCCGCGCCGGAAAAAACGCTTTTACTACCGACTGCGCATGACACGCGGCAGCGACGTTTGGGAAGAACATGACGCTTATGCCTTCGGCCCCAAGCTGGGCGAGATGGACGAGTATCTTCTGGGCGAAGGCACACATAACCAGCTTTGGGATGCCCTTGGTGCGCATGTCTGCACACATGAGGGCGTGGAGGGCACGCATTTCGCCGTCTGGGCGCCGAATGCTTTGCGCGTGTCCGTTGTCGGTGACTTCAACGGTTGGGACGGCCGCCGCCACGTGATGCGCCGCCGGGGTGCCACCGGTGTGCATGAGATTTTCCTGCCCGGACTGGGCGATGGCACGGTCTACAAGTACGAAATCATCGACGGCGCAGGCAACCTGCTGCCGCTCAAGGCCGACCCGGTTGGGTTCGGCGCGGAACTGCCGCCTGCGACGGCCTCGGTCGTGCGCGACCTGCGCGGGTACGAGTGGTCTGATGCCGGGTGGCTGTCAAAGCGGGGCGCAAAGCAGAAGATCGACCAGCCGATCTCGATCTACGAAGTGCATCTGGAAAGCTGGCGGCGCGTCCCGGAAGAGGGCAACCGGTCGCTGACCTATCTCGAACATGCGTCAATGCTGGTCGATTATGCCAAGGATATGGGCTTCACCCATATCGAACTCACACCGATCTCTGAATACCCGTTTGGCGGATCGTGGGGCTATCAGCCCGTGGGCCTTTTTGCGCCGACATCCCGCTTTGGCACACCGCAAGAGTTTCGCGCCTTTGTCGATGCCTGCCATCAAGCGGGCCTTGGCCTGATAATCGACTGGGTGCCGGGGCATTTCCCGACCGACCAGCACGGGCTGGGCCGGTTCGACGGCACGCCGCTTTATGAACACGCCGACCCGAAGGAAGGCTTCCACCCGGACTGGAACACGCTGGTTTACAACTATGGCCGGACAGAAGTTCAGAACTTCCTGATCGCCAACGCGAAATTCTGGTTCGAGGAATACCACATCGACGGGCTGCGCGTGGATGCAGTGGCCTCCATGCTCTACCGCGATTATTCGCGGAAAGAGGGGGAATGGGTCCCGAACCAGCATGGCGGGCGCGAGAACCTTGAAGCCATCGCTTTCATGCAGCGGATGAACGAGGTGGTTTATGCCGCCGATGACAGCATCCTGACCGCCGCCGAGGAAAGCACCGCCTTTCCGGGGGTCAGCGCACCGACCAGCAGCGGTGGGCTTGGCTTCGGCTTCAAGTGGAACATGGGGTGGATGAACGACACCCTGCGCTACATGGCCGAAGACCCGATCAACCGGAAATACCACCACGACAAGATGACCTTCGGCCTGCATTACGCGTTTTCCGAAAATTTCATCCTGCCGCTCAGCCATGACGAGGTCGTGCACGGCAAAGGCTCGCTTCTGGGCAAGATGCCGGGGGATGACTGGCAGCGCTTTGCCAACCTGCGGGCCTATTACGGGTTCATGTGGGGGCATCCCGGCAAGAAGCTGTTGTTCATGGGGGGCGAGTTTGCGCAAGGCGGCGAATGGAACAACGAAACCAGCCTTGACTGGCACCTGCTGGACTATGCACCGCACAAGGGGATGCAAACCTTGGTGCGCGATCTGAACGCGCTCTATCGCAGCACGCCTGCGCTTTACGAAAAGGACACGTCGCAGGACGGATTCCGCTGGATCGACGGCGGCAACGCGGCGGAATCGGTGTTTTCGTGGGTGCGCTATGGCAAGGACGGCAGCGCGCCGGTTCTGGTGGTGTCGAACTTCACCCCGGTGCCGCGCACGCAGTACCGGATCGGCGTGCCGCATCCGGGCCACTGGGCCGAGCGGTTCAATTCGGATGCCGCGATCTATGGCGGCACGGACACGGGCAATCCGGGAGGGGCCGACACGCAGGAGGTGTCGATGCACGGTTGTCCCTATGCCATCGAGATCACCGTACCGCCGCTGGCGACCGTGTTCTTCGAACTGACAACCGACTGAGGCGGCATATGACAAAAAGGGGGAGGAAAGACATGAGAGAAGACAGGTTCAGCCTGGCGCAGCAATCCATGGCGTTCATTCTTGCGGGCGGACGGGGGAGCCGCCTCAAGGAAATGACCGACATCCGCGCCAAACCCGCCGTCTATTTCGGCGGCAAGACCCGCATCATCGACTTTGCCCTGTCCAACGCGGTGAACTCGGGCATCCGGCGGATCGGTGTCGCGACGCAGTACAAGGCGCACAGCCTGATCCGGCACATGCAGCGCGGCTGGAGCTTTTTCCGCGCCGAACGCAACGAGTCGCTCGACATCCTGCCCGCCTCGCAGCAGATCAACGAGGACAACTGGTACAAGGGCACCGCCGACGCCGTGACCCAGAACATCTCGGTCATTCGCGGCTATGGGCCGAAGTATGTGGTGATCCTTGCCGGTGACCATATCTACAAGCAGGACTATTCGCTGATGATCGAAGAGCATGTCCGCTCTGGGGCGAAAGTCACGGTGGGCTGCATCGCCGTGCCGCGTGAAGAAGCCAAGGGCTTTGGCGTCATGCATGTCGATGAAAGCGACAAGATCCTCGACTTTGTCGAAAAGCCTGCCGATCCGCCTTCTATGCCCGGTGACGAAACCAAGTCGCTGGCGAGCATGGGCATCTACGTGTTCGAGGCCGAATACCTTTACGAGATCCTCGAAAAGGACGCGCAGAACCCCAAGTCGGAAAACGATTTCGGCAAGGACATCATTCCTGCCATCGTCGCCGAAGGAGGCGCTCGGGCGCATCCGTTCAGCCGGTCCTGCGTCATGTCGGGGCTTGAAACCGAACCCTACTGGCGCGACGTGGGCACCATCGACGCCTATTGGCAGGCCAATATCGACCTCACCGATTTCGAACCCAAACTGGACATCTACGCAACCGACTGGCCGATCTGGACCTATTCCGAACTGACCCCACCCGCGAAATTCATCCACAACGAAGAAGGCAGACGCGGTCAGGCGGTGTCGTCGATGGTGTCGGGTGGCTGCATCATCTCGGGCTCGTCGCTTTATCGGTGCCTGCTGTTCACGGGGGTCAAAACGCACTCCTATTCCCAATTGGAAGGTGTGGTCGCCCTGCCCTATGCCGAGGTGGGCCGTCGCGCATATCTCAAGAACGTTGTGCTGGACCGGGGTGTGAAGATCCCGCCGGGGCTGATCGTGGGCGAAGACCCCAAGGAAGACGCCAAGCGGTTCCGCCGCACCGAAGGCGGCATCTGCCTGATTACGCAAGCGATGATCGACAAGCTGGGAAAGTGACATGAACGTCCTGATGGTGGCTTCGGAATGTGCGCCCTTTGTGAAAACGGGGGGTCTTGCCGATGTGGTTGGTGCCTTGCCCGCCGCTCTGGCACGGGTGGACGTGGACGCGCAGGTGCTGCTGCCCGCCTATCCGCCGCTCTTTCCGCTGCTGCCCAAGGGCGAAGAGGTTGCACGGTTCGACGACCTGCCGGGCGGGCCGGGGCGCATCGTCAAGGTGAAAGCAGAGGGCATGACGCTCTTGCTGCTGGACGCCCCACAGCTTTTTGACCGGCCCGGTGGGCTTTATGTCGACGAGACCGGGCGCGACTGGAGCGACAACCACCTGCGCTTTGGCGCGTTGTCGATGGCGGGTGCGCGGATCGCGATGGGGGCCATCGACGGCTACCAGCCGGATGTCCTGCACGCGCATGACTGGCAGGCGGCGCTGGCCCCGGTCTATCTGAGGATGGCCGGGCGCGACACGCCCCGGTCGGTCATCACCATCCACAACATCGCCTTTCAGGGCCGGTTCGGACCGCAGGTTCTGGCGCAGTTGCACCTCAAGACCGACTGGTTCCACCCCGAGGGGCTGGAGTTTCATGGCGATCTGAACGTCCTCAAGGGGGCGCTCATGTTCTCGGACCGGATCACCACGGTCAGCCCGACCTATGCGCGCGAGATCCTGACGCCGGAGTTCGGCATGGGGCTTGAGGGTGTGTTGCAGGCGCGGGCCGGGGCGCTGAGCGGTGTGCTGAATGGCATCGACACGGAAGCGTGGGACCCGGCGACCGATGGCGCTTTGGCCCAGACCTATGATGTCAGGACGCTGAAACGCAAAGCCGACAACAAGACGGCCCTGCGCGCGCGGCTGGGGCTTGATCCCTCGAGCACCGGGCCTTTGTGTTGCGTGGTCAGCCGCCTGACCAACCAGAAGGGGCTGGACGCCCTGCTGGAGGCCGTACCGCATCTGGTGCAGCGCGGAGCGCAGCTTGCCGTTCTGGGCACCGGGCAGCCCGAGTTGGAACAGGGGTTCCGTGATGCGGCAGAGGCCCATCCCGGTCAGGTTGCCACCCATATCGGCTATGACGAGGCGCTGTCGCACCTGTTTCAGGCGGGCAGCGATGCAATCCTGATCCCCTCGCGGTTCGAACCCTGCGGGCTGACGCAGCTTTACGGCCTGCGCTATGGCACCCTGCCCGTTGTTGCCCGCACCGGAGGATTGGCCGACACGGTGATCGACGCCAATGTCGCCGCACTCCTTGCAAAGGCTGCAACCGGTTTCGTGTTCCACGACGTCAGCGCAACGGGCATCGCTTTGGTGATCGACCGCGTGGTCGAAGCCTACGCCGATCCGAAACTGTGGCAGTCCATGCAACGCGCTGCCATGCGTCATCCGGTGGATTGGGACAGTTCGGCTCAAGCCTATCGTGACCTTTACGCCGATCTTGCCGGATGACCTACCAAACCCCCGTCTCTGCAACGCTTGAACCCGGCTCTCCGGCCCGGTTGGGCGCGCATTTCGACGGGGGCGGGACTAATTTCGCCGTGTTTTCGGAACATGCCGAACAGATCTGGCTGTGCCTGTTTTCACCCGACGGCAAGACCGAAGACATGCGCCTGCCCCTGCCTGAACGCACGGGGGCGATCTGGCACGGGTATCTGCCGGGTGTGCAGCCCGGCACGGTGTATGGCTACCGCGCGTCCGGCCCCTATGCCCCCGAGGCAGGCCACCGGTTCAACCGCAACAAGCTGCTGATCGACCCCTATACGCGCGAATTCCACGGCTGCTTCACCGACCACACCGCGGCCTTTGGCTATCTGAATTCCGCACCCGAGGCGGACCTGTCCTTTGACAGCCGCGACAGTGCTCCGTTCGTGGCCAAATCCGTTGTGTCGGATCCTGCGCTTTTTCCGCTGGATGGCCGCCCGCTTGAACGGGGCTGGAGCGATGCGCTGATCTACGAAGCCCATGTCAAAGGGCTGACCAAACGCCATCCCGGAGTACCCGAGGCGCTGCGTGGCACCTATGACGGGCTGGCCACGCCGGCCATTCTGGATCACCTGACGCGCCTTGGAGTGACGGCGGTGGAGCTGTTGCCGGTACAGGCGATCAAGTCCGAAGGGGCGCTGTCGGGGCGGGGCCTCGTGAATTACTGGGGCTACAACACGGTGGGCTTTTTCGCCCCCGAACCCCGGTATTTCGGCCCCGAAGGCGTGCGCGGGTTCCGCGCCATGGTGGACCGGTTCCACGACGCCGGGATCGAAGTGATCCTCGACGTCGTCTACAACCATTCCGCCGAGGGCGATCACCTTGGGCCGACCCTGTCGTTCCGGGGGCTGGACAACGCGTCCTACTACCGGCTTCAGGCCGACGCGCCGCGCTACTATGTCAACGACACCGGCTGCGGCAACACGCTCAACATCACACACCCGTTTGTCACGCGCCTGATCCTCGACAGTCTGCGGTTCTGGGTGCAGGCGATGGGGGTCGACGGCTTTCGCTTTGATCTTGCCGCCACGCTCTGCCGTGAAGCCGACGGGTTCGACCGGACCGGGCGCTTCATGACCGCGCTGCGGCAGGACCCGGTTCTGGCCACGGTCAAGCTGATCGCAGAACCCTGGGACATCGGCCCCGGCGGGTATCAGCTTGGCGGCTTTCCGGCCAAGTTCGCCGAATGGAACGATCGCTACCGCGACACCGTGCGCAGGTTCTGGCGAGGTGATGCGCATGGCGCGCAAGAGCTTGGGTCGGCGCTGCTGGGCACCGCCTATGTCTTTGACAAGCGCGGACGGCGGGTTTGGTCGTCGATCAACTATGCTGCCTCGCATGACGGCTACACGCTGGCTGACACGACGCAATACGAAGAACGCCACAACGAGGCCAATGGCGAGGGCAACCGCGACGGGCACAAGGTCAATTACAGCGACAATTTCGGTGTCGAAGGGCCAAGCGAAGATCCCGTGATCTGTGCCCAGCGCGCCCGGCGACAGCGCAACATGCTGGCCACGGTGTTCCTGTCGCAAGGTACGCCGATGCTTTTGTCAGGGGACGAAGGCGGGCACACGCAGAAAGGTAACAACAACGCCTATTGTCAGGACAACGAAACCACGTGGATCGACTGGGCCTCTCTGGACCCCGAGATGATCCGGTTTACCGAGGCGGTTTCGCGCCTGCGGCGGGAAAACCCGGTGCTGAGGCAAATGGATTTTCTGCACGGCGCCACGCGCGAGACTGACCGCCGCAAGGACGTGGAATGGCGCGGGTTCGATGGCAAACCGCTCAACTGGGGCAATGCCGACCTATCCGCCCTCTGCGTCCATCTGCGCGGCAATGCCGAAAGCATCGCGGGCAAGGCGATGACCGACGAGGTGTTCCTTGCGTTCAACCGCAGTGATGATGATCTGGAGTTGCTGTTGCCCGAACCGGGCGCCGGGAATTGGACGCGCGAGATCGACACGTCCGAAGCTGCACAATCCACAACAGCGATCACCAGCGCGCGCACCATCGTGCCTGCGCAGTCGGTGAGCGCCTTTGTTCTGCGCCGGGGATCCGCGACATGAGCGGCACGGACGCAGACCTGCGCGCGCTGGCCAAGGCGCAGGGCATCTACCTTGCGTTTTTTGACCTGCACGGGGTGCGTCACGAGGCCAGCCCCGACACGCTGCGCGCGCTGCTGCGGGCACTGGGCACCGATGCGGACAGCCCCGCGCTGGTGGCGGCGGCGCTTGCGGAACAGACGGCAGATGCCGTCCCGACCGAGGTGAAGGGCGTGGCTGGGGATCCGATCCGGGTTCCCGTGCCCCATCCTTGCGACTGGGTACTGCGGGACGAAACCGGCAATGTGGTTGCCGAAGGCCGGGCAACCGACACCATCGACTTGCCGCGCCTTGGTGTCGGGTATTACGACCTGCATCTGACGGGCGATGTTCAGAGCGATGTCTTTGTCATGGTCCGCCCGGCGCGCGCGCCTGATCTAGCGTCGCAGGCCGGGATCGACAGGTGCTGGGGCACGACCGGAGCGCTTTATGGCTTGCGGTCCGCCACGAATGGCGGGCTGGGCAATTACGCCGATCTGGGGGCCGTTGCGGCGACCTTCGGGCACGCGGGGGCGCAGTTTCTGGGCGTCAACCCGCTGCACGCGCTGGGATGGGCGATGGAGGACATCATCAGCCCCTATTCGCCCTCACATCGCGGCATGTTCAACATCGACCATATCGCGGTCGAAGGTGGGCTGGGACCGACGCCAAAGGCCGACCTCATCGACTATGCCGCGTTCCGGGGACGGCATCGTGCTGCGTTGGAGGCGCAGTTCAAACAGCGCGACAAGGCGGCCTTTGCGGCATGGTGCGAAACCTGTTCCGACGACACGCGCCACTTCGCCGAGTTCGAAGCCATCAGCGAAATCCACGGACACGACTTCCGCACATGGCCCGCCGCGTTGCAAACTCCCGGAGCGGCGGCGCGCAAGGCCGCGGGGAAACGCGCGGAGTTCCATCTGTGGCTGCAGTACCTTGCCGACATCCAGATCGACGCGGCACAGGCTCGGGCGACACAGGCGGGGATGGCGCTTGGGCTGTATCTTGATCTTGCCGTGGGCCCGCGCCCCGACGGGGCCGAGGTCTGGATGAATGTTGATACGATTGCCAAAGGCGTCACCATCGGCGCGCCACCCGATCACCTGAGCCCCGAAGGCCAATCCTGGGCGCTGGCAGCGCACGCACCGGGACCTTTGGCGCGCGCGCGGTATGCACCGCTGCGGTCGATGCTGCGGCGGCTGATGGCGAAATGCGGCGTGCTGCGGATCGACCATGCGCTTGGGCTGTTGCGCAGCTATTGGCTGCCCGACGATGGCAGTCCGGGTGGGTATATCACGCAGCCCCTCGAGTCCCTGCTGGCGGTGATCACCATCGAAGCACATCGCGCGGGCTGTCTCGTGGTGGGCGAAGACCTTGGGCTGGTGCCCGACGGGTTCCGCGAGGCGATGAACGACGCGGGGCTTTACAGCTATGCGGTCTGGCAGTTCGAGGGCACCCATCTGGGCGACATCCTGCCTGCGGACACGCTGCCGCCCTACAGCCTTGCCTGTTTCGGCACCCATGACACGCCGACGCTGAGCGGGTTCTGGCATGGCACCGACATCGACTGGTGGCAGCGCGTGGGCTGGCTGTCCTCCGGCGACCGGGCCGCGCGGCACAGCCACCGCGCCAAGCAGCGCGCGAGCCTGCGGGATGTCTGCGCGATCCCCAGCACAGCTCACATTGACGAGATCGCGGACACGATCCATCGCGGCTTGGCGCAGTCTCCAGCGGCGTTGGTGTCGGTCCAGATGGACGATGTGTTCGGCGAGCTTGAGGCGCAGAACCTGCCCGGCACGATCAACGAGCACCCGAACTGGCGGCGACGGCTGAGCGTGCCGGTCGAGGCGATGGAACAGAGCGCGGCCTTGCTGCATATATCGAACGTGATGCGCGACGCGCGCGGCACGCCCGCACACCATGACGACACGGACCACCCCGAGGAGGCACCCGCATGACGATCCTGACCCAGACCTGCACCCCGTTCGAGGGCCAGAAACCCGGCACCTCGGGTCTGCGCAAGAAAACCCGCGTGTTCATGCAGCCGGGGTATCTTGAATGCTTCGTGCAGTCGATCTTCAACGGGATCGACGGGGTTGCGGACAAGGTTCTCGTGATCGGTGGTGACGGGCGCTACTTCAACGCCGAGGCGATCCAGACGATCCTGCGCATGGCCTCGGCCAATGGCGCGGCGCTGGCGATTGTGGGTCAAGGGGGCCTCTTGTCCACCCCGGCCGCGTCGAACCTGATCCGCAAGCGCGGCGCGGATGGCGGGCTGATCCTGTCGGCCAGCCACAACCCCGGCGGCATCGATGAGGATTTCGGGCTCAAGTACAACATCTCGAACGGCGGTCCTGCGCCCGAGGCGATCACCGACGCGATCTTCGAGCAGACCAAGACCATCAGCAGCTACAAGACGCTGGACACCGCCGACATCGACCTTGGACAGATCGGGACAGTGGCGTTGGGAGAGATGGCAGTCGAGATCGTCGATCCGGTCGAGGAGTATGCTTTGCTGATGGAAGAGCTGTTCGATTTCGACGCTTTGCGGGCGCTGTTCGCCAGTGGCTTCACCATGAAGTTCGATGCGATGCACGCGGTGACAGGCCCCTATGCCAAGGCCATTCTGGAGGACACTCTGGGTGCGCCTGCGGGCACGGTCCTGAACGGTGTGCCATCGGTGGATTTCGGCAAGGGGCATCCCGATCCGAACCCGATCTGGGCCAAGCCGCTGGTCGATCTGGTGATGTCCGACGACGGGCCTGATTTCGCGGCCGCGTCGGACGGGGATGGCGACCGCAACATGATCCTTGGGCGTGGGGTCTATGTGACGCCATCCGACTCGCTTGCGGTGCTGGCCGCCAACGCGCATCTGGCCCCGGGCTATGAGCGCGGGATCGCAGGTGTGGCACGGTCGATGCCGACCAGCGGCGCCTGCGACCGGGTGGCCGAGGCTTTGGCGGTTGAGTGTTTCGAAACACCGACGGGTTGGAAGTTCTTCGGCAACCTGCTGGACGCCGGGCGCGTGACGCTGTGTGGCGAGGAAAGCGCAGGCACGGGCAGCGACCATGTGCGCGAGAAGGACGGGCTTTGGGCGGTGCTGCTGTGGCTCAACATTCTGGCGGTGCGCAAGATGTCGGTGAAGGACATCCTGCAGGACCATTGGCAGACCTATGGCCGCAACTACTATTCGCGCCACGATTACGAAGCGGTGGATGCAGCGGCGGCGAACGGGTTGGTGGCCGACCTGACGGTGAAGCTGGACGCTCTGGCCGGAAAGACCTTCGGGGCGTGTACGGTGACGATGGCCGACAGCTTTTCCTACCATGACCCGGTCGATGGATCGGTGAGCCACAATCAGGGGCTTCGGATCAATTTCGAGGGGGGTGGTCGCGCGGTGCTGCGTCTGTCTGGCACCGGCACCGAGGGCGCGACGCTGCGGGTCTATCTAGAGAGGTACGAGGCCCCTGAGGGCGATCTGAACATCGAGACGCAGACGGCGCTCAAGGACATCGCGGACGCGACGGCGCTGATCAGTGGCTTGACCGAGCGTACGGGTCGGACAGCGCCGGACGTGATGACCTGAGCGGGGCAAGCCCTTAAGAAAGGGCTTGGCACGCGGTTTCGAAACCGCGTTGGGAAGAACTTTCGAAAGTCCTTCGCCCTACCCCCGCTGGACGCGCAGGCGGGAGGCGCGACGGGTCAGCATCTGGCGACGGATGAAGGCCACAACGAAGACAGCACTGAGGATCAGGATGATGGTCGGTGCCGGAGCGCTGTCGAGAAAGAAGCTGAGGTAAGTGCCGAGCAGCATCGCCGCCATGTTCACCCCGACCGCAACCCAGAGCATTGTCTTGAACTGTCGCACCAGCAGGAAGGCAATCGCACCCGGCGCGATCAACAACCCGATGGCGAGGATGAGGCCCGCCGCCGACAGCGTGGCCACGATGGTCAGCGACAGGGCTGTCAACATGCCGTAGTGCAGCGCATTGACCCAGAGGCCCGAGGCCTGCGCCTGAGCCGGATCAAAGCTGTGCAGCAGCCAGTCTTTCCACTTGAGCACCAGCACCCCGGCAACCAGCGCCGAGATGATGCCTGCGGTCCAAAGCTCGTGCGGCTCGACCCCAAGCATGTTGCCGAAGAGGATGTGATCGAGATGGGCGCTCGTCTCGACCGCGACATAGAGCACGATCCCGAGGCCGAACATACCTGAAAAGACGACACCCATCACCGTGTCCTCCTTGACCCGGCTGTTGGTCGACAGATAGCCCGTTGCGATCGCGCAGGTCATGCCTGCGGCGAAGGCTCCGACGATCAGCGGGATGCCAAAAATATAGGCCAGAACGATGCCCGGCAGGACAGCATGGCTGACCGCATCCCCCATGAGCGCCCAGCCCTTGAGCACGAGAAAGCAGGAGAGCAGCGCGGTGGGCACCGCCACCATCATAGAGATGAGGAAAGCGTTTTGCATAAATGCAAAGCGGAAGGGCAAAAGCAGGGCTTCAACGTCCATCATGCACCGCCTTTTGCAGGATCAGCCTGAACAAGGCTGTCTTTCGGCCCATCCCTCAGCGCGGCCTCGGCCTTGCGCCGTGCAGCAAGCAGGCCGTGCTGTGGGGCAAAGACAAAAGCCACGAGGAAGATCAGCGTTTGCAGGCAGACGATGATGCCGCCCGTCGCACCGTCGAGGAAGTAGCTGATATAGGCCCCGGTGAAGCTGGTCACAGACCCGATCAGCACCGAGGTCACGATCAGGCGCGGGAAGCGGTCGCAGAGCAGGTAGGCAGTCGCCCCCGGTGTCACCACCATTGCGATCACGAGGAATGCGCCCACGGTCTGCATCGCGGCAACGACGGAGGCCGAGAGCAGGACAAAGAACACCGCCTTGAGCAATTGCGGGCGCAGACCGATGGTGCGGGCGTGGTTCTCATCGAAGAAGGTGACCATGAGGTCCTTCCACTTGAGCAGCAGCACCGCCAAGGACACGAAGCCGATGATGGCAAGCTGAAGCGTATCCTCGGGTGTGATGGCGAGGATGTTGCCCATGGTGATGGTCTGCACCGAGACCGAGATCGGGTTGACCGACACCATGAAGAGGCCCAGCCCGAAGAAGGAGGTGAAGATCAGGCCGATGATCACATCCGGTTTCAACCCCGAGCGTTCTGACAGGAACAACATTGACCCGGCGGCCAAACCGCCCGCGATGAACGCGCCCAGCGCGAATGGCAATCCAAGGATGTAGGCCCCTGCCACCCCCGGCACGACCGAATGCGCCAGCGCGTCGCCGATCAGGGACCAGCCCTTGAGCATCAGATAAGCCGAAAGGAACGCACAGACCCCGCCAACCAGCGCGGACACCCACATGGCGTTGACCATGTACTTGTAGCTGAACGGCTCGAGCAGCAGGTCGATCACGGCTTTGTCTCCGTCACCTGGGTCTTGTCGCCGTATTGCACCAACGGGCGTTCGTCATCGGTGAAGATGGTGATCGCCCGCGCGTCTTCGTCGTCATGCAGCGCGTCGCCACCCAGCGTGAAGTGACGCAGCACACCGCCGAAGGCACGTTCAAGGTTGTCGCGGGTGAAGGTGGTCTCGGTCGGACCGTAGCTGAGCACGGTGCCTTTGACCAAGACGGTCCGGTCGCAGAACTCGGGCACGGACCCGAGGTTATGCGTGGAGACCAGCATCACCCGCCCTTCGTCGCGCAGGTCGCGCAGGAGCGCGATGATCTGGTCTTCGGTTTTCACATCCACGCCGGTGAAGGGCTCGTCCAGCAGGATCACCTGCCCGTCCTGCGCCAGGGCGCGGGCCAGGAAGACGCGCTTGCGCTGGCCGCCGGACAGCTCGCCGATCTGGCGGTGGCGGAACTCGGTCATGTTCACGCGGGCCAGTGCCTCATCGACCGCCCGGTGGTCGGCGGCTTTGGGGCGGCGCAAAAAGCCCATCTTGCCGTAACGGCCCATCATCACGACATCGTCGACCAGCACCGGGAAGGCCCAGTCCACCTCTTCGGATTGCGGCACATAGGCCACGAGGTTCTTCGCCAGCGCCTCTTTCACCGTCATCCCGAGGATGCGGATCTCGCCCTTGGCGGCGGGCACAAACCCCATGATCGCTTTGAAGAGCGTGGACTTCCCCGCACCGTTGATGCCGACCAGAGCGGTCACGGTGCCGCGTGGGATTTCGAAACTGGCGTTCCAGAGCGCGGTATGACCGTTGCGATAGGTGACCGTCACATCCTGTGCGGAAAGACCGACTTTGGCTGTGCTTTGCGTTGTCTGGCTCGTCTGGCTCTGCTCATCGAGCATGGCGTGTCCTTGGTGTTGCAGGCCTCTGGCCTGACGGTGTTGCAGACCTCCGGCCTGACGGTGTTGCAAGCCTCCGGCCTGACATGGGTGCGCCCGCAGCCATGCAGCTGCGGGCCTTCTTGTCCGGTTCCGCCGCGCCTCAATTGATGACGGCGGTGGTCAGTCCTTCGGCAACGGTGCGGGTCGTGACCGTGAGCAGGTCAAGATATGTCGGCACCGGGCCATCGGCCTCGCTCAGTGAATCGACATAGAGCACACCGCCATAGGTGACACCCGTCTCGCGCGCGACCTGTTCCGCCGGGGCGGTGCTGACTGTGCTTTCGCAGAACACCACCGGGATGTTGTTCTCGCGCACCCCGTCGATCACCGCGCGGACCTGCTGGGGTGTGCCCACCTGATCGGCGTTCATCGGCCAGAGATAAAGCTCTTTGAGCCCCATGTCGCGGGCGAGGTAGCTGAACGCGCCTTCGCAGGTGACAAGCCAGCGCTGATCTTCCGGAATGGCCGAAACCGCCGCGCGCAGCGGTTCGATCGTGGCGCGCAGCTCGTCCTTGTAGCGCTCGGCGTTCGCCGCATAGATCGCGGCGTTGTCCGGGTCCGCGTCGGAGAAGGCCTTGGTGATATTGTCGATATAGACCAGGGCGTTATCGAGACCCATCCACGCATGCGGGTTGGGCTTGCCCTCGTAGCTGCCGGACGAGATCGAGATCGGGTCGATGCCTTCGCTGAGCGTCACCGAAGGTATATCGTCGAAGTTGGACACGAATTGCTCGAACCAGAGTTCCAGATTGAGACCGTTCCACAGGATCAGATCCGCGTCACTGGCGCGGACGATGTCCTGCGGGGTTGGCTCGTATCCATGGATCTCGGCCCCCGGTTTGGTGATCGACACCACCTCGGCCGCGTCACCGGCCACGTTCGATGCCATGTCGGCCAGAACGGTGAAGGTGGTGACCACTTTCATCTTTTCGTCCGCTGTCGCCGCGCCGGCCCCTAAAGCCAAGAGCCCGGCTGACACAAGCGCGGTAAACGTCGTTCTCATGTTTTGATCCTCCGTGTTGACTATGCCTGTTCGGTTTTGAAAATGCAAATCACTCGCAAGAAGGTAGGAAGACAAAACAGCACCGCAAGGGTATGCGGCGGAAAATTCCGGCAAACCGGCGAGACATTGCCGATCTTTGGTTCAATTTTTTGGAGATCAGTGGTGAGCCGTGCAGGATTCGAACCTGCGACCCACTGATTAAAAGTCAGTTGCTCTACCAACTGAGCTAACGGCCCACTGGCGGGCTATCTAGAAAGAGGGCGGAGTGCGGTCAACCCCCAAAACGGCACAATTCCAAGCTATCTTCCAGAATGCCGCAGCAGGGCCGATACCGCGGTCTGGAAAGATGCACCTGACAGGCGTATATGCGCGGCCATGATGACCAACGGCACCCGTGATATCGCCTTCATGAAAATGCATGGCCTCGGCAATGATTTTGTCGTGCTGGATGCGCGTGTGCGCCCTGTCGGGATGACGGCTGCGTTGGCGCAGGCGATCGGGGATCGGCATCGCGGCGTGGGGTTTGACCAGCTTGCGGTGATCGAACCGGGCGCGGACGGGGCGGATGCGCGGCTGGTGTTCTACAATTCCGACGGATCGACGGCCGGGGCCTGTGGCAATGCCACGCGCTGCATTGCGCGACACCTGATGGACGAGGCGGGCCTGACCGAAGTGGTGCTCGTCACCGAGCGAGGGCGTCTGATCGCGCAGGATGCGGGGGGCGGGCTGACCTCGGTGAATATGGGACAGCCGCAATTGCGTTGGAACGAGGTGCCGCTCGCGCACGAGATGGACACTCTGGAATTGCCCATCGACGGTGCGCCGACGGCGACGGGCATGGGCAATCCGCATTGCACGTTCTTTGTCGAGGACGCCGAATCGGTGGACCTTGCCACGCGGGGTGCCGAAATCGAGCATCATCCACTGTATCCGCAGCGCACCAATGTGCAGTTCGCGCATGTTATCGGTCCCGACCATCTTCGGATGCGGGTGTGGGAACGCGGGGTGGGGGTCACGCTGGCCTCTGGGTCGTCCTCCTGCGCCACGGCGGTTGCGGCGGCACGGCGCGGCTTGACCGGGCGCCGCGTGAGCATCGACCTAGATGGCGGGCGGATCGAGATCGACTGGCGCGAGGATGGCGTCTGGATGACCGGACCGACGGCGCATGTGTTTAGCGGGACTTTTACGGCGGACTGGCTGGAGGCGGTGACATGACCCCGCCCAGGTTCACCACATTGGGCTGTCGCCTGAACGCTTACGAGACCGAGGCGATGAAGGACCTTGCCGCGCAGGCGGGGCTTGAGAACGCCGTTGTGGTCAACACCTGTGCCGTCACCGCCGAAGCGGTGCGCAAGGCGCGGCAGGAGATCCGCAAGCTGCGTCGGGACAACCCGACCGCCAAGCTGATCGTGACCGGCTGCGCCGCGCAGACCGAACCGGAAACCTTTGCCAAGATGGCCGAGGTTGACGCGGTGATCGGCAATACCGAAAAGATGACGCCGGACACCTGGAAAGGGCTGGCGGCGGATTTCATCGGCGAAACCGAGACTGTGCAGGTCAATGACATCATGTCCGTGACGGAAACCGCGCAGCACCTGATCGACGGCTTCGGCACGCGGTCGCGCGCCTATGTGCAGGTCCAGAATGGCTGCGACCATCGTTGCACCTTCTGCATCATCCCCTATGGCCGTGGAAATTCGCGTTCGGTGCCTGCCGGGGTGATCGTGGATCAGATCAAGCGGCTGGTGGACAAGGGCTTCAACGAGGTTGTGCTGACAGGGGTCGACCTGACATCCTGGGGCGCGGACCTGCCTGCGCAACCAAAGCTGGGCGATCTGGTAATGCGCATCCTGCGGCTGGTGCCCGATCTGCCGCGGCTGCGGATCAGTTCGATCGACAGCATCGAGGTGGACGAGAACCTGATGCAGGCGATTGCCACCGAACCCCGTCTGATGCCGCATTTACATCTGAGCCTTCAGCATGGCGACGACCTGATCCTCAAGCGGATGAAGCGCCGCCATCTGCGCGACGACGCGATCCGCTTTGCCGAAGAGGCGCGCAGGCTGCGGCCGGACATGACGTTCGGCGCGGACATCATCGCAGGCTTCCCGACCGAGACCGAGGCGCATTTCGAGAATTCGCTGAAGCTGGTTGAAGATTGCAGCCTGACATGGCTGCACGTCTTCCCCTATTCGCCGCGCGAGGGCACCCCCGCCGCGCGGATGCCTCAGGTGGACGGGCGCGCGATCAAGGAGCGTGCCGCGCGGTTGCGGGCGGCGGGTGACGCGGCTGTGTCGCGCCATCTGACGGCGCAGCAGGGGCGCACGCACAACGTGTTGATGGAAGCGCCGGATATGGGGCGGACCGAGCAGTTCACCGAGGTCAGGTTTGCGGCGGAGCAGCCCGTGGGCCAGATCGTGCGCGCGACGATCACCGGGCAGGACGGGCACCAACTGGTCGCCTGATCGGGACAGGCGCGTTTGCGTCGACGCAAACGTCCGATGCGTTGACGCATCGTGGTCCCTCACAACCGCGGCAAAATTATGCGCGACCGATTGCACCGCTTCGACAATTCGGCCAAAACCCTCGAATGAATGATCAATCCCGCGCCTTGGGCGTCCATCTTCTGACCGCCACCGGAGCCGTCTTCGCCATGCTGGCCTTGTTGGCTGCGGCGCAGGGAGAGTGGTCGATCATGTTCCTGTGGCTTGTGGTGGCCTTTGCCGTGGACGGTATCGACGGGCCACTGGCACGGAAGTACGATGTCAAGACCAACGCCCCCCGGTTCGACGGCGTGCTGCTCGACCTGATCATCGACTATCTGACCTATGTGTTCATCCCGGCCTTTGCGCTCTTCCAATCGGGATTGCTGCCGGGCTGGACAGGCTGGTTCGCGATCATCGTGATCACCTTTGCCTCGGCCATGTATTTCGCCGACAGCCGGATGAAGACCGAGGACAATTCCTTTCAGGGCTTTCCCGGATGCTGGAACATGGTTGTTCTGGTGCTCTTCGCGCTTGAGCCGAATTTCTGGATTTCGCTGTCGCTGGTCGCCGTTCTGGCGGTCGCAATGTTCCTGCCGCTCAAGTTCATTCACCCGGTGCGCACGATGCGTTGGCGCAGCCTGTCGCTGCCGATTGCGCTGGCGTGGACGTTCTTTGCGGGCTGGGCCGCGTGGGTCGACTTTCACCCGGAGAGCTGGGCGCATTGGGGCCTGATCGCCACGTCGCTTTACCTGATCCTCGTCGGGATCGTTCAGCAGATTGTACCGATACGCAACCCGTGATTGCTTTCGGGTAAAAAGCTGAGCATGGCTTGGCCATGTTCGTGCCCAAAGCCCAAAACCCACTTCTTGCCGCGCTGTTGACGCTGCTGGCCTCGGCTTTTGTTGCCGGGACGACCTTGCTGGCCAAGATGCTTGGGACCGATGTGCTGGGGCCTGCGCTCAACCCGTTGCAGATCAGCCAAGGGCGGTTCCTGTTTGCCTTCATGGCGTTTTCGACCGCCGCACTTGTGATGAAGATGCGCTTTACCCAGGTTGCATGGCCGACGCACGCGGTGCGGGTGGTGCTCGGCTGGGGCGGTGTGACGCTGATGTTTGCCGCTGCGGCCTATATCCCGCTGTCGGATGCGACGGCGATCAGTTTTCTCAACCCTGTGATCGGCATGCTTCTGGCTATTCCCTTCCTTGGAGAACGGATCGGCCCGGTGCGCCTGACGGCTGCCGCAATTGCGCTGACAGGGGCGATGATCCTGCTGCGGCCCACACCCGAAGCGTTCCAGCCCGCCGCGCTGCTTGCGCTTGGGGCGGCGGTGGCGTTGGGGTTGGAGCTGATCGTGATGAAGCGCCTGACAGGGCGGGAAGGTCCGATGCAGATCCTGCTGATCAACAACCTGATCGGGGTCTGCATCGCGTCGGCCGCCGCTTTCTGGGTCTGGATCGCACCGACGCCGGCGCAATGGGCCGCATTGGCCGGGATCGGATTGTTGATGGCCAGCGCACAGACCTGTTTCATCAACGCTCTGGCACGCGCCGATGCAGGCTTTGTCGGGCCGTTCTTCTATGCCACGCTGGTCTTTGCCGCCCTCTATGATTTTGCGTTCTTCGGCGTCCGCCCCGATGCGGTGTCGCTGATCGGCACCACGGTCATTCTCTGCGGTGCCGGACTTTTGATGTAGCGGGAAGGCCGGATCAGGCCTTCAGCCGGTAGCCCCGTTGGAAAAATGACCACGCCAGCAGATTGATGGCCAGAGTGCTGCCCACGGCGATGACAGCACCCAACGCCGGGCTGCTGTCGGACACGCCGATGATGCCCCACCGCACGCCGTCGATCAGGTAGAAGATCGGATTGGCATGGGTGATGTCATACATGATGGGCGGCAGCGCCTCGACCGAGTAGAACGTGCCTGACAGAAAGGCGAGCGGCGTCACGATGAAATTGGTGATCGCGGCCATCTGGTCGAATTTGTCGGCAAAGATCCCCGCAACCATCCCGATGCCCGACAAAAGCGCAGCACCCACGATCACGAAGAACAAGGCGACCAGCGGGTTTTGCGGCACGATGCCCAGAAACACCCAGAGCGCCAGCACGATCACAACGGCCACCAAAAGCCCCCGCGCCACGCCACCGGCAAGATAGCCCAGCACCAGCTCGCCCGCCGAAAGCGGCGGCATCAGCGTGTCCACGATATTGCCCTGCACCTTGGAGATGACGATCGAGGACGAGGTGTTGGCAAAGGCGTTCTGGATCACCGTCATCATCAGGATACCCGGTGCGATGAAGGTGGTGAAATCAACCCCCATCACGTCACCCCGGCGCGGGCCGATGGCGATGGTGAAGATCAGCATGAAGAGACCCGCCGTCACCAGCGGGGCCAGCACGGTCTGGGTCCAGACATTGAGAAACCGCAGCACCTCGCGCTGTGCGAGGGTGTAGAGCCCCAGCCAGTTCACCCGTCCGAAACGGCGTTCGTTCGTGACCATCTGTCCTGTCTGCTGCATTGGACCTCTCTTGCCTGTCAGTGCGGGTTGTAACTCGCCCGCGCATGATTAGAATAGAGTGCGACTTAGAGATTTCGGGCGGCCAACGCAAACGGCCGCTCTTTTTGATGGAGGGCACGATGTCCTGGACCGATGAACGCGTAGAGCTGTTGAAGAAGATGTGGGGCGAAGGCCAGTCTGCCAGCCAGATCGCCAAGGAACTTGGCGGCGTGACGCGCAATGCCGTGATCGGGAAGGTGCATCGTCTGGGGTTGTCGAACCGCGCCGGTGCTGCCGGTCCGGCAGCCAAGCCGGAAGCCAAGCCCGCGCCCAAGCCCGAGGCGAAACCGGCCCCCAAGGCGGCACCGAAACCGGCCCCCGCCCCCAAGCCTGCCGAACCCGAGGTCGTGATGGAGACGAAATCCGCAACACCCCCGCCCAGCCCGCGCCGCCAGATCATTCCCGCCGGTCAGCCCCTGCCGCCGCAGCCCTCGGCCAACGAGATCAGCCCAGAGGCTCTGGCCAAGGTGAATGCGATCGAGAAGAAGGCCAAGAAGCTGACGCTGATGGAGCTGACCGAGAAAACCTGCAAATGGCCCGTGGGCGATCCGGCAACCCCGAATTTCTGGTTCTGCGGCCTGCCCGTCCAGCAGGGCAAACCCTATTGCGAAGCGCATGTGGGTGTGGCCTTCCAGCCCATGAGCTCGCGCCGCGACCGTCGGCGCTGAAGCAGGCAGGTGGTGCCGGGCAGATGCTCGGCCTCGCTCGGTGACTTTATCGAGTTTAGGAACAACTTGCAGTCGGATTGCCGCACGATCCCGCTACGGCCCCGGCTCGAATTTACCTTTGAGCCATTTGAGCAGTTCTTTCTGATCGCTCGCTGTGGCGCGGCGCACCTGAACCATCAGCTTGTGGAGCGACGGTCGATCCAAGGTCAGATTCGCGGCACCTTCGTTGCATACTGAACAGATGATTCATCATCTGCGCCCCGGATTGCCGCCTCATTCTGCCGCGTGAGGATTGTCGCAAGCTTAATGCGCGTTGGATGTTTGTGCCAAGGCGGAATTCACGCTGTTGATCGCGGGGTGGACCTGCCGGGTGTGCCGGTATGGCTCTGGTCCGATGTAGGGCCTTTCACAGTGCGGACGAAGGCTCTATATGCCGCGCATGTCCCAGAACCCGCCCTCCCTTCGCCCCGACCTCGCGCCTGCCGCGCGGTTTTCCGATGCGCCCCGTGCAGGTCAGCCGACCATCGGCATGGTGTCGCTTGGCTGCCCCAAGGCGCTGGTTGATTCAGAACGGATTCTGACGCGGCTGCGCGCCGAAGGTTATGGGATCAGCGCCGATTATGCCGGGGCCGATGCGGTGATTGTGAACACCTGCGGGTTTCTCGATTCGGCCAAGGCGGAAAGCCTCGAGGCCATTGGCGAGGCGCTGGCCGAGAACGGGCGGGTGATCGTGACAGGGTGTCTGGGGGCCGAGCCCGAGTATATCACCGGCGCACATCCGAAAGTGTTGGCGGTGACGGGACCGCATCAGTACGAACAGGTGCTGGATGCGGTGCACAAAGCCGTGCCACCCGATCCCGATCCGTTCATCGACCTGCTGCCTGCCTCGGGCGTGAAGCTGACGCCGCGCCACTACAGCTATCTCAAGATTTCAGAGGGCTGCAATCACACCTGCAAGTTCTGCATCATTCCGGACATGCGCGGCAAGCTGACCTCGCGCCCGGCCAAGGCGGTGCTGCGCGAGGCGGAAAAGCTGGTCGAGTCGGGCGTGCGGGAATTGCTGGTGATTTCGCAGGACACCTCGGCCTATGGCACGGACTGGAAGGACCGGGACGAGAAGTTCCCGATCCTGTCGCTGGCCCGTGACCTTGGCGGTTTGGGCGCATGGGTTCGGATGCATTACGTCTACCCCTACCCGCATGTGCGCGAGCTTGTGCCGCTGATGGCGGAGGGGCTGGTGCTGCCCTATCTCGACATCCCGTTCCAGCACGCACATCCCGACACGCTGAAACGCATGGCCCGCCCGGCTGCAGCGGCGCGGACGCTGGACGAGATCGCGGCCTGGCGCGACATCTGCCCCGACATCACGCTGCGCTCGACCTTCATCGTCGGCTATCCAGGCGAGACCGAGTCCGAGTTTCAGACGCTGCTCGACTGGATGGACGAGGCGCAACTGGATCGCGTCGGTTGTTTTCAGTACGAAAACGTCGCCGGCGCGCGCTCGAACGCCCTGCCGGATCATGTGCCGGACGAGGTCAAGCAAGAGCGCTGGGACCGGTTCATGGAAAAGGCGCAGGCGATTTCCGAAGCCAAGCTGGCGGCCAAGGTCGGTCAGCGGATGGATGTCATCATCGACGACATCGACGAGGACGGCATCGCCACCTGCCGGACCAAGGCCGACGCACCCGAGATCGATGGAAACCTGTTCATCGACGAAGGCACGGACGGGTTGTCTGTGGGCGAGATTGTTACGGTCGAGGTCGACGAGGCCGGGGAATACGACCTTTGGGGTCAGCGCGTCTGATGCGGTGACGCATCAGCCGTTTCCGTTGACGGAAACGGTATGTCGCACTTGCCGGCGGGCCAACCCACCTTAGCTCTGGCGCATGCCTGACACATCCGAAACACGCGTGCTCTACAACGACCAATGCCCGGTCTGTTCCTTCGAGATCAACCACTATGCCGCCTACGCCCGCAAACAGGGTCTGCCGATCCGGTTCGATGACCTGAACGGACCCGACCGGGCGGAATGGGGGATTGACGAGGACACCGCCGCGCGGCGTCTCTACGTGCTGCGGGATGGCGAACTGACCAGCGGCATCCCGGCTTTTCTTGTGTTGTGGCAAGACATGCCGCGCTATCGCTGGCTGGCCCGTGCCGTGGGGCTGCCGGGGATCCGGCAGGTCGCATCCGTGGTCTATGACCACATCCTCGCCCCCCTGATCTACCGCTGGCACCTGCGCCGCAAGGTGCGTCGCGCTACCCAATCAGGATAACGACCCACGCCACCCCCGCCGCGATTGCCGCAACGGCGACGCCAGCGCTGCCTGCATCCTTGGCGCGTTTGGCCAGTGGGTGATCCTCGGTCGAGATGTAATCGACCGCATCCTCGATGGCGGTGTTGAGCAGTTCCGCCGCGAGGATCAGGATCCCGAGCGCAAGGATCAGCGCCCGTTCGGCAGGCGAAATCGGGAGGATCAGAGCCAGCACCCCAGAAACAAGGTTCGCCCAGACCCAGCTGCGAAAGCTGTGCTCGGACTTCCAGGTTGCGACAACCCCGGCCCAGGACCAGATGCAGCGCAGTTTCAGGCGTCTGAGAAACTCCATCCCGCTGCCTATTGAGTGTTGTCGAGATAATGGCGCACGCAATCCTGAACGTGGCGGAAGCGGTCGCCACCCAGATGTTTGCCGCCGTACCAGCGCGTGACGACGATCACGTGATCGGTCAGGCCTTCGCGTTCGAGCATCTGCAGGATGATCTGCCCCGCCCCACCTTCACCGTCGTCGTTCTTGAGCGGGGTGCCGTCCGAGAACACGACCGCCCATGTGTTATGCGTGGCCTTGGCGTATTTCTTGGCGCGTTTCAGCCCCTTGAGAAACCCGTCGACATCCGCCCGACTGGATGCCGGTCCGCCGCTGACCGCGTATTTCGAGCCGCGATCCGAGATGACGCCTTCAAACTGTTTCATCTTCCAGATGCAGTTTCATATCGATCAGCACCTGTTGTAGCGCCAGCGTTTCGCGCAGAAGACGCCGGGCCTCGTTGGCGCTGATCACGCCGTCTTCGATCGACTGGTGGTATTCAGACATCAGCATGGCAAACCGCTGGCTGAGCGCAACGACGTCGGAATTCACACCACCCTTGCGGGTCGTATTGTCCCGCCGCTGTTCGAAAGACAGCGTGATCCCGTTCAGCTCGGCCAACGCCGATGTGACATGCGGATAGCTGGACACCTGTTCCAGCGCCGCAACGGCATCCACCGGAATGAACCGGTCGGCGTGTTCGTCGTGGTCGGCGTAATACCGGCCAAGCGTTGCCTTGGATTTGCCCGTGAGTTCGCAGGCTTTTTCGATGCCCACGTCCTTGACCAGCAATTCGGTGTGCTTTTTCAGATACGGACCGAATGATTGCATGGCAGACCCCTTACTGTGACCCGTCGCGGCGGGAATTGATGCGCTTCTTTCCCCTGACTTTCATCGTAACGCAATGCGAGAGGTGGTCCAGATCCGAATTAATCGGGCGTCAAGGCACTCCGGACCCAGTCCTTTCCCTATCGCTGGTCCGGACTCAGGATGCGCTTTCAGAGCACGCAGTCAGGCATGCGCGCCTCTGTACCGCCCAAAGGCCATAGACAGGGCAAGCGCATCCTGAACCTGTCTCACTTGCGCGCCCGGTCCGGTTGGGGCATGTGGCGGGACATGGCGAAGCTCTATTTCAACTATTCCACCATGAATGCAGGGAAATCGACCCTGCTGCTGCAGGCTGCGCACAATTACGAAGAACGCGGGATGTCGGTCTATCGCATGACCGCAGCCTTCGATGATCGGGCGGGTCAGGGGCGGATCGGCTCACGCATCGGGTTTGCGCGCGAAGCGGACACGTTCTCTCCGGCGGATGACCTTTTCACGCGGATCGAGAGCGTTCTGGCACAGACAGAGCTGGCCTGCATCTTCATTGACGAGGCGCAGTTCCTGACGCCGGATCAGGTCTGGCAACTTGCGCGGGTGGCGGATGATCTGAACGTGCCGGTGATGGCCTACGGGCTGCGGGTGGATTTCCGTGGACAGCTTTTTCCCGGCTCGGCCACGCTGCTTGCCTTGGCGGATTCGCTGCGCGAAGTGCGCACGATCTGCCATTGCGGGCGCAAGGCGACCATGGTTGTGCGCAAGGATTCCGAAGGCCGCGCCCTTACCGAAGGTGCGCAGGTCCAGATCGGCGGCAACGAAACCTATGTCAGCCTCTGCCGGAAGCACTGGCGACAGGAAACCGGCGCGGCCTGAGCAGATAAAGTTCCATCACACCGCAAAAACATTCCGTGGAACATCGTGTCCGACAGCTGGGTTGTCTCTCCAGAAGCAACGCAACCCAGGAGGATGCAATGACCACCAACAAACTCTTCGCAAGCGCACTTGCCCTGTCACTCGGCGCCACCGGCGCATGGGCTGAAAGCCACACATCCGGTGACATGGCCACCGGGTCTGCGACGACCGGGATGACGGACAGCACCAACATGGCGTCGAATGACGACATGTCGATGGATGATCCGGCCAATCTGATCCGCACCCGCGACATCACCGGTGGCACCGTCTACACGACCAATGCCGCCAATGACGAAGGTTGGTCGATGGATACGATCCACACCGAAGTCGGTGCCAACTGGAACGACATCGGCGAGATCGAGGACATCATCCTCAACAAGAGCGGTCAGATGATCGGCATCGTGGCCGAGGTTGGCGGATTTCTTGATATTGCCGACAAGCACGTGATGATCCCGGTTTCCGACGTGAACCTCGTGGCGGTGGACGACCGCAGCTATGCCTTTGTGACCAAGCACAACGAAGAGCAATTGGAACAGATGGAATCCGTCGACGAAGGCTTCTGGAACTGACGCCGGTCACATTGATGCCGAAAAGAGGGAGAGGGCCGGTTGGCCCTCTTTTTCTACGCGCGTTCGATCAACACTGACCCGACGGAATAGCCTGCGCCGAAAGAGCAGATCACGCCGCGGTCGCCCGGCTGCAGATCATCTGAGTATTTCGAGAAGGCGATGATGGACCCGGCAGATGATGTGTTCGCGTAATCCTGCAGGATGTTCGGCTGCTCGCCGGGTTCGGGCGTGCGACCCAAGACTTTCTTTCCGATGAAATCGTTCATCGTCTTATTAGCCTGATGCAGCCAAAGGCGCTTGAGTCTGTCCGCGCCCCAGCCTTCGTCTGCCAGATGCCCAAGGATATGCGCCGACACCATCGGCAGCACTTCCTTGAAGACCTTGCGCCCGTTCTGCATGAACTGCATGTCGCGGCGGTCTTCCATCTGGTCGCGGGTGCGGCGCAGGAAACCGTTGTTGTTGCGGATGTTGTTGGAAAACTCTGTGGCACAGCGGGTGCCGTGGATGGTGAAATGCGCGCCCTGGGCGTTGGCGTCGGGTTCGATCACCACTGCCGTTGCCACGTCGCCAAAGATGAAGTGACAGTCCCGATCCCGCCATTCGAGATGCGCAGAACAGATCTCGGGGTTCACGACGATCGCACATTTGACCGAGCCAGACCGCACCATGTCGGCTGCGGCCTGAATACCGAAGGTGGCCGAGGAACAGGCGACGTTCATGTCGAAGGCGAAGCCGCCTGCGCCGATCAGGCTTTGAATCTCGACCGCAATCGCCGGGTAGGCGCGTTCGTGGTTCGATGCAGCACAGATCACCAGATCCACCTCGGACGCCGCGCGTCCGGCCTGCGCCAGCGCCTTGGTGATCGCATCGACCGCCATTTCCGCCATGAGCGATGGTTCATCGTCCGACCGCGCCCGGAGATGCGGGAACATGCGATTGGGGTCAAGAACCCCGGTCTTGTCCATCACGTAACGCTGTTCGATGCCCGAGGCCGATACGATGAAATCCGCGCTGGAATGGGGGACAGGCTCCATCTCGCCGGCGGCAATGGCGTCCGCGTTTTCGGCATTGATCCGGTCGGCATAGGCGTTGAATGCCACCACGAGTTCATCATTTGTGATGATATGCTCTGGTGTGAACACACCGCTTCCGGTGATGGCGGGCTGGATCATGGCACGGGTCCTTTTTGCGTGCAGGGACCAGACTGCACGCGCGCCCCGCGGTCAAGTGCGACGCTGCGGGACTTCGGAACCTGTACTCAGGAACACGCGTTTATCTGTCAAAGGAGGTACACAATGGACCGACTATCCATCATTCTTTCGCTACTCAGCGGTGCCCTGATCACCGGCACGCTGGTGACCACGGCCTTTACCATGGGCTATTATTCATGGTGGGTGATCGGCGCGGCTGCGGTCATCGGCTTTCTGATGGCATGGCCCAGCGCGTACTATGTCTCGCGCCTGATCAAGAACAACGATCCGCAATGGTCGCCGCACCGCGATCCGTTCGAACACGGCCCGATCCCACGCCCCGGAGATCGCGAGGTCTAAACCCGGTTCGGCAGGGGCTGCCCCTTGGCAAAGGCAATCGCGTTGTCGACCGCCATCAGCCCCATCGCCGTCCGCACCTCGAGCGCCGCGGTGCCCAGATGCGGCAGGAGCGTGACGTTCTCCATGTCGATGAGCGCCTGCGGCACCTTGGGTTCAAACTCGTAGACATCCAGCCCCACCCCCGCGATCCGGCTTTGGGTCAAGGCGTCGATCAGATCAGCTTCGTTCACCACATCCCCCCGCGCGATGTTCACCAGATGTGCGTGGGGCTGCATGGCATTCAGGACCGCCGCATCGATCAGGTGATGGGTCTCTGCCCCGCCGGGCACGGCAATCACCATCACATCCACCTGAGCCGCAAGATCGGTCAGTTCGGCCACCTGTTCGGCAGGGAACGGCATCTTCTTGGCAGAGCGGTTGTAGAACTTCACCGCCATGCCAAATCCGAAATGCGCACGCTGCGCGATGGCCTGACCGATGCGGCCCATCCCGACCACCCCCAGCGTCTTGCCGGACATGTGCAGACCCAAAAGCTGCGTCGGATGCCAACCGTCCCACTGTCCCGACCGCACCAATCGCTCGCCCTCACCGGCCCGACGGCAGGTCATAAGCATCAGCGTCAACGCGATGTCGGCGGTGGCATCGGTCACGGCACCGGGCGTGTTGGTCACCTCGATCCCGGCAGCCCAAGCAGCCACAGCGTCGATATGGTTATACCCGACCCCGAAATTCGCCAGCAGCTTGGTCCGCTTTTCCGGCACCGCATCAAAGATGTCGGCGCGATAGGCGTCGCCCAAGGTTGGCAGCACGACGTCATAGGCCGACAGGCTCTGGATCAGCTCATCCCGGCTGAGCGGCGCGGTGTTGTCGCGCACAGTGACGTCGAACACCTCCCTAGCCTTGTCCAACACCGGATCGGGAAGTTTGCGGGTGATCAATAGGTTCAACACAGGCGCGCTCCGTTCGGGGTATCTTTGTCGGGGACGGCCAAGACGATGGCCTCATCCGCGTCATAGAACCCGAGAACCAGCGCCTCGGACATGAACGGCCCGATCTGGCGCGGTGGGAAGTTGACGACGCCCATGACTTTTTTGCCGATCAAGGTCTCGTAATCGTAATGCACGGTGATCTGGGCCGAGGATTTCTTGACGCCGATCTCGTCACCGTAATCGACCCAGAGCTTGATCGCGGGCTTTCGCGCCTCTGGAAACGGCTCTGCCTGAATGACGGTGCCGACCCGGATGTCCACCTTCATGAAATCGTCGAACGTGATCTGGTCAGCCATTGGCCAGTTCCTTGGACCGCTTCGTGGCCGCGTCGATGGTCTTGGCGACCAGAGGTGGCAGGCCGGTCTCTTCGTCCATCAGCACGTTCAGCCCGGCCTGTGTGGTTCCGTTGGGGCTGGTCACATTCACACGCAACTGGCTCGGTGTTTCGCCCGCCTGCATCGCCAGCGCGCCGGACCCGGCGACGGTGGCCTTGGCCAACGTCATGGCGAGGTCCGGGGCAAGGCCCTGTGCTTCCCCTGCGCGGGCAAGGCATTCGATCAGGTGAAACACGTAGGCCGGGCCGGAACCGCTCAGCCCGGTGACCGCGTCCATCTGATCTTCGGTCTCAAGACGCACTGTCTGCCCGATGGCCGACAGCAAGGTCTCGGCCTGCTGCATCTGGGTCTCGGACACCTGCGCATTGCCGATAATCGCTGTAATGCCCTGCTTCACGGCGGCGGTTGTGTTCGGGATGGACCGGATCACCGGGGTCTTTTCCCCCAGCATCTCTTCGAAGGTGGCGATGGTGATGCCCGCCGCAACGGAGAGGAAGAGCGTGCCGCCATTGCCCAGAGGGGCCAGCGTGGGCAGCGCCTCGCGCATGATCTGCGGTTTGACGGCCACCAGCACGATGGACGGGCTTTCGGGCAAATCCGTATTGAGGTGTACGCCTTGCTCCTGCACCCAGTCGGACGGGTTGGGATCGTTCACCCAGACCGAGGTCGCAGGCAGCCCGCCTGCCAGCCAGCCCTCGAGCATGGCCGACCCCATCTTGCCACAGCCCAAAAGAACAAGGCCGCGCTTGGCGATGTCGGAATTCTGCATGATGCCCCCACGTTTTTCTGCGTCGGGGGCCAGTGTTACGCGCGCCCGTAGGCCTCTGCAATGGCGACCTCGAGCGCAGCTTTCGGATCGCGGTTGCCCCACACCATCAACTGGAAGGCGGGGTAATAGCGCTCCGCACTCATCACCGCGCAGGTGATCATCGTGTCGATCTGTTCGGCACTGGCGACATTGCCGCCCGCCAGAACCAGACCGTAGCGATAGACCATCAGCTTGGCCTCTTCCCAATAAGTAAAGGCCCCGGCCCAGCACTGATCGTTGACAAGGTTCAACCCGGCATGCAGCGCCGGCATCCGGTCCGCGGGCGGGTCCATGTCGAAAGTGCAGATCAGGCGCAGGGTTTCGTCGAAGGCCGACCAGGCCAGTGTGATCGAATAGGTCCGCCATTGGCCTTCGACCGCCATGGCGATCTGATCTTCCGCAATGCGGTCGAAATCCCAGTCGTGGTGGTTGGCGATGTTCTCGACGATGTCGATCGGATGGATGTCGTCTTCAAGATACTGCTCGGACAGGGCCATGATGCCGCCTCCTGTTGCCTGTGCGGAAAGGTGGGCTTTGCCCTACCTTTCGGTGCCTGCTCTAGGGGCTGCGTTCCTTTAACATCCCCCTACAACATATGCTGCATGGCCTGTTGCGTCGCGTAAAGCGAATTTTCGATGACGGACGCAATAAGTTGTGGAGAAGTCCAGCCAATGTGGTGGACGCGAATAGTGCCACAATTTGTGGACAAAATCATCGGAAAAATCATGCAGCGCCCTGCTGTGCCTGCACCTGCTGCGAAAAGGCGTCAAAGCGCGCCTTTGCGATCAGGATCCACGATGAACCACTGCCGCCCAAAAATGAGGCGAACGTGGTCAGACCGCTGGCACAGGTCCGCTTCTCTGGTTTGTAAGTACTTCGGGGGAGTCGCCCCAGGGGCGACGGGGGCAGCGCCCCCCTTTTTCGGAAACGAAAAAGGACGATGCGATGTCGCATCGTCCCTCCGTCGGATTGGCAGCGCCAATTCGAAACCTGCGTCAGTTCAGCGACGCCATAAAGTCATTCACCTCGGTCAGCGAGAGGTATTTCTGCTCTTCGATGCCGCTTTCCGAGAAAACCCATGTCACGGCCGGCGCGGACACGTCCCCGTTCTTGTCGAACTGCACATTTCCGGTTGCGCCCTGGTAGGACACCGTGCCGCCGCCATCGAGCACCTCTTTCGCTTTGGCAAAGCCTGCTGCATCGGCGGTGACGGGCGTGCCGTTCGGATCGGTGATCGCACCGATCTTGGCCGCAATGTCGGCCCCGGTCGCATCCTTGCCCGCCGCGTGCATCGCCATAAGGGCAATCATGGTGGCGTCATAGCTGTTGGCCAGACCCGGACCGTTGGGTGGGCCATCGAACTTTGCGGTGTAGGCCGCGACAAACGCATCGGCGGAGTCGGTGCGCGGAGACGCCGTGTCGGTGCCGGTGAAGTTGCCGAGGAACTGCATGCCGACATTGTCGCGGAACTCGTCGGACTTGAGCGCGTTGGCGGCGATCATGTTCTGCGTCCCACCAAGCGAGATCCATTCACGGACGACCTGAGTGCCTTCCGTGGGGTAGAGCGCCATGTAGATCGCTTCGGGATTGCCCTTGAGCGCCTCTGTGACTTCGGCGCGGAACGAGGCTTGCCCGTCATTGATGGCGATGGAGGCGGTGACGTCGATGCCCAGCGCCTTGAGGTCGTCGGCGACCAGACCGCCGATGTCCTGTCCCCAATCGTCGTTCTTGTAGAACACGGCCACCGATTTGTAGCCCGCATCGCGCGCCACCATGGCGCCGACAGCGGCCTGCACGCCGGATGTGGCGAAGGTGCGGTAGAAAAGACCGTTGGTCTTGCCCTCTTCGGCCAGACGGGTGAAGGCGGTCGAGGACGAGCAGCAGGACATCTGCATCACGCCCGCAGGCACCGTGACCGAGGTCAGGATGGGCATGGACACGCCTGAAGACACCGCGCCCAGAAGAAGCTGCACGCCATCGAGATCGACCAGCGCCTTGGCAGCGTCCACGCCGACCTTGGGATCGACCTGCGTATCGCGCAGCACCATTTCGATCTGGCAACCCGCAACGCCGCCGGTCTCGTTGGCGATGTCCACGGCATATTGCGCGGTGGCGGCAATCGGTTTGCCCCAATCGACCGAGGTCGGCAGCACGGCACCGATCTTGGTCGTGCAGTCCTGTGCGGCGGCATCGGTGCCGAGGCTGGCAAACCCGGCAGCAAGGCCCAATGCGAGGGCCGAGGTTTTAAGTCCGTTCATTCCATAACTCCCAGTTCTTCATTTGTTGGGCCGCGCCGATTGTGACACGACCAGTTTTTCCGGGAAGAGCCCCTGTGGTCGCCACAGAAGCATCCCCACGATCACGAAGCCGATCAGCACGAACTGGATCGACCCGGTATAGAGTTGCACCTCCAGCGGTGCGAAGCGCGACAAGGCCCAACCGCTGGCCGTCCATGCGGCCCAGATCAGAAAGGTCCCCATCACCGCGCCCTTGTTGTTGCCTGCACCACCAACGATCAGCATCGCCCAGATCTGGAAGGTGAGGATCGGCAGCACGTCTTGTGGGCTGATGAAGGCATAAAAGGTGGCATAGAGTCCACCGGCAAGGCCCATGATCACCGATCCTGCTACAAAGGATGTGAGCCGGACACGCGACGGCGATTTGCCCAGCGACTGAGCGGCGGCCTCGTCCTCGCGGATGGCGCGAAGGAGGCGTCCGAATGGGGATTGGATCAGCCGTTCAAGAAACAGGTAGGTGGCGATCAGCAGGATCAGGACAAAGGCAAAGAACGCGAGGTTGTAGGTGAACCCGTTGCCGAGCGTTTCGCGCAGCGGGCGTTCGAAGCCACGGATGCCCTGCGCCCCGCCCAAAGCGTCAGTGTTGCGCATCACGGTCTCAAAGGCGACAGCGACGCCGAAGGTGGCGATGGCGAGGTAGTCGTGCCTGAGCCGGATGGTCAGAAGCCCGACGATCCAGGCGACGATCCCGGCGCAGACCATGCCTCCGAAAAGGGCCAGCAGGTAGGGAAGGCCGAATCCACCCAACTGCCCCGCCTGCGGCGTGCCGCCAAGGATCAATGTGCCATAGGCCCCTACCCCGAAGAACGCGACGACACCCCCGTTGAAAAGGCCGGTGTTGCCCCATTGCAGGTTCAGGCCCATCACCGCGATGGACAGGATCGACGCCACGGTGGCGAAGAAGACGAGATAGGAGATGACACCAATCATGTGCGCTCTTCCCCGAAGAGCCCATGCGGCCGAAGGATCAGTACGGCAAGGATGATGAGGAACGGCACCGCCGGGCTGTAACCCGAGGGCAAGATCACCAGCGCAAGGTTGGAGGCGAGACCAACGAGGAAGCCCCCCAGCACCGCGCCATAGATGCTGCCGATGCCACCGACGATAGTAGCCGCGAAAATCGGCAGTACCAGATCGCGACCCAGCACCGGGCTGATCTGGTTGGTCAGGCCGTAGAACACACCTGCAGCGGCCGCGAGCCCACCGCCGATCAGCCAGATCAGAACGATCATGCGGCTGAGATTGATGCCAGAGACCTGCGCCAAAGTCGGGTTCTCGGCCACCGCCCGTAGGCTGTGACCGAATGTCGTGCGGGACAAGACGAGATGCAGGATGAACATGATCAGCAGCGCCGCCACCAGCGTGAACACCTGATCCGGCTTGATCAGCAGGAACGGGTCGCGGCTGACCACGATGGCGAAGACGATGTCCTGTGAATAGAGCTTCGGGTTCAGGCCAAAGATCAGGCCAAGGAAGTTGCGGATGATCATGGCGACGCCGAAGGACGCAAAGACCATCGACAACTCGCCGCCCTTGGCGCGGACGCGTTTGAACACCAGCTTGTCGATCACCACCGCCGACAGACCCGTCAGCGCCATCGAGAGCAAAAGCGCGAGGGACAGCGACCATGTGAGGCTGAGCGGCAGGATCGCCTTGGCCAGTGCGGGGTGGATCGCACCGAAGAGGCCGTCGAACACCAATGCAGCATAGGCCCCGATGGAGAGCAGTTCTGCATGCGAGAAATTGGCGAAGCGCAGCATGTGCATCGCCATGGTCAGGCCAATCGCCCCCAGCGACAGGATCGAGCCGACCAGCACTCCGTCAACGAGGTTCTGGATCATGCCTGTGTCACCCGTTTGCCGCCAAGGTAGATCTGCCCGACCACTGGATCGTTCAGCAGGTCCTGCGCTGCACCGTCCACCTGATTGCGGCCATCGGCAAGGATGTAGCAGTGATCCGCCAGCCGCAGTGCCTGTTTGACGTTCTGTTCAACGAGCAGGATCGTCACGCCCTGCTCGGTCAACGACCTGGCGTATTCCAGCACCTCCTGCGCCGCTTTGGGGGACAATCCAGCCGAAGGTTCGTCCATCAGGATCACCATGGGGTCGATGGCGAGCGCCATAGCGACGGCAAGAAACTGACGTTGCCCGCCGGACAGTGCACCCGCCTTTTCGGTCTGTTTGTCAGCCAGAGCCGGAAAGCGGGTGAACAGCGCCTCGCGCCGCGCTGCGGCCTCTTTCCCGGCATTGCGCAGCACCAGATCGAGGTTCTGGCGGATCGTCAGCGAGCGGAAGATGTTGTCGGATTGCGGAACATAGGCAACCCCCAGCGCGCCCATACGGTCGGGGCGCGGGTTGGTGATCTCGGCCCCGTTCAGGTGGACCGTGCCGCCCGACACAGGGACCAGCCCGGCAATCGCCTTGATCAGCGTCGACTTGCCCGCGCCGTTGGGGCCGATGATGACCGTTACTTTGGCGGCTTCGGCGGTCAGCGACACGCCTTTGAGGATGGGCAGGTCGGGCACGTAGCCCGCAACAACATTCCGTGCCACCAGCGCCGTCATTCGACCTGCGCCCCCAGATAGGCATCCAAGAGAACGGGATTGTTCTGCGCCTCTTCGGAGGTGCCTTCGAAAACCTTGCGCCCTTCGGCCAAGGCGATCACCGGGTCGCAATGTTGCATGACGAAATCCATGTCATGTTCGATGATGACAAAGGTTTTGCCGCCGCGGTTCAGTTCCTCGATCTTTTCGATCAGCGTCCGCGTCAGGGAGGGGTTCACCCCGGC
Source organism: Alphaproteobacteria bacterium (assembly GCA_030428355.1). Classification (GTDB taxonomy): domain Bacteria; phylum Pseudomonadota; class Alphaproteobacteria; order Rhodobacterales; family Rhodobacteraceae; genus Marivita. Next base: position 40,685 of record JAUIBL010000009.1, on the reverse strand, counting down.
GGCGGGTTCGTCCAACAGGATCAGCTTGGGATCGCCCATTAGGATGCGGGCGAGTTCCAGCAGCTTCATCTGCCCACCCGAGATTTGCCCCGCCGCCTGATCGGCCAATGGGGCGAGCGTAACGAATTCGAGCACCTCCATCGCGCGTTTGCGAATGGCCGCCTCCTGATCACGGACCTTGGCGGCGCCAAAGAACGGTCCCCAAAGGCGCTCGCCCATCTGCGCCTTGGGCGCGAGCATCACGTTTTCCAGAACGCTCATTCGCGAAAATGGGCGCGGGATCTGGAAGGTGCGGCCAAGGCCAAGGCTGAAGAGTGCATCGGGCGCGAACCCGGTGACGTCCTGACCGTCGAGATGGACTGTGCCGCTGGTCGGTTTCAGCATCCCGGTTAGCACGTTGAAGAGCGTGGTCTTGCCGGCCCCATTGGGGCCGATCAGGCCCGTGATCGTCCCCGCCCTTATGTCGAGAGACACGTCGTTGACCGCTCGGAACTCGCCGAAGGTCTTGCTGACATTCCGGATGCTGAGGATCGGATCAGCCATACTACCCGTGCACCGCGTCGTTCGGGTTGGTGTTCAGGTTGTATTTCATGATCCGGCCATGCCGCCCCGTCCGGTCGCGTTCGAGGGAATAGACATCACCCTTGGGGCCATCCGCCAGATCGAGCACGGCGTTCAGCGTGGCGTGATCCTCGGCGTCGAGCGCGAAGGCAAAGGTCTGGAGCGTCTGCGGCAGGTGCCGCGCATAGCGCGCGCCGACGATCCCGGCGGCGACCTGCGGCTGGTCCAGCACCCAGCGGGTGGCGACCGCCGAAAGGGACACGCCATGTTTGTCGCCAACGGTTTTCAATGCCTTGAGCAAAGCCTGGAACCGGTCCCACGGACCGAACTCGTCGATGATCAGCCGATACTTGATCAGGCTGCGGTTTTCGAACTGGAACCCGGGATCGGGTTCGCCCAGCCATTTTTCGGTGATGAAGCCACCGGCAAGAGTGCCGTAGCAGATAAGTTGCAGATCGTTGGCGGCAGCCCAGTCGGTCAGCCCGTTTGCCGGGCGTCGGTCGAGGACCGAATACTGCACCTGTGCTGAGGCGATGTCGAACCCCACATCGACAAAGGGCTGCATGGCCTGCCGGTCCCAGTTGGTGGTGCCGAGGTTCTTGATCTTGCCCTCTTTGCGCAGGTCTTTCAGCACATCGAGTGCTTCGACCGCATTGCCAATGCCGAGATCCCACCAGAAGAACTGTACCAGATCAAGCTGGTCGATCTTCAGACGTTGAAGCGAGCGGTCGACGATGGCCGTCACCTCGTCGGGCCGCAGGTCGGCCAGCCGCGTGAGGTCGGGCACCAGTTTGGTGTGGACACAGACTCGATCCGCTACAGACGCCCCGCGCCGCGCCCGCAAATCCGCGATGAAGTCACCGATCATCTCTTCGACGCCCGTGTAGATGTCGGCGCAGTCGAAGGTGAACAGACCGGCATCCACGAATGCCTCCATGTCACGGATCGCCTGCGCGCGGTCCACCGGACCGTGATCGCCCGCCAGTTGCCAGCCGCCGCGAATGACGCGGCTGATCGTATGGCCGGGGCGCAGTTGGGTGGTCTCGACGCTCATGTCTGGTCTTTCCAATACGGCGTGCCGCGCTGGTCCGGCAGGCCCGTGGTTTCGGAATGTCGGAAGCTGCGTTTGCCGATGCGCGTCACCCGGAAGCGGCCGCCGCAATTCGGGTCGGGACAGGCGATTTCGGCATCGGTGGACATCCAGTCGTTGGGCGACGTGGGGCGTTGCTTGGCGGGAAGCAGTGGCAGGAGGGCGGCCAATGCGTACATCGACACTTTCTGCTGGTCGTCGAAGATCAGCAATTCGCCTTCGACGCGGAAGCTTTCGCCTTCGATGTGGCGGCACACGGATGTGCGGTCGCCCACCACTGTTTCGACGCGCAAATCGTAAAGCCAAAAGTCGTCCGCGTCCTGCGCCCCGCTCATCGTTCCCCTGACACGCGGTTCCGCGCGATTGTTCCCTGTTGTTAACCATATGGTTGCTGGGATCTTTCGGGCTTGTCAAACGGGTTCGGGGCGGCAACTCATGGGGCGACAGCCGAAAGGATCGCCCGTGACCCAACCCGACACGATAGCCCTGAGTGACCGCCTGACGATCCGCCGCGCCTTGGTGGGGCTGTGGCAGGTGGCCGACATTGAGAAAGACGGCGACATCATCGACCCCGAGGTGGGCGCGGATCATCTGGCGGCCTATGCGGATGCCGGATTCGACAGTTTCGACATGGCGGATCATTACGGGACGGCTGAGATCATCACAGGCGCGCTCTTGAACCGTGGGGTCAAGGCGGCCGTCGGCACCAAGTGGTGCCCGGTGCCCGGCCCGATGACGGCGGAGGTGGTGCGTGCCGGGGTGCAGGACCGGCTGGACCGGCTGGGCGTTGACCGGGTCGATCTGCTGCAATTCCACTGGTGGAGTTTCGAGCACCCGGCATGGCTCGACGCGCTGCACGAGATGGCCAAACTGCGCGAGGAGGGTCTGATCGGCGAGATCGGGCTGACCAATTTCGATGCCGCGCATCTGCATCTGGCGCTGGCGGACGGGATCCCGATTGTCAGCAACCAGGTGCCCTGCTCGCTTCTGGATCGCCGCGCGACCGGGCCTTTGTCGGAGGTTTGTGCCGCGTGGGGCGTAAAGCTCTTGTGCTACGGCACGTTGCAGGGCGGCTTTCTGTCGGAGCGTTGGCTGGGAAAACCCGAACCGACCGAGATCACCGACTGGAGCAAGATGAAGTACAAGCGCTTCATCGACCATGCCGGGGGATGGGAAGCTTACCAGACCGTGTTGCAGGCGGCGGCCGATGTGGCGGCCAAGCATGGCGTGTCCATTGCCAACGTCGCGACCCGCTGGGTACTGGAGAACGACGCGGCCGCCGGGGTGATCATCGGTGCGCGGCTGGGCGAGGCGCGGCATACCGACGATAACCTCAAGCTGTTCCGGTTTGCGCTGGACGAAGAGGATCACGCGCGCCTGAACGCGGCCTTTGCCGTGACCACGCCTCTGCCCGGCGATTGCGGTGATGAATACCGCAAGCCGCCCTTCCTGACGGCAAGCGGCGATCTGAGTCACCACCTCGACACGACGCCTTTGGCCGTCACGGTCGAGGATGTTCCCGGCCGGCCCGGCGAAAAGCGGGTGCTGTCGGGCAGCGAGTGGGAGGACATCGCGGGTTACTGCCGCGCGCATCGGATCGGGGACCGCGTGTTTGTCTCGGGCACGACGGCGACCGCCGGTCTGAACCGCGCCGTTGCTCCGAAAGACGCGGGCGCACAGACGACATTCATCCTCGACAAGATCAGCGCGGCACTGACCGCGCTTGGGGCGTCGATGGAAGATGTGGTCCGAACCCGCGTTTACCTGAGCGATGCGGATGATGTTCTGGCCGTGTCAAAGGCGCATGGGCGCATCTTTGCGGACATCAAGCCGGCCAACACGCTGTTCCAGATCGGCCAGTTGATCGGCGACTACAAGGTGGAGATCGAGGCCGAAGCGATTGTCCGGCCCCGAAGCTAGGACTTATTTCTTGGCCGCTTCCAGCGCGTCGAGGCGCGCCTTGAGCATTTCGTTTTCTTCGCGTGCCTTCATTGCCATCGCGCGGACTGCGTCAAATTCCTCGCGCGTCACGAAATCGCGATCCGCCAACCAACGGTCGATCATCGACTTCATCGCGGTTTCGGCCTCTTCCTTCGCGCCCTGAGCCACACCCATGGCATTGGTCATGAGCTGCGACAGGTCTTCGAATACCTTGTTTCGGGTTTGCATATGTGCCTCCGGCGTTTGCTTGGCTTCTATATGGTCCTCTCACCATCGCGGCACAAGGTTGACTTCGCCGCAGAGCGATGAACATCTGCGCCCATGTCCACGGGTCTGCCCTTTCCGAATGTCTCGCCAGAGCTGTTTTCGATCTCGATTTTCGGGATGGAATTTGCGCTGCGCTGGTACGCGCTGGCCTATATCGCAGGCATCCTGATCGGGTGGCGGATCGCGGTTGCGGCTGTCAAGCGCGCGACGCTGTGGGCTGGCGATACCCCACCGATGCGGCCCGAACAGGTCGAGGAATTGCTGACCTGGGTGATCCTCGGGGTGATCCTTGGCGGACGCCTTGGGTTCGTGCTGTTTTATCAACCCGGCTACTACATGCAGAACCCGCTCGAAATCATCGCGGTCTGGCAGGGGGGCATGTCATTTCATGGCGGGCTGATTGGAGTGGTGCTTGCCGCGCTGATCTATTGCATCAAGGAAAATCTGCCGTTGCGACCCACCGCCGACATGATGGCACTGGCAACACCGCCGGGGCTTTTGCTTGGGCGGATTTCGAATTTCATCAACGCCGAGCTTTGGGGGCGACCGACAGACCTGCCCTGGGGTGTTCAGTTTCCCGGACAGGCGGCGCAGGCGTGTGGACAGGCCTTGGGCGAGATTTGTGCGCGGCATCCTTCGCAGCTTTATGAAGCGTTGCTTGAAGGTCTGCTTCTGGGTGCGGTCCTGCTTTGGCTCGCGTTCCGCAAAGGTGCGCTGAAAGCGCCCGGGCGGATCGTCGGCCTGTTCATCGGAGGTTATGGGGCGGCGCGGTTCCTTGTGGAGTTCGTGCGCCAGCCTGACGCGCAGTTTGTCTCCGAAGGCAATCCTTTGGGGCTTGCGTGGCATGTCGGAGGATATGGTCTGACGATGGGACAGGTATTGTCCGTTCCAATGATCGCCATCGGTCTGTACCTGTGGATGTCCGCACGCCGATCCCAAGCAATGCGGAACGCATGACCGAGCTTGCCAACATCCTGAGGCGTCAAATCGAGGTGACCGGGCCGATCACCCTGGCCGATTACATGTCTGCATGCCTGCTGCATCCGAAATACGGGTACTACACCACACAAGATGCGTTGGGCGTGGATGGTGATTTTACCACGGCCCCCGAGATCAGCCAGATGTTCGGAGAACTCATCGGCCTGTGTGTGGCGCAGGCGTGGATGGATCAGGGCGCACCCGATCGTTTTGCCCTTGTCGAATTGGGGCCGGGACGGGGAACGCTGATCGCCGACATCCTCCGGGCCACGGTTCAGGTGCCCGGCTTTCACATGGCGGCGAAACTGCATCTGGTCGAGGCGTCGGATCGCATGCGCACCTTGCAGGCTGCCGCCCTGCCCGCGCATCACCCGACATGGCACGACACCGTGGACAGCCTGCCTGAAGACATGCCGGTCTACGTCATTGCCAACGAATTCTTCGATGCGCTGCCCATTCGCCAGTTCCAACGCGATCCGAAAGGCTGGCGTGAAGTTGTGGTGGGGCTTGGCGAAGACGGCACGCTGCAACGGGGCCTGAGCGACGCGGCTCCAATTGACGCTCTGAACAGCCGCCTGGACGACACCGCACCGGGCGCCCTTGTGGAAACCTGCGCGCATGGGACAGCGGTGGTGGATGCCATCGCGCGGCGGATCGTTCAGAACGGAGGTATGGCTCTGATCGTCGATTATGGTGGCTGGCATTCCGACGGAGATACGTTTCAAGCCGTGCGCGGACATCGCCCTGTCGATCCGTTTGCCGAACCCGGGCGCGCGGACCTCACGGCGCATGTCGATTTCGAAGCGCTGGCGCGGGCCGCGCTGATCGCAGGCTGCGCAGCAAGCCAGTTCACCAATCAGGGCGTTTTTCTGGAGCGGCTGGGCATCACACCCCGTGCGCAGAGTTTGGCCAAGGGGCTGACCGGCGATGCGCTTGACGCTCATGTGGCTGCACATCGACGGTTGACCCATCCCGATGAAATGGGTTCCTTGTTCAGGGTGCTCGGGCTTTATCCCGTCACCGAGTCGCCGCCGCCCGGACTGGACCCATGACGCTGGAAATCATCACGTCCGACAGCCTCGGCCCCCTGCGCCACGGGTTCTTCACGCGGCGTGGCGGTGCATCGTCGGGTGTTTTTGCCGGTTTGAACTGTGGTGCCGGGTCCTCTGACCAATCCGAGATCGTCGCAATAAACCGTTCACGTGTGGCCGACGCGATGGAGGTGCACGGAGATCAGCTTGTCAGTGTGCATCAGGTGCATTCCGCCAAGGTCGAAGTGGTGGACGGCCCCCTTGGAACGCCGAAACCGCAGGCGGATGCCATGGTGACGACGACACCCGGCGTGGCGCTTGGGGTTCTCACGGCGGATTGCCAGCCGGTTTTGTTTGCCGATCATGAGGCGGGCGTCATCGGAGCCGCCCATGCCGGTTGGCGCGGCGCACTGGATGGTGTGCTTGAGGCGACAGTGGATGCGATGATCGCGCTCGGTGCGCAACGCGAAACAATCAAGGCGGTCATCGGACCGAGCATCAGTCAGCGCGCATACGAAGTGGGGCCTGAATTTCTGGATGCGTTTCTGGCCGAAGACCCGCAATATGCCCGGTTCTTCGTGAACGGTGCGGATGACAAGTTTCATTTCGATCTGCCCGGCTTTGGGTTGCACAAGCTGCGCACTGCCGGTGTGGACGCCGAATGGACGCGGCATTGCACCTATTCGGATGCCGATCGCTTTTATTCCTACCGTCGGGCGACCCATGCACGCGAAGCGGATTACGGGCGGCTGATCTCGGTGATCCGGCTCTGACACCACGTCTTGGCAGCGGCTGCGTGCCCAAATCAATCACAGGAATACACCGGGATTGTCCACGTTTGGCCACAAACGCGCCCCATTGCGCGGGTTATTTGGGATCAACACGAAACAGACTTCGACCGGAGCAGTTCAATGTCGCGCAAATCGAAATTCATCGCCTCAGTCATGGCCGCCTCGAAAGAGGATATGCCGGCCCTTCCGTTCCAGCGCGGCGCTGCGCGCAAAGCCATGTTCACCCGTATCAAGGCGCAAGCCAAACAGGACGCAGCCCGCAAAAGCGCCTGAAACAAGACCCGGTTTTGCGACCCTGCCATAATCTTCCCCAATTATGGCAGGTCTGTTCCGAAGTCCCAGACAATTTCCCCCTTGTCTAAGAATTGGCCGCGATTTCGCGGCCAATTTTTGTTGTTTTTTGACGAATCAAACGGCTCCGAGCCATCTTTGCCTCATCGAATTGCACCGTCCTTCTGGTGTTGTTGGTGGGGGCCAACGCGGATGTGACCTGAAGTAAAAGGTATCACATGGCTCAGACCTCGACCGATCGCGCTGCGACGACCGACTTCAATGCCTATGCTGTTTCGACAGATAAAGTTGCCACGTTCGACGGGCAGCCTCGACGCGACACCCCTCTCACCCGCACCATCGAGGCTGCCGCACTTCTTCCGGATCAATCCGTGTCCAAGTCCAGTTTCACGGTTCCCGCGTCATCCACCTTCGAAGCCTGTGCGTCTGCCTTTGCCAGAGGCACCCTGATTTCCACTGTCATGGGACCGATCGCCGTTGAAGATCTGATCCCCGGCGATCTTGTTGAAACCCATCGCGGGCCGCAGCCTGTGGTCTGGATCGGAAGCACGTTCTATTTGCCCGATTTCGGTGGCACCACGACCTCTCTCTCCTGTTTGCTCCGCATGCCCGCTCTTGGAATGGATCAGAGCGATCTGCTCTTGGGTCCGGCCGCCCGGCTTGTCATCCGGCAGGACCGCTTTTCCGATCTGCTGAACTGCGATGCCGTCCTCGCCCCGGCCAAGGATTACGTCGATGGCGACCGGGTCTTGTGCATCACGCCCCCCGGACCGGTCCAGCTTTACCATTTCGCGTTGCAGCGTCATGGCATCGTTCGGGCCAACGGTCGCGAAGTGGAAAGCTATCACCCCGGCCGCGTTTCGGCATCGGACATAGGGCCATCGGTTCGCGCGATGTTGCAATCGATGTTCCCGCATCTCGACACGCTGGAGTCGTTCGGCGACCTGGCCTTTCCGCGCACGACACGAGAGGTGATCGAAACGCTGCGGGTGGCGTGACTCAGGCGGTATCGCCGAGCCGCGCTTCCAGAACGTCGAACGGAACACCGGGTTCATCCTTGGCACCACGGATGACCAGAGATGTCTTGACGCTGCCGACATTCGGCGACGTCAAGAGATCACCGGTCAGGAAGCTTTGAAACGTGCTGAGGTCCGGCGCCACGCATTTCAGGATGAAATCGACCTCACCGTTGAGCATGTGACATTCGCGGACAAGGGGCCAGTTGCGGCAGCGATCCTCGAACGCGCGCAGATCGGCTTCGGCCTGGCTTTGTAGCCCGACCATCGCAAAGACCTGAACTTCGAACCCAAGCTCGCGCGGGTCGACCTCGGCATGGTAGCCCCGAATGAACCCCTGTTCTTCGAGGGTGCGGACACGCCGCAGACATGGAGGGGCGGAGATTCCCACGCGTCGGGCCAACTCGACATTGGTCATCCGACCGTCTGCTTGAAGCTCGGCCAGTATCTTGCGATCAATTGGATCCAAGCGATGTGACGGCATTCTGATGCACCTCTGCTTTTTTCGGCATTATTAATGCATCGCTTTCCTGCGCGCAATATTGTTTCAACTTCGCGCAACAATCTTTCTATACATTCCGGGTTCGCAATTTTTCTCGAGGCACGGCTGTCATTGATTTGCGAAGACATGCCGGGGCGCATATATCCCAAGGCCAAACGACAATCGTACTCTGCGACGCGAGGCTGCCATGTCCAACACACGCCACACTAAAGTCCTGATCATCGGTTCTGGCCCTGCCGGATACACCGCCGGTGTCTATGCCAGCCGCGCGATGCTTGAGCCGATCCTGGTGCAGGGCATGGAACCGGGTGGCCAGTTGACCACCACAACCGAGGTAGAGAACTGGCCCGGCGACACCGAGGTTCAGGGCCCCGACCTGATGGTGCGGATGGAAGCCCATGCCCGTGCGATGGGAACCGAGATCATCGGCGATCTGATCACCTCGCTCGACCTGTCGACGCGTCCGTTTAAGGCGCAGTCCGACAGCGGCACGGTTTACACGGCTGACGCGCTGATCCTTGCAACCGGTGCCCGCGCCAAATGGCTGGGCCTGCCGTCGGAAGAGGCGTTCAAGGGCTTTGGGGTTTCCGCGTGCGCAACCTGTGACGGGTTCTTCTATCGCGGACAGGAAATCGTGGTGATCGGCGGCGGCAACACGGCCGTCGAAGAGGCCCTGTTCCTGACGAACTTTGCCTCGAAGGTCACGCTGATCCACCGCCGCGACGAATTGCGGGCGGAAAAGATCCTGCAGGATCGCCTGTTCAAGAACCCCAAGATCGAAACGCTGTGGCATCACCAGTTGGACGAGGTCTTCGGCACGGACATGCCCAAGGGCGTCGAAGGTGTGCGGGTCAAGCATGTCGAAACCGGAGAGATCAAAGAGATCCCCTGCAAGGGTGTGTTCATCGCCATCGGCCATGCGCCGGCCAATGAGTTGGTGAAGGATGTGCTTGAAACCCATATGGGCGGCTATGTGGTGACAAAGCCCGACAGCACCGAAACCTCCATCCCCGGCGTGTTTGCCGCAGGTGACCTGACCGACCACAAATACCGTCAGGCCGTGACATCGGCCGGCATGGGTTGCATGGCCGCGTTGGAGGCTGAACGGTTCCTGGCCGAGCACGGGGACGATGCAGGCAAGGATGTCACCGAACCCTTGGGCTATGGCGCGGAAGCCCCCGCAGCGGAATAAACAGAACAGGCCGGAACACGCGTTCCGGCCTGCTTTCATGTCATCGTGTCAATCGGTGAATGGCTTAACGGACCTCACCGGTCGGACGCGGGGTCGACACGGTTTCTGCGGGCAGAACCGGATAGACGACTTCGGGCATCTGGCCGGTCAGCGCGCCAAGGAAAGCCGTGATCGCGGTGATGTCTTCCTGGCCCAGATCCGCGCCAAGCTGCGACTCGGCCATGATGGCCACTGCGGTTTCCAGATCCCAGACCACTCCAGAGTGGAAATAGGGCGCTGTGACCGCGATGTTGCGCAGCGGTGCAGCACGGAAGACATATTCGTCATCCACGGTTTCGGTCACGGCAAAGCGACCCTTGTCGCCTTCGGGCAGAATGTCCGCGCCGGGTTTTTCGACCAGACCAAACGGGTAATACCCTTCACCACCCAGGTTGATCCCGCCGTGGCAGCTTGCGCAGCCCGAGTCGATAAAGAGCTCAAGCCCGGCAACTTCGATTTCGGTCAATGCATTGTCATCCCAGTTCAGCCAGGCATCAAAGGGCGACGGGGTGATCAGGGTTGCCTCGTAAGCTTCGATGGCCTTGGCGAAGTTGTCGAATGTCACCGGATCAGCTTCGTCCGGGAATGAGGCCTGAAACCACTCCACATATTGCGGCATCGAGTTCAACGTCGCGAGGACATTGTCAGGTGTGTTCGCCATCTCAACCCCGGCCTGGACCGGACCTTTGGCCTGTTCGGCAAGGTCGGCGGCCCGACCATCCCAGAACTGCGCATCATTGAAGACGGAGTTCAGAACCGTCGGCGAATTTCGAGGACCTTTTTGCCAGCCATGACCGATCGACGTGGACATGTTGTCGTCCCCACCAGTGGCGAGGTTGTGGCAGGAATTGCAGGAGAACACGCCAGACGCAGACATGCGCGGATCAAAGAACAGTGCTTTGCCCAGGTCGACTTTTTCTGGCGTGATGATGTTGTCGTTCAACGCGGGAACCGTTGACGGCAGAGGAGAGAACATATCCAGAGCACGTTCTCGAAGCTCGCTGGATGCAGTTGCGCCTTGCGCCACTGCCAGCAACGAAATTGCGAGGGCGGTAGTGTGGCTGAGTTTCGGCATGGTGGGAATCATCCTTTTGATTTGACCGATGTCGCGCGCATGCCCAATTTAGAATACGTCTAAATCGGCGAACCTTGATCGAAATCAAAATTTTGAATGTAATGGCGAACGATGTATCGCGTGACCTGCATCCGGCAAAACAGCGTCAGCTGCGATTGGCGCATTTTCCGCACAATCTCCTCATTTTCGACGTCGCGTGGCTGGATTGCTGGACTTTATGCCCGTCAGAGGCGTAACCAGCGCCCAAATCAGACTTGAGAGCAGAATAATGTATCCCCAGAACCTTGCCCCGATCCCGGAACTGTTCGTTTCCTATGACAGCGCGCAGAAGCTGAAACTGGAGGCCGCTGACCTCGTCAGCCACGATCTGAAACCGCGTCAGATTTGTGATCTGGAACTCCTGATGAATGGGGGCTTCAACCCGCTCAAGGGGTTCCTCAGCGAAAAGGATTACGACTGCGTTGTCGAAAACATGCGCCTGGCAGACGGCACGCTTTGGCCGATGCCGATCACGCTGGATGTGTCCGAAGCGTTTGCCGACAGCCTCGAGATCGGGCAGGATATTGCCCTGCGGGATCAGGAAGGCGTGATCCTTGGCACGATGACAGTGACCGACCGCTGGCTGCCCAACAAGGCGCGCGAGGCGGAAAAGGTGTTCGGGGCGGATGACGACGCGCACCCGGCGGTCAACTACCTGCACAATAAAGCGGGCAAGGTCTATCTGGGTGGTCCGGTCACCGGGATCCAGCAGCCTGTGCATTACGATTTCCGGGGTCGCCGTGACACGCCGAACGAATTGCGCGCCTATTTCCGCAAGCTGGGATGGCGCAAGGTCGTGGCCTTCCAGACCCGCAACCCGCTGCACCGCGCGCACCAGGAACTGACCTTCCGCGCCGCGAAAGAGGCGCAGGCCAACCTGCTGATCCATCCGGTGGTCGGCATGACCAAACCCGGCGACGTGGATCACTTCACCCGCGTGCGCTGCTACGAGGCGGTGCTGGACAAGTATCCGCAATCCACCACCACGATGAGCCTTCTGAACCTCGCCATGCGCATGGCCGGCCCGCGCGAGGCGGTCTGGCATGGGCTGATCCGCAAGAACCACGGTTGCACACATTTCATCGTCGGGCGGGATCACGCGGGTCCGGGCAAGAACTCCAAGGGTGAAGACTTTTACGGGCCTTATGATGCGCAGGAGTTGTTCCGCGAACATCAGGACGAGATCGGTCTGGAGATGGTCGACTTCAAACAGATGGTCTACGTGCAGGAACGTGCACAGTACGAGCCGATGGATGAGATCGCGGACAAGGACAAGGTGACGATCCTCGACATATCAGGCACCGAATTGCGCCGCCGTCTGTCCGAAGGGCTCGAGATACCGGAATGGTTCTCTTTCCCCGAAGTTGTGTCCGAGTTGCGCAAGACAAAACCGCCTCGGTCAAAGCAAGGCTTTACCGTGTTCTTCACGGGCTTTTCAGGTTCGGGCAAATCTACCATCGCAAACGCCCTTATGGTCAAGCTGATGGAGATGGGCGGGCGTCCGGTGACGCTTCTGGATGGTGACATCGTGCGCAAGCACCTTTCGTCTGAACTCGGGTTCAGCAAGGAACACCGCGATCTGAACATCCGCCGCATCGGCTATGTCGCCTCCGAGATCACCAAGAACGGCGGCATTGCCATCTGTGCTCCGATCGCGCCCTACGCCACGACCCGCCGTGCCGTGCGGGAAGAGATCGAACAGTTCGGCGCGTTTATCGAAGTGCATGTCGCGACAAGTATCGAGGAATGCGAACGGCGTGACCGCAAGGGACTCTACAAGCTGGCGCGCGAGGGTAAGATCAAGGAATTCACGGGGATTTCAGATCCCTATGACGTGCCCGAGAACCCGGAACTGCGGGTCGAGACCGAGAATGTCGAGGTCGACAACTGCGCCCATCAGGTGATCCTGAAGCTGGAAAGCCTGGGTCTGATCGCCGGTCAGTAAGGTATGATGAACAAAGGCCGGGGTCAGTTCCGGCCTTTTTCGTCCCGGATGCGCAGTCAACATGATCGCTGGCTGATGCGCAAAACACCTTGCACCCTACGGTGCAGCATGGCCCTCTGTTATCAACCGTGACCAAACGAGCGTGCCATGTTCAGGAACCTGATCTTCAGTCTTGCGGTGCTTTTTCCCGGCGTGGTTTCCGCGGACCGTGCCTGTGACACCAAGTTCGGGAAAATCTGTATCGAGACGGTGCAGACCGAAACGTCGGTCGTGTTCTATGCCGAAAACCGATACCCGCTGTTGCCGGTGACCCTGAATGTCGATCTGGAACTGAACAACCTGCGCCGCAGCCAAGGCGATGCCGGACCCTTTGTGCTGAATGGGGGGGATCGCCTGCGCCTGTTCACCTTGTCACAACAGCAAAACGCGCAATGGTCCTATCGCTACACGTTCACATGGAGCCGTGGCGACATCACCGCGCGTCATGATGACCGACATGCTTACCGGCTGCCGTTCCCCATTGGGCAATCCTTTTCCATCGGGCAAAGCTGCAACGGGCAGTTCACTCATGTGGGATCACATCGGTATGCGGTGGATTTCAACATGCCCGAGGGAACGCCCATCCATGCCGCACGAGATGGTCTCGTTGTGGATGTGAAAGAGGATTCACGTTCTGGTGGGCCGGACCCAAGCTACAAGGACCAGGGCAACTACGTGATCATGCTGCATGCCGATCGCACCTTGGCGCAATACTATCACCTTCGGCCCGGCGGTGCCGTTGTCGCTGTGGGTGACCGCGTTCGCGCAGGAGAGCAGATCGGCTATTCCGGCAATACCGGCCAATCGACAGGGCCGCACCTCCATTTCGATGTGATCCGGGGGAGCACGAGAGTTGCAAGTGAAACCCTGCCGTTTCGATTTGCAACATCCAAAGGGCCGCTGCGATGTCCCGAAGTCGGGACAACGCTACGGGCTGTCAATTAGCCGGGCTCAATGCACCGTGACTGGTGCAAAATCGTTCTGACGGGCCAGCATGAAGGCAAGTTTTCGGTCCTTCACAAGGGCCAGTCTTTCTCCATCGGCGCGATGTACGGCATAAATGGTGGTCTTGTCGCCAAGTTCACCCCGAACCGCATCGGGCAGGTCTGCAACCGCCACCGGGCGTACATAGACGAGGTTGGACTGGTCTGCTTCCTTGAAATCGAACGGCGTATTCATGGTCTACCCCTTTCTGATCTGGATTGTCTGAACCACGGTCTCGGGACGGAGCAGGGTCAGATCGACGTGCAACAGCCCATTTTCCATGATCGCCTCACCCACTTCGACACCATCGGCGAGCACAAAGCTGCGTTGAAACTGGCGCGCGGCAATCCCGCGGTGCAGAAAAACCCGGTCGGCGGTATCGTCCTGTTGCCGGCCGCGGATCACAAGCTGTCTGTCCTCAACGGTTATCGACAGATCCTGTTCCCGAAATCCCGCAACGGCAAGGGTGATCCTGTACGACCCCTCGGAGGTTTGTTCGATATTGAAAGGAGGATAGCCCTCGTTGCCGGACTTCGCCGTGCGTTCGAGCAAACGCTCAAGCTGTTCGAACCCCAGCAGATGAGGATAGGATCCCAATGTCAGTTTCGTCATCGACACGTCCTTTAGTGCAAGCGACTGTGTTGGTTCGGCCCCGTTCCGGCGACCGCTCGTCTGGAAATATGGGGGCGCGAAACGCAAGACGCAAGGGCTTTGCGGAATCGAAGAATGGGGTTATCTTCCGGATCTCAGCCACTTTTCGAGGACCGTGCTGCATCATGAATGCTCCTACTGATCTGTCAATGAAAACAGACGACGTCCTGAAGGTCGAACTCGAGGTATTCCGCCGCGAGCATCGCGATCTGGACGAGGCCATTCGCGCATTGCAGGAAACCGGCACTGCCGACCAACTAACATTGCAGCGGCTGAAGAAAAAAAAGCTGATGCTCAAGGACAGGATCGCAATGATCGAGGATCGGCTTCTGCCTGACATCATTGCCTGAGATCAGGCCGAGTTGCCCCCCGATCCGATCTGGCTATAGTGCGCGCTCTGAAAACCTGAAGGGGCAAAGCGCCATGTCAGAATCGATCAAGGTCGGCATCATCATGGGAAGCCAGTCGGACTGGCCGACGATGAAGGAAGCCGCCGACATGCTGGACGCGCTGGACGTGCCCTATGAGGCCAAAATCGTGTCGGCGCATCGCACGCCCGACCGGCTTTGGGACTATGGCAAGACGGCGGTGGATCGCGGGTTGCAGGTCATCATCGCAGGGGCAGGAGGTGCGGCGCATCTTCCTGGCATGATGGCGTCCAAGACACGAGTTCCGGTGATCGGTGTGCCCGTGCAAACCCGCGCGTTGTCGGGTGTCGACAGCCTCTATTCGATCCTGCAGATGCCGCGTGGCTTTCCCGTAGCGACCATGGCGATCGGCGCGGCCGGTGCGGCCAATGCCGGACTGATGGCGGCGGGCATTCTTGCGTTGCAGGATTCCGATCTTGCGGCCCGGCTGGATCAGTGGCGCGCCGATCTTTCGGCCTCCATCCCTGACGCCCCTTCTGACGACGGATAACGGCATGACACAGGCGCTTCCCATCGGATCGACCATCGGCATCATCGGCGGTGGGCAATTGGGCCGGATGCTGTCGGTCGCGGCAAGCCGCCTTGGTTTCCGCTGCCATATCTTCGAACCCGGTGCCAACCCACCGGCGGGGCAGGTCGCGGATCAGGTGACGACTGCCGCCTATGATGACGAGACCGCATTGCGCGCCTTTGGTCAGTCGGTGGATGTCATCACCTATGAGTTCGAGAACATCCCCACCGCGGCACTCGACCTGTTGCAGGACCTCGCCCCGATCCATCCGGGACGAGAGGCGCTGCGGGTCAGTCAGGACCGGCTGACTGAAAAGACATTTCTCCAGGATCTCGGGCTGCAGACTGCGCCCTTTGCCGACATCACCGATGCGGCAAGCCTTGACGCCGCGCTTGACCAGATCGGCACACCTTCGATCCTGAAGACGCGGCGCTTTGGCTATGATGGCAAGGGACAGGCGCGGATCATGTCACGCGATTACGCCGCGCAGGCGCTGGCGGATATGCAGGGGGCTCCTGCTCTTCTGGAAGGCTTTGTTGATTTCTCGCATGAAGTGTCCGTCATCGCCGCCCGCAGCATCGACGGTGCCGTGGCCGCCTTTGATCCCGGCGAGAATGTGCACAGTGATGGCATCCTGCGCACGACAACGGTTCCTGCACGGCTGTCCGCCAGCCAGCGCACCGATGCGGTGCTCTTGGCGGCACGGATCGCCAATGCCCTCAACTATGTGGGTGTCATGGGCGTAGAGCTCTTCGTGACACCCGGTGGTCTGATCGTGAACGAGATCGCACCGCGCGTGCACAATTCCGGGCACTGGACGCAGAACGGCTGTACCGTCGATCAGTTCGAACAGCACATCCGCGCCATCACGGGCTGGCCCTTGGGCGACGGTCAACGATATGCGGATGTGGTCATGGAGAACCTGATTGGCGACGACATGGATCGGGTGCCGGAACTGTCAAAGACGCCGGATTGCGCTGTGCATCTCTACGGCAAGGCCGAGGTCAAGCCCGGACGCAAGATGGGGCATGTGAACCACATCAAACGCGGCTAGGCGCGCAGGACCCGTTCTGCACACTGTCCTGACAGATACGCCACGCGTCCTGCGACGAATGTCGCTTCAACCCGGCGGGTCTGCGGATCGACCACGATCAGATCAGCGCGTTTGCCCGTCTCCAGCGACCCGCGGTCCAAAAGACCCAGCAGGCGCGCCGGTCCGGACGACACAAGCGCCCATGCCGCAGCCAGATCGCATAGGCCCAGCTCTTCCAGACGGAATGCCGCGCGCAAGGGCGAAGGATAGTGATAATCCGACGCCAACGCATCACACAGCCCCTTCCCAATCAGATCCGAGGCCGCGATATTCCCGGCATGGCTGGCACCTCGCACAACATTTGGTGCGCCCAGAACGATATGCGCTCCGTCATCGCGCGCGGACTGTGCCGCCTCCAACGTTTCGGGAAATTCGCTGACCGTCGCACCGCGCGCGGCCCATTCCGCGCGATCGGCACGGGTGCTGTCATCATGGCTGCCCATCACGACACCGCGGGCGCGAAGCCGTGCCGCCAGATGATCAAGCGCCTCGGGCACCTCGGACGCGCGGTCGTGCAGGTTTTGCATCAAGGCAAGATGCGTCTCAGGGCTACGCCCACTCTTGAGCGCCTGCCCCGTCAAGCGGGGCGGCTTGCGCCCTTCGGCAAGGCGCTTATGCGGCAGGTGATCGTTAAAGACCACATAGCCGATCCCGAACCGGTCAATTGCCGCCTCGGCCCGTGCGAAATCGTCCAGCAGATGGGTTTCCAGCCGCAACTGAAGACGCAGGTCAACAGACAGGCTGTCCCGTACAGAGGTCACGCTTTCGAAGACATGCTCGGCAAAGTCCGGCCCGCGCATCCCGCCTTCCCATGAAAAGAACTGCGCCAGAACGGCAGTTGTTATCCCGTTTGCGGCCAGCTCGGCTGCTGTGGCGACAACCCCGTGTTCGGCTTCGCGCAATGCCCCCCGCCTTGGAGCCATATGCCTTTCGAATCCGTCGCCATGGGGATCGACGATTCCCGGCAGCACAAGGTATCCGGACAGGTCCACGACGCGACCAAGCCTGTCAGCGCAAACATGCCCCCCGGCCATGGAAAACGGCACATCGGACCACCCATCGGGTGTCAGAACCCGTGCGCCGACGAACGTAAGATCAACGGTCATTGGCGGGCTCCGGGCACATACCGAAGATACAGATCAGTTCTTCGCCGTTGATGGATTTGGTCCAGTCCAGTTCGGGATCGAACAGACCGGTTCGCAGAAACAGATCAACCTGCGCAATAACCGAGGGGGCCTGCATGATGAAGGTGTGGGTCACCGGCATGGAAAGATGTGCTTTCATCCCGGCCACTTTGGTGGACTCGACCGACACCTTGCCGTCGTCATCCCCCGGAATGAGGCTGGAGAAAAACGGGTTCAGCGACCGCGTGCCTGCAATCACCCCAAGTTCGAAATCAACCGGTGGCAGGGATTTCGGCAGGTCACCGGGCGCGGTTCCAAGCTGTTTGCCGGCGGGACCATTCAACCATTCGAACAGTTCGAGACCGCCCAGTTCATCGACAAGTTCGCTGCCCTGGTTAGGTGGGGCCAGCATGACGACGCGCCCAAGATTGGCAGGCCGCTGATCCTTGAGCCAGAACCGCAAAAGGATGCCGCCCATCGAATGCGTGACGAAATGCACACGATCTTCGCCGCATCCTGCAACTGCACTGGGCAGTGTTTCTTCTACCAAGGTCTGGATACGCGCGGTCGTCGAAGGATAGCCCGGCGCAAGGACCGTGTATCCCTTGGCTTCAAGAACGGATTGCATCAGGGCAAATGAGGTTTCGGTCCGGGCAAGCCCATGCAACAGAACAACGCAATCCGATCTGGCCGCGCCTGCAGAGGCAAGCGTCAGCACGGTGGCAAGAGTCAAGGCAAGACGTCGGAACATAGTCGTCAGATACGCGCTGGACCGGGGTTTAGAAAGGCCTTAGCGGCGCGAGGTGACGGCAAGCAGAACGCCTCCCAACACAAGCAACGCCGCAACGATCAGCCGCGACGTCACTGGTTCTGACAGGATCACCGCCCCACCCGCAATCGCGATCACAGGCACCGTCAATTGCGTCACGGCTGCGGTGCTGCCCTTCAAATGGGGCAAGACGGTGTACCACATGGAATAGCCGATACCGGATGTCACGGCACCGGCGAGGATGGCCATCGCGATGCCAAAGGCCGTGGCCTCGGACAAATGGATGCCTCCGAAGAACACGATGGCCACAAGCGCACCGGCGCTCGCGATGGCTGCGGAGATGCAGAAATTCGCAGCCGTGGCACCAAGCGCATCCGATGTTCCGCGCCCGTTGAGCGAATAGACACCCCAGGCCACACCCGCGATGGCCATCAACCCGGCGTGCAGCAGACTGGGGGCCGCAGAATCGCCCGGCCACAGCAACCAGACCAGCCCACCAAAGGCCACACCCGCGCCGATCCAGCGCCGGGCCGAGGGCCGTTCGCCGCCGATCAGAGCGCCCGCAAACATCGTGATCTGGACAAGACCAAAGAGGATGAGCGCCCCAAGCCCTGCATCAAGACTGACATAGGCCAGAGAGAACCCGAAGATATACACGAACAGCGACGCAACGCCCACGACGCGACCGGGCCCGCCCAGCTTCAGTCTCCGATCTCGGATCAACACCAGACCGGCCAGCATCACGGCTCCTGCACACAGCCGGACCACACCAAAAGCCACCGCGTCGATGTCGCCCGACGCCAGCGCCACACGATTGAGGATCGAATTGGACGCAAAGGCGATCAGAGTAAGAAAGGCCAAGATGAGGAGACGCATGTGATTGGCTACCGCGTCGCGTTGGCAGTGGCCAGACACCTTTTTGTAGGGTCACCCTTCAAAGCATGCACTTGGCCCGAGGATCGTGCCTTCAAGAAGGTCAAAGCACGTTTCGATGACCGGCCGTGTCCGATCATTCCCCGAAACGAACAAAGGCGCCGGAAGGCGCCTTTGTGTGTTGCTTTGCGGTCTGATCCGCCAGACGTCCCTCAGGACATCCGGGTGATTACATCATGCCGCCCATGCCGCCCATGTCGGGCATGCCGGCACCGCCAGCGCTTTCTTTCTGCGGCTTGTCGGCAACCATGGCTTCGGTGGTGATCAGCAGACCTGCGACAGATGCGGCATCTTCCAGCGCGGTGCGGACAACCTTGGCCGGGTCGATGACGCCGAACTTGAACATGTCGCCATATTCGTCGGTCTGCGCGTTGTAGCCGAACTTGGCATCCGAGCTTTCGCGCACTTTGCCAGCAACGACAGACCCGTCGACACCGGCGTTCTCTGCGATCTGACGCAGCGGCGCTTCAAGTGCTTTGCGCACGATGGCGATACCAGCGTTCTGGTCTGCGTTTGCACCGGTCACACCGTCAAGCGACTTGCCGGCCTGAACCAGAGCAACACCGCCACCCACGACGATCCCTTCCTGAACAGCCGCACGTGTCGCGTTCAGAGCATCGTCAACGCGGTCCTTGCGCTCTTTCACTTCGACTTCGGTCATGCCGCCAACGCGGATGACAGCAACGCCGCCGGCCAGTTTCGCAACGCGTTCCTGAAGCTTCTCGCGGTCGTAGTCAGACGTGGTTTCTTCGATCTGGGTGCGGATCTGGGCAACGCGTGCCTCGATCTCGGCCTTTTCGCCAGCACCGTCGACGATGGTGGTTTCGTCTTTGGTGATTTGGATCTTCTTGGCCGAACCCAGCATGTCGATGGTCACGTTCTCGAGCTTCATGCCGAGGTCTTCGGAGATGACCTGGCCGCCGGTCAGGATCGCGATGTCCTGCAGCATTGCCTTGCGACGGTCACCAAAGCCCGGTGCCTTCACAGCTGCAATCTTGAGACCGCCGCGCAGCTTGTTGACCACGAGAGTCGCCAGCGCTTCACCTTCGACGTCTTCCGCGATGATCAGCAGCGGCTTCTGCGACTGGATCACGGACTCGAGCAGCGGAACCATCGGCTGCAGCGAAGAAAGCTTCTTCTCGTGCAGCAGGATCATGCAGTCATCAAGCTCTGCAGTCATCTTGTCCGCGTTGGTCACGAAATACGGGCTAAGGTAGCCACGGTCGAACTGCATGCCTTCGACGACGTCGGTCTCGGTTTCGAGGCCTTTGTTCTCTTCGACGGTGATCACACCCTCGTTGCCGACTTTCTGCATCGCGTCTGCGATCTGGCGGCCGATTTCGGCTTCACCGTTCGCAGAGATGGTGCCGACCTGTGCAACTTCGTCGGAATCTTCCACCGGACGCGCTGCGGCCTTGATCGCTTCGACGACTTTGGACGTCGCGAGGTCGATACCGCGCTTGAGATCCATCGGGTTCATGCCCGCTGCAACCGACTTCATGCCTTCTTTGACGATGGCCTGTGCCAGAACGGTTGCTGTGGTGGTGCCGTCACCGGCTTCGTCGTTGGTGCGGGAAGCAACTTCCTTCACCATCTGTGCGCCCATGTTCTCGAACTTGTCTTCCAGTTCGATTTCCTTGGCCACGGACACACCGTCTTTGGTGATGCGCGGTGCGCCGAAGGATTTGTCGAGAACGACGTTGCGGCCTTTGGGGCCGAGTGTCACCTTCACCGCGTCGGCGAGGATGTTGACACCCTTCAGCATGCGCGAACGGGCGTCTGTATTGAATTTTACGTCTTTTGCAGACATCGCTTGGTCTCCACTAATGTAGTCAGAGTGTTGTGTTCAGAACCACGACGGGCGTTCAGGCTGCTTTTGCAGCTGCGTCGTCCGTGATGATGCCGAGGATGTCCGACTCCTTCATGATGAGGAGTTCTTCGCCATTGACCGTCACTTCCGTGCCCGACCATTTGCCGAAAAGGACCTTGTCGCCGGCCGAAACGGCCATCTCGATCAGCTCGCCACTGTCTTTGCGCGCGCCTTCGCCACACGCAACAACCACGCCTTCTGCCGGCTTTTCTTTGGCGCTATCGGGAATGATCAGGCCACCAGCAGTTTTTTCGTCGCTTTCAACGCGACGGACCAGCACGCGGTCATGAAGCGGTTTGAATGCCATCTTCGAGTCTCCTTGCTCAAAGGTTTTCACCAAAAGTCCCTCGCTCCCCGAAGGACTGTTGTCACTCACTGTCGTCGAGTGCTAACGCGGCATAGCTAGGGATTGGCGCAAAACGAGTCAACACGCTTGTGTGAGATTTTTTCGCAAATTCCGATGCGCCGCAAAGGCAGCGTGATCAATAACTCGGAGACCGCTCGGCCCATCCGGCAAAGACCTTTTCCAGAAAGACAACCACGTAATAGAGAACGATCCCCATCAACGCCAAGGCGATCAGGACGGCGAACATCAGCGGGTAATCGGAATTGGTCTTGCCGGAATCGAAGAGCGCCCCGAGGCCGCGCCCGTGCGGCGACACGATTTCCATCAGGTTCGTGCCGATGAACGCCAGGGTGACGGCAACCTTCAAAGCTCCGAAAAACTCGGGAAGGGTCTTGGGCAAGGCAATCTTCCAGAAAATCGTCGTTTTCGACGCCCCAAGCGACCGCAGAATGTCGCGGTATTCCGGTTCGAGCGTGCTCAGACCGATGGATACGGACACCGCGATCGGAAAGAACGAGATCAGGAAGGCGATCATCACCGTGTTGAAATTGTGCTGACCCACGAAGAGCAACGCAATGATCGGAACAAGGGTCGCTTTCGGGATCGCATTGAACCCGACCAGAAGCGGATAAAGCGCATCCCGCATCAGCCGCGAGAACCCCATGATCATGCCAAGCAGAACGCCAAAGACGATGGCAAGGATCAGCCCGACCACCGTGCGCCAGAGTGTCTGCCAGCCCATGACGATGAACAACTCCGAGTACCGCGCATATGCCGGCGGGAGATCGGACGGCGACGCCATCACGTAATTCGGCCAGCCATTGGCCCAGACCAGCAACTCCCAAAGCAGACAGAACACCACAATGGCCGTGACGGGAACCAGAATCGTGCGCAATGTCATCGGCGTGCCCCTTCCTCGTCGGTGCGGCCCTGCGCAATCTGGATCTGATGCCGCAGGATGTTCAGCGCGTCGGCCGACTCGGGCGTGTAGAGATGTTCGATGTCGCGGTCGCCTGTAAGATGCACATCCATGACATATTGCGTCTTGGCCGGACGCCCGGACAGAACGACCACCTGATCGGCAAGGAAGATCGACTCCCGCAGATCATGTGTGATCAGAACGCCCGTGAAAGGCTCCTCCGCCTTGACCTTGTGCATCGTCTGCCAAAGGTCCTCGCGCGTGAACGCATCCAGCGCACCGAAAGGTTCATCAAGGATCAACACCTCGGGTTTGTGAACGATCGACCGGCACAGCGAGGCGCGTTGGCGCATCCCGCCCGAAAGCTCGCTGGGGCGTTTGTCTTCAAATCCCTCAAGACCGACCAGCGCCAGAAGTTTGCGCGCCCGGTCCTCCTGTTCGCGCTTCGACATCTTGGTCGGCACGATCTCGAGAGGCAGCATCACGTTTTGCAAAATGGTGCGCCATTCCAGCAGAACGGGGTTCTGAAACGCCATGCCCACGGTCGACTTCGGACCCTTGACCAATTCACCATGCAACCAGACTTCGCCGTGATCGGGCTTCATCAGCCCCGCGATCAGACGGGTCAGTGTGGACTTGCCGCATCCCGACGGCCCCACGACCGCCGCAAAACCGCCTTCGGGGACCGAAAGCTCGAGACCGTCAAGGACGGGCAGCGGCCCTGCCTTGGTTTGGTAGGCGTGCCGCACGCCCTTGATTTCGATGAGATTGTCCGACACGCGCACCATCCGATGGTCTGGACCGGCCCTGAAAGGTCAGGCCGGTCCCGTTTTCGTTTACTTCAACATCCGCAGACTTGCATCGGGCAGGTAGGCGTCGGTGAAGTACAGGCTTGCATCCGGTTCGTTCTGGAACTCGTAGGTCTGTCCGATCTGTTCGATCGCTTTGGCCATCCGATCAGCATCGATGCCGCCCATGCCATTCGCCAACGCATAGTCTGTGGCCACGTTGGCATCGATCGACAACTGCAGACGCCGCTTTTCGAGATCAGCATCTGCAGCCGGGTTACGCTCGATCAGGCTGGCAATCGCCGCATCCGGATCGGCAATCGCATCTTTCCAGCCTGCAGCAATGGCACCCAGAAACCCAGTGATGATTTCGGGATTGGCAGCCGCGTAATCCGTGTTGGCAATGATGGCGTTCCCATAAAGCTCAACACCGTAGTCGGCCATCAGGATCGTGGAAATGTCGTCTTCCGGAACGCCAAGGCGCACAAGGTTCAGGTAGGACGAGAACGAAAATCCCGTCACGGCAGCGACATTGCCTTCGGCCAGCATCGGTTCGCGTGTCGGGAAGCCAACCGGTTCGACGGTGATCGCATCGACATTCAGGTCATTGGCAATCGCAAAAGCCGGAAATTGCGCCCATGCACCATCCGGGGGCGGGGCACCCAGGACTTTGCCTTCGAGGTCCTTGGGCGTTTCGACCCCCAGCGACTTGCGCCCGATGATGGCAAATGGCGGTTTATCATATACCATCATCACGGCCGTCACCGGAGCACCCGGGTTCTGGTCAAGGAACTTGATCAGAGAGTTGATGTCGGCAAATCCAACGGGAAACGCGCCGGTCGCCACTTTCGGGATCGCGTCCAGAGACCCCTGCCCGGCCGTGATTTCGACCGAAAGGTCGGCGGCTTCGAAATGCCCTTTGTCGATCGCCACGAAATAGGGCGCTGCGGGCCCTTCGAATTTCCAATCAAGCGCAAACGGTACATCGGTTTGCGCAAAAGCTGCCCCGGTCAGGTTCAGTGTTGCGGCCACGGCCGCGAGGGTTTTCTTGATCATGTGAGTATCCCCATTGCGTCGGCGTCAATCTGCGTCACGTTATGCGCAAACGGAATGCAAAGCGCGCAAAGCTGCCTGTTCCAGACCGACGGGACGGCAGTTCTGCCTAATTTGAGAACATATGCGCAAAAATTATGCAGAACAGTTGTCTTTGCCAAGCAAAATTTTTCCCCGATCCTGCTTTGAGCCACTGGGCAGGCCCCCCGGAACATGGTTCTCTGCGCCTATTGGACTGACAGATTTGAGGTATCGTCGATGCGACGCTTGAGCGTACTTTTCCTGACCGGTTTTGCGACTTTTGCCCATGCGCAGGATCAGCCCAACACAGTGCTTGTGATGGATGGGTCAGGGTCCATGTGGGGCCAGGTCGACGGCGTCGCCAAGATCACCATCGCACAACAGGTCGTTGGCACTCTGCTGTCGGACTTCCCGCCGGAACAAGGGCTTGGGCTGACGGTCTACGGCCACCGGGAACGCGGAGAGTGTACCGACATCGAAACGGTTGTCGCACCTGCGCCCGGAACTGCGGCGCAGATCACGACAGCGGTCAATGCCATCAAGCCACTGGGCAAGACACCCATGACCGACGCGGTCATCGCAGCCGCCGAGGCGCTGCGCTACACCGAGGAAAAGGCCACCGTTATTCTTGTCAGCGACGGGGTGGAAACCTGCAACCCCGATCCCTGCGCAGCCGCCCGTCTGCTTGAAGAGGCCGGCATTGACTTTACCGCCCATGTGATCGGCTTCGACGTTGGCTCTGACCCCGAAGCGCTGGCCCAGATGCAGTGTATTGCGGACGAAACCGGCGGCCAGTTCCTGACAGCCGAAACCGCTGACCAGTTGACCGCCGCCCTGACACAGGTGGCCGCAGCGCCGGAACCGGACCCCGAGCCGGTTGTGGTTCCAACCAGCCTGAGCGCCGTGATCGAAGGCACGGACACCCTTGTCACGGGTCCGGTCATCTGGGACATCACGTCAGACGCTGGCACGGTCCTGTCAGATGCGGGCGGAAATCCGTTGACGACCGACCTGCCGGAAGGATCGTACACAGCGACGGCTTACAGCGCCGCGCTTGAAACCGCACTCAGCCGCCAGTTCATCGCCATCGGAGATGCAGCATCGGTCGAGATCGCGTTCCCCGAACCGCAAATAACCGCCCGCCTTGTCGCTCCGGCCACGGCCGTTGCGGGCAGCACCATCGAAGTCGGCTGGGACGGACCGAACGGGTCAGATGATTACATCGGCATCGGGGCAGAAGGCGTGACAGGCGGTGCGATGTGGCGCAACTGGACACCGACGGCGGACGGCAACCCGGTCACTCTTCTGGTACCGCCAGACCCCGGCCCCCACGTGATCCGCTACTTCCTGCGCGACGGTCGCGAGAGCATCGGCAGCGTCGACATCATGGTGACCCCGGCCGAGGCGACCCTGTCCGCCCCGTCCAGCGCCCCGGCAGGATCGACGATCACCGTCGAATGGACCGGCCCGGACTACAAGGACGATTATATCGGCATCGGCAAAGTCGGCGCGACCAGCAGCGCAAGCTGGGAGAACTTCACCTATACGCGTGATGGGTCGTCGCTGACGCTGCAGGTCCCGCCGGATGCCGGTGAGTACCTGATCACGTATTTCATTCATCAGGACCGCACGCCGTTGGTGTCGATCCCATTCTCCGCGACAGCCCTGACTGCGCGCATCATCGCACCGGCCGAAGCTGCGGTCGGCAGCGTTGTCGAGATCGGATGGGAGGGACCCGACTATACGGACGATTACATCGGCATCGGCAAGGTCGGCGCGTCAGGCGGCGCAAGCTGGGAGAACTTCACCTACACCCGCGAAGGCAACCCGCTGTCGCTGCAGATGCCCGGAGAGACCGGTGAGTACCTGATCACCTATTTCGTCCATCAGGACCGAACGCCACTTGTTCAGGTGCCGATCACGCTCACACCTGTCGAGGTGACACTCAACGCCCCTGCGCAGGCCGAAACCGGGTCCACGGTCGAGGTGGCTTGGACCGGCCCCGACACCGACGGTGACTTCATCGGGATTGGCCCGGTCGGGGCCTCGGGCGGCAACGCATGGAAATCCTTTGTCTACACGCGCGATGGCAACCCTGCGCGCCTGCGCGTGCCTGGCGAGGCTGGTGAGTACACCATCACCTACTTCCTTGACGAAGATAACACGCCGCTTGCACAGATCCCCATCTCGCTTGTGACGCCACAGGTCGCCATGCAGCCACCCGCAGAGACGTTTGGCGGGGCCACAATCGAGGTCCCGTGGACCGGTCCGAACAACGAAGGCGATTACATCGGTATCGGCAAGGCCGACGCCACGGGCGGCAATCGGTGGAAATCCTATGCCTACACCCGTGATGGCAACCCTGCGCGGATCACCGTCCCCGCAGAACCGGGCGACTATCTGGTGACCTATTTCCTCGCCAAGGACCAGGCCGCGATTGCGGAAGTACCGATGACGGTGCGCCAGTCAGAAGCCCGTCTGGTCGTTCCGCCAACGGCAGCGGCGGGTGCGACCGTCGAAATCGGCTGGGTCGGGCCGGACAATCCGCGCGACTATATCGGCATCGGCAAGGTCGACGCCACGGGCGGGTCACAATGGCAAAGCTACGCCTATACGGAAAACGGCAACCCTGTGTCCCTTAAGCTGCCGGATGAACCGGGCAATTACGTGGTGCGCTATTTCCTGCAGCGCGATCAGTTCGCAATCGCAGAGGCCCCGCTGGTCATCGAGTAGACGTCAGGGCAACAGATCGCCCCAATCCGCCAAGCCCTGACGCCCCTCGGGCGTCAGGGCGTAGACACCGGCTTCGACCCTGCGGAACCAGCCGTAGTGATTGTCGCGCATCAGGCGCGTCGCGTTGACAACGCCGGTTGCCTTGGCCACAAGCGCACCTTTTTCGGCCCCGGATTCCGCCAGATACAGAGCACAGCGCAGCGCGTCCTGTCGGTACGCCGTGACAATGCCGTGCCGGGTTGCGCCTCCCGAATTCGGATCACCTTCAAGCCGGTGGAAGTCACGCAGGAGTTTTTCCCGCTTTGCCATATTCCGGCGCGGAGCATAGGGCCCAGGGTCGCACTGCGCCTCCACCACCCCGTCCGTGCGCACCGTGAGAAACCCAAGCCCCAACCGTCGACACATGATGCGATTTTCCCGCAAGGCCCGCCGCGCGGTGCGTCCTGCGGGTTTTGGGACCGCGATGTACACAAGATCGGTCATGCGCAACCGCGTTACGGCTTGATGATAGAGAGTGAGCGTGAGCCGCAGTTTCAATTCGACCACGATCGGATCTTCATCACCCCGCACGGCAACCAGATCAACCGCACCGACTTCGCCCTTGACGACATAGCCCTGCGCCTCGAGGAAAGATTTTACCGGATGGTAAAGATCGGCTTCACGCTTCATGCTGCATCAATGCGCGACAGCCTTGCTGCTGACAAGATCACCTTCTAGCTTTCGGGGAGAAATCGAAGAAAGGAACCGGGATGATCGTGCGTCTTGTCTCTTTGCTGCTGTGTCTGCTGGTGACGCACCCCGCGCTTGCCGCCTGTGCCGGCAACGATCTGCGCCCGACCCTCGGCCCCGAGGAACAGGCGCGGCTGCAAGCGGCGCTTGACGATATGCCTTTCGCCAACGGCAATCACTGGAAAGCCACAAAAGGTGACGCGACGCTGCACCTGATCGGCACGATGCATCTTGCCGACCCCCGCCTCGACGCCCCGTTGGCCCGCTTGCAGGGCGTGATCGAACGCGCCGATCTGCTTTTGCTGGAAATGACCAGCGAGGAAGAAAAGGCCTTGCAGGATCGTTTGACAACGGATCCCAGCCTTCTGTTGATGCCGGATGCGACCCTGCCGGAGCTGCTGAGCGAAAGCCAGTGGGACCAGATGTCGGAGGCCCTGAACGCACGCGGGCTGCCGCCCTTCATGGCAGCGCGATTTCAGCCCTGGTATGTCTCGGTGATCCTTGCAGTGCCGCCATGCGCCACCGCCATAGACCTGTCCGCAGGCGGTCTGGATGCGCGCATCGAGGGTATTGCCGAAAAACAGGGGATACCCCGCGCGGCGCTGGAAGACGTGCAGACGATATTCTCGGCCTTCGCCGATCAGCCGCGCGACGTCCAGATCGACATGATGCTGTCCGCGCTTGTCGATCCCGCCATCAACGAAGACCTCTTTGCCACATTGCTGGCCAGCTATTTTGGCGAAGCCCCTGCCGAAGGCTGGGCCGTGTCCGCGATCCTGGCCGAGCGGTACAGTCCGATCCCGTCGGACACTGCCGCCGAGATCTTTGCCACGATGGAGAAAGAGCTCCTGATCGACCGCAATCGCGCCTGGATTCCCGTGCTGCTGGACGCGGCAGACCGACATGACATCGTCGTTGCAGCCTTCGGAGCCGCGCATCTTCCCGGGCGCGACGGGGTGCTGGCGCTTTTGCAGGCAGAAGGGTTTGCGCTGGAACGTCTACCCTTCTGACGCCACCCGTCCTCGCACCTGACTGTCATCCTTCAGCAACAGCGCAAGAGCCGCCATCGTCATTCCGATCCCTACAAGAACCAGAACCGGCGGCAAAGGACGCCCGAGGGCCATTTCCCACAGGATCACCCAACTCGGCGTCAGATAGGTGTAGGCCATGACCTTGGCCGAGGGCAGGCGCAGGCTTGCGTATTGCAACAGAAGAAAGGTCAGAGCACTGGCAAAAACCGATGTGTAGGCGATGGTCACCCAGACCACCGGGGGCAGGCTGGACCATGGCGTTGCCACGAGTGACGGATACCCGAAGATCAAAAGCAATACCGTCCCGGCGACAAGCACACCAAGCGTGAACACGGCGGGCCGTTCTCCTCGGTTCAGCTTGGGCACCAAGGGTGCATAGGCGGCATGTGCCACACAGCCGAGAAAATAGACCATCTCACCGCGACCGACACCAAAGGCCAGGAGTGCCGAGAGATCTGCCCGAAAGATCACCCAAAGCGCACCGAGGCCGCCCACGGTCAAGGCGATGGCCATGCGACCCGTCATGATCTGGCGCAGAAAGAGCCACCCGAACCCCGCCGCCATGAGGGGTGTCAGCGTGAACACCGCCGCCATCGACACCGGTGCCCCGGTCTTCAGCCCTTCGAACATCAGCACGAAATAGGCGACGAGGAAAAGCGCAAGTAGGGGATACCGCCAGGGCGCGCTCAAGGCCGACCGGTCGATGCCTCCTGTCGCAAACACCAGAATTGCAAGGATCGCCGAGGCGACAACGAACCGGACCGCATTCAACGCTTCGGGCGCGATAAATGGTGCCGCCATCGACCCGAGCGAGAACGATCCCGCCACCAAAGCCGAAAAGGCAAGCATTGCCAGATGACCGCGATGGGCTTCGGTCATCTCAGGGAACGGACGCGTCAAGCTGTTTGACCGCCTCCTTCAGATGCGCCAGGAGCGCCTGAACCTTGGCCGTGCGATGCAGGTCCACATGGGTCACAAGCCAAAGCGGCGCGGCCCATTCCTCTTTCGGCGGCATCACCTCGACCAGATCGGGATCCTCTGCCCCCTGCGCCACAGGCATGAAGCCGATGCCCGCACCGCTGCGGACAGCCGTGATCATGCTGTAGGTGTCGGTCGCACGGAAAACCACGCGATCATAAGGCACTTTTGATCGCAGCCATTTCTGGAACGGGGCGCGGCCGTCGGGATTGTCATTACCGACAAAAAGATGGTCTGCCAGATCATTTTCGGTCTGGGGCAAGCCGCGTTTTTCGACATAGCTTTTGGACGCATAAAGGCCGATCTTCAGCTTGGTCAGCGGTTGGACCACATTGTCCGGCTCATCGGGCACCGACCCCGCGCGGATCGCGACATGCGCTTCGCCATATTCAAGCCGGAACACCCGCGCATCGGTCAGGTAGCGCACGACGACGTCCGGGTAGGAGTCCTTGAAATCCGAAAGGACAGGGACAAGGAAATTGGACAACTCCACGATGGACGTGACCATCAGTTCCCCGCTGACGTCGGATCCGCGCCCCCGGATGCGGCCCACAAGCTGCTGCAACTGGTCCTCGGTCGTCTGTGCGACACGGGCAAGGTCCTCGCCGGACTCGGTCGGCGTGTAGCCCCGCGCATGCCGTTGGAAAAGCTTGACGCCCAACCGCGCTTCCAGCGCGTCGATGTGCCGGATGACAGTGGCGTGGTGCACGCCCAAGACCTCGGCCGCACCGCTGACCGTGCCCTGCCGTGCCACCTGATACGCAGTGCGCACCTCGTCCCAATGTTCCATGAGTCACCTTTGTGCAAAAACTCACATTTGATGCGCATATCTTCCTATTTCGTGCGCTGAGGCAATACCTAAGTGTTCCGCACAGACAAACAACTTCGTGACTGGAGAGTTCCATGACAAAAACCGTTCTGCGCGTCGACGCATCCGCCCGCCATACCGGTTCCGAGAGCCGTGCCCTGACACAACGCATTCTGGATCGTCTTGCGCCCGACAGCGTGATCAACCGCGATCTGGCCGTGCCTCTGCCCGCGATCGACGCCGATTGGCTGAACGCCAACTGGACACCCGAGGACCAGCGCAGCGATGCGCAGCGCCAGACACTCGCCCTGTCCGACACGCTGATCGAAGAGCTCAAGGCCGCCGATACCATCGTCATCGGTGCGCCGATCTACAATTTCGGCATTCCCGCAACCCTGAAGACATGGGTCGACCTGATCGCCCGCGCCGGCATCACCTTCAAATATTCCGAAGCCGGCCCCCAAGGCCTGCTGACCGGCAAGCGCGCCATCGTGGCGATAACCTCGGGCGGCACGCAGGTCGGGTCCGAGATCGACTTCGCCAGCGGCTACCTGCGCCATGTGCTGAGCTTTGTCGGCATCACCGATGTGCAATTCGTGGCTGCCGACCAGTTGATGGTCGATGCAGACGCATCGCACGCCAAGGCAAACGCGGCGCTTGAGGCCCTTGCCGCCTGAGCCGTATTGGCGCGTGGGTTGACTCTGCGCGCCATTCTGCCCTAAACGCCACACAACTCCGGGAAGTCTGACTTTCCGGTCCCATGGACACAGTCCGGGATCGCCCCCCACCAGCGTGTTACGCCCGTGGGGGCGATTGACGTTTGGTATATGCGCCGTTGGCCCTTACATCGGGGGAGCAACCAGCGGCAAAGGAGGCGAAAGCCCATGTTTGAAAATCTGTCCGACCGCCTCGGCAGCGTCTTTGATCGGCTGACCAAACAGGGCGCACTGTCCGAGGACGACGTCAAGACCGCCCTGCGCGAGGTGCGCGTTGCCCTGCTCGAAGCGGACGTGTCGCTGCCCGTGGCCCGCGATTTCATCAAGGCCGTGCAGGACAAGGCAACCGGACAGGCCGTCACCAAGTCGATCACGCCCGGCCAGCAGGTCGTCAAGATCGTCCATGACGAACTCAAGCACGTGCTGAGCGGCGACGAAGACCCCGGCAAGCTCAAGATCGACAACCCGCCCGCACCGATCCTCATGGTCGGTCTGCAGGGGGGCGGCAAGACCACGACAACCGCCAAGATCGCCAAACGCCTGAAAGAGCGTGAGGGCAAGCGCGTTCTGATGGCGTCGCTCGACGTGAACCGCCCGGCGGCGATGGAGCAGTTGCAGATCCTCGGCAACCAGATCGGTGTCGACACGCTACCGATCGTCAAGGGCGAAGACCCGGTGGCCATCGCCAAGCGCGCCAAGACACAGGCGAGCCTTGGTGGTTATGACGTCTACATGCTCGACACCGCGGGTCGTCTGTCCATCGACGAAGAGCTGATGGCCCAAGTCGAAGCGGTGCGCGATGTCGCCAACCCGCGCGAGACGCTGCTGGTGGTCGATGGCCTGACCGGTCAGGACGCGGTACATACGGCACAGAACTTTGACGAGCGCATCGGCATCACCGGTGTGGTCCTGACCCGGATGGACGGCGACGGGCGCGGCGGTGCGGCCCTGTCGATGCGCGCGGTGACCGGCAAGCCGATCCGCTTTGTCGGTCTTGGCGAAAAGATGGATGCGCTCGAAACCTTCGAGCCGGACCGGATCGCAGGACGCATCCTTGGCATGGGCGACATCGTCGCCTTGGTCGAGAAGGCGCAGCAGACGCTCGAGGTCGAACAGGCCGAGCGCATGATGAAGCGCTTTCAGAAGGGTCAGTTCAACATGAACGACCTCAAGATGCAGCTGGAACAGATGATGAAGATGGGCGGCATGGAAGGCATGCTGGCCATGATGCCCGGCGCCGCCAAGATGCAGAAGCAGATGGATGGCGCGGGCATCGACGACCGGATGCTGCGCCAGCAGATCGCGCTGATCAATTCGATGACCAAGAAAGAACGCGCCAATCCGCAGATCCTGCAAGCCAGCCGCAAGAAGCGTATCGCGGCGGGGGCCGGAATGGACGTGTCGGACCTGAACAAGCTGCTCAAGATGCAGCGCCAGATGTCCGACATGATGAAGAAGATGGGCAAGATGGGCAAAGGCGGCATGCTGAAACAGGCCATGAAGGGCATGTTCGGCAAAGGCGGCGCCAGCCCCGAAGAGATGATGGGCCAGATGGACCCCAAAGCACTGGAACAGGCGGCCAAGGCACTTGGCGGCAAGGGCGGCCTGCCCGGTCTGGGTGGTGGCATGGGCCTGCCACCGGGCTTGAGCGGGTTCGGCAAGAAGAAGTAAGTGACGGCTGCTCCGATCATAACCACGGCGCGTCTGTGCCTGCGCGGTCACACGCTGGCCGACCTTGAACAGCTCTGTGATCTGTTCGAGACCGAGCGTGCCGTGCATATGGGCGGACCGATCCCGCGCAAGCAGGCTTGGCGCTGGATGGCATCCGAGATCGCCATGTGGGACCTGATGGGCCACGGCGCGTGGGGAATCGAGACAACCGAGGGTGAATTCCTCGGTCAGGTCGGTTTGCTGAAACCGCCGCATTTCCCCGAGGTCGAACTGGGTTGGACGCTGCTCGAACACGCCGAAGGCAAAGGCTACGCGTTCGAAGCCGCGATGGGTGCCATGCTTTGGGCGTGGGACCAAGGTTTCGAAACCCTGGTGTCCTATATCGACCCGGCGAACACACGGTCGATCGCACTTGCGGAACGGCTTGGAGCCGTCCACGACCCTGATGCAGCCTTGCCCGACGGCGAGACACCCGAGGAAACCGTCGTCTACCGCCACAGACCGGACGTCGACGGCAGCCCGGAGGCCTACGCATGAGCCTCACCAACGCGCCCGTCCTTGAAACCGATCGCCTGATCCTGCGCGGCCCTGAAAAGGCCGACGCGGAAGCGATGATCGCGTTTTTGATGGACGAGACCCGCGCTGAAGGCTTCGGCGGCTACACGAACCGCTCCGACTCGTGGCGCTGGTTCACGCTCAATGTGGGCCACTGGCACTGGCACGGCTACGGCTATTTCATCATCGAGGACAAGGCGACCGGCAAACCTGCGGGCATCAGTGGCATCTGGAACCCCGAGGGTTGGCCGGAACCCGAAGTCGGCTGGGTCGTCTTCGATGGCTTCGAAGGCAAGGGCATCGCCTACGAGGCCGCCTGCCGTGCCCGGCAATGGGCATACGACAACCTCGGCTTCACGACGCTGACCTCGAACATCGTTCCGGGCAACACGCGGTCCATCCGTCTGGCCGAACGCATGGGCGCGGTCTACGAGCGGACCTATGACAACCCCAACATGGGTGAAGACATGCTCTACCGCCATCCGGGACCGGAGGCGCTGGCATGAGTTTCGAGATTCCCGTGATCGAGACAGAACGCCTGATCCTGCGCGCCCCCGGCATGCAGGATTTCGAGCCGCTCTGCGCCTACTTCCAAGACCCCCGGAGCCGCTACAATGGTGGCCCGGCGGAGCCGCTTGATGTGGGTCGCATGCTGATGATCGGTCTTGGACAGTGGCATCTGCGGGGCCATGGACAATGGCACATCACGCTCAAGGGCGATGATACCTTCATCGGCTTTGCCGGTATCTTCCACCCGATGGATTGGCCGGAGCCCGAACTGGGCTATGCTGTGACCGCCGAACACGAAGGCAAAGGCATCGCCTATGAGGCCGCCATGGCCGCGCGTCAGGCCGCCGCGACACATCTGGGGCTGACCCACCTGCCCAGTTTCATCGCACCGGACAACGCCCGCTCGCAGGCTTTGGCGCTGCGCATGGGCGCGGTACGCGAGCCGGACATCACGCTCCGCGACAAGGTGGCGACTGTCTACCGCCACCCGAGAATGGAGGCGGCGGCATGATGCGCATGGGCTGCGAAACTGCATCAACCGGGGTAGCTGCGTCCATCGCCGCGCAGCTTTCCGAACAGGTGCCTGTCCTGCGGACGGACCGTCTTGTTCTGCGTGCCCCGCGCGTCAGTGACTTCGACTGCCTTGCAGACATCGCCTGCACCGAACGTGGCCTTGGCATCGGTGGTCCGATGACCCGTGCCGATGCATGGCGCGAGTTTGTACAGCTTTCTTCGGGCTGGATGCTGCACGGGCATGGCGGTTGGACGCTCGAGGACGCACAAACCGGTGACGTGCTGGGCTTTGTCCTGATCGGATTCGAACCTGGTGACCTTGAGCCGGAACTTGGCTTCCTGCTCGATGCCAAAGCCGAAGGTCAAAGCATCGCTTACGAGGCAGGTCGCTGCGTTCTCGACTTTGCGACGGATGTTCTGAAATGGACGACGCTGGTCAGCTATATCGACCCGGCGAACACCCGCTCCATTGCCCTTGCCGAACGGTTGGGCGCGGAAGCCGATGGCGAGATCGTCGAAGAGGGCGAGATCACGCTGGTCTATCGCTACAGCCTGACGGAGGTGCTCTGATGGGCCATCGCGACATCCCCATTCTGGAAACCAAACGGCTTGTCCTGCGCAGCCCCAAGGCCGAGGACTATCCCGATTTCAAGGCCACCTTCGCCTCGTACCGGTCCCGCTTCATGGGCGGCCCGCTCAACAGCTACGAAGCGTGGATGCTCTATGCCGCCGAGATCGGCCATTGGGAAATCCGGGGCTTCGGCATGTGGATGGTGCACCTCAAGGAGACCGACGAAACCGTCGGCATGGCCGGTGGCTGGTTCCCGGCGAAATGGCCCGAGCGCGAAATCGCGTGGATCATCTGGCCGGACCGCGCGGGCAAGGGCTTTGCACTGGAAGCGACCCATCGCGTGCGCCGGTATTTCTACGACGAGAAAGGCTGGGACACCGCCGTCAGCTATCTTGACCCCAAGAACCTCGACAGCATCCGTCTGGCTGAACGCCTTGGCGCGAAGAGGGACCATGCTGCGCCGACGGTCGATGGCAACGATGTCTGCTATCGGCACCCGGCCCCGGACGCCCTGCGCGGCACCCAGTTGGGCCATGGCATCGACATGGAAATCGCGCACTACCAGGACCCTCTGTTCAAACCGAAAGGCTGGGCCATTGACTGACATGACAACCGATCCCGTGACCCGCGCCGCAGAACTGCTCAAGGGTCACCGTGAAAGCATCGACCGGCTGGACGCGATCCTCGTGTTCACGCTGGCCGAGCGGTTCAAGCACACGCAGGCCGTGGGCGTGCTCAAGGCACAGCACGACCTCCCGCCCTCAGACCCCGCGCGCGAAGCGACCCAGATCGCGCGGCTCGAAGAGCTTGCGACCCAGGCAGACCTTGACCCTGAGTTCGCCAAGAAATTCCTGAATTTCATCATTCAGGAAGTCATCCAACACCACAAACAGAAGCAATCGTGACGGCCCTGTCCGTTCAAACAGACCCTTAGGAGAATACCAATGGCTATCAAAATTCGTCTCGCCCGTGGCGGTTCCAAAAAGCGCCCGTTCTACCGCATCGTTGCCGCCGACAGCCGCATGCCGCGCGACGGCCGCTTCATCGAGAAGCTGGGCACTTACAACCCGCTCCTGCCGAAAGACAGCGAAGAGCGCGTGAAAATGGACGTCGAGCGCATCCAGTACTGGATGAGCCAGGGCGCACAGGCCACCGACCGCGTGGCACGCTTCCTCGAAGCGGCTGGCGTTGTCGAAAAGAAAGTCCGCAACAACCCGAAGAAAGCCGTACCGGGCAAAGCCGCTCAGGAACGTGCTGACGCAAAAGCTGCCAAGGCAGCCGAAGCCGCAGAAGCCGACGCCGCACCGGCCGCAGAAGAGGCAACCGCGGAATAATCGCGGACTGCCTTCGCAGATGGCCGGCCCACCCGGTCATCTGCCCCCCTTCCTGCCGCAGCGCAGATCTTTCCCACACATCCACACACGCGACAGCCAAGCGACACACCGGGTGCATTTCGCGCAATCACCGGTCCGTTGCTTGACGGTCCGTCCTTGCTGCGCCATGTGAGTGACAACCCATACGCACCCCATGAGGAGCCTCTCGCCATGCGCGCACGTCTTGCCACCGTATCCAGCTTTGCTCTTGTGCTTGCCCTGCCAGCCTACGCTGCGGGGCCTGTGCAGGCCACTGCACAGCCGGACGTGATGACACCGGCACCGGCGGCACCGCAACTGATGTTCACGTTGCGCGGCGGTGTGGCAAGCACGCCCGAGTATTTCGGCTCGGACGACAATGCCATCGGCCCCGATCTTGGCTTCAGCTTCAACTACCTCGCCCTCCGCAGTGGCCGCACATTCGGCAATCCCGATCCCTGGGCCGACAGTATGGGTCTGACCTTTGGCGGCTCGTTCCGCTTCATCGAAGAGCGCAAGACCGATGATTTCAGCGAATTGGCCGGTCTCGACGACATCGACGCTGCGCTCGAACTGGGTGTGTCCATGCGCTATGGCACCGAGCATTTTGCCGCCTTCGGCGAAGTGCGCCGCGGATTTGGTGGCCACGAAGGGTGGGTCGGCGAGGTCGGCGCGGACGTGATCCTGCGCCCGACGGACCGTTTGCGCCTGTCGATGGGGCCGCGCCTGTTCTTCGGCGATGACGCCTACAGCGACACCTATTTCGGCATCACCCCGGCTGAATCCAGCGCAGCCTTGTCCGCCTATGATCCGGATGGCGGTATGGTTTCGGCCGGTGTCGAATTCGGCGCGCGCTACCAGATCAACGATGTCTGGGGCCTTGAAGGGGCCGTCACCTATGAAAAATTCACTGATGACGCCGCCGACAGCCCTATCGTCAAGCAAGGCTCTGACGAACAATGGGGCGTCCGCTTTGGCGTGACGCGCGTGTTCAGCATCGGCGGCTGACCTGCTGGCAATTGCCTCGGACGGGCAGTCTGGTCTATCCAGACGGTCAATATGACCGGGAGCACATCCGTGAGTGAAAAAGTCTGTGTCGGCGCGATTGCCGGGGCCTTTGGGGTCAGGGGCGAAGTGCGTCTGAAAAGCTTTACCGCTATCCCCGAGGATATTGCGACATACGCTCCGCTCACCACGGAAGACGGGGCGCGCAGCTTTACCGTCAAGATCACCCGCCAGATCAAGAACGGTCTGGCCGCGCGGCTGTCCGGCGTGTCCACCAAGGAAGAGGCGGATGCCCTGCGCGGCGTCCAGCTTTTCGTCCCGCGCGACCGGCTTCCGTCACTGCCGGATGACGAGTTCTACCACGCCGACCTGATCGGGCTTGAGGTCACGGATACCGGCGGTGCCCCCTTGGGCAAGGTGATGGCCGTGATCAACAACGGCGCTGACGACCTGCTCGAACTGCGCGCGCCCGGACAGAAGCAGACCGTCCTGCTCCCTTTCACCAAGGCGGTGGTTCCGACGGTGGATCTTGCGCAGGGTCGTATCGTGGCCGACCCGCCCGAGGGTCTGTTTTCGTGACGACACGGATCGTCATTCATGCAGGATTTCACAAAACGGGCACAACCAGCGTTCAGGCGATGTTGCGTGCCAACGCAGACCGCTTGGCCCCGCATCTGCGCATCTATCTCAAGGATGCGTTCGAACCTCTGACGGAATGTGCCCGCGCCTTTTCCATCGACCCAAGGAAAAAGACACTGTCACAGGTCGCCCGGGCGGCCGCGACTTTCTTCTCGACACTCGACACGGACGATCCGCGCCCCATCGTGATGTCCTCCGAGGATCTGTCCGGTCACATGCCGGGTCGACATGGTCTGGAATGTTATGACAGCTCCGGGCTGGTGATGAAATGCCTGGCGGACACGGCATTGAGGCGGTTCGGCCCGGAGACCGATCTGACGTTCTATTTCTCCACCCGCACCCGCGATGCGTGGCTGCGCAGCACCTGGTGGCAAAACCTGCGCAGCACCCGGCTGACCGACGATTTTGCAACCTACAGCCGGCAATTCGACGACGTGCGCAGCCTTGACGACATTCTCGAGGAAATCGCGCTTGATGTCGCGCCTGCGCGGGTGACGTCGTTTCTTCTGGAAGACGCGGCCGATCTGCCTCTGGGGCCTCTCGATCCGCTGCTGGCGCTTCTGGAAGTGACAGAGCTGGATCGTTCAGAACTGGCTGTGCTTCCGCCGGAGAATGTTCAGCCGGATATGGGGCTGCCTGACGTTTTTCTTGCCCTCAACCGCAGTACCCTGTCTGACAAGGACATCCAGGAGACCAAACGCATCCTGCGGCGCATGGCCCAAAACGCAGATACCTAGACTGCCGCGATTTTGTCGCGAAATCACCCTTTGCTTGCCCGGACTCAAGCAATAAACCGCCATTCCCGAGAGGTATTCCACAAGGATCGCATAAGGGGCAGCGTGTTGTGGATCGGGTAAAGCGTCGAATAGTGTTAACCATGGCAGCCCTGTCGCCGGGCGTGGTTGCCATCACCCTGCAGGAAATGGCCGTATCCGTTGCGTTCATGGTTCTGGGTGTCTTTGGTGCACTCAGCGTGGCGGCGGCAACGGTCTCCATATTTCCGCAGATCGGACCGGCCGCGCTGATCGACAAAGCTTCGGACAAAACCTACCCCTCACTGCTGGTCGCGTCGGCTCTGGCACGGCTCAGGCTCATGGCCCCCGACCCGATTGCCCTGCGCGTGCAGATGCACAGGCTTTTGGCACCCAACGCGCCGCCACCGGGCTTCATGACAGACACAGATCAGATCGCGATGGTTCTGTCGCAAATCATCGCCCGATGGGACAACACGGATCTCTCCGACCTGACAGACGACCAACTGCGCGAGCTATGGCTCGTCGAACGCCTGATGCGCGCAAGCCCTGCCGAAGCCGCCGCGCTTTCGGGCTTTTTTGCCGCTCCCGACGCAATGCTGGCGATGCGCGATGCGCTGGCGGTGCCGGCCTCTGTCTGACCTGTGGTCTTTCCGCCGGTGACCGACTAAAGCCTGTTCCGTCACCGAAAGGCTGCAGAATGGACGATCCGAATACACCCCCAAACAGATCCCATGGTCGCAAGGCCATCCGGCCGTCACTGAAACCGCGCGAGCTGATGGATCCGACCCCGGAACTGGTCCGGGTGTGGAAAGCACAGGTGATCACTCTTCTGCCCGAGGCCTTTCCCGGCATCCTGGGTCTGTCGCTGACGGGACGCGCGCTCAAGGACGGGCTTTGGCAGTTGGAAACCGTCCCTTTGCGCCAGTTCGGCGAGGGCAAGCATCGCAATGTCGACGACACCCCGGCCGGCGGTGGCGCAGGCATGGTCCTGCGCCCGGATGTCATGGCAGCGGCCATCGACGACGCGCGGACACGCATCGCGCCCTCGGCTCCGCTGATCTATCTCAGTCCCCGCGGACGACCCATGACGCAGAATATGGCCAGATCGCTGGCAACAGGGCCGGGCATGACGCTGATCTGCGGACGGTTCGAGGGCCTCGATCAACGTGTCATCGACCACTACAACATGGTCGAAGTCAGCCTTGGCGATTTTGTTCTGACCGGGGGCGAGATCGCGGCTCAGTCGCTGATCGACGCCACGGTGCGACTGTTGCCGGGCGTGCTGGGCAACGAGGCTTCGACCGAAGAGGAAAGCTTTTCCGACGGTCTGCTGGAGCATCCGCAATACACGCGCCCGGCCGAATGGCGCGGGATGGAGATCCCGTCGGTTCTGATGTCCGGCCATCACGGCGAAATCGCCAAGTGGCGGCGCTCGCAATCCGAAGAATTGACACGCAACCGCCGCCCGGATCTCTGGAGCGCCCACAGGGCGCGAAACAAAAGCGACTGACCGTCCCGACACAGGCGGTATGCCCATGTCACACAGGTCCGATCCACACTTGATTTACCCAAGCTCTTCTGGTTTACGGCGCGTGTTCCGGGTGTCAGCCCGGTGTGGTGATTCCGTGTGTTCTTCGCGCAAGGCCCAACCGCACCCGTCCCGGATGTGACAAGACAAAGACGACCTGATCTCTGGCGGGCGCAGATGCGGACCCGGACGAAGACCAAGAGCTCTGAGGACGCGCAGACCTTTGCGGAGCAACCGCAAGCAGTTTTAGGAGAGAAGCGATGGATCTTATCGCTCAGTTGGAGGCGGAACAGATTGCCGCCCT
>JAUIBL010000008.1 GCA_030428355.1 Alphaproteobacteria bacterium | reverse complement strand
GGCGTTGGGGGCCTCAGAACAGCCAATTCTGGCGCTACGAGCCCAAAATCGGTTCCTGTCTGCTCAATCAAAGCCCGATTGCACGGAAATCGGCGCAGCCAAAACGGTAAATCAGACGTTCCTTAAAGTTGACTGCGGCAGAATAACGGAGGGTGTTAGCCGCGTAATGGTCAACCTTGAGATCTGCGAAGGAAGAGGAAGATCGAAAGGGCCAACACTCTTTAAAGTCGAGGACTATGAGATGGCAATTTGGTCAGGACGCCTTGCCAATGATGCGGAGATACGTGGTTATGCATCCGGCGTCACAGGAAGTCAGGATAGTCGTGATCGCCTAGCCCGCAACCTACTATCCGGCAACCATGACTGATCTCTACCAGTAAAATAGTAAGCGCCTGGGCTTTAGGTCAAAGTTTTTAAACGGATTTTTTGCAAGGTAAGCTCAGGCATCTAAAGCCTGGTCTTCACGCGCGATCAAGCTGAGGCCAAAGATCGGACATCAGGATACTGCGCCCATCGGGTTGTACCACGCGCACATGGCTGCGGCGCATCAGTCGCGGTTCCGCGACGCCGACGGAATGGGCGATGGTCTCGACCTCTTTGATGATCTCTTTGGCATAGGCCGCGACGCGCAACTCCTTGTCCTGGACCACCAAACCGGACTGGAACCGGGGATTGTGCGTGGTGATCCCGGTAGGGCAGGTGTTGCGGTTGCACTTGAGCGCCTGGATGCATCCCAGCGCGAACATGAACCCGCGCGCCGAGGTGACGAAATCCGCACCCGTCGCCAGCGCCCAGGCCACGTCACCGGGGTTTACCAGCTTGCCGCTGGCCACCAGTGGAATGCGGTCCCGCAACCCACGCGCATTGCGCAGGTTGGCAACCATCGGCAGCGCCTCTCGGATGCTCATGCCGACAAGATCGATCAAAGGCATCGGCGCGGCACCAGTGCCGCCTTCGCCACCGTCCAAAGTGATGAAGTCCGGGGCCGCATCGGCGCCACGGGCCGCAATCGCGTCGAAGAGTCCGGCAATACCTTCTTCCGAGCCGACACACATCTTGATGCCCGTAGGTTTTCCAGTGATTTCGCGCACGCGGGCAATCATACTGAGAAGGTCGTCCCAATCGTCCACCTCTTCATGCCGGTTGGGCGAGATACTGTCCTTGCCAACCGGAATCCCGCGAACCTGCGCAATCTCGGGCGTCACCTTTTCGCCGGGCAGAATACCGCCCTTGCCGGGCTTGGCCCCTTGGCTCAGCTTGATCTCGAACATGCGCACGGTCTCATGCGCTGCCACCTCTCGAAGCTTGCCTTCGTCCAGCCGCCCCTCGGCATCGCGCACGCCATATTTTGCCGTGCCAATCTGGAAGACGATGTCGCAACCCCCTTCGAGGTGATAGGGCGAAAGCCCTCCCTCACCCGTGTTCATCCAGATGCCTGCCCGCTTTGCCCCTTTGCTCAGCGCACGCACGGCGGGCTTCGAAATCGCGCCATAGCTCATGCCGGACAGATTGAAGAAGGACGTGGCGGTATACGGAATGCGCGCGCCGGGGCCGATGATCTTGGGCTCGGACTTGGCGAACTGGTTGTCGATGGGGGGAAACGGGGCATTCACGAAGATTGGCGTTCCGACAATCGACGTGTTGCGTGTGGACCCGAATGCAACGGTATTGCCATGCCCCTCGGCGGACCGCTTGACCCATTCGCGCTGCGCCCGGTGGAACGGCAACTCCTCACGATCCATCGCAAAAAAATACTGGCGGAAAAACTCGCCAAGCGTCGAGAACAAATCCCGAAACCGACCGAGCACGGGATAATTCCGTCGGATCGCGTCGCTTGTCTGCGTCCGGTCGATGATTCCAAGCGCAATCGCAACCAGAACCAGAAGTCCGATCACGCCCACAAACGCCACCGCGAGGAAATTCAACGCATACATCGCAAAGCCCATGGCATCCTCACATTCAATTCATTGCATCTATATCCGGAAAGACGCTACACTGCAGTCAACGACCTCAGCTTACGGCAAGCCTTGCCACAAAAGGAGACCCCATGAAACGCCTGCTCGCCACACTTGCCCTGACAATCACGGCATCCGCGGTCTCGGCTGCCGACATGATCACCTACGACACGGACCAATCATTTGAAGATGTGACTTTCGGACTCGAAAACGCGATTCTCGACGCAGGTCTGGTGATCGATCATGTCAGCCACACCGGCGATATGCTGGAACGCACAAAGGGCGATGTCGGATCGGATGTCACTCTTTTCCTGCAAGCGGATGTCTACAGCTTCTGTTCCGCAAAGCTGTCCCGCGATGTCATGGAGGCCGATCCGATGAACATCGTCTTTTGCCCATACGACATCTTCGTCATGGTCCGTCCGGAAACGCCGGACGTCACGACGATCGGATTCCGCACTTTCCCGGACAGTGCGATGAAGACGATTGAAACGCTTCTGGATGATATTGCGAAGGCAGCGATCGGGCTTGAATGATGACAGAGTCCTGACGCCAGATCACAAGAAATTCAATTGAAATTGCAAAGGCTTGTGGTCTAGGCGGCGACAGGTTTTCGTCAAGAGCGATCAGCGGATTTCCCCGCAGATCCAAACGCCCTTTTGGTGCGTTAGCCAAGCAGATGTGCGCGACACATCGCAACGCATTACACAAAGGACGACTATCATGTTTCGTAAGACAACAATCGCCCTCACCACCGCCGCTT
Source organism: Alphaproteobacteria bacterium (assembly GCA_030428355.1). Lineage (GTDB taxonomy): Bacteria > Pseudomonadota > Alphaproteobacteria > Rhodobacterales > Rhodobacteraceae > Marivita. The sequence continues at coordinate 111,525 of JAUIBL010000008.1, read as the reverse complement.
CGTTGCTGGCAGGTACCGCGTTCGCCGGAGGTCACTCCAAGGACATCGTAGACACTGCTGTCGAAGCAGGCACGTTCGGAACACTGGTCGCAGCCGTTCAGGCCGCCGACCTTGTTGAGACACTGAAGGGCGAAGGCCCGTTCACCGTGTTCGCTCCGACCGACGAAGCCTTCGCCGCTCTGCCGGAAGGCACCGTCGAGAACCTGCTTCTGCCGGAAAACAAGGATCAACTCGTGGCGATCCTGACCTATCACGTGGTTCCCGGCAAAGTGATGTCGACAGACCTCACCGATGACATGGAAGCCGCCACCGTGCAGGGTTCGACCGTGACGATCGACCTCGATAACGGTGTGATGGTGGAAAACGCAACCGTGACCACGGCTGACATCGAAACGTCGAACGGCGTGATCCACGTGATCGACACGGTGATCCTGCCGGAAAGCTGAGGCTTTCGCGCATTTGTGCAACAAAGGGCGGTCTCTGGCCGCCCTTTTTCGTGCCCGACGCCCGGAAAATGGCCCCTTGAGGCATTGACCGAAAGCCGTACTCTGCGGCCATGTTCGAGCACCTTCGCAGCGCTGGATTTGACATCGAAACCCGCAACCATGCGGGTGCGATCCTGTCGGTCGATTTCCCCGAAATCGCAGGCGAACTGGAGGCTGCACTGCAGGATCTGAGCATCCCAGCCGAAGAACTCATCGGCTCGGGCGGTGGCGAAGCGCCTTCAACTCAACGCTTGCGCCGTCGACTCTATGCCCAGCAATGGCCCAAGCACAGCTTCGACTTCAGGATGATCGTCGATGGCCGGGAAACCGTCGCCCACAGCCACGAAATCGACCATGTCCGCACCACGACTTTGGGCAAGGTCGCACTCGAAATCGAGTGGAACAACAAGGACCCGTTCTTTGATCGCGATCTTGAAAACTTTCAGCGCCTGCACGCGCAATCCGCGATCTCGGTCGGCATCCTGATCACACGGGGGGCCAGCCTTCAGGACGACATGCGCGGCATCATTCAGCGCTGCATTGAGAAACACGGGTTCATCGACGAGGCCGAGATGGTCGACAGTTTCGGCATGAAAGACCGCACCAAGCGCCAGCGCGACGCGGTGCAGCGGTTGATTGACCAGCAGACGCCTTTTGCCGAAGCCTTCGCCAAGCATTTCGTCAGCGACAAATTCGGTGCCGCCACAACCCATTGGCAAAAGCTGAAGGACCGGATTGACCGGGGTGTGGGCAACCCTTGTCCTCTTTTGCTGATCGGCTTGCCCGCGTCCATCATTCAGAACTGACCCCGATGCGGGGCGATGATGCGGCGACGCATCATCGCGTTTCGATTGATCGAAACGCCTTACTCCGCCGCAACACCCGAATTGTGTTTATAGGTCTTCCAGGTTGGCTTGTAATCGTCGCTCGCCTGATTGCCCCAGACGGTCCAACCGTCCCGTACCCCGCGCCCGAATAGTTCCAGATACGGGCCCCAGGAACAGCTTTCGATGATCTTGTACTGCTCATCCGGTTTGCGCGAATGCTCGCGCTTGCGGGTCTTGAGCACATCACCATCAGGCTCTTCCGCCTCCATATAGTTCACCTGCGACCGACCCGGCGGCAGCGTGCGCACATCTTTACCCCGCACACCGAACAGCAGAATCTCGGTCACGTTGCGGAAATAGAACCCAACCCCGCGCCCATCCGGCCCGCCATCCTTGCGGACCTTTTCCCAGATGATGTTCGACTTGTATTCAAAGCCCCACGCGTTCAGCACCTGAAGCCCTTCGGGCAACAGCGCATTCGGCACCCACAGGTAGCAATGCGCGCGGTCTGCCAGATGCTCGGCCACGGGCAGTGCGCAGATTTCGTCCAGTTCCATCGTGGGATAGCGCGCCAGGCGCTTATGCTCGGGCGCGACCTTGCCGGTGCGGTTCTGAAACCGCCACGGCGGATCCGCCATGACACAGCCAAAGCGGTCGTCGCCCAAGAACCCCCGCAGATCGTCCGCCGCTGTCATCCATGCCTCCAATGGTGTTGGCTTTCATGTGTAAGCCAACATCTTGTGTCTGGCAAACGATCATTAACCTCTGTCCACAGCTTATTCCGGGGTGATGAACAAACCCATAACAGGGGTGTGGCATGAAAAAAGGCGGGGAAATTACCCCGCCTTTCCGTTCGTTCAGTGCACCACGGCATCATCCGGGCGCGGCCTGTTCGATGCCGCAACGCGGTCCCCGATGACCAGACCATCTGCCCCCGCCGTCACAGGCACCAGATCGCCATCCGCGATGTCCCCCGCCAGCAGCATTTCCGCCAACGGGTCCTGCAAAGCGCGCTGGATCACCCGCTTGAGCGGACGCGCCCCGAAGACCGGGTCGTACCCCTCTTCCGCCAGCCATTTGCGCGCGGCATCGTCCAGTTGCAGGTCGATCTTGCGCGCGGCAAGCCGCTTGAGCAGACGCGCCATCTGGATGTCCACGATCCCGTTCATATCCTCGCGCTTGAGGCGGTCGAAGATCACGGTCTCGTCCAGACGGTTCAGGAACTCGGGGCGGAAATGTGCCCGCACCGCGTCCATCACGTCGCGCTTGGCCTGACCCGAGTCAGAGCCTTCCGGCAGTTGGCTTAGCGCCTGCGACCCAAGATTCGACGTCAGCACGATCAACGTCTGTTTGAAGTCCACCGTCCGGCCCTGACCATCGGTCAGCACACCATCGTCAAGCACCTGCAACAGCACGTTGAACACGTCCGGATGCGCCTTCTCGACCTCGTCGAACAATACGACCTGATAGGGCCGCCGCCGCACGGCTTCGGTCAACACACCGCCTTCGTCATAGCCGACATAGCCCGGAGGCGCACCGATCAGACGGGACACGGCGTGTTTTTCCATAAACTCCGACATGTCGATCCGCACCATGGCGTTGTCGTCATCGAACAGAAACTCGGCCACGGCCTTGGTCAGCTCGGTCTTGCCCACGCCCGTCGGCCCAAGGAACAGGAAGCTGCCCAAAGGACGGTTCTCGTCGTTGAGGCCTGCCCGCGCACGGCGCACCGCGTTGGCGATGGCACGCACAGCCTGATCCTGGCCGATAACCCGCTTGTGCAGACCTTCTTCCATCCGCAACAGCTTGTCCCGCTCGCCTTCGAGCATCTTGGAGGTCGGTATACCCGTCCAGCGTTCGACCACACCCGCGATCTGCTCGGGGCGCACGGCTTCTTCTACCATGACATCGTCATCGTTGCTTTCAGCCTCGGCCAACTGTTTTTCAAGCTGCGGGATCACCCCATAGGACAGCTCCCCGGCCTTGGCGAGGTTGCCTTCCCGCTTGGCGATCTCCAGCTCGGCCCGCGCGCGGTCGAGTTGCTCTTTGACGTCCCGTGCCGACGCAAGCTTGTCGCGCTCCGCCTGCCACTTGGCTGTCATCTCGGCGGACTGCTCCTGCAGATCGGCAAGATCCTTTTCCAGCTTAGCCAGACGGTCTTTCGACGCCTGATCGTCTTCAAGACGCAGGGCCTCAACCTCGATCTGCTTCTGCAGGATGTCGCGGTCCAGCGCGTCGAGTTCCTCAGGCTTGCTGTCCACTTCCATCCGCAAACGTGATGCGGCTTCGTCCATCAGGTCGATGGCCTTGTCCGGCAGGAACCGGTCCGTGATATACCGATGCGACAGAGTTGCCGCGGCAACCAACGCGCTGTCCGAAATCCGCACGCCATGGTGCAGTTCGTACTTTTCCTTGATACCGCGCAGAATGCTGATCGTGTCCTCGACCGTCGGCTCTTGCACCATCACAGGCTGGAACCGGCGGGCAAGTGCCGCGTCCTTTTCGACATGCTTGCGATACTCATCAAGCGTGGTTGCACCCACACAGTGCAACTCTCCGCGCGCAAGGGCAGGTTTCAGCAGGTTGGACGCATCCATTGCGCCATCCGCCTTGCCCGCGCCCACCAGCGTGTGCATCTCGTCGATGAAAAGGATGATCTCACCGGCAGCCGCCGTCACTTCGGACAGGATGCCTTTCAGCCGTTCCTCGAACTCACCGCGATACTTCGCACCGGCGATCAGCGCGCCCATGTCCAAAGCCAACAGTCGCTTGTTGCGCAGCGATTCCGGCACATCGCCATTGACGATGCGCAGCGCCAGACCTTCGGCAATCGCGGTCTTGCCCACGCCCGGCTCACCGATCAGAACGGGGTTGTTCTTGGTCCGGCGGCTCAGCACCTGCATGGCACGGCGAATTTCGTCGTCCCGGCCGATGATCGGGTCGATCTTGCCTTCGCGGGCACGTTCGGTCAGGTCGAGCGTGAATTTCTTAAGCGCCTCGTACTGATCCTCCGCACTGGCACTGTCAGCCGTCCGGCCTTTGCGAATGTCATTGATGGCAGAGTTCAGCGCCTGCGCGTTGACCGCTCCTGCTTCCAAGGCCTCTTGCGCCGGGCTTTTGACCATGGCCAGCGCCATCAGAATCCGCTCGACCGGGACAAAGCTGTCGCCCGCCTTCTTGGCGATCTTTTCCGCCTCGTCGAGCACCTTGCCCGTCGCACTGTCCAGATACACCTGCCCGGCATCGCCTGACACTTTGGGGATCTTGGCCAGCTTGCCGTCCAAAGCCTGAACCACGCGCTGCGGCGCACCGCCGGCACGTTGGATGAGGTTGGAGGCCAACCCGTGTTCGTCGTCCATCAAGGCTTTGAGGATATGTTCGGGCGCCAACCGCTGATGGCTTTCCCGCATTGCGATGGTCTGTGCAGCCTGAATGAAACCGCGCGACCGCTCCGTGAACTTCTCCAAGTTCATGGCATTCTCCTTTCGTTAAGCACCCCTTTGTCCGGAACGCCCGCATTCGGCACGTCCCATGGCAGGGCCTTCACCACGAAAGATGGGCCTTCCCGAGACACTGTTCAAGAGGCCGCGACCGTAGGGCGCTCTACCTTTTCCATCGGGACAGCGGCGTTGTTTCTTGACGCCCGGTCGCATGCTTGTAAGACGGGGCAGCACTTGGAAGGGACAGCCCGAAATGCATGATGACCGCTTGATCGTTGCTCTGGATGTCCCCAACGCTCTTGTGGGGCTGCAATTGGCCGAACGACTGGGCGACGCGGTGTCCTTCTACAAGATCGGCCTCGGCATGCTGACCGGCGGTGGGCTTGCGCTGGCGGACGAGCTCAAGAAAGAGCATGGCAAGCGCATCTTCCTTGACATGAAGCTGTTCGACATCGGCGCTACGGTCGAAGCGGCGGTGCGAGGGCTGGCGCAATACGATCTGGATTTCCTGACCGTACACGGTGACCCCTATGTCGTCCGCGCGGCCAGGGAAGGGGCAGCAGGTTCCAACCTCAAGATCCTCGCAGTGACAATCCTGACATCACTGGAACGCAGCGATCTTGACAGCGCCCTGATCAAGGACGGCACAGTTCCCGATCTGGTTGTCGAACGGGCCGGGCGGGCCTTCGATGCAGGGGCCGATGGCGTTATCGCGTCTCCCAACGAAGCCGCGCTGATCCGCGCACTGCCCGAAGCGCATGGCCGCCTGATTGTGACCCCCGGCGTGCGCCCAGCCGGTGCTGCCTTGGGCGATCAGAAACGCGTTGCGACCCCGGCGAATGCCATAAAGAACGGCGTCGATCACATCGTGGTCGGTCGCCCAGTCTGGAAAGCGGCCGACCCACGGGCGGCAGCGGAAGCCATCGTGGCCGAGATGCAGTCGCCACAAGCCGTTCAGCCGAACGCCTGAGCCATATAAAGCCGCACCATATCGGCAAAATGCGGGATCGACTCGGGGTGCGCGATATAGGCATCAGGGTGCATCAAAGCCCATCCCTGACCTTCGCTCCCCGAGACGATCCGTGCCTCCCAGTCCTCTCGCAGATGCGCGGCAAAGAATACGCCCCGGTTCAATTGACGCCGCCAGACAAGTGCCTCCGCACCAAGCGACAGGCCAATCTCTTCGCAGGTTTCCCGCAGAACACAGGCCTCAGCGGTCTCGTCACCCTCGCGCCCGCCACCTGGCAGATCCAGCCGACCGGGCCACGGAATATCCGGCGTGTTGTCCCGGCGCAGAACAACGATCCGATCCCCAATGAACAGGATGAGTTTTGCGCCGCCGAAGTCCTGCATGCTCCAACCTTTTGATTGCCTCACGACGGGTGTATCCTGTCGAGGCCCGTTCGGATACCCGCCCAATGCCAGCCCTCTGCCGCGATTGCCTGACCGAATTCGATGCCGGCGCGCGCTGCCCAGCGTGCCGCAGCCCACGCGTGATTGCACATCCAGAACTCTATGACCTGACCATCGCCCACATGGATTGCGACGCCTTCTATGCGTCCGTCGAAAAGCGTGACAATCCCGAACTGGCCGACAAGCCGGTGATCATCGGCGGCGGGCGGCGCGGTGTGGTGTCGACCGCCTGCTATGTGGCCCGCATCCGGGGGGTGCGCTCGGCCATGCCGATGTTCAAGGCACTGCAACTCTGCCCGGACGCGGTGATCGTGAAACCCCGGATGGACGCCTATGTCGAAGCCTCCCGCGCAATCCGACAGTTGATGGAGGAACTGACACCGTCCATCGAGCCTCTGTCTCTGGACGAGGCATTCATCGACCTGACCGGGACCACGCGCCTGCATGGCCATCCCCCCGCCGTGATGCTGGCACGGCTGGTCAAACGCATGCGCGACGAATTGCGGCTCACCGGCTCGATTGGCCTGAGCCACAACAAGTTTCTCGCCAAGATCGCCTCGGACCTCGACAAGCCGCGCGGGTTTTCGGTGATCGGCAAGGCCGAAACCCAAGCCTTCCTGCGGCCGAAATCCGTCCGCATGATCTGGGGTGTCGGCACCGCGACGCAAGACGCGCTCGACCGCGCAGGCATCCGAACCTTTGACGACCTCCTGCGCTGGGATCTCGACGATCTCACGCATCGCTTCGGCAGCATGGGGCACCGTCTCTACCATCTTGCGCGCGGACAGGACCAGCGCCGCGTCTCCGCGCACAGCCCGATGAAATCCATCTCGAACGAAACCACGTTCAACGAAGACACGAATGACCCCGATCTATTGGACGGGCATCTATGGCGCATGTGCGAAAAGGTATCCGACCGCGCCAAGGCCAAGGGGCTTGCGGGTCGGGTCGTGACGCTCAAACTCAAGAGGTCGAATTTCACGCTGATCACCAAACGCACATCGCTGAGCGACCCGACCCAGATCGCAGACCGAATTTACCGCACGGCGCGCGCGCTGTTTGATCAGGTGGGCGATCAAGGCCCCTATCGCCTCTTGGGTGCGGGACTGAGCGAGCTTGCTCAAGCCGAAGGCGCAGACAGCTCCGGCGATCTGCTTGATCCGCAAGGCATCAAACGTGCTCAGGCCGAGCGCGCGACCGATGCGATCCGCGAACGGTTCGGCCCGGACGCGATCCTCAAGGGGCGCGCTCTGCGCTGACAGTCACATCAACTGGTTTTCTTCGTCGATGGCCGAGATCCCCATGGCGTCCAGCCCAGCCTCCAGATGATCCGCCAGATGAGGCGTCCCGATCAGGTAATCCGCCGTCGGCGTCGTCGCTTCGTTCATAGCCGTCTCAAAGGCTTCGTCCCATTCCTCGACCTCGAACGCGCCGCGCCCGATCCACATGACCGCAACCAGCGCCGCCTGCGCTTCCTCGTCCATTCTGTCGATGAAAGCGCGCAGTTCGCTTTCTGCACGATCCAGCTCGCGGGCCATCACGATCACCGCTGCCACCTGGTTTGCACTGATGTGTTCCATGTCGATTCTCCCATGTCGTTGACCGAAACATGGGGCAAAAAGGAATCTTTGACTTTGATCTTAAGCAAACAGCCGATAGTAGAGCCAATCCGGCAGAAACTGGCTGCCCCGGAACACCCAGGAAAAGAACGTCGGGAAGCTTCGCTTGAACGCATCAGTGTTCATGTGTTCGAAAAACTCGCGGGCCGCCTCATCCGGCTCCATGATGAACGGCATGTTGAAATCATTCTTGTCGGTCAGTCGGGTTTTGACAAATCCCGGATTGACCAATTGCACCCGCACATTGGTCTTGCGCAGATCGGCATAGAGCGACTCGGCCAGTGTCATCACCCCAGCTTTTGACGAAGTATAGGCTGCTGCCCCCGGCAAGCCGCGAAAACCGGACAATGATCCGGTCAAAACGATATGCCCCGCATCGCGCTCCACGAATTTGGGAACCACTGCTCCCATCAATCGCATGGCGCCGGTATAGTTGATGTCAGCCATCATCGTGGCCTGATCGGCATCCCATGCCTTGGCACCGAAGGGCCAGTAGACACCGGCAATCTGCACGACCCCGTCAATCTCTCCAGCCGCATCCGCAGCGGCCCTGACCGAGTCGGCATCGGATACATCTACAGGGACAACGTCGGACTTGCCGGGAAGCTGCGCGGCAAGCGTGTTCAGTTTGTCTTCGCTGCGGGCAGACAGAACGAGGTGCACACCAGCCGCGCTCATCTTGTGGGCAAGCGCCGCGCCCAGACCCTCACTTGCTCCAACCAACCAGTACCGCTTGCCTGCCCATGAATTCACGCCGCTTCCTTCCTGCGCATCGTGGCCACCAGTTCGGCCACCTTGATTCCATATTTCCGAAACTGGCTGCGGTTCACGATGGTTCCATTCGGCGCAAGATACATCCAGTCCGTGGTGTCCAGAACGTGTCCGCCCTGTTCCTCGGGAAGCTTGTACTTGTACCTCAGTTGCACCGTCGGCCCGCTTTGCAGCCCCTCGCCTTCTCCCACCACATCGGACGCGGTCGCGCGGATGCGCCCGTCATTGCCAAGGGTCAGGTTCCATTCGCGCAGCACTTCGTCGCCGCTGTCGTAGACGAACCTTTCCTTCATCACACCCGTATTCCCCGTCCAGACCGCATCGAAATCGCCAACGAACCGGGACGTCACGCGGCCTGTCGGGCCGTAGATGACCCCTTCGCAGATGATTTCGCCGTTCAGGTGCGTGCGCAGATCAAAGGCGTCACCGGGCGCATTCGCATAATCCGAAGGAGCCTGCCCATAGAACCCGAAATACCGGTTCTTCAGGTATCCAAGGCTGAGCATCAGGCTGGCTCCGAGAAAAACCAGAAAGACTGTCTCCATGACGTCATTCCTTTCCTAGCGGTGTCGCGATCAGAAGACCGATCGCCACCAGTTTCAGAACACAGGGCACGCCCGCGTAAAGCAAAGTCAAAGTGGTCAGCGCGGCATCACTGTTTTCGGCACCCGAGACAAACCCGCTCGCTTCAAGGATCGGCAGCAAAGCGATGGCCGCAAAAGCCAGTGTGAACTTCGAAACGAACCCCCAAAGGGCAAACCCTTCGGATGCGTTCGGGGCAACGGTCTCCATCCTGCGGGCAAAAACGGCGGGCAAAAGCGTCAAGTCCGCACCCACTGCCGCACCAGAGGCAAGACAGATCAGCGCGAACCAGATCGTGTCACCACGACCCAGCATCATTGCAAAACTGAACGCGACAATCGCCAAAGCCATCGCCATCAAAAGCGCCGGTTTCGCACCGATCCGTTCCGCCAAGCCCCCCCAGAAAGGCGCAGCGGCAGCAGCGGCCACGAAGAACAGCAGCAAAAGCGGACCTTCCCAACCGGGCGCATCAAGACGGCTTTCGACAAAGAACAGGAACAGCGTCGAACTGACGGCAACCGGCGCCGCATTGACCAGGGCGATCAGCAACAGGCGCCGCGAGATATGATCCCTCAGGACAATTCCAAAGCCCGCAGACGGCTCGGATGTGGCACCGCGCCATTCATTATGCATCGCGATCCCGGCGATCAGACAGGCCAGAGCGAACACCGCTGCATAGGCCACGAACTCGGGCCAGGCGATGGCCAGAAAAACCGACGGCAAGACCGAGGCAACGCAGACACCCAGCAAGGCTCCGGTTTCGCGCCACCGGGCCACCCGAAGATAGCCGGTATCGCCACCCAGTGTTTGTGCCTTTTGAACGCCCCGCGCGTAGAAATTGATCGTCAGAAAGCTGAACGCGGAAAACACCAGCGTCAGCATCACCGCAAACCAAAGAATCGGGTTTGTGGGCGGCGTTACGGCAAACAGCCCCAGCATCGCCGCGCCCATGATTGCCAGCGTCACACCGACAGCCATGCCCTGAAACCGTCGAACGGCAACCGCCAGCTTGCCCAGAAGCGGGTCCTGCACGACATCGAGCAGCCGCAGTCCGAACAGGACCGAGCCCAATGCGGCAAGGCTGACACCATATTCATCGACATAGAACTTGGGCGCGTGAATATAGATCGGCAGGCCCGCCGCCGCGAGGACTGCCGCAAAAATCGCGTAGCCGCCAAGGTTCTGCCGATCCACAATCATTACTGGCTGACTTCTTCCAGTGGCGGCTCCGTGCGCGTCCGATACCGCGATCCCTTCCACCACAGTTTCAGCGCTTGCCAGTGGATCAGCGCCAGCACCCGGCGCGACCCCAGCGGTCGACGCAGAATGGACCGCAGGATGGACCCGTTGCTGACAGCCTTGCGCGGCCCGGTCAGCGTGGCGATCAACCCGCCCGACGCCTGAGAATAGTCGATCCAGATCCCGATCTTTTCCGGCCGGATGTCGAAGCGGAATTCATACCCGCCTTCGACCGGCTGGAACGGTGAGACGTAAAAGATCTTAGTCGCCCGAAGACGATCGCAGGCCTTGATCGGGGAATTGTCGGGCTTGCGGCAGAGATAGGAATGACGGTCACCAAAGGTGTTGGTCACCTCTGCGATCACGGCCACCAGATTGTCCTGCTCGTCATGCGCAAGCCAGAACGACACCGGATTGAAGACATGGCCAAGAAACCGCGGCTGAGCAAGCAGCAGCAGACGACCGCGCGCCCGCACCTGATGCGCGTCCAGAACCTCGCGCGCCCAGACGGCCCCGCGTCCTTCGCCCGGCGCACCGCCGTGATCTTTGTCATGCAGGCTCGCCACGTTGCCCTTGTTGCGCGAAAACAGCCAAGGTGTTTTCGGTTCGGCCTCGGCATCCAGCATCACGTAGTCGATGGAATAGCGGAACGCATTGTCCGTGCTTCCCTTGCGACCGTGATAGGTGTGGCCGACGATGTGATCGACAATCTTCATTCCGCAGCCACCGCAACCGCATTGCGCGCCCGGATCGCATCGACCACATCGACAGCGCTGCCAAGACCGTCTTCGTGGAACCCGTTCTTCATCCAGGCACCACAGAACCACGTCCGGTTGGTGCCGTTCATGTCGCGCACGGTTTCCTGCGCGGCCAGTGCCTCAAGGTCATAGACCGGATGGCGCAGGGTGCATTCGTCATAGATAAGGTCTTCGCGGATCGGACGGGTGGTGTTCAGCGTCACGAAATGCGGGTCATCCTGCGGGATCGGCTGAAGGCTGTTCATCCAGTAGGTCAGGTCGATGGTGTTCAGCTCTTTGGCTTCGGTCTCGGTGTAGTTCCACGACGACCAGCAAATCCGCTTTTTCGGCATGATGCTGGCATCAGCATGCAGAACGATGCGGTTGGGTTGGTACTTGATGGCACTCAGCGCCCGCTTCTCGAGCGGTGTCGCATCTGACAGAAGGCGCAGCGTGTCGTCGGAATGGGTCGCAAAAACCACCTCGTCAAACCGCTCCCATTCGCCACCATTTGCCTTGATCTCGGCCCCCATCACGTCCCGACGCACAGCATCAATCGGCGCACCAAGACGCAGGGGCACGCCGCGCTGTTTCATCGACGCTGCAAGACGCCGCACATATTCGACAGACCCACCCTGAACCGTATACCACTGATGCTGGCCCGATACGGACAACAGCGCGTGGTTCTCCATGAACTGAACCAGCGCGTGCGCCGGGAAGTCCATGATCTTTTCCGTGGGCGTCGACCAGATCGCGCCGGTCAGCGGCAGCAGGTAATACTCGCGGAACCATTCACCCGTGCCGATCTGCTGGAGGAAATCACCAAGGCTCAGGCTTCGGTCGCGGGTCGCATCCAAAGCGCGCTTGTTGAACTTCGCGATGTCCGCAAGCATCCGCAGGAACTTCGGGTTCACGAGGTTCTTTTTCTGCGCAAAGACCGATCCAAGCGTCGCCAGCGCATATTCGATCCGCCCGCCATCAAGACTCGCGCCAAAGCTCATGTTGCTCTTTGTCACCGGCACATCCAGCGCTTTGAACAGCCGCGCAAGATGCGGGTAATTGGCATAGTTGAACACGATGAACCCGGTATCCACAGGCTGGTCCCCGTTCTTGCCTGCGACAATGGTCCGTGCATGTCCGCCAAGACGCGGCTCGGCCTCATAAAGCGTGACGTGATGATCCTCGGACAGCATATGCGCCGCCCCCATTCCGGAAATCCCTGCGCCGATCACGGCAATCTTCTTGGGTGCGCTGGCGCGGGCTTCAAAGGGCATGGTCGTCTCTCTTTCTGATGTGTCTAGTTTTGTTTACGCTCCAAGCCACAGACCGGATGAAAAGAAAAACAAATTATTCTGTGATCCAAAGCTGTACCTGCGCCGTATCTTCACCATGTTCACGACAACCGTGCTTTCGTCGGATTACCAAGCCTCTCCCGTTGCCAAGGGGATGGAAATGCGCGATTCCAGTCAGGAGGACGTGGATGGAACGAGTGGTTTGACGACAGGAATTTCACAGGACGTCGTACCGTGGGTGGACGATCTGCTTGCGGTCCGCGACGCGCGGGACGAAGCCGCGTTCATCCGGGTATTCGGGCATTTCGGCCCTCGGGTGAAGGCGTTTCTGATGCGCACCGGGATGGATGCCGCCCTCGCCGAAGAATGTGCGCAGGAAGTGCTCGTGACGGTTTGGAACAAGGCGCATCTCTATGATGCAACCCGGGCAAGCCCATCGACATGGATCTTCACGATCGCCCGGAACAAGAAAATAGACGTGCTGCGCAAACAGCGGCGTCCGGAACCCGAAGACTTGCCGTGGGGGCCGGAAGCGGAACCCGACCAAGCGGACGTGATCGGGTTGCAACAGGAGAGCGAACAACTGGGTCGTGCTTTGCGCGATCTGCCCGAGAAACAAAGGGAATTGATTGAAAAGGCCTATTTCGGCGAGCTGTCTCACAGCGAAATCGCCGATCAGACGGGCCTGCCACTGGGCACGATCAAATCCCGGATTAGGTTGGCGCTCGAGCGGTTGCGCCATTCGATGAAGTGAAGCTGACATGACTGTAAAACATCACCTCACAGACGACCTCTTGATGGCTTACTCGGCAGGCGACCTGCCCGAAGCCGTCAATCTGATCGTCGCAACCCATATCTCGCTCTGCGATGAATGTCGGGCGGCTTTGGGCAGCTACGACGCTGTGGGCGGTGCCGTTCTGGACACCTGTGACACCGTCGCGATGTCGAAGAACAGCCTTCAATCCGTGCTCGACATGATCCACGCACAGGATGGCAAGGTCGAAAAGAAACCTGCATCGACCAAGGTTCAGGACGATGTTTTGCCGGCCCCTCTGGTGGATTACATCGGCGGAGGGTTGGAGTCCGTGCGCTGGCGCTCTGCTGGCATGGGCGTGAAGCAGGCAATCCTGCCCACCTCGAAGGAGGCAACGGCGCGTCTGCTTTACATACCCGCAGGGACCGCGATCCCGGATCACGGGCACCACGGTTTGGAACTGACTCTGGTTCTCAAAGGCGCATTTCAGGACGAAGGCGGCTATTTCGGCCGCGGCGACATCGAAGTCGCCAGCGAAGACCTGAACCACACGCCCGTCGCGGACATCTCGGAGGACTGTATCTGCCTTGCGGTGACAGACGCACCGCTCAAATTCAAAGGTTTGGTGCCCCGGATCGCGCAACCGTTCCTCGGCATTTAAGCCGACCACCTGACCAACGAAAAAGGGGGCCAACCGGCCCCCTCTTCTTTTGAGTTTACGCCTTTTTCTTCTTCGGCGGCATAAGATCGGTGATCGTGCCCTCGAACATCTCGGCGGCAAAGTTCACCGTTTCCGACAGCGTCGGGTGCGGGTGAATCGTGTGGCCCAGATCAACCGCATCCGCGCCCATCTCGATAGCCAGCGCTACCTCCGAGATCAGATCACCCGCATTGGTGCCGACGATGCAGGCCCCGATCACGCGGTCATCTTCGGGATCGAAGAGGAGCTTGGTCATGCCCTCGTTCCGTCCATTCGCCAAGGACCGGCCAGAGGCTGCCCAAGGGAACACGCCCTTTTCGTACTTGATCCCCTGCGCCTTGGCCTGCGTTTCGGTCACACCACACCACGCCACTTCGGGGTCAGTGTAAGCCACCGATGGGATCAGTTGCGCGTCAAAGAACCGCTTGTGACCGGCCGCCACTTCCGCAGCCACCTTACCCTCATGCACGGCCTTGTGCGCCAGCATCGGCTGACCCACCACATCGCCAATCGCAAAGATATGCGGCACACCCGTGCGCTGCTGGTTGTCCACGGCGATAAAGCCACGATCATCCACAGCCACACCCGCCTTCTCGGCGTCGATCAGCTTGCCATTCGGTTTGCGGCCCACGGCCACCAGCACCTTGTCAAACGTATCGTCAAAGGTCTCGCCCTTGTCGTTTTCGAACGTGACCTTGAGACCCTTCTTCTGCGCCTCGACAGCCGTCACCTTGGTCTTGAGCCAGATGTTTTCGTACCGGCCCTCGATCCGCTTGTGCAGCGGCTTGACGATGTCCTTGTCAGCCCCCGGCATCAGTTGGTCCATGAACTCCACAACCGAGATCTTTGCCCCCAGCGCGTCATAGACACAGGCCATTTCCAAACCGATGATCCCACCGCCCAGAATGAGCATCCGCTTCGGAATATCCCGCAGCTCCAGCGCCCCGGTACTGTCGATCACCCGCTCGTCGTCATGTGGAATGAACGGCAGGTTCACCGGCTCGGACCCGGCAGCGATAATGCACTGATCAAAGCTGACATTGGTCTTGCCGCTGTCACCGATCACTTCGATCATGTTCGGCCCGGTAAAGGTGCCATAGCCTTGGACAACCTGAACCTTGCGCCCCTTGGCAAGACCGCTCAGACCGCCGGTCAATTGACCAACCACGCTGTTCTTGAAGTCGCGCAGTTCATCAAGGTCGATCTTCGGCTTGCCGAAACTGATCCCGTGCGAAGACATCTCTTCTGCCTCGGTGATCACCTTGGCGACGTGCAGCAGCGCCTTCGACGGGATACAGCCCACGTTCAGACACACACCACCCAGCGACGGGTACTTTTCGATCAGGACAACCTTCTTGCCCAGATCCGCCGCGCGGAACGCAGCAGTGTAGCCGCCGGGGCCAGAGCCCAGTACGACAACCTCGGCATGCACATCGCCCTTGCCGGACGCAGTGCCGGTGGCCGCGACAGATTTCGGCGCTTCAGGCGCTGTCTCTGCAGCTTTCGGCGCCTCGTCCGCTTTGGCGTCCGCGCTTTCCAGCACCATGATGACAGTGCCCTCAGAGACCTTGTCGCCTTCGGCCACCTTGATCTCGGTGATCTTGCCAGCCGCCGGCGATGGCACTTCCATCGTCGCCTTGTCGGATTCCAGTTCGATCAACGGGTCTTCTTCGCTGACCGTATCGCCCACGCTGACCAGAACGGTGACAACGGGTACGTCTTTGAAATCCCCGATATCGGGTACTTTGACATCCATCAGATCGTCCCCCTTACCACATCAACTTGCGCATATCGCCCAGCAGCGTCTTGAGCGTCACGCAGAAGCGCGCGGCCAAGGCACCGTCGACGGCACGGTGATCGTAAGACAGCGACAGTGGCTGCATCAGGCGCGGCACGAATTCCTCACCATTCCAGACCGGCGCCAGCTTGGACCGGGTCAGACCGAGGATCGCCACTTCGGGGGCGTTCACGATGGGGGTAAAGCTGGTGCCCCCGATGCCGCCCAGAGACGAAATGGTAAATGTCGCGCCCTGCATGTCCTTGGACTTGAGGTTGCCTTCCCGTGCCGCCTTGGAGAGCTCCATCAGTTCCTTCGAGATCTCGACGAGACCTTTGCGGTCTGCATCCTTTATCACCGGAACCATCAGACCGTTCGGCGTGTCCGCCGCAAAGCCGATATTGTAGAAGTCCTTCTTGATCAGCTTGTCGCCATCCGGGTGGATCGACGAATTGAACTCCCAATGCTCTTTCAGAGCAGACACCGACGCCTTGATGACAAAGGACAAAAGCGTCACGCGATAGCCGTTGTCCTTGGCCATCGTGTCCATTTCCTTGCGGTACTTGTCGAGGTCCGTGATGTCCGCCTCGTCATTATGCGTGACATGCGGAATGTTGAGCCAGGACCGGTGCAGCGCCGGGCCCGAGATCTTCTTGATCCGGGGCATCTCGATCTCTTCGATCGGCCCGAACTTCGAGAAATCCACAGCCGGGATCGGCGGGATACCCATCCCACCAGACACAGCGCCACCTGCAGCAGCCGGGGCCGCCGTCGCCTTGAGCGCCTTCATCACGTCTTCACGCAGGATACGACCCTTGCGACCAGTGCCGTTCACTGTCGCCAGATCGACCTCAACGGTGCGGGCAAACGCCCGAACCGACGGAGAGGCGTGGATCTTGCCGAACCCGGCATCGGTCTTGGCAGGTGCCGGTGCAGACGCGGCAGCCGGTGCCGCCGCTTTCGGCGCTTCGGCTTTCGGCTCTTCCTTGGGAGCCTCTTTCGGCGCATCAGCCGCGCCATCAGCCTCGAGGACCAGGATCAACGACCCTTCCGACACCTTGTCGCCCTCGGAAACCTTGATCTCTTTCACCACACCGGCGGCAGAGGATGGCACCTCCATCGTCGCCTTGTCGGACTCAAGTTCGACAATCGGATCTTCGACGGCAATCGTGTCACCCACACTCACCAGAACGGTGACGACAGGCACATCGGTGAAATCGCCAATGTCGGGTACTTTAACTTCTACGGTCATAATCTTGGTCTCCTCCCGCTCACACCAGACGCGGGTTCGGCTTGTCGCCGTCGATGTCGTATTTCTTCAAAGCCAGTTGCAGGTCTTTCTCGGTCACCACGCCCTCGCGGTAGAGATCGACCATCGCAGCGGCGGCGATGTGGTTGGCGTCCACCTCGAAGAACCGGCGCAGGTTCACGCGGCTGTCCGACCGGCCATAGCCATCGGTGCCCAGAACCGTGAAGCGACCCGGCACAAAGGCGCGGATTTGTTCGGCGTAGTTCTTCATGTAGTCGGTCGCGGCAATCACCGGGCCTTTCGCACCCTCAAGCTGCTGCGTGACATACGGCACCTTCGGCTCGGCCAGCGGGTTCAGGCGGTTGTGACGCGCACAATCCTGACCATCCCGCGCCAGTTCGTTCAGCGACGTGGCCGACCAGATGTCCGATGTGACACCGAAATCTTGCTTCAGCATCTCGGCCGCCTTGAGCGCCTGCACAAGGATCGTCCCCGACCCCATCAGGTTCACATGCTTCTTGCCGGGTTTCGCCGTCTTGTGCAGACGGTAAAGACCTTTGATGATCCCCTCCTCGGCACCCATCGGCATCTCGGGGTGGCTGTAGTTCTCGTTCATCAGCGTCAAGTAGAAATACACGTCTTCCTGATCGACAAACATCCGCTGCAACCCGTGCTGCACGATGACGGCAACTTCATAGCTGAAGGTCGGGTCATAGCTGATGCAGTTCGGGATGGTGCCCGCAAGAATGTGCGAATGCCCGTCCTCGTGCTGCAACCCTTCACCGTTCAGCGTGGTCCGCCCGGCTGTCCCGCCCAGCATGAAGCCCCGCGCACGGCTGTCCCCTGCGGCCCAGGCCAGATCGCCGATCCGCTGGAAACCGAACATCGAGTAATAGATGAAGAACGGGATCATCGGCACGCCATGGTTGGAATACGACGTCGCCGCCGCGATCCAGTCCGCCATAGCACCCGCTTCGTTGATGCCTTCCTGAAGAACCTGACCATCCAGGCTCTCTTTGTAGAACATCATCTGGTCTTTATCCTGCGGGGTATAATTCTGCCCCAGCGGGTTGTAGATCCCCGCCGACCGGAACAGACCTTCCATCCCGAAGGTGCGGCTTTCATCCGGCACGATCGGCACGATGTTCTTGCCGATCTTCTTGTCTCGCAGAAGCGTCGTCAGGATCCGCACGAACGCCATCGTGGTGGAAATCTCGCGATCCCCAGTGGACTCCAACTGCCCTTTGAACTGCTCCAGCGCCGGAATTTCCAGCTTCGGCGCATCTTTCCAGTGCCGCACAGGGAACGCCCCGCCCAGCTCTTTCCGGCGATCTGCCAGATAGGCTTTCTGCGCGTTGTTCAAACTGACAAACGGCACGTCCTTTTCCAGTTCTTCATCGGTGACCGGAATCTGGAACCGATCCCGCATCGCCTTGAGCTGATCGAACTGCATCTTCTTCTGCTGGTGCGTGGTGTTCTGGCCTTCGCCAGCGGTGCCCATGCCATAGCCCTTGACCGTCTTGACCAGCAGACAGGTCGGCGTGCCCTTGGCTTTGGTCGCCCGCAGGAACGCGTTGTAGACCTTCTTCGGATCATGCCCGCCCCGGCGCAGCGCCCAGATCTGATCGTCGGTCCAGTCTTCGACCAGAGCCGCCGTCTCGGGGTATTTGCCGAAGAAATGCTCGCGGATATACGCGCCATCCTTCGACTTGAATGTCTGGTAATCGCCATCGACGGTTTCATCCATCAACTGGCGCAGCTTGCCGGACGTGTCGCGCTCCAGCAACTCGTCCCAACCACGACCCCACAGCAGTTTGATCACGTCCCAACCGGCACCCCGGAAGTCGCCCTCAAGCTCCTGCACGATCTTCCCGTTGCCGCGCACCGGGCCGTCAAGACGCTGGAGGTTGCAGTTGATGACAAAGATCAGGTTGTCGAGCCCTTCGCGCACGGCCAAATCGATGGCACCCCGGCTTTCCGGCTCGTCCATCTCTCCGTCGCCAAGGAAGCACCACACCTTGCGGTCGCCCATGTCGATCAGGCCACGGTTGTGCATGTATTTCATGAACCGCGCTTGGTAGATAGCCATGAGCGGCCCCAGACCCATCGAAACGGTCGGGAACTGCCAGTAATCCGGCATCAGCCACGGGTGCGGATAGGAACTCAGACCACCGCCATCAACCTCGGACCGGAACGCCTCAAGCTGTTCGGCGCTGATGCGGCCTTCCATGAACGACCGGGCATAGATGCCGGGAATGACGTGGCCTTGGAAGAACACGAGGTCGCCGCCGTGGATCGCCGATTTGGAGCGCCAGAAATGGTTGAGACCAATATCATACAGCGCCGCCGACGATGCGAAGGAGGCGATATGCCCACCATATTCGCTGCTGACTTTGTTCCGCTTGACCACGGTCGCCATCGCGTTCCACCGGTTGATGGTGCGGATACGCCATTCCATCTCGGTATCGCCGGGGATGTCGACTTCGTCATCCGGCGCAATGGTGTTCTGATAGGGTGTGGTCGCCGAGAACGGCAGCTTCGCGCCCGCAGCGCGTGCCTGTTGCACGGCCTTGTCGAGCAGGAAATGCGCACGATCCGCGCCATCCCGAAGGATCACGTCTTCAATCGCGTCTTGCCATTCCTGGGATTCGACCGGGTCAATATCTTGGGGGCTGTCTTTCATAATCCCTCTTCCCTTGGTCTGGCCGTTCCGGCCATTAGTTTATCGTTGAACAAATTGCTTGGGCGCAATCTTACTCAACAACCTAACGCGCTCGTAGCATGCCCGGTTCCCTTGGGGCAGTAAGGCAACATCATATCATCCATGCATCAGGCGCATGGCAAATTGGTTCACAATTAAACAAATATCTCACGCGTAGTGCTTGCAACGCGACATCTTGCCGATGCCGGGGTTGAAACTGTTCGTCGGGTCGATGGACTTGTAAAATTCCGCAAGGTCTGGCTTGGCCTTGTAGATATGCCCGACATTATGCTCGGCGGGGTATTCCGCGCCGCGCTGATCCAGCAATTCCAGCATTTCCGCCTTCAGCGCCGCAACATCCACACCCTTCTTCACGATGTAATCCTGATGCAGCACGTGGCAGAAGAAGTGCCCATAGTAGAGGCGATGCACCAGTTTGTCCGAGATATGCGCAGGCAACTGCTCCAGCCATGACCGCTCGTTCCGCTTGAGCGCAATATCCAACGCCAGAATGTCCTCGACCTCGTCACGATGCACATTCTGATAGCGGATCGCAGCACCAGCTGCCGCAAAACGGTTCAACCCGGCCATCTTGCCCTCGCGCGCGGTGCACTCAAAGAAATCGCCCTCACGTTCCGCAAAGAACGCCTTGAGGAACGCCCGCGCCTCGCCCACACCCCCGTCCCGCATCTTGAGGATCAGGTGATGCTCGTACCGATCCCGGTATTCGGTCAGCCGCTTCGGCAAAAGCTTCGGCACCATGCGTGACACCAACTGCATGAACCGGTCCGTGAACCCGCGCGTCAGCGCCAGCTTGTTCAACCGCGCATCCACCGCACCCTTTATCGCAAAAAACATCGGCAACTTGTCGGTGCCCAGCTTGTCGATCATCAACACGGTGTCTTTGCCGTAGGTCTCTGAAATATCGAAACACTCACGGTGCATGTATTCGCCGGACACCGGCAAACTCTCGAATTGTGCAAGGATATGCCGCCGCAGATCGGTCAGCGCATCGGGATCGTTCGTCCCGATATAGAAGGTCTGTTCGGTCTCGTTGATCGGGTAGGTGTCGAGCCGCACCGCAAAGACCGCCAGTTTGCCGGCGCATCCAGCCGCCTCATACAGCCGCCGCTTGTCCGCGTTGAACCGTGCCGGGCTGTCGGCATCCACGTCGCGCACCCGCCTGTGGTATTCGGTATCCGAGGCGCGCTTGTTCGTCGGCTCCAGATCGGCCTCGCCAAAGTCACCCTTCTGAACCCGCGTCAGGATCTCTTCCGGTGTATCGCCCAGCGCGACCCCCAGATGGTTGACCAACTCCAATTCACCGTCCGCAGTGATCCGCGCGAACAGCGACAGCTCAGTATAGCTTGGTCCCCGTTCGATCAGCGACCCGCCGGAGTTGTTGCAAACGCCACCTACGATGGACGCCCCGATACAGGACGATCCGATCACCGAATGGGGTTGTCGGCCCAAAGGCTTCAGCAGCTTCTCCAGGGCAAACAGCGTCGCCCCGGGAAGGCTCACCACCTGCTCCCCGCCGCGCAATGTATGGATCGCATCCATTCGCCGCGTGTTGATCAGCACCACATCCCGGTCATACGACCCCTTCGGCGTCGACCCTTCCGTCAGCCCGGTATTGGCCGCCTGCATGATGACGATCTTGTCCGCCGCCACACAGGCTTGCAGCACCTGCCACTGTTCCAGAACCGTCGCGGGTTGCACCACCGCCAGCGCGTCGCCCTCGCCCGAGCGGAACCCCTTGCGGAACCGTTCGGTCTGCTTGGCGCCGGTCAGGACATGCCGTGCCCCGACCACCGCGCGCAATCGTTTCAGAAGGTCGTCGTCCGTCATCGGTCTTCTCCCCCTTGCAGGCTCAGTAGGCGACCGAGGGCAGCCAGGTTGCGAGCCATGGCATTAAGAATACCAACGCCAACCCCGTAAGCTGCAACAGGACAAATGGCACCACCCCTTTGTAGATATGCCCAAGCTTGATTTCAGGCGGGCACACCCCCTTGAGGTAGAACAGCGCAAATCCAACCGGCGGCGTCAGGAACGAGGTCTGCAAGGTGACGGCAACAAGGATCACGAACCAGACCAGCGCGGCCTCATCGACAACACCGTAACCCGGAATATCCAGCCCCAGCGCATTGATGATCGGGCGCATCAGCGGCAGCACGATCAGCGTGATTTCGATCCAGTCAAGGACAAAGCCCAACAGGAACACGATGGCAAGGATCACGATCACCGTGCCGTTCGGGCCGAACCCGGTGCCAAGGATCATGTCCTCGATCAGTTGGTCCCCACCCATCTCGCGCAGCACGTACGAGAACACTGTCGCACCAAGGAAGATCGCAAAGATATAGGCCGTGGTGTTGAAGGTGGACTTCAGCACATTCACCAGTTTTTTCAGCGTCAGCTTGCGATACCCCAGCGCAAGCGCCGTCGCTCCAAGGGCCCCGATGCCAGACGCCTCGGTCGGCGTGGTGATGCCGGCAAAGATCGACCCCAGAACCGCAAGGATCAGGCCCAGCGTCGGCAGGACAGCCATCAGCACATCCTTCACAGCCGCCCAATCCGGGCGCACGGCACCTTCAGGGGCCGGAGCGACCGACGGCTTCAGATACGAGATGACGAAGATGTAGGTCAGGTACAAAACCCCGATCAGAACCCCCGGCAGCATCGCGGCCATGAAGAGATCCCCCACCGACAGCGCCATCTGGTCAGCCATGATCACCAGCATGATCGACGGCGGGATCAGAATGCCCAGCGTGCCCGAAGCCGCCACCACACCAGTGCCCAGCATCGGCGAATACTTCTGTTCGACCATCGATGGCAGCGCCAGCACGCCCAACAGAACCACGGACGCGCCAATGATCCCGGTCGAGGCCGCGAGGATGATGCCGATCATCGTCACCGTGATCGCCAGCCCGCCGCGCGTCCGGCCGAACAGGCGCTGCATCGAGGACATCAGCTTCTCGGCCACACCGGATTCGTCCAGCATCAGTCCCATGAAGATGAACATCGGCAAGGCCACCAGAACCGCGTTCGACATGGTCGCATAGACCCGGTTCACCACCGCCCCAAGGCTCAGGTAATCCAGACCGATGAGGGTCTCCTCAAGCCCGGTCCAGTTCATCATCCCGTTGTCGAAGAGATACGCGACCCCGCAATAGAGCACGCCCGTCCCGGCCAGCACCCAGGCCACCGGAAACCCGGTGAACAACAGCGCGATGAAGGTCAGGAACATCGCGATGACCAGCTTTTCCTCGGTCGTGTGCACAAGGAACGTCAGTGAAACCGCCAGCGCGGCAAAGCTCACAAGCGCCCACAGGATCAAACGCAGGTCCCGGCCCTGCCGTTCTTCCTCGCCCGCAACGAACAATGCATGCACATCATGGATCAACCGCGCCAAAGCCGCGAAGGACAGCAGCACAAACGAGATCGGGATGATCGCCTTGAACGCCCAGCGCGCTGGCAAACCTGTCGGCGAAGACGACCGCTCGTCCACGCGCCAGCTTTCATAGAAGTAATCCCACCCCTGATCGACCATCAGGTAGAGGAACGGCGCGACAAGCGTCAGGATGCCCAGCACTTCGATGATCCGCTGCGCCCTGCGGCTCAGTTGCAGGTGCAGAATATCCACCCGCACATGACTGTCCGTGACCAGCGCATAGGAGATGCCGACCATCGTGACCAACCCGTAGAAATGCCACTGGATCTCGTCGAGTTTGGGGAAGTTCTGGTTCAGCAGGTAGCGGAACAGCACCTGCGCCACGATGGCGGCGATCAGCAGGACATTCGCCCACATGACCACATGCCCCACGCCCTTGACCATCCTGTCGATCCCGACGGCAACGGCCTGCGTGTCCTTGTCCTCATGTTCGAGGATGTGTTCGTAGGTTTCGATCGGGTCTTCTATGGCTTTAAATGTCTCTGACATGACGGTGCCTCCTGTCCCTCGCCGGGCAGAAAAGACCCGGCGTCCAAATCCGTAAAAAGCGACAAACAAATGAAAATGCGGCGTCCCGATCAGGGACGCCGCAGCTGCTCACACTTACTTGCGCGGCAGGAAGGCATTCTCTTTCCAGAGCGTATAACCGTCCCGGAAATCATTCATGTCCGCCAGAACCTTGGCAAAGAACTCGTTATTCGCAGCTTCTTCTTCAGCAACGGCGTTCCAGGTCTGCTCGAACGTATCCAGCATCTCCTGCGACCACTGCTTGATCTCGACACCATTGTTTTCGACGTTGTCGATCAGCACGGCGTGCTGGATCGCCTCACCTTCAGCAAAACTGTCGGCCATCGACGCCTTGCACGCGTTTTCGAGGATCGCCTTGTGCTGGTCTGTGGCTTCGTTCCAGACGTCCTTGTTGATCATCAACTCGAACACGGTCGCCTGCTGGTGCCAGCCGGGGAAGTAGTTGTACTTGACCAGCTTGTGGAACCCGAGCCGCGCGTCGATGGCGGGCATCGAGAACTCGGTCGCGTCAATCGCGCCTTTTTCCAGAGCCGGGAAAATCTCGCCACCCGGCAGCAGCGATGTCGCCACACCCAGCTTCTGCATGACTTTGCCACCCAGACCGAAGAACCGCATCTTCAGACCCTGCAGGTCGGCGGGCGTGTTGATCTCCTTGGCGAACCAGCCCGACGTCTCCGGCGCAATGATCGCGCAGGGCAGAACGTGGACGTTATAGCCCGCCTGATCGTACATCTCCTGATACAGGCTCATCCCGTTGCCGTAATAGAGCCACGCCATGTATTCACCCGCCTCGGGGCCGAACGGCACGGCCGAAAACAGCGGCGACGCGGGGATCTTGCCCGCCCAATACCCGGCGGTGGTGTAGCCCGAATTGATCTTCCCGGTGCTGACGGCATCCAGGATTTCAAACGGATCGACCAGCTTGCCCGGCTCGTAGACCTTCATCTTGAGCGTCCCGCCCGACATCAGGTCCAACTGGTCCGCCACACGCGGGATCGGCGTGCCTAGACCCGGCAGCGCGGTCGAGAACGCGATCGGTGTCTTCAGCAAAAGCTTGTCGGCGGCATGTGCAGCCGGGGCTGTCAGAACAGCCGCTGCCACGGCCAGGCTGGTGAGTACGTTTTTCATGTTTCCTCCTCGGGGTCGTCCGGTCTGTGCCGGGAAAAATCACCGGGACGTCCACCCGGGATGAAGTGGTTCATATTATTTACCACCCCTTGAAATCAACGATCTTGTAACCACTGCCCGTCATTTCCATTCGGAATACCACCGCATGCCGTTACAGAACGAAAAATATTTCTAAGGATCATTTTTAGCCAAATATCTGTTTTTACTATTATTCGAGCGCAATCCCGACCTGCACCAAACGCATGGCTGCGACATTTTCGTTGCACCCAAAAAAGGATCACTTATTTTACCACTGAAGGATCCAAGACCCTAGGAAGAGCCATGCCAAATTCCGTCGCAAACCTCTTCGGACCGGTCGGTCACGAATCGGTCGCGGACACCATCGTCCACCACATCGAAGAGCTGATCGTCTCCGGCGTGCTCAAGGACGGCACCCGCCTGCCCTCGGAACGCACATTGGCGGACGAGATGAAAGTCTCCCGCCCAAAGGTGCGCGAGGCGCTCAAACGGCTCGAGGAAAACGGCCTGATCATCGTCCGCCACGGCGAAGGCAATTTCGTTGCCCCGCTCGTGGGGTCAGCCATGTCGCCCGCGCTTGTCGATCTCTACGCGCGCCATGTCACCGCGTTCGAGGATTATCTCGAATTCCGCCGCGAACAGGAAAGCTTTGCCGCCATGCTCGCCGCCGAACGCGCCACCGAGGAAGACCGGGACCTGTTGAAAAGCATCATTCGCGAACTCGAAGAGGCCCATGCCCAAGGCAAGTCCGAAGCATCACGCGATGCCGATGTCCGCTTTCACGCGGCCATCGTCGATGCCAGCCACAACTCGCTCATGGTGCACACCATGTCCGCGATCTATCAGCTCATGGCGCGCAACGTGTTCTACAACCGGGATTTCCTGCGCGCCATCGACGGCACCGGCGAGATGCTGCTGGACCAGCACAAGCGCATCGCCGGCGCGATCATCCGTGGCAAGACAGACGAAGCCGCCGATGCCGCCGCCGATCACATCGACTTCGTTGCGCGCAGTTTCCGCGTCGGACGCGCGCAAGACCGGCGCGAAACCGTCTCGCGCCGCCGCAAAGCTCTGCTCAACATGCGCGCCTAAGCCGCGCGCGCCAGACGCAGGTCCAGAGGCGTCCGGCTCATCCCCTGATGCAACAGACAGACAAGCCCATCCGGCGCAATCGCCGTCCAGACCAGCGTTTCGGCATCAAGCGGCTCTGACGCCAGAATCCAGCCACCCTCCCGCGTTTCCGCAGCATAAAGGCTGGGAGCGCGGGCATCGCTGGCATGACGGAAGGCATAGATTGCCTCACCATCCGACATGACACAAGTCAGGCGCACGGCCTCCTCGCATCCCTGCCCGTAGCAACTGTGCGCCTGCAAAAGCGCCACCACGGCCTGCACCGCCTTTGCCGGATCACGCTCCAGCCCATGCGCCATCAACAGAAGGAAAATCAGCTCGGAATCCGTTGTCCCCCGCCGTGCAAGGTACAACTCATCCGGCAACAGTGCCTCCAACGGACGCCGGATGCGGTCGATGTCGGGCACCTGCCCGTTGTGCATGAACGACCAACGCCGATGTGCAAACGGATGACAGTTCAGGCGCGTCGTCTCGCCCGTGGTCGAGGCCCGCACATGCGCCAGAAACAGCGGCGACCGGATCATCTTGCACAGGCTCAGCAGGTTGCCATCCGACCATGCGGGCAGGACATCGCGATACAGCCCCGGCCCTTCGCCCTCGGCGTACCACGCAAACCCGAACCCATCGCCCTGCACCGCCAGCTTCGCCTTATTGGCGTGCTGGCTCTGCTCCAGCAGCGAATGCGCCGGGTCCACGACAACATGCGCAATCGGAACCGCTGGCCCCAGATAGGCCGCAAGGCGACACATGCTCAGTGTCCGGCGTTGGTATGCCGCACTTCGATCCGCGCGTGCATCTGGCGGATCATCCGGCTGGCCGTGGTTTCGAACAGCGGCGGAATGATCGCGTGAATTAGCGCCGCCATCGACGCCAGAAACAGCCGCCCGGCAAACCCGAACGCAAACCCCGCATGCTGCAGGTAGGTTTCATTCACGCTGGCAGGATGGTCGATGAACCCCCGCAGAAAGCCGGGGCGCGCAGCGGTGTCAGTGTCTTGAAGGGCCATGAGATGCTCCGTGTTTCCTTGCCTGCCACCAGAGTGCCAGACAATTACAGAGCGTGCTTCCCAATTTTCACCTTCAGAAAATCATAAATTGGGAAATCTGCACGAAATGCGCGAAAAAGGTGAGAAATCCTGACACCTTTGCGGACATCACAGATCAAACGTCGCAAACACCGGAGCATGATCGCTGGGCTGGTCCCACCCCCGCGCATCCCGCAGGATCCGGCTGGAATGCGCCGCATTGGAAATGTCCGGCGTCGCCCAGACGTGGTCCAAACGCCGTCCCTTGTCCGCCGCATCCCAATCCTTCGCGCGGTAGCTCCACCAGGAATACAGCAAACCTTCCGGAATATCCTGACGGGTCACATCCACCCAACGCCCGGCGTCCTGCGTTTCGCCGAAATGCTCCACCTCGATGGGCGTATGGCTCACCACCTTGAGCAGTTGCTTGTGCGACCACACATCATCCTCGCGCGGCGCGATGTTGAGATCCCCCACCAGAATGGCCTTCTCCGGCCGCTCTGCGTGAAACCAGTCCCGCATATCTGTCAGGTAATCCAGCTTCTGCCCAAACTTCTCGTTCACCTCCCGGTCCGGCACATCGCCGCCCGCAGGTACGTAGAAATTGTGGATCGTCACACCGTTCTCAAGCCGCACGGCCACATGCCGCGCATGACCAAGGCCCGCAAAATCCTTGTCACCCACATCCTCGATCGGCAGCTTCGACAGGATGGCAACGCCATTATACCCCTTCTGCCCCCGCGCGATCATGTGGCCATAGCCCAGCGCGCGAAACTGCTCCATCGGGATTTTCTCAACGGGGCTCTTGCACTCCTGCAGGCAAAGAACATCTGGCGCTTCCTCGGCCATCAGCTTGGCCACCAGCCCTTCGCGCAGACGAACCGAATTGATGTTCCAGGTGGCAAGGGTAAAGGGCATGGGCGGCATCTCCGGCGCAGGGGTTGAGGTCGCCAGACACTGCCCCCGCACGGCCCGGGTCGCAACCCGGAAACCACCACGAAAAAACGCCCCGGCTATGGCGTCCGGGGCGTCAAGGTGGTCTGCGAACAGACGAGGGAGGATCGGATTACCAGTCCTTCGGACCTTTGTCGGCAAACTGATGCACAAGGAAATCGATGAAGGCCCGCACCTTGGGCTGGGTGAACCGGCCCGGCGGATAGACCGCGTAAATTCCCTGCGTGTCGATGGGCAGATCCGGAATCGCATCCTCGACCAGCCCCTTGTCCATCGCGTCGGCATAAAGGAACGACGGAAGGTACGCGATGCCCAGACCCGCGACGCAGGCATTGAGAAGCGATTGCCCGTCATTCACCGAAAGCCAACCCGCCGTACGGATCTGCCGCTTTTCGCCAGAGGGCGCCGTCACCTTCCACACATTGCCGCTCGACTGGTTCGAGTAGTGCAACAGCTTGTGTTCGTTCAGATCGTCGATCCGGCGCGGTCGGCCATATTTCTCGAAATAGGACGGCGCCGCGATCATCCGTTTCGTGGTCTCGGTCAGCTTGCGCGCGCGCAGCGTGCTGTCTTCCAGTTCACCGATCCGCACCGCCATGTCGAAGCCTTCGGAAATCAGCTCAACATACCGGTTGTTCAGAACCATGTTCACGGTGATGTCCGGGAAATCCGACAGGAATTCCCCCAGCACCGGCGACAGGTGGTTCACCCCGAAATCGGTTGCCACGCTGATCCGCAACAGCCCTGACGGTGCCGATTGCATCGACGTGACCAGCGCATCGGCCTCGCCTGCATCGTTCAGCACCCGCCGCGCCCGGTCGTAATAGGCCAGTCCGATCTCGGTCGGGCTGACGCGGCGTGTGGTGCGGTTCAACAGACGTGCCCCAAGCCGCGCCTCCAGAGAGGACACATGCTTTGACACAGCAGACTTGGAAATCCCCATCTTCTTGGCCGCGTCGGTAAAGCCGCCCTGATCCACAACCGTGGCAAAGGCCTCCATTTCGGTTAGACGGTCCATACGTATTCCTCGTGTTTCGTTGGAACGGGTATGACCCTCAAATCAGGCGCGACTTGGGCGCAGTGCGGACAATATCTGGGTTTTGTTGCGCAGTGTCCTGCGCCCGGAAACGGCCATCTCGCGGGAGGATGTCGGATCTGTGACTGTGCGAACCGCATCTACCGCTCTATGTTTGACGTAGGGGAAGGGTCACTTCCTCATCAGGGAGAGAGATTCATGTATCGTATTATCCTCGCCGCGGCGATTGCCCTTGGCGCAACAACCTTGGCCAACGCCAACGAAACACCGGCACCCCCCGACGCGCGTGTCTATGTCATCAACCTTGAAGACGGCGCAACCGTGCAATCCCCCGTCACGGTGATCTTCGGACTTGCCGGAATGGGCGTGGCACCTGCCGGTGTCGAAAAGGAATCGACAGGCCATCATCACATCCTGCTCAACCGCGCGCCCTTCGGCGATGGGGCCGACGATGCCGAAATGATCGCCAACGGCATCCCGTCCGATGAAAACCACCTGCATTTCGGCGGCGGCCAGACGCAAACCAGTCTTGATCTGCCCGCCGGGACGCACACGATTCAGCTTGTTCTCGGCGACCATTTCCACGTGCCCCACAATCCGCCCGTGGTCAGCGACGTGATCACCTTCACCGTCACCGAATGACAAAAAGCCGGGCGTTTTGCCCGGCTTTCCATCACGTCCCGCAGGCAGGGCTCATGCCGCCTTGCGACTGTGCCTGCCCTCTTCGACCTCTTCCACGATCTTCGCCACGAATTCCTCAAGGTCCTCGGGCTGACGGCTTGTGATGATCGCCTGATCCACAACCACCGCTCCATCCTTCCAATGCGCCCCGGCATTGATCACATCCGTTTTGATCGAATGGTACGACGTTGCCTCGCGCCCCTTCAGGATACCAGCCTCGACCAGCACCCACGGCGCATGACAGACAGCGGCAATCGTCTTGCCCTGATCGTGAAAGGCTTTCACCAGCTCCAGCACATCCTCGTCGACGCGCAGAATATCCGGGTTGATCTGACCACCGGGAATGACCAGCGCGTCGTAATCGTCTACCGACACGTCCGCGATTCTGGCATCCGCCTCGACCTCACGCCCCCAGTCGCTGCCTTCCCAGCCCTTGATCGCGTTGCCGTCGGGCGTCGCCACATGCAGCTTCGCCCCCTTGGCGCGCAGTTGATCGCGCGGGAATTCCAGTTCGGATTGCTCGAACCCGTGGGTCGAAATGAGCAGGATTTTTGCGTCACTGATTGCAGGCATTATGGGCCTCCTGATGTGTTGAATGTCCAAGCGGGGCCGCATGCCCCGCTGTCTATTCACTCAACGCATCGCGCGCCGCAGCCGTTCCTTAAAGCGTCGCCGCCAACCGTGTGCCCTGATCAATCGCCCGCTTGGCGTCCAGCTCCGCCGCAACATCGGCCCCGCCGATCACATGGCAGTTGACGCCACGCGCCTCGAGCGCATCGGCCAGCGACCGCTCCGACACCTGCCCCGCACACAGAACCACCGTATCGCAGGCAATCACCTCGGGCCGTTCCCGCGCCTCGCCGTAGGAGATGTGCAGACCTTCAGCGTCGATGCGCTCGTAATTCACACCCGCTTTCATCTGCACGTCCTTCATCATCAGGCTCGCGCGGTGAATCCAGCCCGTGGTTTTGCCCAGCCGCTTGCCCGGCTTCTCCGCCTTGCGCTGCAGCAACGTCACCTGCCGCGCTGGCGCACTGGGTTGCGGTCCCTCTGGTGCAAGACCGGACCTCTGGTCCGCAGGGTCAGTGACACCCCACTCCTTCATCCAGTCCGGCAGGTTCTCGGTCGGGCTCTCACCCTCATGCACAAGGTACTCGGACACATCGAAGCCGATGCCACCGGCACCGACGACTGCCACACGCTTTCCAACAGCCGCCTTGCCGCGCAGCACATCCACATAGCCCAGCACGTTCGGCCCATCCTGACCGGGGATCTGCGGATCGCGCGGCAGAACACCTGTGGCGATGATCACCTCGTCAAAGCCGGTCAAATCCTCCGCGCTCACCTCTTTGCCCAAGGAAACCGTGACGCCCGTTTCCGCCACCATCGTGCGGAACCAATCGACCAGACCCCAGAACTCTTCCTTGCCCGGCACCTGCTTGGCCATGTTGAGCTGACCGCCAATCTCATCGGCCTTGTCGAACAGCGTCACATGATGCCCGCGCTCCGCCGCCGTGATTGCCGCCGACAGGCCCGCTGGCCCCGCACCCACCACCGCAACGCGCTTTGCATTAACGGTTGGTTCAACTTTCAGCTCGGTCTCGAAACACGCCTTCGGATTCACAAGGCAGGACGAGATCTTCATCTGGAACGTGTGATCCAGACAGGCTTGGTTGCACGCGATGCACGGCGCAATCTGCGCCGCCTTGCCCGCCGCCGCTTTCGCAACGAAATCCGGGTCAGCAAGGAACGGCCGCGCCATCGAAACCATATCGGCGCAACCTGTCGCCAGCACTTCCTCCGCAACCTCGGGCGTGTTGATCCGGTTCGACGTGATCACCGGAATCCCCACCTTGCCCATAAGCTTCTTCGTGACCCACGCAAACGCCGCCCGCGGCACGCTTGTGGCAATCGTCGGAATCCGCGCCTCGTGCCAGCCGATGCCGGTGTTGATGAGCGTGGCCCCGGCCTGTTCAATCGCCTGCGCAAGCTTAACGACCTCTTCATGCGTCGACCCGTTCGGCACAAGGTCGATCATCGACAACCGGTAGATCACGATGAACTCCGGTCCCACCGCGTCGCGCACACGGCGCACCACGTCTACCGGCAGGCGCATGCGGTTCTCGTACGATCCACCCCACCTGTCCGTACGTTTGTTGGTATGGGTCACAAGGAACTGGTTGAGGAAGTACCCCTCCGACCCCATCACCTCGACCCCGTCATACCCGGCCTCCTGCGCCCGTTTCGCAGCAGTCACGATGTCGGAAATCTGCTTCTCGATCCCGTCCTCATCCAATTCAATCGGCGGGAACGGAGAGATCGGAGATTTGATCGCAGACGGGGCTACACATTCCTTGCCATAAGCATAGCGCCCCGCATGCAGAATCTGCATCGCGATCTTGCCGTCGGCCTCGTGTACCCGGTCGGTGACGATCCGGTGGTTGGCGATGTCCTGATCGGTGAAAAGCCCGGACGCCCCCGGAAACACGCCGCCCTCGCGGTTGGGCGCCATGCCGCCCGTGACCATCAGCGCGACACCACCGCGCGCGCGGGTGGCATAGAACTCGGCCACGCGGTTCCAGTCGCCGGTCTCTTCCAGATTGGTATGCATCGACCCCATCAGCACGCGGTTCTTCAGCGTCGTGAACCCAAGGTCGAGCGGGGCCAGCATATGCGGGTATGTGGTCATGGCAGAACTCCTCCGTTGGCATCACCTGACACGGGGCAAGTTGACGTGTCACGCCCCAACGTCACGTCACGGCCGGTCGTATTCCGCCGCGTGACGCCCGGCCCATAGCCCTGTCGCGAAACAGGCGGTCAGCAGATACCCCCCCGTCGGCGCGTCCCAATCGAGCATCTCGCCTGCGCAGAACGTGCCGGGCCGGTCCTTGAGCATGAGGGCTTCGTCCAATGCGCCGAAGGACACACCCCCGGCGGTTGAGATAGCCTCATCCATCGGGCGCAAGCCCGCGTGACGGATGGGAACGGCCTTGATCACCCGCGCCAAGGCGGTTGGATGATCCGGCAAGGGATGCACGAACTCGCGCAGGATGGCCTGTGCCGCCGGGGGCAGTTTCAGGACCCGACGCAGGTGGTTCGACAGGCTGGTCTTGCCTTTGGGTTTTGCCAGACGGTCAGCCACCGCCTCAAGGGTCAGGTCCGGCAACAGGTCCAATCTCAGATCAGCCCCTTCGCGCAGCCAAGGCACCAAGGGATAGACCCCGCCCCCTTCAAGCCCGCGTTTCGAGATCACAGCTTCCCCCCGCGACACCTGATCGCCTGCGTGCAGGGCGATGCCCTTCAACGGTGCACCGAAATGGCGGGTCATGTGATCGGACCAGTCCACCACCAGCCCCACATTCGACGGCTGAAACGGCGCGACCTTGATCCCGTTCGCTGCGAAACGCTCTGCCCATTGTCCGTCCGACCCCAGCCGCGCCCAGCTTGCGCCGCCCAGCGCAAAGACCGTCACGCGCGGGGTCAGAACACGCGCGCCCTCGGGTGTCTCAAAGTGGTGCATGTTCCGTTCCCAATCGACCCAACGCCAGCGGGTGTGCCGTTCAAGCCCCAGCCCGTCCAGTCGCGCCAGCCACGCCCGCAGCAGGGGGGACGCTTTCATCGCATCGGGAAACAGCCGCCCGGTCGATCCGGTGAAAGTCGTCTGACCCAAGCCTTCGGTCCAAGCCTTCACCTCGTCCGGTCCAAACGCCTTGAGACAGGCCCGCATGGTTGGATGCAGACCCGCGCCGTAGGAGGCGAGGAACGGTCCGAAGGCCTGCATCTTGGTCAGGTTCAACCCTGACTTTCCCGCCATCAGGAACTTGCGGCCAATCGACGGTTTCGCCTCGACCAGCGTCACCGTCCGACCCGCCTGCAACAGCGCCTCGGCCGCCATCAGGCCCGCAGGCCCGCCTCCGATGACCAGCGCGTCGGTCACTCTTTCGGGGGCGCGTTGCGCAGCTCGACAACGCGGTGGGGATAGGGGATTTCGATATTGTGCTCCTTCAGCGCGTTCCAGATCAGAAACAGCACGTCAGACGCATATTTGTCCTTACCATCGTCAATACCGTTCACCCAGAACTCTACGCCAAAGTCGATGCCGCTGTCACCGAAACCGCGCAATTCGACATCGGGCGGTTCGGGCGATTGCAGCACGCCGGG
Organism: Alphaproteobacteria bacterium; assembly: GCA_030428355.1. Lineage (GTDB taxonomy): Bacteria > Pseudomonadota > Alphaproteobacteria > Rhodobacterales > Rhodobacteraceae > Marivita. The sequence continues at coordinate 77,827 of JAUIBL010000008.1, read as the reverse complement.
ATGCTTGGACACGGCGTCTACGATGATGTCCGGCACAAGATTGATGTCGGTGTCATAGCTGACCGAAAACGCCACTTCGAGCCGGTTGGCGCTGCCCTGATCTGAATAGTTGATCACGCGTGTGGTGATGAAATCCTCGTTCGGCACCACGATCCAGCGTCCGTCAAAGGTTTCGAGGATCATCGCGCGGGCGGTGGTTTTGACGATGGTGCCCGCCTCACCGTTGTCCAACTCGACATAGTCGCCAACGGTCGCCTGCCCTTCGAGCAGCAGGATCACACCCGAGATATAATTCGACGCGATCTTCTGGAGCCCGAAGCCCAGACCCACACCAATCGCACCGCCCAACACGGCCAGCGAGGTGAGCGGCACGCCCATGATGTTCATCAGCAGGATGAAGGCGAGGCCGAAGATCAGAAGCTCTGCCGCCTTGGCCGCAAGCTGCCGCGTGGCGGGGCGCATTTCTTCCTGCTTGTTGATATAGGCGGCGGATTGATCGTTCGACCAGCGCCCCAGCCAGAACAGAAGCGACCCGGCGATCACGCCGCGCAGCAGGGCCATGACCGAGAACGAGATGTTTCCCAGCGAAACGATGGTGTTCTCAAGCCGCTCGGTCAGCAGGTCGAGCAGCCCCACGGCATAAAGCGCCACGACGGGCAGCAGCACATAGCGGCCCAGCAGTTTCAGGAACGGGTCGCTGATGATGTCGCGCACAAGGGCGCGGGCGGCGAGGAAGAGAAAGACGCCCTTGCCGAAGGCGATCACCGTGCCTGTGCCAAAGACACTGCGGGTCACCTGTTCGCCGATGGCAGCAAAGGCATAGGCCAGCACCGGCAACAGCAGCGGAACCGCCATGAGACACCCGCGCCGCAGCCGCGACAGAAGGGAAACGCTGTCCTGCGGTGGGCTGAGCAAGCGGGTCAGGACGGGACGGATGCGCCGGGACAGGATCACCGCCGCGAGATAGGACAGGATGAGCAGCGCAAACTGCGACCACGCGGCGGGGGAGAGGAGCCACCCCAACGCGATCTCGTATCCCTGGAGCGCGTAACCGACTGCGGTCTGCACGATGGGCGGTTGCGCCGACAGGTCCCAATCCATGACGATTCCCTTGAAATTTCGCCGTTATGTTTCAGTTAGATGCCTTGACCCACGCCCCAGCACAAGCCTCGCGGGCCGGAGACCTGCCGCATTGACCGAGACTGACCCGATCTGTCCCCCGATCTGCCCACTGTGTTTGCGCCCCATTCCGCCGGGGGTGAAGCAAAGCCAGCATCACCTGATCCCGAAACTGAAGGGTGGCAAGGGCGGGCCGACAATCCTTGTGCATCACATCTGCCATCAGGAGATCCACGCAACCCTGACCGAGGCCGAACTGGCGCGGGAGTTCAACACGCCCGAGACCCTGCGCGCGCATCCGCAGCTTGCCGGGTTCTTTGACTGGGTGTCGAAACGCCCACCCGAGTTTCATGCACGGGGGCGCAGCAGCCTGCGCAAACAGAGGTCGCGGAAGCGCCGGAAATAGGTCAGCTTGTGCGCCCCATTGTTTCGCGCGCGAAACATTGGGGCCGGATCGGACCTTTTAAGGGTTTGTTAACCAGTTTGCAAAATTGTGCAAATTTGCGCACATTTTACGCAAACTCCATAATTGTGCATATTTGCTTTCCGACTATCTTGATGCATATAAACAGACAGGAGCACCGCCATGAGCTGGAATCCCGCCCTTGATCCGCATTGCCCCACCGGTGATCAGGTGGACGCCATCGAAACCGTCATCGTTCCGCGCGCCCGCGATTTGGGTGGGTTCGAGGTGCGACGGGCGCTGCCTGCCCCGCGGCGGCAGATGGTGGGGCCTTTTATCTTTTTCGACCAGATGGGGCCTGCCGAGTTCCTGCCGACCAAGGGTCTGGACGTGCGGCCACATCCGCATATCGGGTTGGCGACGATTTCGTATCTCTATCGGGGTCGGATGCACCACCGGGACAGTCTGGGCACCGATGCGTGGATCGAACCGGGTGCGGTAAACTGGATGGTGGCGGGGCATGGGATCACCCATTCCGAGCGCACAGACGACGCCACGCAAACCGATCCGATGCCGTTCTTCGGGATTCAGACCTGGGTTGCCTTGCCCAAGGATCACGAGGACCGCGCGCCCGAGTTCGAACATGCGCCGGTGGAGGCGTTGCCGTTCCTTGAGGGCGAGGGCAAATCCGTGCGGCTGATCCTTGGGGATGCGTGGGGCGAACGCGCTCCGGTCAAGACGGCGTCCGAGATGTTCTATGCCGATGCTGTGCTTGAGGCGGGGGCTGCGATCCCGCTGCCCGACAATCACGAGGATCGGGGCGTTTATGTGGTGGAAGGGTCGGTGACCGTGGCGGGAGAGACCTATGAGGCGGGTCGGATGATGGTGTTCCGTCCGGGGGACAAGCTGTCATTGCAGGCCGGGCCGATGGGCGCGCGGGTGATGCTATTGGGCGGGGAAACGCTGGAAGGGCCGCGGTATATCTGGTGGAACTTCGTTGCCTCGTCGAAAGAGCGGATCGAAGAGGCCAAGGAGGCGTGGCGCGCCGGGGATTGGGCCTCGGGGCGGTTCCAGTTGCCGCCGGGGGATGATGCGGAGTTCATCCCGCTGCCGGACCGGTGATCCTATTGGATGTCGGCGGGACAGGTGCCAAAAACGCCGGGAAGATCGGCGTTCAAGCTGCACATGATGCCGCCCCAGTGAAAGCCGCGCTGGCCACCGGCGTCTTCGATCTCGAACCATTCATAACCGTCGAAGATCACACCGGTTGCGGTGACAATCGAGATCGGCGCGCCATAGGCCAAACTGCCGGATCGGGCAAAGTCGATGCCCGGTCCGCTGCGGACATTGCCCCCAGGTGACGCCGCTTTGCCTTGTGTTGCGGTGTCCGGGGCGTTGAGCCCGGCTTGCAGAACGCAGGGCCTTGCGTCCTGATCATCGACGAAGAGCATCACCTCGGCCCCTTTGCCACGCACCAGGAAATGGCCGGCAGGCAGGATGATGTCGTACCCGAATCCCGACCCGACCGGGACCGGCGCCATCTGGAGCGCCTCGCTGTCGAGCATCAGTGTAGCGGTGCCGTCGGGACGGGTGGGGATAACGACCTGAATGAACGGAGAGGTTGCGCTGCCTTCGTCACAGACGAACACCGTGCCGGGTGGAACATCGCCGTCGGCACTGGCTGGGCTGGCGAGTAGTGCCGCACAGAAGGTCAGAAACACCCTGCGGATCGGGGACATGGCAACGCTCCTGTGCGGGATGCGGGCGGTCAGCTTGCGTTCATCCGTTCGAAGTAGACGCGCATTTCCTCGGCCTCGTGGCGGGCGTCGCGCAGACCTTCCATCGCGGCGGCCAGTTCGGCCTCGGTCTGGGCAAGCTGGTTGGTCAGCTCGGCCTCGCGCTGCTGGAGATAGGTGATCGCCTGATCTCGGGTTTCCTCGGCCTCGTGGAGATCCTGCGCCATGCGCTCAAGCTGATCCATGTCGGCCTGGCTTACGCGGGTGAAGCGGTGGACCAGCCAATTGGCAAACCACCCGAGGCAGAATGCCACGAAGAGAATGATCGCTGTCGTGATGACAAACTCAGTTCTGTCCATCGCTGGTGTCCTCTGCGCCGTCGGTTTGTGATGTTTCGTCTGTTGGCGCGGATTCTTCAATGCTTTCGAGCGTTGTTTCTGTTTCGGCCACGGGTTCGGGGCGTCGCAGTTTGAATTCGATCCTGCGGTTGGCCTCGCGGCCTTCTTCGGTGTCGTTGCTGGCGATCGGCTGTTCCTCGCCATAGCCGCGCACTTCGTAGCTGGCGGTCAGCACACGGCGCTGGCGCAGCGCATCGGCGACGGCCTGCGCGCGGTCCTGGCTGAGTTGCAGGTTCATCTCTTCGCGGCCCTGGCTGTCTGTGTGACCGGCGATCACGAGGGGAATGTCGCCGCAAAGCTGAAGCAGTTCGGCGATTTCGTCCATGATGTCCTGCGTTGCGGCATCCAGCGTGGCTGACCCCGGTTCGAACGTGATCTTGCGGTCGCCGATGATCTCGACGATCTGCGCCTCGCATTCCTCGGGCGTGGGGATGCCCAGAAGGGGATCGAGCTTTTCCTGGTAGGTGATCGCGATGTCGAACTCTTCACTGTCGCCGAGCTTGTCGGCCAATAGGCCCGCGATTTCCGAGCTGGCGTTCTGGTTGCCGGTGTTGCCGGTGATCGACAGCGCGTCCGGCGTGATGGTCACAGCCCCGTTCGACAGGCGCGACAGGGCTTCGAGACCGGCCAGAACCCGGCTCGACCATGTTGCAGGCAGATTTTCATCGACGCGCGCCGTGGTGCGCACGGTGGCAGAGCCAAAGGCAGCCCGGGCAAAACTGTCGGCGGTGGTGCGGGCGATTTCGCTGTTGATGCGGCCACGCAACTGAACCTCGCCTTCGGGGCTGCGGGTGGCGACGAATTCGGGAATGCCCTCGGGCGCGGCCTCGGGGGGGACAGGCAGCGTGGCATTGACCACAAAGACTTCCGGAAGATCGGCTTCGAGCGCACCGACGACGCGGTCGAACAGCGCCTGATCGGTGCCTTCCAGAGCAAACAGCGTGACGTCGGCATCGGCAAAGGTGATGCTGCCGCCGCCCAGTTCGTGAATGGCGCGGATGCCATGCGCGGTGGCCGTGCCCCATTCGCTTGTCGGGGAGCCAAGGCCAAGACGGCAGTCGAGTTTGCCAGCCAACCCGGCCTCGGCGGCTGCTTTGAGGATCTGCGCGCGGTCCTCATCGGTCGGCGCGGCGCAGGCATCAAAACGGATACCGTCACCATCCTTGATGAAGCGCAGCGTGAAGGGCGAGATGACAGGGCGCGGTGCGGTGATGTCGAGCGCGAGGCGCAGCGTGTCTTCGGCGCGGCGGGCCAGATCGGCTTCGACCCGGCGTCGGGCATCTTCGTTCTCGACCGCGCCCTTGATGGTCACGCGCCCGGCCTCGATGGAAATCTTGGACCGGTCCAGCACGCGCAGCACCGATACGGCGTAGGTCAGGGCGTCTTCCAGACCGTCGGGCACCGGGTAGTCCGCGATTTCCAGAAGGTCTGCAAGCGGGACTTCGGGCAGGGCGCGCGAGATGTCCGCGACCAGTTGTTCGCGGTCCACATCAGCGGGCAGGAGGCCGATCATCGAAATCCCGGTATCGTTGCGCAACAGTTCGACCGAGAACCGGGGCGGCGCGATGCCGTCGCTGTCCACGATATCGATCTGGTCGATCACGCGGGCGGAATCGACCACGCGCCCGGCTGCGCTAAGGGCCTGAAAGCGGGCGGCTTCGGTTGGCGCGGTGCCGATCAGAAAGACCAACAGACCGTTGGTGTCCACATCCGCCCATGTCAGCGCGTCACGGTCAAGCTCGGTGCGCACAGCCCGTTCCGAGCTTTCCTCGACCGCCCCTGCCGCCACCCACGCCGCCCCCAGACTGAGGACCGCCGCCGAGGCGAAGGCACAGAAGGGTATGAAAACAGAAGACAGGCGCATCCGCGTTCCGCGTCAGTTGAAGATGGCACAGCGATACGCTGCACCGTCCCGGATGGCAATCACACGAAAACCGCAGTGGCGAAAAACAGCACAGGGATCAGACCCGCATCCCGGTTGGACCGGAAGAGGTGCAGCAGGCGGTCCATGTCATCCAGCTTGAGGCGTCGCATCTGCCACATCATGTGCCAGCCCATCGCCCAAGGCCCGCCCAGCGCTATCACCAGAGCAAAGATCTCGCCACGGGGGGCGGCAAGGATGATGGCATAGCCCATCAGCGCGACGGTCAGGACGAGGAACCATGCAAGGTATTTCGGGGTCGCCTCTCCGAAAAGCCGCGCGGTCGATTTCACACCGATCAGCGCGTCGTCTTCTTTGTCTTGATGGGCGTAAATCGTGTCATAGAACAGCGTCCATGCCATGCCCGAGAGGTAGAGGCACACCGCTGGCCATTGCAGTTCGCCCGTATGGGCCGTCCACGCGAGCAGCGCGCCCCAGTTGAAAGCGATGCCGAGAAACACCTGAGGCCACCACGTGAAGCGTTTGGCGAAGGGATAGATCGCCACCGGCACCAGCGCGATGATGCCCAGCAGGATCGCCTGAACGGGAAACGTGATCAGGATGCAGAACGCGATCAGGGATTGGATCACGGCCCAGGCCAGTGCCTGCTTCACCGTGACCTGACCAGACGGGATGGGCCGCGAGGCGGTACGGGTAACACTGCCGTCGAAATCGCGGTCGGTGATGTCGTTCCACGTGCAGCCTGCGCCACGCATCAGGAATGCGCCGATGCCGCAGCCCACGATGATCCACGCATCGAAGAGCCGCGCCTCTTGGGTGTAGAGCATCGCCAGCAGTGTGCCCCAGACGCAGGGCAGATAGAGCAGCCATGTGCCGATGGGTCGGTCGGCGCGGCTTAATCGCAGGTACGGGCGAGACCACGCCGGGGCGAGCGTGTCGACCCAATTGCCCGTGACGGCATCGGCAACCTGACCGCTCTGGTCTGGTGAAATCTGCGGGCCGGGCATATGTGTTGCTCCATGAATTCGAAGATGCGTGCGAAAGTCAGGCTTTTTGTAGAGCAGCCGCTTGGGGCGGTACAACCGGTTCCTCTGACGCGGGAGCAGGCGCATTACCTGTTTGGTGTGATGCGGATGGGTGTTGGCGACCCTGTGGCGCTGTTCAACGGGCGCGATGGCGAGTGGCAGGCCGAGGTCGCCGAGACGGGCAAGCGCGGCGGCATCCTTGTGTGCCGCGAGCAATCGCAACCGCAGGTTATGCCGCCGGATGTCTGGCTGATGTTCGCGCCGATCAAAAAGGCGCGCACGGATTTCATCGTGGAAAAGGCGGTCGAGATGGGCGTGCGGCGCGTGATGCCGGTGCAGACCGCGCACACCAATTCCGAACGCATCCGACAGGACCGGCTGCAGGCCCACGCGGTCGAGGCCGCCGAGCAATGCGGCGGGGTGTTCGTGCCAGAGGTCGCGGATCTGGCGCGGTTGGACCGGGTGTTGGGCAAGTGGGACCCGTCGCGGCGGATTGCCTTTTGCGACGAGGCGCTGGCGGGAGAGAGCGGGCGACTGCCGGATTCGCCGGGGCCGTGGGCGATCCTGATCGGACCGGAGGGCGGGTTTTCCGAGGACGAACGCAGGCGGCTGCGGGGGATGGACTGCGCCAGCCCGATCAGCCTTGGTCCGCGCATCCTGCGGGCCGATACGGCTGCGGTGGCCGCGCTGACACTGTGGCAAAGCACGCTGGGGGACTGGGCGTGACGGATTTTCGGTCGACCGAAAATCGCCCATCCGACGACGGATGGGCGGCTCCCGGTGGCCCGCGATGAGCTTTATCCGGCCCGAACTGCGCGCGGCGATCCTGCGCTGGCGCGAGGCGCTGATCGGGGCTGCGGTGCTGCTGCTTGGGGTCTATTGGGTCGTGGGCGTCAGGCCCGGCCTTCTTACCTGGATCGGCTATCTGGCCCTGTTTCTGGGGGCGGCGCTGTTCTTTGCCGGGTTGCAACGCGGGCGCGCGCGGATGGGTGGCGGCGGGCCGGGGGTTGTGCAGGTGGTGGAACGGCGGATCGGCTATTTCGGGCCGCTGAATGGCGGGCTGGTGGATCTGGACGCGGTGACGTCGCTCAGCCTCGACCCGACGGACCACCCGCGCCATTGGATCATCACGCACGAGGGCGGACCGGCGCTGCACATTCCCGTGAACGCGGAAGGCGCGGATGTGCTGTTCGATGCCTTTGCCAGCCTGCCGGGGCTGAGCCCGGGCCGTGTGGCGGCGACCTTGAAACACGAGGGCACCGGGCCAATTGTGCTCTGGCGCAGGGCTGACCTTCAAAAACGGATCCAGAGCCTGCATTGACAGCCCCGGGAAATCAGCCCAAGGCTGACCCCGATTGACGAGCAGACAGACCGGAGACGCGCCATGTCCATCCCCCAATCCGGCGGCGGGCCCATCGAACACCACGACCAATTGGCCGAATACCTGGCCTCGGGGTGCAAGCCCAAGGATGACTGGCGCATCGGCACCGAGCACGAGAAGTTCGGCTATTGCAAGGATACGTTGCGCCCCCTGCCCTATGAAGGCGAACGGTCGATCCTTGCCGTGCTGCAGGGCCTGCGTGACGCGCATGGCTGGGACCCCGTGATGGAAGGCGCAAACCTGATCGGTCTGGTGAAGGACGGTGCCAACATCTCGCTCGAGCCCGGTGGGCAGTTGGAACTGTCCGGTGCGCCGTTGGAGACGATCCACCAGACCTGCGACGAGGTTAACGACCACCTGCGCGACGTGAAGGACATTGCCGACAAGATCGGTGTGGGGTTCATCGGGCTAGGCGCTGCGCCGATCTGGCGGCACGAGGACATGCCGCTGATGCCCAAGGGCCGCTACAAGCTGATGGACAGCTACATGGAAAAAGTCGGCACCGCCGGCACGACCATGATGCGGCGGACCTGTACGGTTCAGGTGAATCTCGACTTTTCGTCCGAGGCGGACATGGTGCAGAAGCTGCGCGTCGCGTTGGCGTTGCAGCCGGTGGCGAACGCGCTCTTCGCCACATCGCCGTTCTTCGAAGGCAAGCTGAACGGGCACAAGAGCTGGCGCGGGCGGGTCTGGCGGCATCTGGACGATGCACGCACAGGGATGCTGCCTTTCGTGTTCGAAGACGGGTTCGGGTTCGAGGCGTGGGTGCAATACGCGCTCGATGTGCCGATGTACTTCGTCTACCGCGACGGGGTCTATCACAACGCGCTGGGGCAATCGTTCCGCGACTTTCTCAAAGGCGAATTGCCCGCAATGCCGGGTGAAATGCCGACCCTGTCGGATTGGGCGGATCACCTGACGACGATCTTCCCCGAAGCGCGGGTGAAGAAATACATCGAGATGCGCGGTGCCGATGGTGGCCCGTGGCGGCGGCTCTGTGCCTTGCCTGCGTTCTGGGTGGGCCTCACCTATGATCAGTCGGCACTGGATGCGGCGTGGGATCTGGTCAAGGACTGGGATGCCGAGACCCGCGAAGGGCTGCGTGTTGCCGCGTCGGTGGACGGGCTTCAGGCCGAGGTGAACGGGATCAGAATGCACGATCTGGCGCGCGAGGCGCTGAAGATTTCCGAGGCTGGTCTGGTGGCGCGGGCGCGTCCCGGTGCGGGCGGTCTGGTGCCGGACGAGACCCATTTCCTGAACGCGCTGAAGGACAGCGTGGAGACCGGCAAGACCATGGCAGACGAGCTGATCGACCATTACAACGGCGACTGGAACGGCGACATCAGCCGGATTTACGGCGCGTACAGCTACTGAGGCGCTGCAACCCTTCGAAGGGTTGCGCCCGGCTTTTCGAAAAGCCGGGCGCCGTTGATCAGTAGCCGATCGCGCAGCCGTCCTTGCGCGGATCCGACGCCCCTTCCAGAACGCCGTGTTCGTGAATGAGGATGGCCTGAGCGCCCCCGATTGCGACCTCTGGGGTTTCCACCTCGTGCCCCAGGTCCACAAGCTGCGCGCGGACCGCGTCGGAATAGCCGCGCTCCACCATCAGTTTGCCGTTCTCGGCAAAACAGCGGGGCGCATCCAATGCGTCCTGCGGAGCAAGACCGAAATCGGTCATGTTGGTGACGGCACGCGCATGGCCGCAGGACTGGTACTGACCGCCCATCACGCCGAACGGCATGGCGACACGGCCTGCATCGCGGATCATGCCCGGTATGATCGTGTGCATCGGCCGCTTGCCGCCGCCATATTCGTTGGCGTGGCCTTCCTGTAGGGTGAACCCTGCACCCCGGTTCTGGAACAGGATGCCGAATTTCTCGGACGCGATGCCCGAGCCGAAGCTGTGGAAGACGGAATAGATCAGTGACACGACCATGCGGTCCTTGTCGACGACGGTGATGTAGATCGTGTCCTTGTGCACCGCTTCGCTGAGTGCTGCGGGACCTGCCATCGCCTTTTTCGGGTCTATCAGAGTGGCCAGTTTCTGCGCTGTCTCCATCGACAGCATGTGATCCAGCTTGGTCATATGATCGGGATCGGCCACGAACCGGTTGCGCGCGTCATAGGCCAGCTTGGTCGCTTCGGCTTCGATATGCGCACGCTCTGCGCCAAAGGGATCGAGAGAGGCGATGTCGAACTGGGACAGGATGTTGAGCAGCAGGATAGCCGTCGCGCCCTGCCCGTTTGGCGGATGCTCGAGCAGCTCGCGCCCCTGATAGGTGCCGCTGATCGGGGCACCAATTGTGGTGGCTGCGTTGGCGAAATCGGCCTCGGTGTGCACGCCGCCCAGCGCGTTGAGCGTGGCGAGCATGTCTTCGGCAACTTCGCCTTTGTAGAACCCGTCACGCCCGTCTTTTGCGATGCGGCGCAGGACCTCGGCATTGCCGGGCAGGCGGAAGACCTGACCACGCTTGGGCGTGGACCCTTGCAGAAGGTAGTGCGAGCGCGCGTGGCCTTGCAGAAGGTGGGCGTTCTTGTCCCAATCCCACGCCACTCGGTCGGCGACGGGCAGTCCGTGTTCCATGTAGTCGATTGCCGGGGCAAGGCTGTCGGCAATGCCCAACCTGCCCCATTTTTCCGACATGGTGCAGAAGGCGTCTATCGCTCCGGGGATCGTCACCGCTTCGGGGCCGTAGAGCGGCACGGTCACGTCACCCCGGTTGCGCAGATCCTCGGCCTTGGCCGCAGCCGGGGCGCGGCCCGATCCGTTGACGGCGATCACGTCATCGCCCCCGGCCGGAGAGATCAGGGCAAAGCAGTCACCGCCGATCCCCGTCATGGCAGGTTCCGCCTGTCCGAGAATCACAGCGCCTGCAATGGCGGCATCCACGGCATTGCCACCGCGCTTGAGAATGTCGATGGCCGCCTGGGCCGCCAGCGGGTGCGATGTTGCACACATGCCGTTTGTCGCCATGACCGCAGATCGGCCCGGCAGTTGGAAATCGCGCATCGGTTCTGTCCCTCCCCTTTTGCGGCTCAAAATAGGCAGACGCGAGGGATGGTCAATGCGATGCTGGTGGGGGGAAGAAGAGTACCTCGACGCCGCACACTGGGTGGGGGCTGTTGATGGCGCGACGCCGAGGTGAAGCTTGAAGCAGCTACCCTTTCTATATGGCGGTCAACCAAGGCCGGAGTTCGGAGAGAATAGGGCCTTTCCTTGACCGAAGAGCCGGAAAACAGGGCAAAAGCCTCTAGTTTTAAGGATTAATTCCGAAACGTGGACAATGCGGTGAATTCGGGCGAAATCGCGTCAGCCCGGGTGAGGGTTTTGCAGGTCGAACTGCAGGGTGAGTCGGTTTGTCCCGTGCTTGCGTGAGCGGTGCAGCGCGGAGACGAGTGTGCGAATCAGGAAACTGCCATACCCGCCCTCGTTCAGATCCAATGGATCAGGTGAAGTGACGCTGTCGCAGATCGGGGGATACGGGTGGCCCCAATCGGTCAGGTCGATCCAGAGCGCATGTCCCGTGCATGTCACGCGGATGACAAGTGCGCCAAAGCCCGGACCGGCATAGGCGTGTTCGACGATATTGTTGACCGCTTCCGTCAGAACGATGCGGACATCCCCATCAAGCAGTGTGGCGGGCGTTGCGGACAGCGCCGTGCAGACCGCATCGACCAGATCGGGGGTCACACCATCCAGCGCAGGCAGGCACTGGTGATACAGAACCGTGCGTTCAGCCTTGGTCGGGCGCAAGGGCCTGATCCACAGTGTCGTGAATCCTAAAGATCGTGTTCATTCTGGTAAGGCGAAACACCTTGTCCACGATCGGTTGCAGGGCCGCGAGTTCGAGTGTCTGGCCTGCACGCAGTTGTTTCATCGCGGCAACAACCGCGCCCAGCCCGCTTGAGTCGATGAAATCGACCTGACCGAGATCAAGCACGAACCGCCCATCCGTGCGCAGGGTCAGGGTGCGCATCTCTTCCTTGAACTTAAGCGCAGTGGGCGCGTCGATACGGGGGGCCTGTACGCGGATCAAAGTGGCAGTGGGGTGCGATTCAACGGTCAGTTCCATGGGGCCTCGGTCATTGCTGGTGCGCAGACCCTAGACGCCATTCCTTACCATCCGGTATGCAAGGCCCGAGATCAGCAACCGGGTGGAGGTTTTATGGCGGATGTCGTGATTGCAGGTGCCGCGCGCACCGCGATGGGGGGCTTTCAGGGCGCGTTTTCCGACCTGACAGCGGCAGAGCTCGGCGGTGCTGCGATCCGCGCGGCCTTGGATCAGGCGGGCACGCCTGCCGTGGACGAGGTGCTGATGGGCTGCGTTCTGCCTGCCGGTCAGGGGCAGGCCCCGGCACGGCAGGCGGGGTTTGCTGGCGGTCTGGGGGAAGAGGTGCCAGCCACCACGCTCAACAAGATGTGCGGCTCCGGCATGAAAGCCGCGATGATGGCCTTCGACGCCATCGCCCTGGGCCGTGCGACCACCATTGTCGCGGGCGGAATGGAGTCGATGACCAACGCGCCCTACCTGCTGCCCAAGATGCGCAGCGGCGCGCGGATCGGTCATGGGCAGGTGATCGACCACATGTTTCTCGACGGTCTGGAAGATGCCTATGACAAGGGTCGCCTGATGGGCACCTTCGCCGAGGATTGCGCCGAGGCGTTCCAGTTCACCCGCGAGGCGCAGGATGACTATGCGCTGCGGTCGCTGTCCAACGCGCTGGATGCGCAGAAATCCGGCGCTTTCGAACACGAGATCACCCCTGTCACCGTGACAACCCGCAAGGGCGAGGTGGTGGTGTCCGAGGACGAACAGCCCGGCACGGCACGGCCTGACAAGATCCCGACGCTGAAACCGGCCTTCCGCAAGGATGGTACGGTGACGCCCGCCAACAGCTCGTCCATCTCTGACGGCGCGGCGGCCCTGATTCTGACGACAGCAGAGGCGGCCGGGACCGCTGCCCGCGCGCGGATCGTGGGGCATGCAAGCCATGCGCAGGCACCTGGCCTTTTCACCACGGCCCCGGTTCCCGCTGCGCAAAAGCTGCTGGACCAGATCGGCTGGAGCAAGGACGACGTCGATCTCTGGGAAGTGAACGAAGCCTTCGCCGTGGTGCCGATGGCGTTCATGCATGAAATGGGCCTGAGCCGGGACATCGTGAACGTGAATGGTGGTGCCTGTGCGCTGGGCCATCCCATCGGCGCGTCGGGCGCGCGGATCATGGTGACGCTGCTCAACGCGCTGGAAAAGCGCGGGCTGAAGCGCGGTTTGGCGGCGATCTGCATCGGCGGTGGCGAAGGCACGGCCATCGCAATTGAACGCATCTAGGTTTCTTTGCGCTGCGAATACCTCGGGAGTGTGGGGGCTGGCCCCCAATGACATGACATGGCCGATTACACGACGCTTGCCAAAACGATTGCCGCTCTGACCTTAGGGGAAACCGACACGGTCAGCCTGATGGCCACTGTGACCTGCGAGGTACATCACGCCGATGACCGCTTTGACTGGACGGGGTTCTACCGTGTCGCGGGTCCGGAGTTGCTCAAGATCGGACCGTATCAGGGCGGGCATGGCTGCCTGACCATCCCGTTCTCGCGCGGGGTCTGCGGCGCTGCGGCCCGTACCGGAGAGGTTCAGCTTGTGCCCGATGTAGACGCGTTCCCCGGGCACATCGCGTGTGCGTCTTCAACACGGTCCGAACTTGTGCTGCCGGTCTGGAACGGCAAGGGCCGGTTGCTAGGGGTGTTCGACATCGACAGCAACGAACCGGATGCATTCACGCAGGACGATGCAGAGGCGTTGCAGAGGATACTGAAAACCGTGTTCGACGCGGTTGCCTGATCACCAGTATCCAGCGTTCTTGCGACGGGCGATCCAGTTGGCAGCAGTCTCATCACCCACGACGTTGTTTTCAACCACGATCGAGCAGGCTTTGCCGTCTTCCCAACCGCCAAGTACATCCCAGATCTCGTTCATCGCCTTTATGGAGTCCTTGATCCCGGTGTCGGTCGTGGAAAGCCCCGGCGCGATACAGCCTGCCAACGTGAACGCATTGTCGTTCAAAGCATCATGCACAAGATGGGTGCGAATGCCCTCATGATTGAAACGCAGGCATTTGACCTTGACCCCACCGGCACGGTCCGTGTTCTTGTAATCGACCACAAGCCGATAGGTGCCCTTGCGAACAAAGGTATAGCCGTTCCCGCGTTCGATGGTCGGCCAGCTTTTGTCGCCCAAGGTCAGGGTACCCGGCACAGTACCATTTGCGTTGGTCGTTTCGGACCGCCTGAAGGTGAAGACGTGCAGACGTTCAAAAGAACAGACGGCGGGCGCAGGCATCGTCAGAAACGAATAGGGCTCTGCAGGCATAAAGGAAAAGGGTTCCGTACTCATAATTCGGACCTCCATCAAGAATTGCTTTTCACCAATGCAGCCACGGTACGTTTGGTCCGGATTTCGATCAAGCGAAATGGACAATCCCGCGAGGTGAATGAAAATTTCTTTTGAATTTTCATCAAACCATGTCATGAAATTCTGGACGAAATTTTCATGAGCGAGTCGTGCAGCACGATCCGGTTCTTCACAGCAAGACGCTAGGCGCGGACCTTCGGGCGCTGCGCAAGGCGCGTGGGCTGACTTTGCAGGACATGGCGGATCGGCTGGGGCGGTCTGTTGGCTGGGTCAGCCAGATCGAACGCGATCTCTCCGCGCCGTCGATCACCGATCTGCGCCATATCGCCAAGCTGTTCGATGTCCCTGTCTCGCTGCTGTTCGGCACGCCTCAGGCGGCGGCGGACGAGGCCGGGTATGTCGTGCGCGCCGGTGCGCGACGGCCCATCGGGAGCGGGGACAGCGGGTTAGTGGAGGAATTGCTCTCGCCGGACCTTTCGGACGATTTCGAGGTGGTGCATTCCACCTTCCAGCCGCACAGCCGCATCGGCGAGGTTGTGACCCGTCCCACGCAGGAGGTGGGGTACATCCTGTCGGGCAAGCTCGACCTCATCATCAGTGATCGCCGCTTCACCCTGACACCGGGCGACAGTTTCCGGATCAAGGCCGAGCCTTTCGAATGGATCAACCCCTATGATGACCCCGCCGTGGTGATCTGGGTCATTGCCCCGCCGGTGTATTGATGAGCGACGCATCCCCCTCCGGCCCGGTATCCCTGACAGGAAGCTGCCTCTGCGGCGCGGTCACTTATACCGCACATGGAGCAGCGGGCGCGCCAGCCGCCTGTCACTGCACCCAGTGCCGCAAGCAGTCGGGGCATGTCTGGGCCTCGTCCTATGTTCCAAACGGCACGCTTGAAATCACCGGCGAATTGCGCTGGTACCAGTCGTCCGAGAAAGCCCGGCGCGGGTTCTGTCCGACCTGCGGATCGGCGCTGTTCTGGGACCATGAGGACGATCCGTTCATCTGTTTCTCCACCGGCTCCATCGACGGACCGACCGGCCTGACCCTGCGCGGCCATATCCACACGCGCAGCAAGGGCGATTACTACGCCATCAACCCCACTGATCCGCAGCGCGAGGACTGAGACGTGCTGGAGCTTGCCCTTTCCATTCCACTTTGGACCTACATCACTTTCATGGGGGCGGCGCTGATCCTGTATATCACCCCCGGTGCGGACATGATGTTCACGCTGGCCAGCGGTATGCGCGGTGGCGCTCGGTCTGGCATGGCGGCTGCAGCGGGCATCGGTCTGGGAGTGATGGGCCATGTGGTGATCGCGGCGGCGGGTCTGGCCGTTCTGCTGATCACCTATCCCATTGCCTATGACGCGCTGCGCTATGCCGGTGCGGCCTATCTGCTTTGGCTGGCATACCACACCTGGACCGACACGTCTGACCCCGCCCGCCGCGAAGGGCGCAGCGACACGTGGCGCGCGTTCCGGCGTGGCTTTCTGACCAACATCCTGAACCCCAAGGTGGGGCTTTTCGTTCTCGCCTTCCTGCCGCAATTCGCTGATCCGGCCATTGGCCCCGTCTGGCAGCAAATCCTGATCCTCGGGACACTTCTCGCGTTCGGGGAACTTGCCACCTACTGCCTGTTGGGCGGGTTTGCCGGCCTTGCCGCGGCCCGCATCCAGCGCGCCTCGGGCTGGCTAGGCAAACTGTCCGCAATCGTCTTTGGCGGGCTTGCGCTCCGCCTTGCTTGGAACTGAGGAGACCACCCATGTCCGATTTCCCCACAACCACCCGTGTCGTCATCATCGGCGGTGGCGTCGTTGGTGCATCCTGCGCCTATCACATCGCCAAGGCCGGATGGGACTGCGTGCTGCTGGAGAAGAACGAACTGACCGCTGGCTCCACATGGCACGCGGCGGGGAACTGCCCGTCTTTCAGCACAAGCTGGGCGGTGATGAACATGCAGCGCTATTCGCTGTCGCTCTACCGGACGCTGGCGGACGAGGTCGATTACCCGATGAACTACCACGTCACCGGGTCGATCCGTCTGGGCCACAGCAAGGAGCGGATGCAGGAATTCGAACGCGCCCGGTCGATGGGGCGCTATCAGGGCATGAATCTCGAGATGATGGCGGTGGGCGACATCAAGGACCGCTATCCGTTCATCGAAACCCACGATCTGGCAGGGGCTTTGTATGACCCCGACGATGGCGACATCGACCCGGCGCAGCTCACGCAGGCGCTGGCCAAAGGCGCGCGGATGATGGGGGCAAAGATCGAACGGTTCTGTCCTGCGACGGGTGTGAGCCGCAAAGGCGGCGAATGGATCGTGCACACGGACAAGGGCGACATCACCTGCGAAAAAGTGGTGAACGCGGCGGGCTACTATGCCCAGCGCGTCGGCGAATGGTTCAAGCCCTATGGCGGGCGGACGGTGCCGATGACGGTGATGAGCCACCAGTATTTCCTGACGGAACCCGTGGCCGAACTGGAGGCGTGGTCGAAGGAGAACGGCAAGCTGCCGCTCTTGCGCGATGTGGACAGCTCCTACTACCTGCGGCAGGAAAAGTACGGTCTGAACCTTGGACCGTACGAAAGGAACTGCAAGGCGCATTGGGTCACGCCGGACGATCCCATGCCCGATGATTTCAGCTTCCAGCTTTACCCAGACGATCTGGAACGGCTCGAGTGGTATATCGAGGATGCGATGGCGCGGGTGCCCATCCTTGGAGCATCCGGCGTCGGCCGGGTGATCAACGGCCCGATCCCCTATGCGCCGGATGGCTTGCCGTTGATCGGGCCGATGCCGGGTGTGCCCAACGCCTTCGAGGCCTGTGCGTTCACCTTCGGCATCACCCAGGGCGGCGGCGCGGGCAAGGTGCTGGCGGAATGGGTCACCGAAGGACAGACCGAATGGGATATGTGGGCCGTCGACCCGCGCCGCTACACCGATTACGCCGATCAGGACTATTCCGACCAGAAGGCGATCGAGGTCTACGGCCACGAATACGCCATGCATTTCCCGCGTCACGCGTGGCCAGCCGGGCGCGACAAGAAACTGTCGGCGGTGCATGACAAGATCATCGCGGCGGGCGGTGTGATGGGGGCCTATAACGGCTGGGAACGCGCCAATTGGTTTGCGAAGCCGGGCGATGACACGTCCGAGGAGGCGACCCAGACCTGGGCGCGGAAAGGCCCGTGGCAGCAGCGGATCAAGGAAGAATGCGAAGCGGTGCGCGATGCGGCGGGTGTGATCGCCATTTCCGGCTTTACGCGCCTGTCGGTCGAAGGCCCCGGCGCGCGGGCGCATGTCGATGCGCTCACCTGTTCTACCCTGCCGAAACCGGGACGCGTGGGTCTGGCCTATTTCCCCGACGACCGGGGCCGCATCCTGACCGAGATGTCGGTCATCCCCCAAAGCGACGAGGCGATCTGGCTGATCACGGCTGCCGTCGCACAATGGCACGACCGGGACGTTCTGCTGCGCAATCTGCCCGAGGGTGTGACCGTGCAGGACCGCACGACGAAATACGAATGCTTCCTCGTGACCGGGCCAAAATCGCGCGAGATGCTGGCGCCGTTGACGGATGCCGACCTGACCCTGCCTTGGCTGTCGTTCCAGGAGGCCAACGTCTGCGGCAAACCCTGCGTCCTGCTGCGCGTGTCCTTCGCCGGTGAGCTTGGATGGGAGGTGCACTGCCTGACTGAAGATGCGCCAGAGATCTACGACGCCATTCTGGGTGCAGGGGCCAAGCCCTTTGGCATGTATGCGCTCAATGCGTTGCGGATCGAAAAGGGCTACCGCGCGTGGAAGGGCGATCTATCCACCGACTACACCATGCTGCAGGGTGGGCTGGACCGCTTTGTCAAACTCGACAAGCCGCAGGACTTCCCCGGCAAGGCGGCACTTTTGGCTGAAAAACAGCAGGGCGTGGCCAAACGCTTTGTGACGCTGGTCGTCGATGCGGGCGAGTATGACGCGCCGTATATGTCGACGCTCTGGCATGACGGGCAGGTCGTGGGTGAGACCACCAGCGGCGACTGGGGCTACCGGGTGAACGCCTCCATCGCGCTGGGTATGGTCCGGGCCGACCTGGCGGTGCCCGGTACGGAACTTGAGATCGACATTTTCGGTGAGATGCGCAAAGCGGTCGTCCAGAAGGACGAACCCCTCTGGGATCCGCAAAATGAAAGGCTGCGCGCATGACGATCACCATACTGGACGGCGGGATGGGGCAGGAACTCATCCACCGTTCGGGCACTCCGCCAACGCCGCTCTGGTCCACTCAGGTGATGATCGACATGCCGCATCTCGTGCGCGAAATTCATGCCGACTACTTTGCCGCCGGAGCGGAGATCGCGACGACCAACACCTATGCGATCCACCGCGACCGGCTGGCGGGAACCGAACATGAGGACCGGTTTGAAGAGCTGCATCATATCGCGCTCGACATGGCTTTGGCGGCGCGTGACGCGCATGGATCGGGGCGGGTTGCCGGGAGTATCGGACCGCTTGGTGCATCCTACCGTGCCGATCTGCAACCGGCGCACGAGGTCGCGGTTGAGTTGATGGCCGAGGTCGCGGGCCTTCTTGCCCCCTCTTGCGATATGCTGCTGTTCGAGACCGTTATTTCCGCCGCTCAGACGCGCGCGGCTCTCGAAGCCGTGCAGGGGTTGGGCAAACCGGTCTGGATTGCGTTCTCGGTTGATGACGAGGATGGCAGCCTTCTGCGATCTGGCGAACCGTTGGCTGATGCGGTCGCTCTGTGTGACGACGCGGCGGCTTTGCTCACCAACTGTTCCGCGCCCGAAGCGATGCCGGCGGCAATTGACTTGCTCAAGGCCAGTGGCAAACCGGTTGGCGCTTATGCCAATGCCTTCACGCAGATCACCAAGGACTTCCTCAAGGACAAGCCCACAGTCGATGCGCTGACGGCGCGGCGCGACATGGGGCCTGAAGCCTATGCCGATCAGGCCGCGACATGGGTCGATCACGGGGCGACGATTCTGGGCGGATGCTGCGAAACCACCCCAGCCCATATCGCCGAATTGGCCCGGCGGTTTGCGAAGGGCTGAAAAATATGAACCGCAGGCGGTCAAACGCCCCCCATTACAAAAGCATGACCCATTCAGGAGTTTCGTCATGACCGTTCCCACCCATGCCCGCGCCGTCATTATCGGCGGCGGTGTTGTCGGCTGTTCCGTCGCCTATCACCTGACCAAGCTGGGCTGGACCGATGTGGTGCTGCTGGAGCGCAAGCAGCTGACATCCGGCACGACATGGCATGCGGCGGGGCTGATCGGGCAGTTGCGGGCTTCGTCGAACATGACGAAACTGGCGAAATACACCGCCGATCTTTACTCGACCATCGAAGAGGAAACCGGCGTCGCCACCGGGTTCCGCAAGGTGGGGTCCATCTCGGTTGCCCTGACCAAGGAACGGCACGAGGAGTTGCGCCGGACTGCGGCAATGGCGCGGGCTTTTGGCGTTCCGGTCGAGGAAATCGATACGGCTGAGATCAAGAACAAGTACCCCCATCTCAACACCAGTGATGTCGTGGGCGGTGTCTATCTGCCCAGCGACGGGCAGGGCGATCCGGCCAATATCGCATTGGCGATGGCCAAGGGTGCACGGCAGCGCGGGGCGCAGATTTTCGAGCGCACCAAGGCGACGGGCGTGAACCGGGACGGTCGTCGGATCGTTTCGGTCGATTGGGCGACCGAGGACGGCACCAGCGGCACCATCACCTGCGATCACGTGGTGAATTGCGCGGGGATGTGGGGACGCGAGGTGGGGCAGATGCTGGGGGTCAACGTGCCCCTGCATGCCTGTGAGCATTTCTATATCGTCTCAGAACCCATCGCAGGGTTGGAGGCCCTGCCTGTGCTGCGGGTGCCGGATGAATGCGCGTACTACAAGGAAGACGCCGGCAAGATGATGCTGGGTGCGTTCGAGCCCAAGTCAAAACCCTGGGGTATGAACGGCATTTCCGACAGCTTCGAGTTCGACCAGTTGCCCGAGGATTTCGACCATTTCGAGCCGATCCTGGAGGCGGCGGTGAACCGGATGCCGATGCTGGCCGAGGCGGGGATTCACACCTTCTTCAACGGGCCGGAAAGCTTTACCCCCGACAATGCCTATTATCTTGGGCAAGCGCGTGAGATGGACAATGTCTGGGTGGCGGCCGGGTTCAACTCCATCGGCATCCAGTCGGCGGGGGGTGCTGGCATGGCGCTGGCACAATGGATGGAAGACGGAGCCAAGCCGTTCGATCTGGGCGATGTGGACATTGCCCGTGCGCAACCGTTCCAGCGCAATCGGCGGTATCTGAAGGAGCGGGTGACCGAGACTTTGGGTCTGCTCTACGCCGACCACTACCCTTACCGGCAGAAAGCCACGGCGCGGGGCGTTCGGCGGACGCCGTTCCACCGGCACCTTCTGGAGCGCGGCGCCGTGATGGGCGAAATCGCGGGTTGGGAACGGGCCAACTGGTACGCGAACGAGGGTCAGACGCCGGAATACGCCTATAGCTGGAAGCGGCAGAATTTCTTTGACAACGTCGCCCGCGAACACAAGGCGATCCGCGAGAATGTGGGCATGTACGACATGTACTCCTTCGGCAAGCTTCGGGTCGAAGGGCCGGACTCTGAGGTGTTCCTGAACCATGTCTGTGGGGCCGACATGTCGGTGCCTGTGGGCAAGATCGTCTACACGCAGTTCCTCAACACACGCGGCGGGATCGAGGCGGATGTGACCGTCACGCGCCTGTCGGAGACTTGCTATCTGGTCGTGACCCCTGCCGCGACACGGGCTGCGGATCAGACGTGGTTGCAGCGCCATGTGGGCGACCGCCGGGTTGTCATCACCGATGTGACAGCGGGCGAAGCTGTGCTGGCAGTCATGGGGCCAAATGCACGCAAGGTCATGCAGGCGGTGTCGCCCGATGATTTCTCGAACGAGGCCAACCCCTTCGGCACGGCTCAGGAGATCGAGATCGGGCTCGGCACCGCGCGGGTGCATCGCGTGTCCTATGTCGGGGAACTGGGGTGGGAGATTTACATCTCGGCCGATCAGGCGGGGCATGTGTTCGAAACGCTCTGGGAGGCAGGGCAGGATCACGGGCTGACGCTCTGCGGGATGCATGCGATGGACACCTGCCGGATCGAAAAGGCGTTCCGGCATTTCGGCCATGACATCACCTGCGAGGATCACGTTCTGGAAGCCGGTCTGGGCTTTGCCGTCAAAACCGCAAAACCGGACTTCATCGGGCGTGATGCCGTTTTGCAAAAGCGCGAGGCGGGTTTGCAAACCCGGATGGTGCAGTTCCGACTGACCGATCCGGAACCCCTGCTCTATCACCACGAGCCGATCCTGCGGGATGGGGAGATCGTCAGCTACCTGAGTTCGGGTGCCTACGGACATCATCTGGGTGGGGCCATCGGCATGGGTTACGTGCCCTGCGCCGGGGAAAGCGCAGAGCAGGTTCTGGCGTCAACCTACGAGATTGATGTGGCGGGGACGCGTGTGAAGGCGCAGGCGTCTCTCAAACCGATGTACGATCCAACGGCGGCACGGGTGAAGGCGTAACAGAAACTTCGTCCGAAGTTTCTGCGGCGGCAGGATTTTCATACTAAAATCCTGAGCCTTGCCCAAAACCGCTGTGCTGCGTAGACGGTGCGGATGACTGAATACACCCCGCCCAATACGCCCTTGGACATCCTGCATGAAGACCACGAGATCCTCGTGGTCAACAAACCTGCGGGATTGCTGTCGGTGCCCGGCAAAGGGCCGGACCTGGCCGATTGTCTGATCGCGCGGCTGGAGGCGGTATATCCGCAAGTGCTTTTGGTGCACCGGCTGGACCGGGACACGTCCGGCGTGATGGTCTTTGGCCTCACGCCCCATGCCCAGCGCCATCTGGGGCTGCAATTCGAGAACCGGCAGACCAAGAAGACCTATCTTGCGCGCGTGGCTGGACGACTGGAGCCGAAGACCGGCACGGTGGACTTGCCGCTGATCGTGGACTGGCCGAACCGGCCTTTGCAGAAGGTCGATCATGAGACCGGCAAACCGGCAGTCACGGACTGGCGGGTGATGAAGGCGTCAGATGATGAAAGCCGGGTGAAGCTGTTTCCACAGACCGGGCGGAGCCACCAGCTTCGGGTGCATATGCTGGCTCTGGGCCATCCGATCTTGGGCGATCCGCTCTATGCGCCCGAAACGGCGGATCAGTATCCACGCATGATGCTACATGCCGAGGAGTTGAGACTTCGGCATCCCGATGGCGGCGAAGGTGTGAGATTTCGGGTGGCAGCGCCGTTTTGATACTTATCCGACCCGCGTCGCCTCTGGCGGCGGCTTTGGGTATTTGAAAAGTGAAGAAGCAGGGGACCTGCGTCCCCTGCCCCACGTCAGCTTTATTCGGCAGCCCAGCCAGAGACGGCTTTGACTTCAAGGAAGTCCTCGATCCCCCAGACACCGCCTTCGCGCCCGTTGCCGGACTGTTTCATCCCGCCGAAGGGCGATCCGGCAGATCGGCCAACGCCGTTCATTTCCACCATCCCCGAGCGCAGTTGCCGCGCCAGCCGGTTGCGGCGCGCGCCGTCCTGGCTTTGGACGTAGTTGGTCAGGCCGTAGACGGTGTCGTTGGCGACCTGCACCGCTTCTTCTTCGGTCTCGAACCTCATGATCGACAGGACCGGGCCAAAGATTTCCTCGCGGGCGATGGTCATGTCGTTGGTGACATCGGCGAAGACCGTAGGGCGCACGTAGAAGCCCTTGTTCAGACCTTCGGGGCGACCGGTGCCGCCGCAGACAAGGCGGGCGCCTTCGTCGATGCCTTTCTGGATCAGGTCCTGGATTTTCTGCCATTGGGTCGCGTTCACCACCGGGCCGATATGGCGGCCTTCGGCGGAAGCCGGGCCGACGCTGATCTTGGCGGCGATCTCGCCCGCCTCTTCGACGACCCGGTCGTAGATCGACGCTTCGACCATCATGCGGGACGGCGCATTACACGACTGGCCGGTGTTCTGCATCATGTGCAGCACGCTGCGCTTGACGGCCTTTTCATCGGCATCGGCGAAGATCAGATTGGCACCCTTGCCGCCGAGTTCCAGATGGACCCGCTTGAGTGTGTCCGCAGCGGCCTTGGAGATAAGCTTGCCCGCGCGGCTGGAGCCGGTGAAGCTGACCATATCCACATCGGGATGTGCGGAAAGCTGGCTGCCAACGCCCACGCCATCGCCGTTCACGAGGTTGAACACACCCGGCGGGAAACCTGCTTCGTGCATCATCTCGGCAAAGAGCATCGCGTTGAGCGGGCTTTCCTCGGACGGTTTCAGAACCATCGTGCAGCCCGCAATCGCGGCCGCGCCGACCTTGAGTGTGACCTGGTTCATCGGCCAGTTCCACGGCGTGATCAGGGCACAGACGCCAACGGCTTCGTAGATGATCCGGTCCTGAGGGCTGTGATCATTCAGCGGGCGGTCGAATTCAAACGACTTTGCCGCATCGATGAAATTCTGCAGGTGCCACGTGCCTGCACCGACCTGGCTGGCGCGCGACATGTCGATGGGCGCACCCATCTCGAGGCTCATCGCCTGGGCCATTTCCTCGCCGCGTGACTGGTAGATCTCGAGCAGTTTTTCGACCAGCGCGATGCGCTCGGCGGGGGGCGTTGCCATCCATGACGGGAACGCATCCTTGGCGGCGGCAACGGCGGCATCGGTGTCGGCCTGCCCACCCAATGAGATCACCGCGCA
Organism: Alphaproteobacteria bacterium; assembly: GCA_030428355.1. GTDB lineage: Bacteria > Pseudomonadota > Alphaproteobacteria > Rhodobacterales > Rhodobacteraceae > Marivita. The sequence continues at coordinate 53,712 of JAUIBL010000008.1, read as the reverse complement.
GGGGTCTTCCGTCGACGGGTCGATGACATGATGATCGCGCCCTTCGATGGGATCGACCCATGCTCCGTTGATGTAGAACTGGCGTTTCTCGATCATCTGATTGTCTCCCCTCAGAGTGTTGCAGACGACACTGTGTCACCCCCAATCGACCCCTGCAAGGGGGTGCAAGAGGCCCGACGCGTCCCTATGTACGGTCCTGACCTAGAACCAACTCAAGGAGGCAAATATGGGCCTGCGCATCAATGATGAAATCCCGAATCTGACCGTGGAAACCGATCAGGGCAAGATCACCCTGCATGACTGGATCGGCGATAGCTGGGCCATCCTGTTTTCGCATCCGAAGGACTTTACCCCTGTCTGCACCACCGAGTTCGGCGCGGTCGCCCAGCTTGCCGAGGAATGGGAAAAGCGCGGCACCAAGGTGATGGGCATTTCCGTCGATGGGGTCGAGGATCACAAGAAATGGAAGGGCGACATCGAGTCGACCTCGGGCGCGAAAGCGGGTTTCCCGATCATCGCGGATGAAGATCTGACTGTGGCAAAGGCTTTCGACATGCTGCCTGCGGAATACGTGCTGCCCGACGGCCGGACTCCGGCGGACAGTGCCACGGTCCGCGTTGTGTTCATCGTCGGTCCGGACAAGAAGCTGAAGCTGTCGATGACCTATCCGATGACCGTGGGCCGCAACTTTGCGGAAGTGCTGCGTGCGCTGGATGCGCTGCAGACCTCGGCACGCGAGAACGTCGCCATGCCCGCGAACTGGACTGTTGGTCAGGATGTCATCGTTCCGATGTCGGTCAGCGATGCGGACGCGATTGCCAAATACGGCCAGATCGAAACGGTGCTCCCCTATTTGCGCAAGGCCAAGCTGCCCGCCTGACGCGATCGGCTCTGACTGCACGAATGAGGCCGGAGCGTGGTTCCGGCCTTTTTCATTCGACGGAAATCAGAACCGCCTCCACACGGCGGTTCGCCTCACGTCCCTCAGCGGTGAGGTTCGTGGCGCGCGGTGACAGAAAGCCCACGCCGTCTGCTGCGACCTGAGATTGGGCCACGCCACGGGATGTGACATAGGCCATAGCTGCTTCGGCCCGGCGGCGGGACAGGGCGATGTTGGCCTCGAGCGAGCCGGTGGCATCGGTATGGCCTACAAAGGTGATCTGGCGGGTCGGATTGGTGGTCAGGTAGGCGACCACATCATCAAGCGACTGTATCGGTCCCTCGCCCAGCGATGCGGAACCGCTGGCAAAGTCAAGATCTGCCAGCACCACATGACCCGCCCGTTCGAGCTGTTCGATCACGCCACCTGAACCCGTCACGGTGCGGGTGAGAGATACCTCTGCCTCGGGCCGGCCCGGCGGGCCAACTTCGATCAACTGGACGAAAATGGCATCGCCGTCGCGGCTGATCAGAAGGCTCAGCGCTTCGGTCGCGTCGGAAGATTTGGCTGACAAAAAGCGATAATCGGACAGGTCGACATACATGTTCGGGGCCCGCAGCACTTCGGTGTCGAAGCGGAAGTCGAAGCCGCCGCAGCTTCGCGCACTGCATTCGAAGATGATGTCGTAGCGATCCGACATGAGCTGTTCGCGGAGCGGCCCCAGCACCTGCCCCGTCGTGATCCCTGCCCCGGAGATGCGCCATGCCTTGCGGCGCACTTCGCCTTCGAGGCTGGCCACCGGCACACCTGCCGTTTCGGTCCATGCTCCGATGGGCAGGTCATAGCTTCCCTGCGGCGAGACCTGGGTCACGGTTTCGCGCGCACCGAGCGGCAAGGCCAGTTCGAGTGCCGCACCGGACGTGGCCCATAGCCCCACTAGAAGGCAGACCGCCAGCCGTTCAGCGCGCCTGCGCGTGATACTCGTCATTTGGCCGCATATCCGTGGCGCTGGCCACGCGATTGGTCATGTTGAAGAAGGCGGCGACATTCACGATATCCCAGATGTCGCGGTCGCTGAACCCGGCATCGCGCAGCGCCTCGCGGTCGAACTCGGCGATCTCGGAGCTGGATTTGGTGATCTTCTCGGCAAAGGCCAGCATCGCGCGATGACGGTGCGGCAGATCGGCGACCCGCCAGTTCATCACAAGCATCTCGCCCAGCTTTGGATCGCCCGACAAGTCACGCACTGCAGCGCCATGGGCGGTCAGGCAATAGAAGCACTTGTTGATCGAACTGACGACCACCGCGATCATCTCGCGTTCCAGTTTGCTCAGACCGCTGCCCGCCAGCATCAGGTCATTGTACATCGCGGTGAACGTGTTGAGCTTGTCTATGTCAAAGGCATAGGCCTTTAGCACGTTCGGGATCATGCCCAGCTTGTCCTGACAGACATCGAAGTACTTTTGCGTCTCGGGGGGCAAGGGATCGACCATCGGCAGGTTGAGTGCCGTGGGAAGGGTGTCTTTGGTCATTCTGTGTCGCTTGTGTTTGGCAGGATGCGGTAGTGGTACTGTCCCACAACCTGCATCCCGAGGGAAGCATAGAGGCCGTTCGCCCCGCCGTTGACCTGTGTGCAAATGACACTCATCCAGTCGGCGCCATTGGCCTTGGCCCAATGCGCCGCTTGCCGCATCATCCAGACGCCCATGCCTTTGCGCCGTTGCGCCTTGGCGATCTCGAGCGCGTGGACCATCGCGATGCTTTGCGACATTGCACAATAGGCCGCGCCTGCGGGTTTGTCGCTGATCCGTCCGAAGATGCCGGTCTTTGGACCCTCTGCGCGCTCCATTACCGCGATCCGTGCCGGGCCGATGCCCCCGGCCTCCCAGATGTCGCGCATGATGGCGAGCGGTTCCCAGATGGAAAAGGCGGTGACGCGCGGGACGGGAACATCCGTTAGCTGGTCAATGGGACAGAGCCAGAGGTTGACGGGGTCGATCACCTCGTAGCCCCGGTCTGCCAAGGCAGCATCCAGCGTATCGTCGCCTTCGCGGATCATGAAAAGCGCATCCTGACCCAAGAGGCGCATGGCAGCTTCGGCGGCTGGCAGATCGTCATCTCCCCAATCGCCCTCGGCTGTCGCGGCGCTTACACGTTTGCCGCCACCCGCCCCATTGCGCAGTATCCATGGACCAGCGGGCGTCCGGTCGGCCGGCGGCCATGTGGCCTCTGTCACCGCGTACAGCGTCTGAACCGAAGGTGTCATGACGAAAAAAGCTCGGCCAGACGCGCCATCGCATGATCTACCTGTGCCCCGTCGCTGCCGCGCACCACGATGTTCGACCCGTACGCGCCGTTCTGCTGGAACGGGTAGGACCCGATGGAGAGATCCGGGAAATCGGCGGCAAGCCGGCCAAGTGGCCCGGCGATGTCGCCTTCGCCCCGATCCACCCGCAAGGTCTGCGACAGGATCGGCGCGCCGCCGGTCAGCGTGGGAATGACGCTTGCGACCATGGCCTGGAACACCGAAGGCACGCCCGCCATCACATGCACGTTGCCGATGGTGAAACCGGGCGCGATGGACACCGGGTTTTCGATGAGCGTGGCCCCATCCGGAATACGCGCCATGCGCTTGCGGGCGTCGTTGAATTCCATTCCGCGGCTGTCGTAATGCGCCTGCAACAAGGCCGCCGCATCATCGCGCACGTCAATGTTGACGCCAAAAGCTGCCGCCACGCAATCGGCGGTGATGTCGTCATGGGTCGGCCCGATCCCGCCCGATGTGATCACCGTGTCATGTGCCGCGCGCAGGTCGTTCAGAGCCGAGACAATTGCGTCACGGTCATCGCTGACGATCCGCACTTCGCGCAGGTTGATCCCGACCTTTGTCAGTTCCTGCGCCAGATGGTGCATGTTGGCGTCACGGGTGCGGCCCGAGAGGATCTCGTCGCCGATCACCAGCATTGCTGCGGTTGGATTGGGCATGCGCTGCCTCCTTGATCCGGGTTTTGGTCAGGTATAGGCGGGGCTTATGCGCTTTCAAACCCCTCTTGTTCCGGGCACTTTGATCCGGCGGTACAAACGCTTTCTGGCCGATGTCACTTTGTCTGACGGGCAGGACGTGACGGCACATTGCGCCAATCCGGGGTCCATGATGGGCCTGGCGGAACCGGGCATAAGGGTCTGGCTGGAGCCGAACGACGATCCGAAGAAAAAGCTCAAGTTCGGCTGGCGGCTGGTCGAACATGGGAACGGGCATTTCACCGGGGTGGATACTGCGGTGCCGAACCGGATGCTGAGGGCTGCGCTTGAGGCGCGCGAGGTGCCGGGGCTAGCCGACTTTGACACCCTGCGGGCCGAGGTCCCCTATGGCGAAAAGAGCCGGATTGATTTCCTGCTTTCCCGTGCCGGAGGCCCGGACATCTATGTCGAAGCCAAATCCGTCACGCTGTCGCGCCAGCAGGGATTGGCTGAATTTCCCGACAGCGTCACTGCACGCGGCACCAAACATCTGCACGAACTTGCCAACATGGTCAGCCAAGGACATCGGGCCGTCATGCTATACCTCGTACAGCGGACGGATTGTGATCGCATGACGCTGGCGCAGGACATCGACCCGGCCTATGCCCAAGCCTGGCGGACAGCTACGGCAGCCGGAATTGAAACCCTCGTGCTGGATTGCCACATCACACCCGAGTCCGTGCGATTGGGCAAACCGGTGCCTATGGTGCCACCGGTTGGGCCGTAATGTCGCGCCACTGGCAAATCCTTGCTCGGGCGGCTAAAACCTAGGCAGGACGAAAGGGAGCGCGTGTGTGAACAACACCCATGATGGACGCATGACACGGGAAGGTATCCGCATCCATGAGGCTGCGGACTTTGCCGGTATGCGCAAAGCCGGAGCACTGGCTGCGCGTATTCTGGATGACGTGGCCGCGCATGTGTTTGTAGGGCAGACAACAGCCGCGCTGGATGATTTCATCCGCACCGAGGTTGAAAAGGCAGGCGCTGTGTCCGCCACCATCGGCTATAAAGGCTATCAGCACGCAAGCTGCATCAGCGTGAACCACGTTGTCTGCCACGGTATTCCTGGGGACAAGACACTCAAGGATGGCGACATCCTGAACATCGACGTGACGGTGATTGTCGACGGCTGGTTCGGCGACACGAGCCGGATGTATGTCGCCGGCAAGCTGAGCCGCAAGGCAGAGCGGCTGATCCAGGTCACCCATGATGCGCTGTTCAAGGGGATCGAAGCGGCAAAGCCGGGCAACACGTTCGGCGACATCGGCCACGCGATTCAGACCTATGTCGAAGCCAACCGCATGTCCGTCGTGCGCGATTTCTGCGGGCACGGGCTGGGTCGCGTGTTCCACGCGCCGCCCAACGTGCTGCATTACGGGCGTCCGGGCACCGGCCCGCGCCTTGAAGAAGGCATGTTCTTCACAATCGAACCCATGGTGAACCTCGGTCGTCCGGAAACCAAGGTATTGGCCGACGACTGGACCGCAGTCACACGGGACAAATCCCTTTCGGCGCAGTTCGAACATTCGATCGGGATCACCTATGACGGCTGCGAGGTGTTCACACCCTCTCCGGCGGGTCGGTTCCACCCGACCTACGACACCTGATCCAATCTCCACAGATGGCCGCCGCTCCGACGCGCGTTCTGACCATCGGGTGCAGTTGCATCAACCGGTTTCAATTTGATTTCTACCAAGCGCGACATCCAAGTTCCGAGCCGCAATTCGTGCGGTCGCTCTTCGATTGGAACATCGTGTCGCTTGTGGGTACCGAATCCATCCTGAGCCACGCGATAGACGGCACCCTTGGGCAGGTTCTTGGCGATCCGGCGCAGTATCATGTCGAGTGGGAGGTGCTGCTGTTTCACAGGCAGCTTCCCGGCGTTTGCTTTTTCCACGAACAGGAAAGTGCAAAGGCGTTCGACGATCCTGAGCAGAAAAAGGCGCTGATCAGTAAGCTGACGCATCAGGCCGCGCCTTTTCTGGTACCGGACTATCCGGGTAGGACACATCTTGTGTGGTCCAACATCCAGCCGAACCTGCCGGACACGGTGAACAACGTCACGCCATGGGCGGATTTCCAACTGACCGCTGCGCGCCACCGGACGCTCAGGACCCTGGGAGTCAAGCTATTCGGACCCGACACAGGGTTTACCTTTCTGACGACCAAGGCCGATGCCGCAGCCGATGTGATCGATGCTGTGGGTGTGCAGGTGATCGACCTGCCCCGGGGTCCCGAATACGAGGGAGCGCCAGCGCTTTACGACTCGTTTCTGACGAGTATCGTCGAACAGTCACACCGCTGACTGCGCGCCAGGTCGATGTGGTTTGCCGCTTTCCCTTGCCGGTTCGCGCCGCTAAACCGTCTGCCATAGCGGAGGCCCAGATGACAAAGATCACCCCACAACCCGGAATCATGGATATTGCGCTTTACGTCGGCGGCAAATCGCATGTCGAGGGCGTGTCGAACGTGGTGAAACTCAGCTCGAATGAAAACCCGTTCGGGCCAAGCCCTGCCGTACAGGAGGCTGTCCGGCGGTCTGTTCTGGACCTGCACCGCTATCCGTCAACTGACCATTTCGCACTGCGGACGGCCATTGCCGAGGTCTATGACCTGAACGCGCATCAGATCATCTGCGGCGTCGGGTCCGATGAGATACTGAGCTTCCTATGCCAAGCCTATGCCGGTCCGGGTGATGAGGTGATTCACACAGAACACGGCTTTGCGCTTTACAAGATCGGGGCGCTGGCCGCTGGTGCGACTCCTGTCGAGGTGCCAGAGCACAAGCGCGTGACCGATGTCGACGCGATCCTTGCCGCTTGCACCGACAAGACCAAACTTGTCTTCATCGCCAACCCGAACAACCCGACCGGAACGATGATCGGTCTGGCCGAAGTTGAACGACTTGCTGCAAACCTGCCCCCCCAGACCCTTCTGGTCTTGGATGGTGCCTATGCAGAATTCGTTGAAGGGTATGACGGCGGGGCGAAACTTGTCGATGCGCGGGACAATGTCGTGATGACCCGCACCTTTTCAAAGATTTATGGTCTGGGCGGGCTGCGCATCGGCTGGGGATATGGCCCTCGCGACGTCATTGACGTGTTGAACCGGATCCGAGGTCCGTTCAACCTGTCTGGCACCGCGCTGGCAGCGGCAGAGGCAGCAGTGCGCGATACCGCTTACGTGGAAAAGTGTCGTTTGGAGAACAGCCGCTTGCGCGCCTGGCTGGCCGAGGCGCTGGCGGAACATGGTGTGCCCTGTGACACGTCGATGGCGAATTTCGTCCTCGCCCGCTTCACTGACGAGACCGAGGCCGAGGCCTGTAATCTCTACCTGCAGAAGCAGGGGCTGATCGTGCGGCAGGTGGGGTCATACAAGCTTCCCTTCGCGCTGCGCATCACTGTCGGCGACGAGGCCAGTTGCCGACGCGTGGCGCATGCGGTGGGCCAATTCAAGGCGGGCGCGCGATGACCCAGATTTACGATCGCGTTGCTCTGATCGGGCTTGGCCTGATTGCGTCTTCGATGTTTTGGGCAATGAAACGGGGGGGCCTTGCCGGGCATGTCACCGGCTATGCCCGCAGCGCCGAAACCCGTGACACTGCACGCCGGATCGGTTTGTGCGACACGGTGTGCGACACGCTGACCGAGGCCGTGACCGACGCTGACCTTGTCGTTCTGGCGGTGCCCGTCGGTGTTATGGGCGACATCGCGGAGGCCATTGCGCCCCATCTGAAACCCGGTGCCACCGTGACCGATGTAGGATCGGTCAAGGGTCAGGTGATCACGGATGTCGCCCCGCACATCCCGGAGGGCGTGCATTTCGTGCCCGCGCATCCTTTGGCCGGAACCGAACATTCTGGACCGGAGTCCGGATTTGCGACTCTTTTTGACAATCGCTGGTGTCTGATCGTGCCGTCCGAAGGCACCGAACCCGAGGCTGTCGAAACCCTGTCGCGCTATTGGCGCGGGCTCGGGTCGAACGTGGATGTGATGGAGCCCGATCATCACGATCTTGTTCTGGCGGTGACATCGCATTGCCCGCACCTTATCGCCTATACGATGGTGGGTGTGGCCGACGACCTGCGGCGTGTCACCGACAGCGAGGTGATCAAGTATTCCGCCGCCGGTTTCCGGGATTTCACCCGCATCGCGGCGTCCGACCCGACAATGTGGCGCGACGTGTTCCTGTCGAACAAGGACGCGACGCTTGAAATTCTTGGGCGGTTCACCGAAGAGTTGTTTGCCTTGCAGCGAGCCATCCGGCAGGGTGACGGGCCGCTCCTTCACGACTACTTTACGCGGACACGTGCGATCCGCCGGGGTATCATCGAGGCGGGTCAGGATACGGCAGCCCCGAACTTTGGGCGATCTGGATAGGGTGACGGATGCGGTTAACGAGTGTTCTGGTGTGTGTCTGGGTCGTGACGGCAGGTGCGGCGCTTGCGGCCCCCGATACATCTCTCCGGCCCGTTGCACGGGCTGACAACACAGCGGAACCTGCGACCGCATCGCTCCGGAACATGCGGCCTGTGGCGCGTCCAGCACTTCTGGAGGCAGCACTTGTCCGGCAATTGACCCGGCAATTCGAGACAGGGGCCGACCCCGGCTTCCAACGCGCGCTGGAGAGCCAAACGACCCTGATGTCGCGGGCTTTTGCTGCGGTGTCCCCGCAAGCGACCGGCTGGTCGCTGCGACCTATTCTTCGACCCGACTCCATGATCCAGAAAGCGATGGCACAGCGTCGGGAGCGTGCAAAAGGGGCCGTTTGCGGCGATCCGGGACTCCAGGGCGAATTCGTCGGTTTTGTGCCCGGACGGATTGCAGCCTGCGGAATCGAGGAGGCCGTCAAGATCCGCGCGGTTTCGGGGATCGCCCTGAGCCAACAGGCCCTGATGGATTGCACGACAGCCGCGGCTTTCAAGAAATGGGTCGATCAGGGCGTGAAGCCCGCCATCGGCAATGCGGGCGGCGGCCTTTCCCAGATCAGAGTTGCGGCGCATTATGCCTGCCGCACACGCAACAATCAGCCGGGCGCAAAGATCAGCGAACATGGGAAAGGTCGCGCCATCGACATTTCCGGTTTCCGTCTGCGCGACGGTACCGAGATTACCCTTTTGCAGGACTGGAACCGGCGCGGAACCGGCACAATGCTTCGCCAGATGCACCAGCGCGCCTGTGGCATTTTCGGAACCGTTCTCGGCCCGGACTCGGACCGGTTTCACAAGGATCATTTTCATTTCGACACGGCGCGGCACCGTGGCGGAGCGTTCTGTCGCTGACGCTACTGGTAAGACCGGACAAGGCTTTCGGCCACCAGTGCCCATCCGTTCGCCACGACAAAGAACGCAAGTTTGAATGGCAATGAGACGATTGCCGGGGGAACCATCATCATCCCCATCGACATCAGAACCGCCGCGACGACGAGGTCGATAATCAGGAAGGGCAGGAAGATCAGGAATCCGACCTGAAATGCCCGCGACAGTTCCGAAAGCAGAAACGTGGACACCAAAACCGAAAGCGGCGTGTCGGGGCTTGGCTCCGTGAGGTTCAGATCGCTTCGAATCCGCGCCATTGTTGCAAAGGTTTCGGGATTGACCTGCGCGGCCATGAACACGCGAAACGGTTGAAACCCGCGTTCAAACCCCTCGTCTACCTCGATTTCCTCGTTCAGGAGGGGCTGGATCCCCTTCTCCCAAGATTCGATCAGAACAGGCTCCATCACGAAAAACGTGAGGAAAAGCGCGATACTGACGAGCAGCATGTTGGGTGGCGACTGCTGCAAACCGATGGCCTGCCGCAGGATCGCCATCACGGTGACGATAAAGGGGAAACACGTGACCATGATCACGATGCCGGGCGCGATGCTCAGCACGGTGATCAGGGCGATCAACTGAAGCGTCGTGGCCGTGATCGATCCGCCATCGCCAAAATCAAGGGACAGGCTTTGGGCCGATGCACCATGCGTCGCAGCGGTGAAGACCAGAAGAGATATAAGGACGAGCTTTTTCACCCCTTAGCCGCCGGATGGCCCCAGATCGTTCACATCGACCAAGCGCACACAAAGCTGGCCTTGCTGTTCGCCGGACTCGGCGATTTCCAGCACACCCATGCCGATCAGACGGTCGCCGACATAAAGCTCGACAAGGTCCTCGACACGTTTGTCCAGCATCAGGACGGACCCTTCCTCGAGCAGCAGCAAATCACGGACGAGGGGCCTTGCACGACCGACCGAGACCATGATCTCAATCGGAACATGCGAGAAGGCCGCATCGGATGTCCGTGCTTCGGAATGCAAGGGCTTGTTATCCATGAGCATGCATCATCGTTTGGTCGTCAAAAACAGCCCGCACCGCATCAAGGATCTGCGCCGAGACCTGCGACAGGTCGATGGTGATTTCCTTACCTCCCAAACGCATGTCGGCACGTCCGTTCGGAACGCTGGCGGATTCGATCACTGAAATCGGCAGACTTGTCGCAGCGGCACCGATCAACTGTGAGACTTGATCCCCGGCACCGGGCGCGACAGATATTTCGACCTGAACCTTGCCGATGTCACGGGCAAGGCCTGCAAGCTGGTCGGACACATGCGCCCCAAGGGTTTCCTGTGCCAGGGCGGGCAACATTTTCGCCAGAATTTCATCGAACAAAGGTCCCAGGTTGGACAGGATTTGAGCATGCACTTCATGGTAGGTGAAGGACAGGTCCTGGAGCGATTGGGCCACGCCGTCTGCAAGCTGCGCCCCCTCGTCGGACTTTGCCTTGATGGCGTCGTCCCAACCTGCCCGATAACCCTTGTCAAAGGCTTCAAGACGCTCGGCTTCAAGCGTTTCGTCAGACATTGTCAGGCTTGCCACCCCTGAAACTGGGTTCCCGAAATCTTCCAGATACATCGCCAGAGACGTCATCGCGCATCCTCCGGTCTCGGATCATCGAGCCAGCTTCGGAGCACTTCGACGGTTTCGCTGCGACGCTCTTCGATCAGCGACCTGAGTCGAGCAACTGCGTCCTCTGCGCCTTGCGGACCCACTGTGTCAGTTCGATCCATCAGAACCGGAAGACCATCTTCGGTATCCGGTTCGATCGTTCCATTCAGGACCGGAATGTCGCCTCCATATTCAGAGACCGACCGGATGGGCGGCACGTCCACAGTCGATGAACGTCGGCCAGACGCGAAAATTGGTCTCAGAACAAAAACGCCGAGAATCAGGGCAACAAGCGCAAATACCGAAAGCTGTACAAGCCCCATCGGGTCGATCTGACCTGCAAACCAGCGCGGCTCTGACGGGAGGGACCCGTGCGGTTCGACCGGTTCGAAAGACAGCGATTTCAATGTGATGACGTCACCACGTGTTTCATCAAAGCCGACAGCCGATGCCACCAGATCGCGCAGGGCGGCCAATTCCTCTTCGGGAACAGGCACGAAGACTGCGGAACCTTGTGCATCGGTCTGGACCGACCCGTTTACCATGACGGCAACGGTCAAACGCCGGATCGCTCCGGGAGCTTTCAGGATTTCACGGGTTGTCTGCGAAACTTCGAAATTCAGCCGCTCTCGGGTTTCCGCAGTCTGACGCGTTTCCGAACCGGTGCCCGCGGCCTCGCCATCTGGCAGGTTTGACGCGACGGTCACTGCGCCCGGCCCCGCGTTTTCGGATTGATCCGACCGCTCTTCGCTGTCGGAACTTATGACGAACCGGCTTTGGGGATCAAAATGACGTTCCACAATCGATTCCGAATCCGTGATGGAATCGATACTGACTTCGACTACGGCATTGCCGCGCCCGACACGAGCCTCGACCAGCCGCAGAACGCGATCTCTGAGAATATCGCCCCGCTCGCCGTCACGCGCCGACCCCGCTGTCTCACCGTTGTCTGACAGCAATCCGAGTTGCGAATCGATCAAAGACACCGACTCGGGGGGCAATCCGGCTACGGCAGACGCAACAAGATAGCGAATTGCCTGCGCCTGTTGCCGGTCAAGAGCGCCAGACCGGGCCGTCACATGCACAGAGGCACTTGGCGCGAGGTCCCTGCGGAACGGGTTGTCGCTGCCCGTCGCGATGTGAACCCGGGCCGACAGGACATCAGGCGAAGATACCATTGTCCGCGCCAGCTCTCCTTCCTTGGCACGCAGATAGGCGGCATCGAACATCTGGGATGTCGTGCCGAAACCTGTCAGCGTATCCAGCAGTTCGTAACCCTGGCCGGACGACGCCGGAAGCCCCTCGTTTGCAAGAGTCAGGCGCAGATGATCCCGCTGGTTTGCAGATACGAATATCGACGTGCCCTGCACCTCGAACGGGATCGCCTTTTGCTGCAGTGATTGAATCACTTCACCAGCAGCGGCAGGATCGAGCCCGGAGTACAACAGCGTCATGCGCGGCTGCACAATCAGCCGCGACATGCCCAGAATCGCGAGAAAGATCGCAATCGTTGCACCAATCACCACCGCACGTCGTGTGTTTGAAAGGCCATTCCAGATCGGCAGTATGTTCTGCACCTTTTCCTCCGCTCCCAAAACATCCTGTTTCGTTGATGGGAGCCAATATTGCGCGATCGCGTTAACAATCAGTTAGTGCCTGCGCCGTAAAAGAATCCCATGGACAAGAAATGGATTGACCATGGCAACGGCAGAACCTCTCGATCCCGCGGCAGCAGAGCCGTCGAAAAAGGCCTCGAAGCTTGGGGGACTTCTTTCGATTCTGCTATTCTGTGCAGGCACGGCCGTAGGCTTTCTTGCCGTGTCATTCGACCTGCTGCCTTTGGGAGAAGGCACAACTGCAGTCAAACCGGATCAGGACACACCACCCGGCAGGCCGGATGTGGCATTTGTCGAGATACCAGCACTGGTGATCACCCTTCCACCAGGCGGACGAAACGACCATTTGCGCTTTTCCGGCCAGATCGAGGTGCCAGCAGCCTACCGAAAAGATGTCGAATTCCTGATGCCGCGCATTCAGGACGTTCTGAACGGGTATCTGCGGGCCTTGTCGGTGCAGGACATTGAAGGGCCCGGAGCCTTGTTCAAGATACGCCTGCAGATGTTTCGGCGGATCGTCATGGTTGTCGGTCTTGGCAAGGCAAACGGTCTGCTCGTGACAGAGTTCATCTTGAATTAAGAGGTCACGATGGAAATGATAGCCGATATTCTGTTAGGGGCAGGGGCCATTGGTGCCGGGCTGTACTGTTTCGTTCTCTCAAGACGGCTGACGCGATTTACGGACCTCGAGAATGGCGTGGGAGCAGCCGTGGCTGTGCTGTCGTCGCAGGTGGCAGACCTGCAATCCACCCTCGACAGCGCACGGCAGGTTGCGGCGCATTCAACCGACAGTCTTGAAGATCTGACAACCCGCGCCGAGGATGCCGCCAAACGCCTTGAATTGATGGTCGCATCCTTGCACGATCTGCCCCCGGTCTCTGCCAAGGGGTCAACGGCACACGTTCCTAACGGGCCTGTTTTCTCAAGACATTCGGGGGGCGCGGGATGAAACATCGCAGTCGAACCGGTAAAAGCAATGCGTGGCGCGGCAAACAAGGCACGCTCGTCATCATCGGCACCCTAATGCTGTTGTCGGCAGCGGTGCGCCTCGCCACCGAGGCGGGTCAGGCCATTGCGAGCGAAGACGCCGCGGCAGAACCGGTGCAGGAAAACTCGATGGATCTCGCGCGTCCAGACACGCTGACCGCAGCCTTGACGGCCATCAAGGATCGTGAGGCCCTTCTGATTGCGCGCGAGGCCGAAATCGAGGAACGCGAAGCGATGTTGACGGCAGCGGAACGCGCGATCGACGCCGAATTGGAAGAACTTGAAAGGGCCGAAACAAGCCTGCGCCAGACAATATCGCTGGCGGCCTCCGCAGCCGAAGAGGACCTGTCACAGCTTACATCGGTCTACGCAAACATGAAACCGAAGCAGGCCGCCGCCTTGTTCGAACAGATGGATCCCACGTTTGCGGCGGGTTTTCTGGGGCGCATGGCCGCTGACAACGCAGCGCGGATCATGGCGGGAATGACCGCAGAAAAGGCTTATGAAATCAGCGTCGAACTGGCAGGTCGCAACGCGGACATTCCCTTGGAGTGAAGGCATGACTTCCAAGACAGCCAGACTTGGCATATGGTAAGAAGATCTGCCAAGCCTCCTCGAAAACCGTTCAAGTCCTTTCGAACCGGATCGCCACAGCACATTGCCTGAAACGACGCGAGCAAGTCATCGAAGCACACCAAGCGATTGCATATCGATACCAAGCGGCACGCTCAGATCTTCAATGGAATCATAAAGCAATTCCAGCATGTAAGGCGGATTGTGCGCATAGTTTCCAGGATCGGCGGTGACCAGCTTCCAATTGTAGGCCGCGCGCAGGCTGCGAGGTGTCCACGCACTATAAACGACGGGACGCCCGTCGCTATCGTCGATCGCACCGTCACCGTTGGCGTCGGCAAAGAAATAGGGGTGGCGCGTTCCGTCATAGATCACCGGAGCCTCTGCGACATCGGCCGTGTAGGCCTTGATCATCTCCATCAAGGTTGCGGCATTTGCCTGAATATCCGCACGGATACCCTTTGTCGTGTCGCCGCTGCCATCATAGCTCTGGCGGGCAATCCGGATCTCTTCGGGTGCGTTGGCCTGATGGCAGGTCAGACAGGGTTCGAACGCGACCTCAAGCGTATGCGGTTCGTGGCAGGACACGCAGCTTGATACAGGACGTGCATGGAAGAAACGACCGGAATATTCCTTTCCGTCGTAGTGGTAGCCCGAACCTCCATACCCGCCAAGCCAAGTGGCGGCGGCGGTGGCATAGTGCGGGTTGATGAAGCGCAGCTCCGGGTTGGGGGTGTCGATCTCGAGATCGGCCACCGCAGTGGACACGGTGATGCCCGCTGTTCTGCCTTGGTGGCAGGTCATACAAGACGCCTCGACCCCTTGCACCGGATGCAGTAGGCCGCTGGGAAAGGCCACTTCCTTGATCTCGGACAGGCCCGCGTTGTGACAGGTGCCGCAATCGACCACACCACCGGTGTTGATCGGTCCCTCGACACTGCCGGCGGCCGTGCCATCCAGACCGTGAAAATCGCGGAACCCCTCGCCGGAATGGCAGGTTGCGCAGACCTTGTTGATCTCTTCTTCCCCATCCCAATGACTGAAGGCGCGCGCCGCGGCATCCGCATGTGCCGACCGGAACCAGTCGGTGATGGACTGATCGTTCTTGATTTCGATATCGGACGGGGTAAACGGCCCGGATTTCGGCAGGGCAAAGGGTACAGTTGCATCCGACGCATCGACGGATTGGGTCTGACCAGAGACGGAATGGGCCTCGACCAGCAATAAGGCACAGGACACTACGGCCAGAATTGATATGTGCTTTCTTTTTTGAAACAGCATCGCGACTACTCCGGTGTTGGCGACAACGGGGAATTCACCGATCAGCCTAGCATGTAGCAGCGCTTCGCAGTTTGCGGCAGATCAAACAATGCGTCGCAGCCCTGTGCTAGAAAAGATGCATGTCTCAGCTTGGTTTTCGATCCGGCCTCATGGTTCCTGCGTATCCCGCGCTTGATGAGGCGCAGGATGTCGAGGACATCACAACCGAGGAGGCCGGTCTGAGACCCCAGACGGGCACCGCACCCCGCGTTGCGATACTGGTCGAAGACGGTGATCTGGTCGCGCAAGGCGCGCCGGTGGCCCACCACAGCAAGCAACCCGACATCTGTTTCGTCGCGCCGATGCCGGGGCGCGTGGCGCGGATCGACCTCATGAGTGGTCATAGACTGTCCGAAATCGTGATCTTCCGCGAGGACGGCGGAGACCATGTCATCCATGACACGGCAGATGCCCAAACTGAAGTCGGCTTGCGCCGGCTGATGCAACGCACAGGGTTCTGGCCTCGGATAGGTCGGCGGCCTTTTGGCGGTATGCCGGACGCATCAGAGCGGCCTACGGCGATCTTCATATCGGCAAGTGACACGCGCCCACACGCACCCGATCCCCGACGGGCATTGGAGGGTCACGAAGACGCCTTTCGGCGTGGGTGTCGCGCGCTGTCATGGCTGACGGATGGCCCTCTGATCCTCTGTCAGGCCCCCGGTCCGGTGCTTGTGGACACAAAGGATGCGCCGCGTCTGAGGGTGGTCACGACGGGGCCGAGACATCCACAGGCCGCTGCGGGTCTGTTGATCCATTCGGAATTCCCCGCCGACATTGCCACGCCGGTCTGGGACCTGGCAGCCGAAGACGTGGCCGCGCTCGGGACGTTGCTTGAGACAGGATGCCTGCCACAAGAACGGCTGGTCCATGTGGGGGGATCTGCGCTGAAGACAGGGCGTTTGGTCCGGACCCAAATCGGAGCGGACTTGCGCGCGCTGACATTCCGCCATGTGAAACCGGGGCCGCACAGGCTTTGGTCCGGGTCGCCGCTGGATGGACATCCCGCACGCTGGCTTGGGCCACGTGACCGGCAGGTCACGGCTTTTGCGCCCGATGCAAAGGCTGGCGCGCCGCATTGGCTTGTTGCTGCGCTGACACGCTCGGCGCGCCCGAAACCGATGATCCCGACGGCAGCGTTGGATCAGGCGTTTGCCGGACGTCTTCCGTCGGCCGCGTTCCTGCGCGCCCTAAGTTCGGGAGACGATGAAACCGCACTCAATATGGGGATCTTGTCGCTGCTGGAAGAGGATGTCGCTCTCGCCGATTACGTTCTCGGTGCCGAAATGCAGTTGGCCATACTCCTGCGAGACATGCTCGAGCGGATCAAGACGGAGTTCGCCGCATGACCCGAGGTCTCTGGACACGCGAGACCGTGGTTGTGATCCTAATCGCCGCCTATCTGCCGTTGGCCTTGTTCTGGCTCTGGTATGGCGGCATCAGCGACGTGCAACGCTTTGCACTGGCCTTGCTGGTGATTGCGGCATGGCAGCTTGTGTTCCTATTGGCGCGGGCGCAGCCGATCTCGCTCTCGGCTGTGATTACCGCCCTCGGCATCGCCATGCTGACCCCGGAAGAATTGGGCGCGTTCAGACTGATCCTTGGCATCAGCTTTGGCACCGTCATGGGCGAATTGGTGTTTGGCGGCTGGGGGCGCAATGTGGTGAACCCTGCGACCGTGACGCTTGCATTTCTGGGCTTCGGCTTTCCTGCCTTTGCCTGGCCAGAGATCCTTGTTCCGGTGGCGTGGGCCGCCATCCCGGCAGCCGTGATCGGCATGATGGCCGGTGTCATGCCCGCCGGTGTGATCCTGGGCGCAATCCTTGGCGCAACAGGGGCTATAGGCTTTGGCATCTTGCCTGGCGCGGTCTTGCCAGCAGCGGGGGTTGTGCTGGTGCTGCTGGTTGCCGATCCAGTCACGAGCGCGTCCACCAGCTTGGGTCGCTGGCTGAATGGGTTGCTCTACTCCGCGCTCATAGTCCTGTTCGCGACAGGTTGGGGGGGTGCCGCACCGGTGCAGATCGCTGTCGCCGCAGCTCTTCTGGCCTCACTCGCGGCCCCGTTTTTGGACGAATTGGCACTCGCACACTGGTATGCCCAAAGACGGAGGCGACATGGCCGATACTGATCGCAACCCTTGGCGGCGCTTTCTTGCCCTGCCCAATGAAAGCCGCACAAAGACGCTTGCCATGGCGTTTCTGGTCTCGGCTGTGTGTGCGCTAATGGTCAGCGGTGCCACTGTGCTGCTGCGCCCCATTCAAGCCGCCAATCGCGCTGCCGAGGAACAGGCGAGGATCGAGGCGCTGGTGCGAGGCGTTCCGGGCATGGCGGACCTTCTAGAGCAATCGGGTGGCAGCCTGTCGACGGTGGTGATCGATCTGGACAACGGGCGTGCTGCGGCAGATGTGACTGCGGCAACGCTGGAAGCAACTTTGGCCGACACGCAGAACTGGACCACGTTAGAGCAAGGTGCCGATCTGGCCGGGCTTGGCCAGCGTCCCGATTACGCGCAGGTCTTCCTGTTGCGTCAAGGCGAGGCGATTTCCCTCGTTCTCTTACCGATGACCGGCCAGGGTTACGGCGGGCGGATCGACGCGATCCTTGCTGTCGAAGGCGACATGAACACGATCGCCGGGATTGCCATCACCCAGCATTCCGAGACCCCCGGCCTTGGTGGGAGGATCGAAGACCCGTCATGGCAGGCAAGCTTCCCAGGCACTCAACTGCATGACGATGCCGGAAATCTGCGGTTTGCCACAGCACGCGGCGAAGCGTCTGGCATCCATCAGGTCGACGGCATCACCGGGGCGACCCGCACCACGCGCGGCATTTCGAACATGGTCAACTTCTGGCTCGGCCCCGATGGCTATGGTCCGCTGTTGCGCGCCATCGAACGCGGGGAGTTCTGACATGGGCCAACGTGTCGACATTATCGGCACCCTGACCGCACCGTTGATCCGGCAAAACCCGGTGACGCTGCAAATCCTTGGGATCTGTTCGGCGCTGGCGGTGACCACGTCGCTGGCCACAGCTGTGACAATGTCTGTATCGCTGACAGTGGTCCTGACCCTGTCGGCGGTCATCATCAGCCTGATCCGCCGTCACCTGCCTGACACGATCCGTCTGATCGTGCAGATCGTCATGGTTGCGTCACTGGTGATCGTCATTGATCAAGTTCTGCAAGCCTATTTCTCCGAGATCAGCCGCGACTTGTCGATTTATGTCAGCCTGATCACCACCAATTGCCTGGTGCTGGGCCGGACCGAGGCGTTTGCCCGCCACAATCCGCCCCTGCCCGCCGCCGTCGATGCGTTTGGCAACGGATTGGGCTATTCGGTCATTCTGATCGTGCTTGGCGGCATTCGCGAACTGTTCGGACGTGGTCAGCTTTTTGGCTGGCAAGTGCTTCCTCTTGCCGATGCAGGCGGCTGGTTCAGCCCGCTGAGCCTCATGTTGCTGGCACCGTCCGCCTTTTTCCTGCTGGGCGGCGTCGTCTGGGCTGTGCGATCCGTACTCCCGGAACAGGCCGAAGCCCCCGAGCATGTGCCGCCTGCAACGGTGAGGGCTGCCGAATGACCGAGCTTTGGGCGCTTTTCCTGTCTGCGGCCTTTGTCGACAACATGCCGCTTACACTGTTTCTTGGGCTGTGTACCTTTCTGGCGCTGTCCAAACGCCCGGAAAGCGCCATCGGTCTAGGCTTAGCGATGATCGGGGTCCTGGGTGTGACCGTTCCACTGAATTGGCTCATCTATCATGGCGTGTTGGCGCCGGGCGCTTGGGGCTGGGCCGGGCGACCCGAGCTTGACCTGTCCTACCTGTCGCTGATCGCCTTCATCGGAGTGATCGCTGCAACCGTACAATTGCTAGAGATGGTTCTGGATCGGTTTTTTCCGACAATCCACGCAGCTTTCGGGTCGTTCCTGCCCTTGCTGACCGTGCAATGCGCAATCCTTGCGGGCAGCCTCTTTATGGTGGACCGATCTTACACGCTTGCTGAATCTGCTGTGTTCGGTGTCGGCAGCGGGCTTGGTTTTGCACTTGCCGTCGCGATGCTTGGCGCGGTGCGGTCCCGTCTGGCCTATGCCGACCTGCCGAACGGGTTGCGGGGGCTGGGCGTTGCAATTGTTCTGACCGGGCTGATGTCGCTCGGATTTGCGTCCTTTGCACAAATGGCGGTGTCGCAATGACCGAGATCGCCTTTGCCAGTGCTGTCATTGTCCTGCTTGTTTTCGGTCTGGCCACAGCATTGCTGATCCTGCGACATCGGTTGATCCCTGCCGAAGCGCTGGATGTGCAAGTGAATGGCAGCCGTCATGTGCCTGCAAAACGCGGCGAGAAACTGCTTGATGCGCTGCACGCAGCCGACATCCCGGTCCCTGCGGCCTGCGGTGGAAAGGGCACCTGCGGCATGTGCCGCGTGACCGTCACCGGCGACGGGGCAGGATCAGCGCAAGCAACCGAGCGTGGCATCCTGTCCCCCAAAGAACGCAGGGATCATGTGCGGTTGGCCTGCCAAACCAGCCTGCGTGGCAATTGCGCGGTGGATGTTCCCGACAGCATCCTCAGCGCTGGCGGCGGATTTGCCTGCAGGGTCATCTCGACCCGGATGCTTGCTCCATTGATCCGTGAGATCGTTCTTGAGTTACCGAAGGACCGACCGACCGAGTTTCATGCCGGTGATTTCATGCAGATCACCGCCCCGCCCTTCAGCCTCGACTTTTCCACCTTTGACGTGCCCGATCGCTTCGTCGAGACATGGCAGATCGCGGGCTGGCCTGCGCTTCGTGTCACCTCCGACACGTCAACGACACGGGCCTATTCATTGGCCAGTCGCCCTGAAGACGCAGGCACCGCAGTTTTCAATATCCGTCTTGCCGTACCCCCGGCCGGACGCGAAGGGGATGTGCCTCCGGGCCTTGTGTCATCATGGCTGTTCAGCCTGCAACCTGGTGATACAGTCATGACCTCGGGCCCGTTCGGAGAGTTCCACGTCAAGCCAACCACGCGCGAAATGGTCTATATCGGTGGCGGCGTCGGCATGGCCCCACTGCGCGCCATGATCCATCAGGAACTTGGGCGCGGCACGGACCGTAGCATTCGCTATTTCTATGGCGCGCGCACTGCCGCCGACCTGTTCTACACCGACGAATTTGAGGCTTTGTCGGACAGGCACGGCAACTTCAGCTGGACGCCGGCCCTGTCCGATCCCGCACCGGGCGACCGGTGGACGGGTGCCACCGGCTTTATCCACGAGATCCTGCGCACCGAACTGGCAGATCACTCGGCCCCGGAAGAGTGCGAATATTACCTCTGCGGCCCGCCGGTCATGATTTCGGCTGTTCTGGCAACACTGGAAAGACTGGGTGTCGACCCTGACAGCATTTTCTACGACGATTTCGGAGCCTGAGACATGTACAGACATCTTCCAACGCGCCGGACCTTCCTTGCAGGGCTGACTGCCAGCTTGGCGGCGCCGACCGTTGGGCGCGCATCGGGCCTGCAGCATGCTTCGGGCCATGCGTTCGGCACAACATGGGGGATCAGTTGCAATGATCCAGAAGCCGTTGAGGCGTCGCAACGGGGTGTGACCGCGCTCTTTGCCGAGATCGACAAAGAGATGTCGCCGTGGCGCGCAGACAGCACGATTTCACAGTTCAACCGCAATTCTACCGGCGTTATAGCCAGCGCCGAATTGTCCTACGTGACGCAGGCCGGGCTTGATCTGGCCGCGCTCAGCGAAGGGGCCTTTGACCCGACAGTCGGCCCTCTGGTGGCGCGCTGGGGGTTCGGGCCGATCACGCAGGGCGCTCTGCCGGATTGGCGTGGCGTGTCGCTTGCAAACGAGCGGCTGACAAAAAATGACCCAGACCTGACACTCGACCTGTGTGGCATCGCCAAGGGACGCGCGCTGGACCGTGCGGCGGACCTTGTCCGCGCGCTGGGCCTCGGTTCGGCATTGATCGACCTTGGGGGCGAGTTGCGTGCTGTTGGCCAGCATCCCGAAGGCCGAGACTGGCGCGTGGCCATAGAAAATCCACTCACGACACAACCAGCCGGCATCGTGCTCAATTTGCCGGCGGGATTCTCGGTCGCAACTTCAGGTGTCGGGACGCAGGGCTATGGGCGCAACGGACAGGTTTGGGGGCATATCATGGACCCGATGACCGCTCACCCGGTTGCAGGCAAACTGCGGTCCGTCACGGTGATAGGCACAGAGGCGATGGTCGCGGATGGCTGGGCCACGGCGCTTTTCGCTGCGGGCGATCACGCGGGCCCTGAAATCGCGCGGGCACAGGACATCGCGGCAGTGTTCCTTTTCGACACCGGCACCGGTCTGCGCCGGATCGAAACAGGTGGTATCGCGGCGGTGCTCTCATGAGAAAGGCACAGACATGCTGGAAGTGATCCTTGCCCTTGCCGTCATCACCCTCGCGGTTTGCGGGCTTGGCCTTGGCCTGGTCTTTGGGCGCGGCCCCGCCCTGACCCCCTGCAGCGCGGCGGACAAATCGCCGGAAACCCGATGCGCAGACTGCCCGTTGCGCCGTCGCGCGCCAGAAAGCGCCGTCGAATGACCGTCACGCGCATCACATCGGTCATGCGGCCCGAATTCCCGGTGCTGCGCCCTGAAACATCCATCCGCAGCGCGGCCGCAGCCCTTGTCGACGCCCGCACCGCTGCGGCTCCGGTTCTTGGCGAAGAGGGACAACTTTTCGGCCTGTTGACTCAGAAAGACTGTTTTCGCTCTGCCCTGCACGCCAGCTACTATCGCGAATGGACCGGTCGGGTCGAAGACCACATGAGCAGGAATGTTATCTTCCTTCGCCCACAAGACGACCTGATCCAAGCCGCCGAGATGTTCCTGCAACACCCGCATCGGGTCTTTCCCGTTTGCGACCCGGGGACAGTCGTTGGCATGGTCCACCGATCCGATGTCCTCGCGGAACTTATTCGGCTTGGATAAGGGCATGCTGAACTGGACGTAAGGCACCAGCCGACACCCAGAAGACCAAGTGTCCATCTGATCGAAGGCTGGTCTGGGCAAACAAGTTCGCTTTGCCATCACCTGGGGCCTTGGCGGCTCTGTCGGGCTTGAGTAGAAGGATCATCCGACGAGCAGGAGACATCCTTTGAACCAGACCGCCGATCGCATCGCCCGCACAATCGCCACCGAGATTTCCGCAAGTGAACGACAGGTTGCCGCGGCGGTTGCGCTGCTGGATGACGGGGCGACCGTACCCTTCATCGCGCGCTACAGAAAAGAAGCCACGGGCGGGCTTGACGATACGCAACTCAGAACGCTGAGCGACCGTTTGAGCTATCTGCGCGAGATGGAAAAACGTCGCGCCGCGATCCTCGACTCGATCCGGGGACAAGGCAAGCTGACCGATGAACTTGCCCGCAACATTGCCCAAGCCGAAACCAAGGCTGCGCTTGAAGACATTTACCTGCCTTTCAAACCCAAGCGTCGCACCAAGGCAATGATTGCCCGTGAAAACGGGCTTGAACCACTTCTGCGCGAGATCGAGACAAACCGCGAGGCGGACCCGGTGACACTCGCCGCAGGCTATCTCTCGGAAACCGTGGAAACCACCGCTGCCGCGCTGGACGGCGCACGCGACATACTCACCGAGGAACTGTCAGAGAATGCGACCCTGCTTGGCCGCCTGCGCGACTTCATGCAGTCCGAAGCCCGGATCACGGCGCGGGTGGTGCCCGGCAAAGAAGAGGCGGGGGCGAAATTTTCGGACTATTTCGATCACAGCGAAGCTTGGGCGACAATTCCGGCACACCGGGCACTGGCGATCCTGCGTGCCGGCAAAGAGGAGATCGTGACCATAGACATTGCGCCCGACCCCGAAGGCGGGGCGGATCGCGCGGTCGGGATCATCTGCAACGCGATTGGTATTGCCGGAGACAGCACGGGCGACCGTTGGTTGCGCGAGGCCGCTTCGTGGACGTGGCGGGTCAAACTGTCGTTGACCATGTATGTCGATCTGCTCAGTGAACTTCGCCGCCGCGCGCATGAAGACGCAATTGCCGTCTTTGCCCGCAACCTGCGGGATCTGTTGTTGGCCGCTCCGGCAGGCAGCAAGCCGACACTTGGGCTCGATCCAGGCATCCGGACAGGGGTCAAGGCGGCGGTGGTGGACGCGACCGGCAAGCTGATCGAAACTGCAACGCTCTATCCGTTTCAGCCGAAGATGGACCTGCGCGGGGCGCAAGCCTGGATCGCCGGGGCGGTGAAGCGCCATGGGATCGAACTCATCGCCATCGGCAATGGCACTGCCAGCCGAGAGACCGAACGCATGGTGGCCGAAACACTCAAGCTGCTCGAGGGACGCAAACCCACCAAAGTCGTGGTCTCCGAAGCCGGAGCGAGTGTGTATTCCGCCTCCGAACTGGCAGCGCGCGAATTTCCCGATCTCGACGTCAGCCTGCGCGGTGCCGTAAGTATTGCGCGGCGCTTGCAAGACCCGCTGGCGGAGCTTGTCAAAGTCCCACCCGAAAGCATTGGCGTCGGGCAATATCAGCACGACGTCGAACTGCGCCGCCTTGCGCAGGCGCTCGAAGCAGTCGTCGAAGACGCGGTGAACGCCGTTGGTGTCGACCTCAACATGGCCTCTGCTCCGCTTCTGTCGCATATCGCGGGGCTCAGCCCGTCGGTTGCGGCATCGATTGTTGCCCATCGCGACGCGAACGGGGCTTTCGGCTCTCGCAAAGCACTGCTCAAGGTTGCAGGTCTGGGACCAAGGGCCTTCGAGCAATGCGCGGGCTTCCTGCGCATTCGGGACGGCGAAGAGCCGCTTGATGCGTCTTCGGTCCACCCCGAAGCCTACGATGTCGCTCGACGGATCGTGGGCGCATGTGGGCGCGACATTCGGGACATCATGGGCCGTCCCGATGCACTGCGCGCACTCAAGCCACAGGATTTCGTGGATGACCGGTTCGGCCTGCCCACCGTGCGCGACATCCTTGATGAACTCGGCAAACCCGGACGGGACCCACGGCCCGAATTTCGCACTGCGGCCTTTGCTGATGGGGTCGAGGACATCAAGGATCTCAAACCGGGCATGACCCTTGAAGGGACGGTGACGAATGTCGCGGCCTTTGGTGCCTTTGTCGACATCGGCGTCCATCAGGACGGTCTTGTGCATGTCAGCCAACTCGCGGATCGCTTTGTGAAGGACCCTCACGAGGTGGTCAAAGCTGGTGACGTGGTGCGGGTGCGCGTTACAGAGGTGGATGTTGCGCGCAAGCGCATCGGGCTGAGCATGCGGAAAGACGCAGAGAGCAGACCTGCCCAAGATCGGAATTCGACATCGAAGTCCGCGGGAAAGCAAAGCAAATCCAAATCTGGACGTCTTCCCGAAAAGCCCGCATCGCACAGTGCTCTGGGTGACGCGCTTCAGGCAGCAATGAAACGAAAATAGGCTGCTTGCGGTTCAGGAACGGAAAATCCGGGTGCGGTCGCATTCATTGGTGCAGCCATGTTGTTCAACCCCGAATGCAAGCCCTCATATCAACCGCGCAGACCGACTTCGTGCACGGGTCGGAGCATCGAGATGTGCAACAAGAACGCCTCGCACTTTTTCCGTCGTCATGGACGGTCGATGATGACTCGATAAAAAATCGTGCGCTGCGCCGTCAGCGCTTGGTTCATTTCGGCGGCAAATAAGATGATCCTACGAGTCGCAGATATGCATCCTCGGTTATGTTGATTTTCGTTTTGTCGGCCTTGCCATCGAGGACGAGGAAGCAGTGGCCATGCACAGCGCACCAAAGCGCGTAGGCCCTTGCAGTGACTTCATCGTCTTCCATGCAGCGATTCATGTGCTCGGCCACCACTTTGACGACGATGGCAAACTTGGCTTGCCCTTCCTCGGCAAGGGCCGGGATCTCGGCATGATTGTTGCCGGACCCGAACATCACGGCAAAGACACCGGGCTCCGATTTGGCAAAGTCGATATACGCCCGTCCAAGAGCCACGATCCGCTCAGGGTCTCCGGCCGGATACGCGTCCGCTGCGGCCTGCATCGCGGCACCCATTCGATGCATCGCCTCAAGGATCACCGCGTGCAGGATCTCTTCGCGATCCTTGAAGTGCTTGTAGGGCGCGGCGGTACTGACGCCCGCCATCCGACAAGCCTCGGCGACCGAGAAGCCGTCTGGGCCTTTCTCTTCGATCAGATACCGTACAGCTTCCAGAAGCTGCGCCCGCAACTCGCCGTGATGGTAATTATTTTTCTTCTTGGTCAATGATTTACCCGCCAAAAGTTAGTGCCACTAACATTTTTTCTTGCCTAAGTTAACATCGCTAACATATGTTAGAGACGCTAACTTCGCAACCCTACAGGAGGCGGTTATGGACGGCAAGGAAGCAACAGAACCACGCACGGCGCTGCGACGCGTCATGGCCGCACTTGGCCGCGTGACGGTAACGCTCGCCGTGATCGGTGCGGCGTCAGGTGCCGGGGTGGCAGGATATGGCATCCTCTCTGCCCGCGCGGCGCAGGTCGAGACCCCAATCGCCGCTCCCCGGACGACCGTTGCCACCGCCCGACTGAACATGACCGACACGGTCACGCTGACCCGCCGCTTCACCGGCCAGTTCGAGGCTGCACAGGAAACAGCGCTTGGCTTCGAAGAGGGCGGCACCATCGCCGAGGTCATGGTGCGCGAGGGCGATGCGGTGTCGCGGGGGGCAGTTGTTGCCCGGCTCGACACCCGCCTCCTGACCGCCGAGCGGACACGTCTGGTGGCGTCGCGCGCGGCGCTTGCGGCACAGGCGGAACTCGCCCGGCGCACAAACGAACGGCAAGCGACGCTCCTGCGCGAGGGTCATGTCGCGCAGCAACGCGTTGACGAAACCTCTCTTCAACTCGCGCAACTCGAAGCCTCGCTGGCCGAGATCGATGCGGGCATCACCGCCACGGATATCCGCCTGTCCAAGGCCGAGATCCGGGCACCGTTCGCGGGTCGGATCGGCGCCCGTTTGCTTGACGCGGGCGCGGTGGCAAGCCCGGGCACGCCCGTCGTCACGCTGCTGGAAGACGCGCCTGCGCGGTTCCGGGTCGCCCTTGATCCCGCCTTGGCAGATCGGCTCGAACCCGGCGCTGCGGTTCAGATTGAAACGCAGGGTGCAACCCCGCCTGCCAAGCTCGCGCTTCTGTCGCCCGAACTCGACGCTGCGACCCGTGCGCGCTTTGCCTTTTTCGACCTCGCCGAAGGCAGCAAGGCCCCCCCGTCCCGCGCCTCGGGCGACATTGTTCTGACCGACACGCGCACCGAGCGCGGTGCGTGGGTTCCGCTCTCGGCCTTGCGGCAGGGCCCGCGCGGCGCATGGACGCTGCTCACCATAAGCGACGATGCAACCGTCACGATCGAAGCGGCGGAAATCCTCCATCTCGACGGGGACCGCGCCTATATCCGCGGCACGTTCGCAGATTGCACGCGCTACATCCCCAACGGCACGCATCGCGTCGTGCCGGGCGAGGCCGTCACGCTGGCGGAGGTCAAGTGATGCGCAACACCCTTGGCACCCTGACATGGCGCGAACCGCGCATCGTGGCGCTCGCGCTGCTCGTGATTCTTGCCGCCGGGCTGTCCGCTCTGGTCTCCATCGGGCGGCAGGAAGACCCGACGATCGCCAATATCTTCGCCACTGTGACCACGGCCTATCCCGGTGCGGACCCCGCGCGTGTGGAATCGCTGGTAACCGTCGAAATCGAGAAAGCGCTGCAGGAAATCCCCGAGGTCGACACGATCGAGGCAACGTCAGCCACCGGCATCTCCATCGTCTCGGTCGAACTGGTCGAGACCATCGCAGACGATCGCATCGAACAGGTCTGGTCCGAAATCCGGGACGCGCTGTCCGACGTCGCGCTGCCGCGCGGCGCGCTTGAGCCGGAACTGTCAACCGATGGCGGGGGCGCTTACGGGGCCATCGTCGCGCTGACACCGTCTCGGTACGGTGCGCCCCTGACGCTGGTGGGCCGCTATGCCGAGGCGCTTGGCGATACGCTCCGCGCCGTGCCTGGCACCAAGATGGTCGAACTCTACGGCCTGCCCGAGGAAGAGATCACCGTCACACTCGACGCCGCCCGCGCCTCGGCGCTCGGGCTGTCGGCGGCTCAGGTCGCTCGCGCCGTCGAGTCTGCCGACGCCAAACTTCGGGCGGGCGCGGTTACCGGCGAGCAAGACGAGCTGGTGGTCGAGGTTGCTGGCGAAATCGAAAGCCTTGCGCGCCTGTCAGAGATCGTCCTGCGCGACGGCGCAGAGGGTGCCACGCTGCGGCTTGACGACATCGCCCAGATCACCCGAGGCCCCCGCACGCCCGTGGCCGAGGCCGCGTTGCAGGACGGACGCCCAGCCATCCTCGTTGCGGCCAAGCTTGAGGACGGGCTGCAGGTCGATGCCTGGGCGTCCAACATCCGCGCGGCGCTGGCAGAGTTCGAGACCGGGCTGCCCGGCGGCATGGATCAAGAGTTGGTCTTCGACCAGTCCACCTATACCGCCGACCGGCTGGCCGAAGTCGGAACCAACATGGCGCTCGGCGTGGGGCTGGTGGTCGTCGTGCTCTTTGTCACGCTTGGGGTACGCGCTGCGCTGATCGTGGCCCTGATCCTGCCACTGGTCAGCCTCGCAAGCCTTGCCACGATGAACGCCATCGGTCTGCCCATCCACCAGATGAGCGTGACCGGCATGATCGTGGCACTGGGTCTGCTGGTGGACGCGGGCATCGTCATGACGGATGAGATCGGCCGTCGCCTCCGCGCAGGGGCAGGTCGGGCACGAGCCGTAGGAGACAGCGTGTCGCGCCTTGCCATGCCGCTATTTGCCTCCACCGTGACGACCGCACTCAGCTTTCTGCCGATGATCCTGTTGCCGGGGCCTGCGGGCGATTTTGTGGGCTCCATCGCCATGGCCGTCGTCATCATGCTCGGTTGGTCCTTTGTGGTCGCCGTTGCCATCACTCCCGCAATTGCAGGCTGGTTTCTCCCCGAACAGAGCAAGAGCACTCTGTCAAATGGCCTCCCCTCTGGCGTGCTTGGCCGTATGTTCGCCGCAACGCTGGGCTGGTCGGTGCGCAACCCGGTGCGATCCATCGCGCTGGCGCTTGTGCTTCCGGTCCTTGGCTTCGCCAGCCTGCCGCTTTTGACGGCGCAGTTCTTTCCTGGTGTGGAGCGCGACCAGTTCACGATCGAGGTGGACATGGCCCCCGGCACCGCGCTGTCTGCAACTCAAGGCGTTGTCGCGCGGCTCGACGCAGCGCTTCGGGCGCAGGACGAGATCGAGCGCGTGACCTGGGTGATCGGCCGCTCGGCCCCTGCCTTCTACTATAACATCGTCGGCGACCGCGACGGTGCGCCGGGCTATGCCCATGCGCTGATCCGCACCACCTCTGCCGACGCGACGGACTCGCTCCTGCCCGAGTTGCAGCGCAACCTGCCGACGCTCGCCCCCGAAGCGCAGGTTTTGGTGCGCGGCCTTGTGCAGGGCCCGCCGGTCAATGCACCGGTCGAGCTGCGCATCGTCGGGCCCGACATCGCGGTGCTTCGCGAAGAAGGCGCGCGGCTCCGCCAACTTGTGGCGGCGCAGGATGCCGTCACGCTGGCCCGTGCGTCGATCACCGAAGGCGCGCCGAAACTCGTCCTTGATATGGACGAGGCCGAGGCACGGCGGTTGGGCCTCAGTCTTGCCGATGTAGCCGGGCAGATGGAGGCGGCACTTGTGGGCATCACCGGAGGATCACTGATCGAAGGCACCGAGGAGCTGCCGGTCCGCGTCCGGCTCGGTGACGCGCTGCGCGCAGACCCGTCTGCCATCCGCGACATGGGCCTTCTGCCCGCCGACGCGATCCAGCGCAGCGCGCAAGGGGCGTATCCCGCCTTGCCGCTGTCCGCCGTGGCCGAGGTGAAGCTTGAGCCCGGTCAGGGCACGATCACCCGCCGCAACGGCGAACGCGCCAACACGGTCGAGGCTTTCCTGCTGCAAGGCGTCCTGCCCGAAGAAGCACTGGCCGAAATTCGCGTCGAGATGGCGGCACAGGGGTTTGCCCTGCCACCCGGCTACCGGCTCGAGATCGGCGGTGACAGCGATGCCCGCAATTCGACCCTGCAGAACCTGCTGGCGCCGCTGGGCCTGATCGTCACGCTCTCCATCGCGGTTGTGGTGATGACCTTCCGATCCTTCCGCCTTGCCGCCGTGGCCCTTGTGGTCAGCGGCCTCTCTGCGGGTCTGTCGATGCTGGCGCTGGCGATTTTCCAGTACCCATTCGGGATCAACGCGATCATCGGGCTGATCGGCTCAATCGGTGTGTCCATCAATGCTGCACTCATCATCATGACTGCCCTGCAGGAAAACCCCGACGCGGCCGAGGGCGACCCCGCGGCGATGGTCGGCGTTGTCATGGACAGCACGCGGCACATCGTGTCGACGACAATCACGACCGTGGGCGGTTTCCTTCCCCTGATCCTCGCCGGAGGCGGATTCTGGCCCCCCTTCGCGATGGCCGTTGCGGGCGGGGTGCTGCTGTCGACGGTGGTCAGCTTCTACTTCACACCTGCGGCTTTCCGGTTGGTCTATGCTCGAAAACGGAAAGAAGCACGCGCCGAGACCAAGATGCCAATTCAGTTCCTGCAAGCTGCAGAATAGCCGTCGGAACGAGGGCCATGTGACCGACCCCAAAAGTGATGTTTTCGACACATCTGCACAGCCGGGCCATCCCGGCCATAAGCCAGGTTCGGTTGAACCGCAAAACAGGAGCACCGTTCAGGACGGTTTATATAACTGCGGGCTTGCAGGGTTGACGACCGAACGCCCGGCGCACGAAACCGACAGGTTCGCTTGCCAAGTGACTGCGTCTTCAGCGAAAATCCGGCATCGGCGATTGCGCGCACCGGCTTCAACCCTGTGAAAGGCTTGCTTTCTTCTCAACCCCGGGACGCGACACTTGCCTGATAGGACTCCAGTTCGCCCATCAACGAAAGCCCGGATGGTGTGCCGAGGCGTTCGCAGAATTGAGCCCAGATCGTGCCAAAGGGCAAGTCTCGGAACTCTTCCGTCAAGGTCAAACGAGCTGTGAAATCCAGTTTGTCTTCTGCAGCTCGAAGTCGATCCCACGGCGTCAATAGCGCACGTAACAGGGCTTTCTGCATGTTCCTGACCCCGATCACCCAGGCGGCTGTTCGGCTGATCGTCGCATCGAAAAAGTCGAGGCCGATATAGGTCCGATCCAGCAGGTCTGCGCTGACCAGCTCATGCGCCATGGCAAGAATATCGTCGTTCTGCAGAATGACGTGGTCGCTGTCCCAACGCATCGGGCGCGAGACGTGCAAAAGGATTTTCGGAAGCGACAGCGCGACAGCGCTCAGCTTGTCGGCAATGTTTTCTGTGGGGTGGAAATGCCCCATGTCGAGACAGAGAAGCGTGCCCTTGCGGATCGCGTAGCCCAAATAGAACTCGTGGCTTCCCACGGTGCAGGCCTCGACCCCTATGCCGAACAGCTTAGACTCGACTGCGTCCAGCATATGGGCGGGATCCTGATTTGGCCTGAGCATGTCGTCGAGCGATGCCTCAAGCCGTTTTCGCGCAGACATGCGATCGACGGGGATGTCCTTGTAGCCGTCGGGCACCCAGATGTTGTTCACACACACGCTGCCAAGTTCTGAACCGATGCGCGCAGCAATGTCCCGCGTGCGCTTGCCGTGTTCGATCCAGAAGTCGCGAATGCCTTTGTCCGGATGCGACAGTGTCAGGTTATCATCCGCCTTGGCATGGGAGAAAAAGGTCGGGTTGAAGTCCAGCCCGATGTCCTGAGTTTTGGCCCAATCGACCCAAGGCGCAAAATGCCGGTACTCGATCTCGTCACGGTCCGGGGTCTCGTCGGTGTCCATATACATGGCATGCAGGTTGAGCCGGTGTTTGCCCGGGATCATGGAATAGGAAAATTCAAGATCGGCGCGCAGCTCGTCCGGTGTGCGGGCGCGTCCGGGGTGGTTGCCCGTGGCCTGTATCCCACCGCCCGAGGACCCGGTCTTCTTTTCGAAGCCGACGACATCATCGCCCTGCCAGCAATGCATCGAGATCGGGATCGTTGCCAGCCGCGCAAGCGCTGCCTCGGTGTCGACGCCCCACTCTCCGAAGGCCGCTTTCGCGATGTCGTAGCTCATGACCATTTCCCGTCTTCCAAGTTCAGCGCGTGAACGCCTGCACGTTGCCTGCATCCACGTTCAGAATGTTTCCGGTGGATTTGGACGAGGTTTCGGCGGCAAAGAAATAGCAGGCTTCCGCAATGTCCGCGGGCAGCACAGACCGTTTGAGCATCGAACGGTTGCGGTACATCTCTTCGAGGCCCTGCTTGTCGGTGCCATAGGTTGACGCCCGCTGATCAAGCCACTCGCCCTCCCAAATCTTCGACCCGCGCAGAACGGCATCAGGATTGACGACGTTGACGCGGATGCCTGCTTCGGCACCTTCAAGAGCAAGACAGCGGGCCAGATGGATTTCCGCAGCCTTGGCTGTGCAATAGGCCGATGCGTTTGGCGAGGCCGCAAGACCATTCTTCGACGCGACGAAGACGATTGATCCCCCCATATCCTGCACGCGCATCAGCTTGAATGCTTCGCGGCTGACCAGGAAATATCCGGTGCTCAGGATGTCCATGTTCCTGTTCCAGAGCGCAAGCGTCGTCTGTTCGATCGGTGCAGAAGAGGCGATCCCCGCATTGGATACCAGAATATCGATCCCGCCGAACTCGACCGCGGCGTCGGTAAAGGCCTGTGCGACCGCGTCTTCGTTGGTGACATCCATGACCACAGACCGCACCACATCCTGACCGTAGGATTGCGTCAGCGCATCTTGTGCGGTTTTCAGATTATCGGCATTGATGTCGGCAAGGACGACGCAGGCACCCTCGGCCAGGTACCGCTCGGCCGTTGCGACACCGATGCCACCCGCGCCCCCTGTGACCAGCGCAACGCGACCTGCAAGCGACTTGGGCTTTGGCATGCGTTGCAGCTTGGCCTCTTCAAGCAGCCAGTATTCGATGTCGAAGGCCTCTTGTTCGGGCAGACCCTGGTATTCGCTGACCGCCGACGCGCCTCGCATCACGTTGATCGCGTTCACGTAGAACTCGCCCGAGATCCGCGCCGTTGCCTTATCCTTCGCAAAGGTGATCATGCCCACGCCGGGCACGAGGTAAACAACAGCATTGGGATCGCGAAGCGCCGGGCTGTCATCGTGTTTGCATCGCTCGAAATAGGCCTTGTAGTCCTCGCGATACGCGTCGATCTGCGCGGGAAGCCCGGCCAGTACCTCGTCAAGGTTGCCTTTGCTCGGGTCGAAATCCACGACCAGGGGGCGGATTTTCGTCCGCAGGAAGTGATCTGGGCAGGACGTACCAAGCGCGGCGAGCGCTTCCATCTGCTGTGAATTGACGAATTCCAGTACGGCGGGGCTGTCGTTGAAATGCCCGACCATATGCTGGTTGCCGCTGACAAATCCGCGAATGGCAGGCATCAGCCGGGCTGCCACATCGCGGCGTGCTGTGGCGTCGAGGGAGGTGTGTTTCGTACCACCAAAGACCCGGGCGCCAGACGTCCGTTCGTGCAGCCATTCTGTCGCGCGGTTGATCACGTCAATCGTGGTGTCGTAACAGTCCTTCGCGGTGTCGGCCCACGTGAACAGGCCGTGGCTTTCCAACACGACACCATCCGCATCCGGGTTTTCGAGACAGAATTTCTCGAGCCAAAGGCCCAACTCGTATCCCGGACGTTTCCACGGCAGCCAACCGATGCGCGCGCCGAAGATGTCGTGCGTCAGCTCTTTCGAATTCTTCGACGCGGCAATGGCGATGATCGCATCGGCATGGACGTGATCGACATGCTTGCGCGGCACATAGGCATGTAGCGGCGTGTCGATCGAAGCCGCGCGCGGGTTCAGCTTGAAGGTGCAATGAGGAAGATAGGCCACCATTTCATCTTCAAACTCGACACCCCGGTAAAGCGATCTCAGCGAGTTCAGCTTGTCCATATAGAGCGTGGCGAAACCGTCCATCTTGATCGAACCTATGTCGCCGCCCGAGCCCTTGACCCAGAGCACCTCGACGGGTTCACCTGTCAGCGGATCGGTTTCCATGACCTTGGCCGAGGTGTTGCCACCGCCGTAATTGGTCACGCGCTTGTCCGACCCGAGGATGTTCGAGCGGTAGAGAAGCAACTCCGATTCGCTCATTCCTTTTGCCGCGTCATCGTCCCAACGGTTCTCAAGCAAAGGATTGTCGACCGATTTCAACATGATGCGCTCCTCATCAGACGGACCAAGTCCGAATTCTCCTGTTTGGCAGCGTGCGGCTGGCATGATCGTTTGTCAATCTACTTCAATCACATTCAATCATGCTGCGCTGCAGAATGATTGAATGTGACGGTTTTTGATTGACTGCACGTTGGAATCTGAGCACGCTTCACGTCAAGGGAGGCAAATATGCACGAGTCTGAGCGCCACAGAGTCATTCTTTCCACGGTCCAGGATCGGGCTGTCGTGACGGTCGTTGATCTATGCAATCTGACCGGCGCATCCGAGGCCACGATCCGTCGCGATATTGCCACCCTTCACATGCAAAAGAAGGTCCGGCGCGTGCGCGGTGGTGTGGAATCCCTGACTCCGCCTCAATTCGTGGGTCTTGCAGGCCGCACCTTCGCGGTGAACGAGGCGCTCCGGATCAAGGAAAAGCAGGCGATCGCACGGGCGGCCGTGGATCTTTGCGAAGATGGCGAGCCGATCATCATCAATGGCGGGACGACGACCTTTCAGATGGTCCACCCCTTGGCGAATCGGCGGTGTCAGGTGTTCACCAATTCCTTTCCGATTGCAGAGCACCTGCTGAAACACTCGAAAAACACCGTGATGGTGTCGGGCGGTGCGATCTATCGCGAACAGAACATCATTCTGTCGCCCTTTGAGAATGACGTAACGCGCAATTTCTACGCCCGCCGCATGTTCATGGGTGCGCAGGGCATCGGCCCGCTCGGACTGATGGAGGCGGATCCGCTGCTGATCCGGGCCGAAGAAAAGCTGATGGGTCAGGCCGACGAGCTTGTCGTGCTGGTCGACAGCTCGAAATTCGAACAGCGGTCCAGCCTCGTGCTGTGCGGCCTCGACCGCATCTCGACGCTGATCACGGATGAAGGGATCTCGGACAAGGCGGCTGCAATGCTGGACGCTGCGGACGTGAAACTGATCGTCGCCCAGTCCGGCGGCGCTCAAGAGGACGTGGCCGCCTCATAGATCGGCCAAGTACAACAGTTACTTTGGGAGGACTTTACATGAAACGTCGGACATTCACCTCGCTGGTGGCGGGCATGAGCCTCGCGGCCAGCCTTATGGGCACCAGCGCAATGGCGCAGGACAACATGCGCATCGCACTTGTCGTCAAGGCGCTTGGGATCGGCTTCTTCGAGGCCGCCGCTGAAGGCGCCGAGGAAGCGGCGGCCGAACTGGGCAACGTCGAGATCATCTATACCGGCCCGACCGACACCACTGCGGAAGGCCAGATCGAGGTCATCAACTCGCTGATCGCGCAGGGCGTCGATGCGATTGCGATCTCAGCCAACGACCCTGATGCGGTGTCCCCCGCCCTTCAGCGCGCAATGCAGCGCGGCATCACCGTCATCTCGTGGGATTCCGGGGTGAACGAAGAGGGACGCCAGATGCACCTCAACCCGTCGTCCACGCCGCTGATCGGCAACACGATCCTCAAGCTTGCCGCCGATCACATGCCGGATGGTGGCCAGGTTGCGATCCTGTCGGCTTCGGCCACGGCCACCAACCAGAACGCATGGATCGCGGCCGCTGAAGAGGTTCTTCCGAACTATCCGGGTATCGAACTCGTTGCGACCGTCTATGGGGACGACCTGTCGGACAAGTCCTACCGCGAAGCGCAGGGCCTCATGGCGTCTTATCCGGACCTGAAGGCGATCATCGCACCCACCACAGTCGGCATTCTTGCCTCGTGCCAAGCCGTTTCCGACGCTGGAAAGATCGGCCAGGTCAACGTGACCGGTCTTGGCCTGCCGTCTGAAATGGCGGGCTGCGTGGAATCCGGTGCCACCAAGAGCTTTGCGATCTGGAACCCCATCGATCTGGGTTATTCCGCCACGATGATCGCACACGCTCTCGCCTCGGGTGCGGCAACGGCAGAGCCGGGTGCGGAAATCCCGACAGGCCGCATGGGGTCTGTGACGCTCGACGACACGAACACGGCCGCGATGTCGGATCCGTTCACGTACGACGCGTCCAACATCGATCAGTTCAAGGACATCTTCTGATCGCAGACAAAGAACAGCGCAGCGTTCGCGCTGCGCTGTCACCTTTTCGGCAAGGCAGCCCCAAAATCCATGTTGATGCACCCCGATCAGAAATCCGATCTCCTCGGAGCAGAGACCGAAACGCCGGTTCTGGCATTGAACCGGGTGACGAAAACCTTCCCCGGTGTCACAGCCTTGTCCGAGGTGTCGCTTGTGCTGTTTCCCGGCAAAGTCACCGCGTTGGTTGGCGAGAACGGGGCAGGCAAATCGACAGTCGTCAAGATTCTGACGGGCATCTATCAGCCGGATGGTGGCGAGATCGAGATTGACGGCGCACCCTGCCGATTTCCGAATTCGCAGGCGGCAGGGGATGCTGGCGTCACCGCAATCCATCAGGAAACGGTTCTCTTCGACGAGCTGTCCGTCGCCGAGAACATCTTTCTGGGCCACGCCCCGCGAGGGCGGTTCGGCTTGATCGATACCGCAGAGATGATCGAAAAGGCCCGTGCCATCCTCGTGAGCATCGGCGCTCAGATCGACCCACACACACGGCTCAAAGACCTCGGGATTGCGAACAAGCACCTCGTGGCCATCGCTCGCGCGCTGTCGATCGACGCGCGGGTCGTGATCATGGACGAGCCGACCGCAGCCCTCAGCCAGAAGGAGATCGAGGAGCTTTACGTCCTTGTCGAAGAACTCAAGGACCAGGGCAAAGCGATCCTCTTCATCAGCCACAAGTTCGACGAGATCTTCCGCATCGCGGACCACTACACGGTCTTCCGCGATGGAGCGCTTGTCGGCACCGGGTCCATCGCAGACGTGTCCGAGGGCGAACTCGTCAAGATGATGGTCGGTAGGGATGTCAGCCAAATTTTTCCCGAACGTGACCACAATGTCGGCGACGAGATTCTGGTGGTCGAAGGATACGAGCATCCGACCGAATTCGCGGACATCGATTTCACGCTCCACCGAGGAGAAATTCTGGGCTTTTACGGCCTTGTCGGTGCGGGCCGTTCCGAATTCATGCAGTCGCTCTTCGGGATCACCCAACCTGCCTCTGGCACATTGCGTATCGATGGCGAAAAGGTCGTGATCCGATCCCCGGCCGACGCCGTTGCGAATGGCATCGTCTATGTCCCCGAGGATCGCGGCAAGCAGGGCGCGATCACCGCGCTCCCGATCTTCCAGAACGTGACGCTTCCGTCGCTGGGGCGCACCTCGCGCAACGGTTTCCTGAGGTTGGCCGAAGAGTTCAAACTGGCCCGCGAATACACCGAACGCCTCGACCTTCGCGCGGCTTCGCTTGATACCGATGTCGGCAACCTGTCGGGCGGCAACCAGCAGAAGGTCGTCATCGCCAAATGGCTGGCCACGCAACCCAAGGTCATCATCCTCGATGAGCCGACCAAAGGCATCGATATCGGCTCCAAGGCCGCTGTTCACGAATTCATGGCAGAGCTGGCCGCTCAGGGTCTGGCCGTCATCATGGTCAGCTCGGAAATCCCCGAGATCATGGGCATGTCGGACCGGGTGATCGTCATGCGAGAGGGGCGGATTGCAGCAGAGCTTTCGGGCGACCAGATTACGCCCGAGTCACTGGTACGCCACGCGGCGGGGATCTGAAGGAGGCACCCATGTCAAAGCACGTCCTCATGTCGCGCGAAATGCTCCTCACCGGAGCGATCATCCTGCTTCTTGGGATCATCGCCTCGCGGTTCCCTGCCTTCATCGCGCCGTCGAACCTGGTAAATGTGTTCAACGACACTGCCCCTCTGATCCTGCTGGCCATCGGTCAGATGATCGTGATCCTGACCCGCTGCATCGATCTGAGCGTCGCGGCGAACCTCGCCCTGACCGGCATGGTCGTCGCCATGATCAATGTTGCGATGCCGGAACTGCCCGTGCCCGTGATCATTGTCATATCCATCGGGTTCGGGGCCCTTCTTGGCATGATCAACGGCGTCCTCGTCTGGAAGCTTGCCATTCCACCCATCGTCGTGACCCTTGGAACCATGACGATCTTTCGCGGCACGATCTTCCTTCTTTCCGACGGCAAATGGGTCAACAGCCACGAATTCAGCGACACCTTCAAGGCCTTTCCACGGACCGAGCTTATTGGCCTGCCGCTGATGAGTTGGATCGCCATCGCCGCCGTCATCTTCTTCACGCTCTTGATGTCGCGGACAACGCTGGGCCGCGCTTTCTATGCCGCCGGCGGCAATCCTCACGCCGCCACCTATGCCGGGATCGACGTGGGCAAGACGCAATTCTGGGCCTTCACCATTTCCGGTGCTTTGGCAGGGCTTACGGGCTATCTCTGGGTGTCGCGGTTTGCCGTTGCGTTCGTCGATCTGGCCGGCGGGTTCGAGCTGAATGTCGTGGCAGCCTGCGTCATCGGGGGCGTTGCCATCATGGGCGGCATCGGCACGGTTGTCGGCGCGATGCTGGGGTCGCTGTTCCTTGGCATCATCAGCAATGCGCTGCCCGTCGTGAACATCTCGCCGTTCTGGCAACTGGCGATTTCGGGCAGCGCGATCATCATCGCGGTCGCCCTCAACGCCCAGGCCAATCGCGACAAGGGCCGGATCATCCTTAAACGTGCGGAGCACGCGACATGACCGAGACACCCCGCTCCTCCATTCCCGATCGCCTGCGTTCACCGCTGGATCGGCGCCTGAAAAGCTGGGAAACCCTGCTTCTGGCAGTCGCCATAGCGATCTTCGTCGTGAACAGCTTTACCTCACCCTATTTCCTGAACGTCTGGAACCTCAGCGACATGACGTTCAACTTCACGGAAAAGGCGATGATCGCCTTCGCGATGGCGCTTCTGATCATCGCGGGCGAAATCGACCTCTCCGTGGCCTCGATCATCGCGCTGGCCTCGACAGCAATGGGAGCCGCGGTTCAGGTCGGGGTGGGCACACCGGGACTGGTGCTCATCGGACTTGGGGTGGGCCTTCTGTGCGGCGCGTTCAACGGCGTTCTCGTCACGCGCATGGGCCTGCCGTCGATTGTCGTCACCATCGGCACGATGAGCCTTTTCCGCGGGATCAGTTACATCGTTCTGGGCGATCAGGCCTATCGCGGATACCCGTCTGACTTTGCGTTTTTCGGGCAGGGCTATGTCTTCTGGGTGATCTCCTTTGAATTCGTGCTCTTCGCCTGTCTTGCGATCATCTATTACGTTCTCCTTCACAAGACCAACTTCGGGCGTGCAGTCTATGCCATCGGCAACAATCCCGTCGGTGCAGAGTTCTCGGGGATCCGGGTCGCCCGCGTGAAGTTCATTCTTTTCCTGCTGACAGGGCTGATGTCCGGTGTGGCCGCCATCTGCCTGACCTCGCGGCTGGCCTCGACACGTCCGTCAATCGCTGTGGGATGGGAACTGGAGATTGTCACGATGGTCGTTCTTGGAGGTGTCAACATCCTCGGTGGGTCTGGCTCCACCCCGGGCGTGGTGATCGCCGCATTCGTGATGGGGCTGGTGACGTTCGGACTTGGCCTTTTGAACGTGCCCGGCATCGTGATGTCCATCGTGATCGGGGCGCTTCTTATCGGCGTCATCGCCTTGCCGCGCCTTTGGCAGACGTGGCGTCTTCAGGCTGCAAAGCGGTAGGGCAGGAGACAGACAGATGGAAAAGTACGCGTTCAAAATGCACCTCAATCCCGGGGCAAAGGCAGAGTACAAAAAGCGCCATGACGAGATTTGGCCCGACCTCCTGGCGCTTCTGAAGACCGCCGGAGTGTCGGACTATTCCATTCACCTCGATGAAGAGACAAACATCCTGTTCGGTGTCCTCTGGCGCACGGATGATCACAAGATGGACGACCTACCCTCCCACGAGATCATGCAGAAATGGTGGGCCCACATGGCCGACATCATGGAAACACATGAGGACAACGAACCGGTTGCCGTGCCTCTCACCCCAGTCTTTCATATGCCATGACCGGCGAACAAGTAGCCGTCATCGACATCGGCAAGACCAACGCCAAGCTTGCGGTCGTGCGCCGGTCGGATCTCTCGGAAATCGCCGTTGTTACGCGGCCCAACACGGTCCTGCCCGGTCCGCCCTATCCGCATTTCGACGTCAACGATCATTGGGAGTTCATCCTTGACGGTCTGACGCGCTTTCACGCCGAACATGGGCTGACCGCGATCACGATCACAACACATGGAGCAGCCGCTGCGTTGCTGGCCGAGGATGGGTCGCTCGCTGCACCGGTTCTGGACTATGAACATACGGGGCCAGACGCGTGCGCAGAGGCCTATGACGCGATCCGGCCGCCATTCGCAGAGACCGGGTCCCCCCGTCTGTCGATGGGTCTCAACCTTGGCGCACAACTCCACTGGCAGTTTCTGACCGATCCAACGCTTCTTGACCGCGTCGCGCATGTCGTAACCTATCCACAATTCTGGGCGCATCGTCTGACAGGTATCCTGGCAACTGACGTCACCTCGCTCGGGTGTCACACGGACCTCTGGAACCCGTATGAGCGCTGCTTTTCTTCCCTGCCCGAGGCCCTTGGCATCGCGGACCGGATTGCGCCACCGCGCAAGCCCGGCGACGTTCTGGGCACCATCACAGCCGAAATCGCCCGGCGCACCGGCCTGTCTGCAAGTACGCCCGTGCTTTGCGGCATCCACGATTCCAACGCATCGCTGCTGTCACACCTCATAAAGCGTGACCCTCCGTTCAGCGTGGTTTCGACAGGGACATGGGTGATCGCAATGACCGTCGGCGGCAAGCCCGTGACACTGGACCCCGCTCGCGACACACTTGTGAACGTCAACGCCTTTGGTAACGCCGTGCCGTCGGCGCGCTTCATGGGAGGACGGGAACACGATCTTCTGCTTGCAGGCTCAAGTGCATGCCCGAACGACACGGAAATACACGAGGTCCTGACACAGCGCACGATGCTCTTGCCGGCGGTTCTGCCGGAAACCGGCCCATTCGCGGGGATGGCTTCGCGCTGGATTGGAGAGGAGCCGCCCCAAGGGTCGGGACAGCGAAATGCTGCGGTCAGCTTTTATCTGGCATTGGTCACGGCGCACTGTCTCAAGCTGATCGGACACGAAGGCCCGGTCATTGTCGAAGGCCCGTTTGCCCGGAACACACACTACCTCACGATGCTCGGAGCGGCGTCAGCATCGCCTGTGATCCCGACCGACAGCGCGACGGGAACCAGCGCAGGCGCAACCCTGCTGGTCGCGACGACCGAGGAACTGGAAAAACGGGCACCGCATCCGACGGGTGCTTTAGAAAAGGCCGACATACTTTTTGCCGCCTATGTATCAGAGTGGAATGCCGCTGTGACGCCTTCTTGAGCGGTGCGTGAAACTACTCCTGAACGGCTCTGGTACGACACAGCCCAGCCTAGTCGACAATCGCCACGTCCACGGCCTGGGTGTTCTTCTGACCACCTGACGACCTAAGATAGCCGCGCACCGGCGACACGTCGGAATAGTCGCGGCCATAACCGGCCACGATATGGTCCGTGCTGACCAAGGTGGCATTGGTGGGGTCGTATTCGATCCACCCTTGATCGGGACCACACCATGCCCGCACCCAAGCATGCATCGCATCAACACCTTCGAGCTTGGTCCCCCCCGGCGGAGGAAGCGTGCGCAAATAGCCGCTGACATAGCCTGCCGGGATCCCAAGAACATGCAGGCCCAAGATCATGATATGTGTGAAGTCCTGACAGACCCCGCGCCGCAACCGGAATGCGTCGGCAGCATCCGTATCGACGGTTGTCGCCGTTGCGTCAAAGGTCATTGCGTCGTGCAGACCGGCCCCGATGCGGATGACATTCTCGGCAGTGCTTGAGTTTGGGTCGAACAGGTCATGGGCAAACTCGCTGATGTCCCGGTTCGGCGGCAGACGTGGGCTTGGCCCCAGAAAATGCAATGGCGACTGAGGGCCAAGATCGGTAAGCCCGTCACACAGGGCGCGCAGATGCGAGACATCCGGCGACAGATCGAACCAGGGCGCTGTCGCATGCATCTCGACATGACAGGACAACCGAATGGACATCTCATCGTGCCGCTCGCGATGTGTACACGAGGTCACGGTGTTTCCGAAGAAATCAATTGTGTCCGACCGTGATTGGGGCTCTGGAAAGATCTGCAGCAAATGCGTCTTGAGGTTTTGTCGCCCCGTCAACGTCCGAGGCAGAACACGGATTGCATGACGGCTGTTTGCTGCGGGTTGATCATAGAAGTGCGCAATGCGCAGTCGGATGCTGTAGATCATGGGTCAGGCCAGATGATTGGCGTTGAGCGTGTCGGAAATGGCCCAGATGTCTTTTCGGATCTGCAAAAGGTCCTTTGGAGAAATCTGCGAGGGTTCGCGTGTCGCCAATTGCGTTTCAAGCAAGAGAATCTGCCGCGCGACGGGGCTCATGAGATGTCCGTCCTGCTGATCAGGCAAATGGTCGATCTGCTCTTTGCTGCGCCTGACGTGATAGCGCACGGAGCGCGGGTTCTGAGGATCGAGTGCAAGCAAGTCGATCACCGACTCTGCCGTCGCGGCAATCTGGAATCGGCTGCGGTGTGACACGACACTGTCACCGATCTCCAGAGCAAGATCGAGCGCCCCGCTATAGGTTTCATCGGTCAGACAGGCGGCCAGCAGATCACACATATTCGCGGCACGTTCGAGCGAAATTCCGATGCTCAGAAAGCGCCATCCATCAGACCGGTACATGTTTTCATGCACGAGCCCGGCAAAGCCGGTGATCTGTCGCAACAAGCGACTGATCTGGATCGGGATGTCTTCCAGAGGAACGGTCTGGCCATCCAGCGCTTTTGCGTCGCTGACCAGCCCCCGTAGTGCCATCATGCCGTCCGGCGAAAACCGGTCACTGATGCGCGACGCCGATTGCAGCGCCAGGCTCAGAGGTTCACCAAACCGGGCAGCAATGGCGTTGGCATCCGGGGCAACCCCGGCCATCAGGTGATCACGCATAAACGAAGGCATCGTGTCACTGTGGTCGGCACCGTCGCAAATCCGCGCAAAGTATGCCCGGAAGTAGCGCATGTTCTGTTCCGCCCGTTCCACATAACGGCCCAACCAAAACAAGTTGTCCGCCGCCCGACTTGGCAGGAGCGCATGAGTCAGGCTGCGTGTCACCGTGTTTTTCGACAGGGACAAAAGCGTCGGTGTGTCGACCCGCCTAGGGCTGGTGACCCAGACATCCGCCACCTTGCCGCCGCGCTGCATGGCCAGAGCCTTGGCATCATTGCCCGCGCTGATCCGCGCATACCCACCCGGCATGACGGCCCAACCGTTTGCGGTACGACCCATCGAAATTCGGATACACATGGGCCGCGCAACCAACTTGCCGTTTTCCCAGACCGGTGTGGTCGACAGTGTCACTGCCTCTTGGCCTACCAGATTTTGCCCATTGGTGTTCAGAAGCTCTGTCAACCGCTGCGCTTTTGAATCGTCGGCCAGATCATCGAACGCGGTTGTTCGGTGATCCGACATCAGCGGCACGGTCGAAAAGGCGTCACCCACCATCATCCGCGCTCTGTTGGCGATCACATGGTCGCGCTGAACGTCCTGCCCGCACCACCACGTCGCGATATTCGGCAAGGCAAGTCCCTTCCCCAGATGAGATTGCGCGATCTTCGGGAAAAACGCCATCAATGCACGCGTCTCAAGAACGCCGGCGCCCACCATGTTCACCGTTTTCAGTGCACCGCTGCGGATGGCCTGAACCAAGCCTGCAGCGCCAAGCATCGAAGACGTATCCAATTCCAATGGATCGAACATGGTGCTCGGCAAGCGGTTCCACAGCAGACTGACCGGCTTCAGCCCGGCCACAGTGCGTACCATGGCTTTTCCGTCCTGCACGATCAGGTCTTCGCCTTCGACCAGCAACAACCCGAGATACCGCGCCATGTAGGAGTGTTCGGCATAGTTCTGGTTCATCGTGCCCGGCGACAGCAAGGCAACCTCACCGTCGTCCCGGCCTTTGAGATACATCAGCCGTTGTTGGAACTCCTGAAAAAAGCCAGCAAGACGGTGAACATTTGCTCCGGCGAAAAAGTTGGGGAACACCCGACCCATCGCAATCCGGTTTTCAATGGCGAATCCGGCGGTCGACGGCGCTTCGATGAGATCGCTGATCACCCACCAGTTCCCATCGGGGCCACGTCCGATTTCAAACGAGATCGTGTTGATCAAATGGCTGCCCTGCTTTCCGACCCCCACCATGGGTCGCAACCAGGCCGGGTTCTGGCTGAGAAGCTTTGCCGGCAACTGGCCTGATGAGACCAGTTCATTGTCGCCATAGAAATCACGCAGGATGTACTCGAGCAGATCAGCCCTTTCGATCAATCCTTCGGAAATCGTCTGCCATTCGTCTTCCCCAATGATCACCGGAATATGGCTGAGCGGCCATTCGCGT
Source organism: Alphaproteobacteria bacterium (assembly GCA_030428355.1). Taxonomy (GTDB): domain Bacteria; phylum Pseudomonadota; class Alphaproteobacteria; order Rhodobacterales; family Rhodobacteraceae; genus Marivita. Next base: position 9,666 of record JAUIBL010000008.1, on the reverse strand, counting down.
TCGGTCGACAACGTTTCATCATATTGCCGGAACAGCACACCCGCATCGCGCAGGTATTGATCGCCCCGCGAAAAACGCAGACTGAGATCCTGCGGCGATAGTCGGCTCAGATGTTCGAAAAACGGCTGCCAGACGGGTTTGATCGTCCCGTCGGGCAGCAGCATTTCGTCATTCTGCGGAATACCCTGCGCTGCATAGGACGCATGCAACGCATGTCTGTCCGGGCTCTCTTCCGAGGAGTGCGATGTCTGCATCGACTACAGTCCGGGCCTGCGGCGCAGGTCCAGCGTCATCGGAAATTCCGGATGCGGACGTTCCGGGATCGGTGGCTGCGCCCCGGCGCTATGCCCCATTTTCTCAAACCTGCTCAAGCGCCGCGCCTCTGCCTCGTTTCCGTTCACCGGGAAGGTCTCGAAATTCCGCCCCCCCGGGTGAGCCACATGATAGCGGCATCCGCCAAGTGACTTTCCGGTCCATGTGTCGAAAATATCAAACGTCAGAGGCGCGTCTACCTCAAGCACCGGATGCAGCGACATCGGAGGTTTCCAGGCCTTGTATCGTACGCCACCGACCCGGGTGCCGTTGGTCGCTGTGGCATGCATCGGAACGCAGCGACGATTTGCGGTGACGGTATAGCGATCCGGATTGGCGCCGGTCAGCGAGACCTGAAGCCGCTCGGTCGAACTGTCGGTATAACGCACGGTGCCACCGATCGCGCCGGTTTCGCCCATCACATGCCACGGCTCAAGCGCCTGACGCAGCTCCAGCGTGATCCCTTCATAGGTGACTTCGCCACAGAACGGAAACCGGAATTCCGCTTGTGCCTTGAACCAATCGGGATCGAAAGCCATGTCATGCGCCCGCAGATCGGCCAGGACCTCAAGAAAATCCTCCCAGATGAAGGCGGGCAGCATGAACCGGTCGTGCAGCGTGGTGCCCCAACGGGTCAGGCCCCCACTGATGGGGGCTTCCCAACACCGCGCGATGATCGCACGCAACAGCACTTGCTGGGCAAGGCTCATCCTCGGGTTGGGCGGCATCTCGAAGCCACGAAACTCCACGAGACCCAAGCGCCCGGTTGGTCCATCCGGAGAAAACAGCTTGTCGATACAGATCTCGGTCCGATGTGTATTGCCTGTCACGTCAATCAGCGCATTGCGCAGCAGCCGGTCTGTCAGCCAAGGAGGCGGCGGTGCCCCTTCGGTCGGTGGCCAGATTTGGTCAAGCGCGATCTCCAACTCGTAAAGCGTGTCGTGCCGTGCCTCATCAATCCGCGGTGCCTGCGACGTGGGGCCAACAAACGTACCCGAAAACAGATACGACAGGCTGGGATGGCGTTGCCAGAACAGGATCAGGCTTTTTAGAAGATCAGGACGGCGCAGGAACGGACTGTCTGCGGGCGTGGCCCCGCCAACAACGACATGATTGCCACCACCGGTGCCGGTGTGGCGTCCGTCGAGCATGAACTTGTCAGTGCCCAACCGACATTGCCGCGCCTCTTCGTAAACGGTCTCGGTGATCCTGACGCAGTCCTCCCAACTGGAGGCCGGGTGAATATTGACCTCCAGAACTCCGGGATCGGGGGCTATCCGCATCACTTCGATGCGGGGGTCATGCGGCGGCGCATAGCCTTCGATCAGCACTTTCCGTCCAAGCGTCCTAGCCGCAGCTTCGATTGCCGTGATCAGGTCGAGATAATCCTCAAGCGTTTGGACGGGTGGCACAAACACGCACAGCCGCCCATCGCGGGGCTCGACCGAGATCGCAGTACGTACGCGGCCGCTCAGATCGCTCAGAGTTTGCTCGACCAATGTCTGACCGGCATCGCTTTGGGTGCGGTGCGCAATGGGCTGTTCAAGGTTGGCCACCGGGGGCAACGGCGCACGCTCTTCGGTGGGGTCCTGAGGTATGATGAACGGATAATCGCTCTTTGCGACATGGGGTAAAGTCCCCAGCGGCAACCGGTATCCCACCGGGCTGTCACCGGAGACCAGAAAGACCTTTCCGCGCCGCAGGTTCCAGATCTCGGACATCCACCGGCTCGACGCGCGCGTCTGCCACCGCTGCACTGGCAAGACATAGCCAGCCGGAGTCGTCAGCCCACGCTCGAAGACACGCGCAATACGGGCGCGCTCCTCCGGGTCAGTCAGCTTGGAATTCTCTGGCGTGACATTCGCCGGAAGATTGCCCTCTTTGATGATCCATTCGGCAGGATCTTCATAGGCGGGCAACACATTTTGCACAGGCACGTCCAAATGCGCGGCAATCGCCTGCAAAAGCGCTTCGGCGTCTTCGGCACCAACGTCTTCGTGCGTATCTTCTTTTGCCAGAAGATCCGGGTTCTGCCAGATCGGCTGACCGTCCTTGCGCCAGTAGAGCGAAAACGTCCAGCGCGGCAACGTCTCGCCCGGATACCATTTGCCCTGACCATAGTGCAGCAATCCACCGGTCGAGAATTTGTCCTGCAAGCGGCGCATCAGCTTGTCGGCCAGCCGGCGCTTGGTAGGACCCACAGCCTCCGAGTTCCACTCTGCGCTTTCAAAATCATCGATCGATACAAAAGTCGGCTCTCCGCCCATGGTCAGCCGCACGTCACCGGCGTCGAGCCGTTTGTCGATGTCCTGTCCCAAGCGGTTCAGGGCGCTCCAGGCGTCCTCTGAAAACGGTTTGGTGATCCGTGGATGTTCCGCCGTGCGCGTCACCTGCATATCGAAGGAAAAATCCACCTCGGCGATACTTGCGACACCGGAAATCGGAGCCGCGTGGCGGTAGTGAGGTGTGGCTGCCAGGGGGATATGGCTTTCGCCCGCCAAAAGCCCCGAGGTCGGGTCAAGACCAACCCAGCCCGCACCGGGCAAATAGACCTCGACCCAGGCGTGCAGATCGGTGAAATCCTTGTCCGTCCCTGCTGGACCATCAAGAGCCACAAGATCGGGCTTCAACTGGATCAGATACCCGGACACAAACCGCGCCGCCAATCCAAGATTGCGCAACACCTGCACCAGCAACCAACTTGAATCCCGGCACGACCCCGCCGCACGACCAAGCGTTGTCTCGGCGGTCTGAACCCCCGGTTCCATGCGGATTTCATACTTGATCTCGTTCGCGATCCGCATGTTCAGACCGACAAGAAAGTCAATCGTCGCCGTTGGTACCCGCGAGATCGACGCAAGGAATGCGTCCAGCAGCGGACCCACAGGATCCCGGCTGAGATAGATGCTCAGATCCGGCGCAATGTCTGCGCTATAGGAAAATGGAAACTCTGTCGCTTTTTCTTCGATGAAAAAATCGAACGGATTGTAGACGGACATATCCGCAACCAGATCGACTTCGATCTTGAATTCGCGCACCGGCTCCGGAAACACGAACCGAGCCAGCCAGTTGCCATACGGGTCTTGTTGATGGTTCACGAAATGCCCTGCAGGCGAAACGCTTAGGCTGTGTGAGATCACACGTGTCCGCGAATGCGGCGCAGGGCGCAACCGGATGGACTGCGGACCCAAGGTGACCGGCCGGTCGTACTTGTAGTGTGTGAGATGATATATGCTTGCAGTGATTGACATGAGCGCACTCCTTGCAAGCACAATGGAGACGACGCTGCATTGCAGCAACACCCAATTCTTCGAAGCATCACTCCAGACGCACAAAAATGCGCTTAACTGCCGAACTGCCTACGAAAGCAAAAGTCTGCGCAAGACCTATGCCTCATGTTTCAAGATGCCGCAAAAATCCATCTATAACAATCACTTAAGACGCACAGAAAACAGGCGAAAAGCAATAGTCTGCGCAAGAAAGCAATAGTCTGCGCAAAGCGTTTTGGCGTGCTGGCGCGGCAATTGCAGCGCGGTGCGCGGGCGGCACCGGTGCGCCAGCTGGTCAAGGAGATGGGTACCTCGCTCACCCGTTTGACACCCTGCCTTATGATGAGCCCACTGTCGGTGGCACAGTTCCTGCCAGCAGAGGCAGAGCTCTTCGATCTGGTTGTCTTTGACGAGGCCAGTCAGATCACTGTGCCAGATGCAATAGGCGTCATCGCGCGCGGGCGCCGCAGCATCATTGTCGGCGACCCGAAGCAGATGCCGCCCACCAATTTCTTTTCGCGAGACGCCGGGGATGATGACGGCGACGGAATGATCATGGCCGATCTAGAAAGCATCCTCGACGAGGCACTGGCCGCCCGCGTGCCGCTTCACCGCCTAACCGGACATTATCGGAGCCGCCACGAAAGCCTGATCGCCTTCTCGAACCATGCTTATTACGACGGGCAGCTTGTGACCTATCCGTCGGCCGACACGCGGGATACGGCGGTGCGTCTGGAACGGGTCGACGGGGTCTATGCCCGCGGCAAGGGTCGCAACAACCCACAGGAAGCGCAGGCGGTCGTGGCTGAACTGGTTGCGCATCTGAAGGACCCTGCGCGGCGACATCTGTCAATCGGGATCGTGACGCTTAACACCGAACAGCAGCGTCTGGTGAAAAACTTGCTAGACGAGGCAAGGCGGGCCGATCCCTCACTGGAAAAGTACTTTGGTCCCAACTTGTCCGAGCCGGTCTTCGTGAAGAACCTGGAGACGGTGCAGGGGGACCAGCGAGACGTCATTCTGATTTCCATCTGCTACGGCCCGAGTGAACCGGGCGCGCAGACTATCTCGATGAACTTCGGTCCCCTGAATCAGAAGGGGGGCGAGCGGCGGCTGAACATGGCGATCACCCGCGCTACAAGCGAGGTGGTAATCTTCTGCAGCTTCGATCCGGCAATGATCGACCTGACGCGCACGCAATCCAAGGCGGTGCAGGACCTCAAGCATTACCTCGAATTCGCGGCCTAGGGCCCAGCGGCTTTGGGGCGGGCGGTCCGGTCACACGGTCACAGCGATTACGATTTCGAGATGGCCGTGGCTGAACGCCTGCGCGCCAAGGGCTGGATGATCCGGACGCAGATCGGCGTCTCGAAATTCCGCATCGACCTTGGCGTGGTGCATCCCGATAAGCCCGGCGAATTCCTTGCTGGGATCGAATGCGACGGTGCGGCCTATCTTTCCTCTGCTTCGGCCCATGACAGGGATCGCGTGCGTCACATCATCCTCGAACGACTTGGGTGGCGGCTGTTGCGTGTCTGGTCGACGGATTGGTTCATCGATCCGGATACGCGGCTTGAGCAGTTGCATAGCGATCTCGAAACCCTGCTGGAAACCGTCCGCGAAGCAGATCGGCTTGCAGAAGAGGCTGCTGCATTGGCTGTCGAGGAACTCGCCGAACCCGAGCAGGCCGATGAGCGGGCGGAGCCTTTGGAGCACGAGGACGGCGTTGTGGTCGATCATCCTGTTTCCGTCGATTTACCTTTGCCCGATCCCGCGCCTACCGCACTCGACCATCCCGCTGCTGAACCGGATCGCCAACTGGCGGCGCACATGGCGGTCGAGGATGCCCCTATCGCGCCACAGCTGGATTTCGGGGATACCGCACAGCCTGATCTCGACCTCGACCCTGACTCGTTCCACTCCCCGGGCTATGCGGTCAAATTGAGGCAGCTGGCAACCCGGTATGTCGTCGAGGAGGCCCCGATCACATACAAGCGCTTGAGTGACCTGATTGCGCGGGTCCATGGCTTCCAGCGCACCGGCGGAAAGATATCTTCCACCATCTGGCATGCCGTCGAGAAAGTTGCCCCGCGAACCCGTTCCGCGGATGAGCATTGGATCTTCTGGCCTGAAGCGATGGAGCCGACCGATGTCCTGCCTTTCCGTGGCCTCGAAATTAGCGGGCGTCTGCGGCAGTGGAAAGAAGTTCCCTTGCCTGAGAAACTGGGCCTCATCCGCGAAACGTTGGATCAGGGGCCCGTCGATCTGGCGGAGGCTGTTGCGCATGTGCTTGGCTACGTGCGTGTCACACAATCATTCCGGTCGGACATTGCCCAGTTTGCCGCGCAACTGGAGCGAGTTGCGGACAGCCATGCTTTGGACGACTTCGAGACGGAATGAAGGAAATTCCATGTAACGAGCGGAGTTCATCGCGGTGATTGCCGGACTGTTCATGACTTTTCCTGCCTTAGCTCAGGATGCGGATTTCTCGGACGACATGGCCGAGACTACCCAGCGTGTTGCCGACGACGAATAGGTGGTGGCCAGTTACGATCGGTGGGGCTTTGCAGGCTCTGGCGTAACACGGTATCGCCACGCCTCAACTTGCCGCTTCGCTGCCACCAGCAGTCAAGGATGACATTACAGAGAAAGATCGACTCGAAGCTGAAACCACCACCCCAGTCTAGGCGAGTCCAGACTGTCCGGATTTTGACTGCACTTTTGGTATGCGCGGTTCCGAATGACATTTGAAAGGACAGTCGGATGAAACAGCCCGTATCTTCGTTCAAGGAGAACCTTCAGAACCTGCCATCCATTGACGGGATCGAAAGACTGGAGATGATGGATACCGTCGGCGAAGTGGTCGCGTCCATTGAGTACCAACCGGGCAAGCAAGGGTCCCTGGCGGTCTACCAATACCTGTTCGCGACATATGGGGTTCTGAATACCGAAGCTGCGACACACGGGCTGGCAGTCTTTGCGGAACATACCGAGGACGCGCGAAACCGACCCGGCGCGCATCCGAACATCGACCGCCTGCTTGAGATACAAAGCGGTGGTGCGCCTTTGTCCATGCGGCTCGTGGAGCGGTAACCGCATCGGATGCCGCTGGTAAAGCAATGACATGGTTTAAGGCTGTGATGTAGGGGTGGCGGAAGGCGCGCTTGCCCCGTTCGTACGACAGCACCTCGCAGCGTGATCCCTGCACAGGTCCGAGTGACCGGGCGGGTGCCTGTCCTGCAGGGCGTTTTGGACAACCGTTGAACCCGCCGGGCCAGAGATTACCATCGGCCTTATGAGCACTCAGAACCAGATGCACGCCTTCTTGCGCAGAGCAGCGACGCTTGCAGCCTTCGTCGCCCTGCTGTGGGCGATTCAGATCGTCAATTGGATCAGTGGCTATGGCTTGAACCCAGCCTTCGGCCTAGTTCCGCGTCACGTCACCGGAATGGACGGGATTGTCGCGATGCCCCTGCTGCACGGCAGTTTCGCCCACCTCATCGCAAACACGCCGCCCTTGCTTGTCATAGGGGACTGCTTATGGCGACCGCAACACGGGCCTTGTTGGCTGTGAACATGATGATAGTCACGCTCGGCGGCGGCCTCGTCTGGATACTCGGTAGCCCTGCAATTCACGTCGGCGCATCGGGGTTGATCTTCGGCTGGTTCGGCTTCCTGATTGCACGGGGCCTAGTAGATCGCTCACCCGTGACACTGGGCGCTGCAGTCGTCATCGGGGGGCTTTATGGCTCCCTCCTGTGGGGCGTGCTGCCGGGGCAACCCGGCGTGTCTTGGGAAGCCCACCTGTTCGGCGTCCTCGCGGGCGTTGCAGCAGCGCTCTTACTCAGAAGCCCGGTCCATGCACCACGCCTGCGCGGCGTTGACCGGCCATAAGGAAAAACTTTCTCGGCCCACAGCCGACATCCGACACTTCCCCTTGATGCCGCAGTCGCAGCCCGCGTTGCCGACTTTCGCTGCGGGAGCGAGATTTAGCGAGTGACGAACTGGAACTGTGCGGACGAAGCTGTCGTGCTGCACAACATTTTGAGTGGCCGCTTTGTTTCCAGTGGTTATGCTCGACGGGTCGCCATGGAATTGTCTGAGTGCCGGCAGTGAAAAGGCAGGAATACATTATGACCCAATCATTTGACCGCCTCGTAGAGCAGCAAATCCAGAAGGCCCTTGCGGAGGGCAAGCTGAGCGGCCTCGAAGGCGAGGGAAAACCACTGCCCGACCGATCAGGTGAGGCTTTCATTGACATGGCAACTGCAGTGGCGGCCCGCATAATGGCCGAAGCAGGCGCACTGCCCGAGGAATTCAAAATCAAGAAGTTGCTGGAGGCGGCGAAGCAGAGCTACCGAGAGGCAGAAGGCGACGATGCAAAACACGTTGCGATGGCTCTGATCGCCGATCTCCAGCAGCGCTACAACATAGCCGTTGAAGCACGTCGGCGATTCATGGGGTCTTAGCTGATGTTGTTGAAAAACTCAGTCGTTTTGGAGCGGTTGGTCAAGCTACCGCTTTGATTTCTTTTGGATGTGCGGGTCCTTCCCGCATTTCATCCTGTTGCGGGCATTATTGGCTTGAGCTTTGCCAGTTTCCGGAGGTTCTGGGCGGTGGCTGCGAGGGTGAATTCGTCTTGGACGCCGCATGGGCCGCGTAATCGGAGCCGTCCGAGGTTCAGGATGCGTTTGAGGTGAGCGAAGAGCATTTCGACCTTTTTTCGTCGTGCCTGCGCCTTGGGATTGAAGTCAGAGGCGGTGCATTGACGGGCAAAGTCTCGAACGCTCTCGTATTTCTCGCGATGGATGGCGCGGGCTTCTGAGTTGGGGCAACACTTCGCTTTCAAGAGGCAATTTCTGCAGTCCGCGCTCCGGGCCCGGTATTTGCGCGAGCGCCAGCTAGGCGTGTTTCGTTTTGGATCGGAGTACGTCCGCCAAGTGTGCCGCATCTCTTTGCCGCCGGGACAGATATATCGGTCGTTTTCATCATCCCATGTGAAGTCGGATCGGGAGAAGGTTCCATCGGTCCGCTCGCCTTTGTCGAACACGGGGATGAACGGGAGGATATGGCGCTTCAGAACCAACCAGACCAGATTGTCCGTTGAGCCATATGCGGTGTCAGCGGCGATCCAATCCGGTGCCACACCAAAACGCTCTTCGGTACGATCAAGCATCTTGCGCATCGCTCCCACCTCGGCGGTTTTGTTCGACCGGCTGGCGTCGACATCCATGATGATCCCGTGATCCGTATCGATCAGGTAGTTGTCGGAATAAGCAAAGAATGCGGGGCCTTTGCGCGCCGCTGTCCATTGGCTGGCCGGATCGGCATGGGCGGTGAACTTGGGTTTTGCTGTTGTCGCCGCGCCAAAGGCTTCGTCGTCCAAAGTGTCGAGATACTCACGCACGGCACGCGGTGCATTAGCGGGATCGATCTCACGGGCCGCCCAGTCCTCGGGGTTGCTGGAGTTCTGCTTCTGAACATCGGCGCTGATCAGACTGGCATCGACCGCAAAGCCCTGACCGCCAACCAAGCCTTCCTTCATGCAACGCGCAACTGTCGTCTCGAACACATGGCGCAGCAGATTGCTTTCACGGAAACGACCATGGCGGTTCTTGCTGAAAGTAGAGTGGTCCGGGATGCGGTCGGTAAGATCCAGACGACAGAACCATCGATACGCCAGGTTCAAATGCACCTCCTCACAAAGCCGCCGCTCGGATCGGATGCCAAAACAGTATCCCACGAGAAGCATGCGGATCATCAGTTCTGGATCAACCGACGGACGGCCCGTATGGCTATAGAAATCTGCCACATGTTTGCGGATGCTGCTCAGATCGAGATGACAATCAATCGACCGTAGAAGATGATCTTGAGGAACATGATCTTCCAGCGAGAACTCGTAGAACAACGCAGCTTGCGCTTCTTGCCTCGGTCCCATCATCACAAATCCTCCCACTTCTTAAGGAACGTCTGAAAAACCTCGCGTGCTGAGCGGTTTGAGATAGACTGACGGGGACGACAATGGAGCCTCGCCGATGCCCAAGCAGCCCGCCTTTCCCGGCCTCCGCCACGCGATGAAGAAGAA
>JAUIBL010000079.1 GCA_030428355.1 Alphaproteobacteria bacterium | reverse complement strand
CCAACACGGGCCGACTTGTGACCAAGTCCGAAATCGCGGAGCGGTGCAACGCTTCTGAAAATCACCTTGCTCAGGTCATCAACCAGCTGGGGCAGCTTGGGTTCCTCCACACCCAACGCGGCCGCAATGGCGGTCTGGAACTGGGTCGTCCGGCGGACGAGATCAGGATTGGCGATGTGTTCCGCGTGCTGGAAGCGCCTGTGCCACTGGCCGAATGCTTTGCGGATGTCGACAACACGTGTCCGCTGACCGAGGCCTGTCTTCTGCGCACCGCCCTGACTGACGCTGTCGAAGCGTTCTACCAGTCGCTGGACCCGATCACGCTCGATGCGCTGGTCTGCACCAATGCGGATCTGCTGGATATTCTCAATCCCGAACGGGCCTGCGCAGCCCGGGAAGCTGCGCTTGCAGTTTGACACTTGAGACCGTTCTGAAAACGGTCTACCACTGCATACATCCACGATGGGAGAACCGGTCTTGACCGGTGCCGAAGGAGCAACCGCCCCCGGAAACTCTCAGGCCGAAGGACCGTCGCGGACATAGACTCTGGAGAGATTTCGGGCCGGACCCGGAACGCCGAAGGGATAACGATCTCAGGCGAAAGGACAGAGGGGGCATAGGACGTCTGCGCAGTCGCGCGGGATGGAATATGCCGGTTGTCGTATCACAAGCACCCGGTTGAACGTGAAGGGATGCCGCGTGAGCGACTTGAAACGCACACCGCTATACGATCTGCATGTCGCGCTGGGCGCAAAGATGGTGCCGTTTGCGGGCTACGAGATGCCCGTGCAATACAGCCTTGGCGTGATGAAAGAACACCTGCAGTGCCGCGCCGCTGCGGGGCTGTTCGATGTGAGCCACATGGGGCAGGTGATTCTGCGATCCGACGATCCCGAAGTCGCCAAAGCCGCGCTGGAACGGTTGATCCCGCAGGATGTGCTTGGTCTGGGTGAGGGACGTCAGCGATACGGTTTCTTCACCAATGACGCAGGTGGGATTGAAGACGATCTGATGTTCGCCAATCGCGGCGATCACCTCTTCGTTGTCGTGAACGCCGCCTGCAAAGAGGCTGATGTCGCGCGGATGCGCGCGGCACTTGAGCCTGAGGTGACAGTCAAGCTGTTGGAAAACCGCGCGCTTTTGGCGTTGCAGGGGCCGAAAGCTGAGGCCGTATTGGCCGAGCATCACCCGTCAGTGGCCGAGATGCGGTTCATGGATGTGGCGACCGTGCCCATCGCCGGAGCGGAATGCTGGGTGTCGCGGTCCGGCTACACAGGGGAAGACGGATATGAGATATCCGTGCCTGTGGCGGCCGCCACAGATTTGGCAAAGGCCCTGCTGGCGCACGAGGATGTGGAGGCCATCGGACTTGGCGCTCGGGATTCGCTCCGCCTCGAAGCCGGGCTTTGCCTTTATGGGCACGATATCGACGCCACCACCTCGCCCGTTGAGGGTGGGCTGACCTGGGGCATCCAGAAGATGCGCCGTGCCGGGGGTGACCGCGCAGGCGGGTTCCCCGGTGCCGACCGTATCCTGCGCGAGATGGCTGAAGGCGTTTCGCGCCAGCGCGTCGGCCTCTTGCCCGAAGGGCGGGCACCGATGCGCGAAGGCACGGCGCTTTTCGCCAGTGCAGACGCTGAAACGCCTATCGGTGCCGTCACATCAGGCGGGTTTGGCCCAACCGTCGGTGCGCCCGTCGCCATGGGCTATGTCGATGCCGGCCACGCAGAGATCGGCGCCGCGCTTTTTGGCGAAGTCCGGGGCAAACGGCTTCCTGTTTCTGTTGCCAAACTGCCCTTCGTGGCGGCAGGGTTCAAACGATAATCACTCCAAGAGGAACCATATGAAATTCACCGAGGAACATGAATGGCTGCGCGTCGAAGGCGACGAGGTGGTCGTGGGGATCACGGCGCATGCGGCAGAGCAATTGGGCGATGTGGTGTTCATCGAACTGCCCGAGGAAGGCACCATGGTCAGCAAGGACGATGAGGTTGTGGTGATCGAATCAGTCAAGGCGGCGTCGGACATCCTCGCACCACTTGATGGTGAAATCACCGAAGTGAATGAAGCGCTGGTCGAAGAGCCCGGTAAGGTCAACGAGGACCCGGAAGGCGATGCGTGGTTCTTCAAGATGAAGATTGAGGACATGTCGGCGCTGGACGACCTTATGGATGAAGCCGACTACAAGAAATATATCGGCTGATCCGGTCGGGCGGGTCCTGAGGCCTGCCCGCCTCTTGCCCCACGGAGTGCCGGATGGCGCCGTTGCAGGGCATATTTTTTAAAAGAAGAAGCAGGGGACGGTGCGCCGTTCCGAACCGTAAGGAGAGCGACATGGGTTATGATGCCATCGACTATCTGCCGTATGATTTTGCCAACCGGCGTCACATCGGCCCGTCGCCGGCGGAGATGGCCGAGATGCTGGCCACGGTTGGTGTGTCAAAGCTCGACGATCTGATTTCGCAGACTGTGCCCGAAAGCATCCGTCAGGCCGAACCGCTTGATTTCGGCAAGGCGTTGTCGGAGCGGGAGTTGCTCTATCACATGCGCGAGACCGCATCGCAGAACGAGGTTCTGACCTCGCTGATCGGGATGGGCTATCACGGCACGGTCACGCCGCCCGCAATCCAGCGCAACATCTTTGAGAACCCGGCGTGGTACACGGCCTATACGCCGTATCAGCCAGAGATCAGTCAAGGGCGTCTTGAGGCGCTGTTGAATTATCAGACCATGGTCAGCGACCTGACCGGGCTGGAGATTGCCAACGCGTCACTCTTGGACGAGGCGACCGCCTGCGCCGAGGCGATGACCATGGCGCAGCGGGTGGCCAAGTCGAAGGCGACCGCGTTTTTCGTGGATGAAAACTGCCATCCACAGAACATCACTGTCATGAAAACCCGCGCAGCGCCTTTGGGGATCGAGATCATCGTCGGTGACGTGGCGGATATGGACCCCGAGGCGGTGTTCGGCGCGATCTTCCAGTATCCGGGCACCTATGGGCATCTGCGAGATTTCACCAATGACATCGCGCGGCTGCACGGGGCCAAGGCGATTGCCATCATGTCCGCTGATCCGATGGCGCTCTGCTTGCTGAAAGAACCGGGTGCGATGGGGGCGGATATCGCTGTGGGATCGACCCAGCGCTTCGGAATTCCGCTTGGATATGGCGGACCGCACGCGGCCTATATGGCCACCAAGGACGACTACAAGCGCGCGATGCCGGGGCGGATCGTGGGGATCTCCATCGACAGCCACGGAAACAAGGCTTACCGCCTCGCGCTGCAAACCCGTGAGCAACATATCCGCCGGGAAAAGGCGACATCGAACGTGTGTACCGCGCAGGCATTGCTCGCGGTGATGGCGGGCTTCTATGCGGTCTTCCACGGGCCCAAAGGGCTGCGCGCCATTGCGCAACGCATCCATCGCAAGACGGTGCGTTTGGCGAAAGGGCTGGA
>JAUIBL010000007.1 GCA_030428355.1 Alphaproteobacteria bacterium | reverse complement strand
CAGTCACCCGCCAGCTACATGGAGAGCGCAGCTGACTGGCCGCCGCTCATCATCCGCGTCCCGCGTAAACCCAAAGTGGCCCAGTTTTGCGCCGCCCCGTGGCCTAATTTTACTCCGCCGTTGACACAATACGGCATATCCACCGACGGGGGAGAGCCACGCCGCGTGTTCACCGTTCCCGCGGGCTCACCCATCGTTCTGCGGGGCACGCTTTGGCCCGAGACACCTCGGTCCGGACTGTTGCACCGGTCGCCACCCATCGAAGGGACAGGAGAGACACGGCTCGTCCTCGTCCTTGACCCGTTGGATGATCCCGAGGACGTCGTATGAGCGGAAACCTCGGCGGGACCCGTCTCGCGCGTCGCCGCGCCCGCCGCGATCCAATGCGCGCCTTCCATGGTCTGCCAGCACCCTTGCGCCGCTGGCTTGCCGACGCCGCCCTGCCTTGGTCGCCCACGTCCTGCCGCCGTATCTGGCAGCGTGCCCGCGCACGCGGGGAACCGGTAGAGGCCATTCTCGCTCGTCTGGACCGGGCCGAGGCGCTGACCCTCTCCAAGGATATTCAAGTTCAAGCCGTTACGACAATGACACGGCCACATCACCAGCAGGACAACTGACCATGATCAAAACCCTCGTTTCCTCTGTCGCGGCCATTGCGCTGCTCACCACGCCCGCATTGGCCCAAGCAGACACCAGTCTGGACGTGGTCGCGCAGTTCGAGATCCAGGCACCGGAACCCTCTACGAGCGGCTATATCTTCACCCGCATGGGCATCGCCGAGACGCTGGTCAATGCCGATACCGAGGGGCGGCTGACGCCCGGTCTTGCAACGGCATGGGCCATGTCCCAGGACGGGTTGAGCTGGACCTTTACGCTGCGCGACGGGGTGGTTTTCCATGACGGCACCCCGATGACGTCGGAAACCGTCTTGGGCGCGCTCGAGATCGCTCGTGCCAAGCCCGGCCCCCTCGCGGGGTTGCCGATCACAGCCATCAGCGCCGGGGAAGGCGAGATCACTGTTGCGCTCTCGGAACCGCTGGCGGCGCTTCCGGCCTTCCTCGCCGAATACCGGTCGCAAATCCTTGCGCCCGCCTCATACGGGCCGGACGGGGCAGGGGTGCAGATCATCGGCACGGGGCCCTATCGGATCACGGACCTGCAACCGCCGCTCAGCCTCGATGCAACCGCGTTCGAGGACTATTGGGGCGCGGCTCCGCACATCGCCGATGTCAGCTATTCCGGGGTCAGCCGGGTAGAGACCCGCGCGCTGATGGCGGAATCGGGCGAGGCCGAATTTGTCTTCGGGCTAGACCCGGCCAGCGTGTCGCGGCTGGGGATGGTGGAGGGCTCCGGAGTGCTCTCGGTTGCCATACCCCGAACGCTCCTGATCAAGGTGAACGCGGGCCACCCCTTCCTGTCGGAGCCCGAGGCGCGCCGTGCCCTCAGCCTTGCCATCGACCGTGCAGGTATCGCGACTGCTGTGCTGCGCTATCCCGAGGGCGCGACACAGCTTTTCCCGCCCTCAGTCGAGGGCTGGCACGACGAGAGCCTGCAGCCGCTGAACTACGATGTGGCGCAAGCGCGTGAAATCCTTGCCGGGCTTGGCTGGCAGGAGGGTGCCGATGGCATCCTGGCCCGCGACGGCGAACGCTTTGCCTTGACGTTGACCACCTATCCCGACCGGCCCGAATTGCCGCTGGTCGCCGCCGTGCTGGAACAGCAATTCCGCGCCATTGGCGTCGAGCTGACGATCAACACCACCAATTCCTCGGAAATCCCGGCGGGTCATCAGGACGGCTCGCTTGACCTCGGCCTTCTGGCGCGGAATTTCGGCCTTATCCCCGATCCCATCGGCACTGTTCTGGGCGACTATGTCGGCAATGGCGACTGGGGCGCAATGAACTGGTCGAACGAAGGCTTTGCAACGCTGGTCCGTGGTATCGCGCGGGGCGAGGGCGGCGTGGCCGAACGGGCCGAGGCCGCCGCCATCCTTCAGGCCGACCTGCCGATCATCCCGATCGCGTGGTATCGCCAGACGCTGGCCGTGTCCGACCGTGTCGAGGGCGCGACCATCGACCCGTTCGAGCGCAGCTTCGGCCTGCAAGACATGCGTTGGGCCGAATGACGGCACTGGCTGCACGGCTGGTGCAGGCGGCGCTGGTCGCGGTCCTGATCGGGATCGCGACCTTCGTCATGATGCGCAGCCTGCCGGGCGATGCCGCCTGGAGGATCGCCGCCGGGCGCTACGGCTATGACAATGTGGATGCCGCCGCGGCGGATGCGGTGCGCGCTGAACTCGGTCTCGGCGGGCCCGTTCTGCCCGCGCTCCTGCAATGGTTTGGCGACCTGTCGCGCCTCGATTTCGGCAATTCCCTCGTGACAGGCCAGCCGGTCATGGAGGAGATCGCCCACCAGCTTGGTGCCTCGGTGTCGCTGGCGCTGGTTGCGGTTGTGCTGTCGTTGCTGATCGGGCCGCCGCTGGGGATCATGGCGGGGCTCCGGCCGGGGGGCGTTCTGGATCGCGCGCTTCTGGTGGTTTCGACCGGGCTGAAGGCGGTGCCGCAATTCCTGATGGCGCTGGTGCTGATCGTGGTGATCGCTGTGCAGTTACGCTGGCTTCCTGCCGCCGGCCATGGCGAGACGCGCCATTTCGTGCTGCCGGCCCTGACACTGGCGCTTGGCCTTGCGGCGGTGAACGCACGCATCGCGCGGGATGCCATGGCCCGGATCGTCGGGATGCCGTTCTGGCACTTCGCCCAGTGGAAAGGCCTGTCCGAGCGGCAGGTGCTTTTTCGCCATGGCTTGCGCAACATCTCGGTCCCGCTGCTGACCTACCTGGGCCTTCAATTCGTCACGCTGGTCGAGGGCGTGATCATCGTGGAGTCGATCTTCGGCTGGCCCGGCATCGGTCATGCGCTCGTCCATGCGATCTTTTCGCGCGACGTGCCGATGGTGCAGGGTACGGCGCTGGTGCTGGGCCTTGGCTTTGTTCTCGTGAATGCCGCAATCGACCTCGCCGTGCGCCGCATTGACCCGAGGCAGGCGACATGACTGCACTCGACATCCGTGACGCGCCGCGCGCAGGGTTGCCTTGGTCCCGCATAATCGGTGTGGGCCTTGTCCTGATGGTGGCCGGACTTGCAGCCCTCGGATCTTTGGTGGTGCCTGGCGATCCCTTCGCGCAATCCCTGGTCAAAGCGCTCTCAGGGCCGGAACCGGCCGCGCCTTTGGGCTACGATCATCTTGGCCGTTCGATCTATCACCGGCTGGTCCATGCCCTGCGCCTGTCGCCCCTGATCGCGCTGGCGGCGGTGGCCACGGCGGGCGCGGCCGGCCTGATCCTCGGTACGCTGGCGGCGGCGCGGGGCGGTTGGATCGACCGCGTGCTGGTGATGCTAGCCGATGCGCTTCTGGCGCTGCCGGGCCTGCTGCTGGTGCTGATCGTGCTGGCAATGATGCCGGGAACCGCAGTCGGGTTCTGGGCCGGTCTGTCGCTTGTGCTCTGGGTCGAATTCTTCCGCCTGACCCGTGCTGCCACCCGTGAGACTCTGGCCTCACCCGCCGTGCAGGCCTCGCGCCTCCTGGGTTTCGGCCCAACCTATGTGTTCCGCATCCATGTCTGGCCCGAGATCGCGCCGATGATGCTGACCGCCGCGGCCTTCGGCACGGCCACGGCTATCATGGCCATCGCGGCGCTTGGCTTCGTCTATGTGGGGATGCGCGCGCCAACGCCGGAGCTGGGGCTGATGATGGTCGAGCTTCTGCCCTATTGGCGCGAGGCCCCGACGGCGCTGCTGTCGCCGGTCATCGCGACATTCGTTCTGCTTCTGGGCCTCACGCTGCTTGCCGGGAGCCGCGAACAATGAGCCTTCTGAAAGCAGAGGACATCACTGTGAGGGAGGGCAACACGACCCTTCTTGCGCCACTCTCCTTGGCGCTCGATCCCGGCGAGCCGCTTGTCGTGCTGGGCGAAACCGGGTCGGGCAAGAGCCTGATGGCGCAGGCGCTGATGGGGGCGCTGCCGCCGGAGTTGCAGGCCAAGGGCCGCGTCGCCATCGGAAGTCGCGTGCTGAACGTCGGCGACCGTTCCCGGTTTCGAGGCCTTTGGGGACGCGAAATCGGCGTGCTGCCGCAAGAACCATGGCTCTCGCTCGATCCGCTTATGCGGGCGGACAGGCAGGTGGCCGAGGCGCATGCGCAGGTGCGCGGTCTGCCGAGGCGGGACGCGCTGGCCCGCGCCTCTGCCGACCTCGAAGCGCTTGGACTGGCCAGGGCAGGGGCGCGCTATCCGCACCAGTTGTCGGGCGGCATGGCGCAGCGCGTGGCCATTGCCGCTGCGCGGGCGGGAGGCGCGCGGATCGTGATCGCGGACGAACCGACCAAGGGGCTCGATGCGGCGCGGCGCGACGATGTGGCGAGCCTGTTGCTCGCGGAGATGGGCGAGAGCGGTGGCCTGCTGGTGATCACCCATGACCTTGCGCTGGCCCGTCGGATCGGAGGGCGGTTGATCGTGCTACGCGCCGGCGCGATTGTCGAAAGCGGCACGACGCGCGAGATTTTCGCGGCTCCGAGGGAGGCATACACTAGGGAGCTTTTCGCCGCCGATCCAGAGAACTGGACGCCGCGCCGCAAGCGGGCCGCGACAGGTGCCACGGTGATCAGTGCCAGGGGTCTCTCGGTCGCACGGGAGGGGCGGACGCTGTTCAGCGGGCTTTCCTTCGATGTTCGGGCAGGTGGCATTCTTGGTGTCACGGGGCCTTCGGGCTGCGGAAAATCGTCCTTGGGGGATGCGCTGCTCGGGCTGGTCGCGCCAAAGCAAGGTAGGGTTGCCCGCACGCCTGAGGCGCATCCATTCGCATTCCAGAAACTTTACCAAGACCCGGTCGCCGCCTTTCCGCGCAAGCGGTCGCTGGGAAAAACCCTGCAGGACATGCAGGGTCTGATCAGGGGGCAACAGCCCAAGATTGAGACACTGCTCGATGCCCTTGGCCTAGATCCTCGCTTGCTGGCGCGGCGACCTGGCGCGGTCTCGGGCGGTGAACTGCAGCGCATCGCCCTTCTGCGTATCCTGCTCAGACAGCCGAGCTTTGTTTTCGCGGATGAACCGACCTCGCGGCTCGACCCGATCACGCAGGCAAAGGTGATCGAACTGCTGATCCGAACCGCCGATCAGGACGATGTCGCGCTGATGCTCGTGAGCCACGATCACGCGCTGATCCGGAACACAGGGGATGCTGTCCTGAGCCTCGATCCGGCTTCTCCGCCAGTGGGTGGAGAACCGGTAGAGACCACGACCGCCGCAAGCTTTGGGGTTTCATAGGCGTCTTGCTCGCAAATCCATGCATCGTGGTGCGTTGGTGACGCGGAATGACGCTGAAATCGCTGTCGCAAAGTCAGCTAAACCTGCGCAAACACCGCCGTTCACCTGTCTTTGCCCCCCGTGGGGTTCAAAGTCAGACGCCGTGTGCGTATGGTGTGCAGTGAGGGGCCATCCCGAACGCTGGCGGCCCCGAGGAGATCGCTGAATGCCCCTAAACGCAGCCACCGCGGCAGCGCGGTTGTCCGTTGCCCCTATGATGGACTGGACCGACCGTCACTGCCGGTACTTTCATCGGCAGATCAGTCGGCATGCGTTGCTCTATACCGAGATGGTCACGTCTCCGGCGCTGGTGCGGGGGAGGGCGTTGCATTTGCTTGACTACAGCCCCGAAGAGCACCCGGTCGCGCTGCAACTTGGCGGCTCGGACCCGCAGGAATTGGCCGAGGCGGCGCGCATGGGGGCGGCTGCGGGGTATGACGAGATCAATCTCAACGTGGGCTGCCCGTCAGACAGGGTGCAGTCGGGCACGTTCGGGGCGGTGCTCATGAAGACACCCGATCTGGTGGCCGCGTGCGTGCGGGCAATGAAAGCCGCCGTGGATGTGCCGGTGACGGTCAAGTGCCGGATCGGGGTCGACGATCAGGACCCGGAGCACGTCCTGCCCGATTTCATCGCAAGGGTGCGCGATGCGGGGTGCGATTACCTGATCATCCATGCCCGCAAGGCGTGGCTGCAGGGCCTGTCGCCCAAGGAAAACCGGGACATCCCGCCGCTGGATTACGATCTGGTGCTGCGGATGGCCGAACAGTTCCCTGATCTGCCGATGTCGATCAATGGCGGCATCGAGACGCTGGCGGTCGCCGAGGACCTGATTGCGCGCGGCATGACCGGGGTGATGATCGGCCGCGCGGCCTATCACCGTCCGTGGGATGTCCTGTCCGAGGTCGATGCTCGGCTCTTCGGCGCCGCTCCGGCGGCGCTGTCGCGTGCCACCGTGATCGACGCGATGCGGCCCTATATCGAGGCGCATCTGGCGGACGGTGGAAAGCTGCACCAGATCACCCGCCACATGCTGGGGCTTTTTGCGGGGCAGCCCGGCGCGCGGACCTGGCGGCGGGTGCTGTCGGAACAGGCGAACCGGCCCGGCGCGGGTATTGCGTTGCTGGACGAGGCGCTGGAGCAGATGCAGCTTTCCGAAACGGCAGCGGGCTGAGCCGTGCGGATGTCGTGGCCCGACTGCGGCTATCTGCGCTTTGCCTGGCATCCCGAGGTTTTCCGCTGGGCGCAGGCGGCGCGGGCGCTCGGGCGTGACATCGCCCGCGATCCCCACATGCAGGAGATCTGGCTGCAGTGCGAAGGCACGTGGTTCGTGGGTGTCGATGCCCTGCCCAGCGAGGGTGACGGAGCGGTGAGTGGTGTGCCTCTGCCTGCGCCCATCCGCGACATCATCGGCCCTTGGACAGATCTGCACCCCGCCCAATTGTCGATCACCTATCCCGGCTATCCGCGCCCGAGATCCGGGGAAAGCGAGGCCGCCTTCCGCTACCGGCGTACCCGCGATGCGGCGCATATGGACGGGCTGATCGCCGATGGGCCTGCGAAGCGGCGCTTTCTGCGGGAACGGCATGCGTGGATACTCGGCATGCCGCTGACAGAGACCACACCCGGCGCAAGCCCTCTGGTGGTCTGGCCCGGCAGCCACACTATTCTGCAGGCCGCGATCGGTCAGGCGCTTGCCGATGTTCCCGAGACACAGTGGGGCGAAACCGACATCACCGATGTCTATCAGGCGGCGCGGAAATCGGTGTTTGCCTCATGCCGACGCACTCCGCTCTTTACACGACCGGGAGAGGCGGTTTTACTGCACCCAATGCTTTTGCATGGCGTCGCCCCCTGGCAGGCGGGATCAACCGCGTCGGGGGACGGTCGGATGGTCGCCTATCTGCGTCCGGAAACTGGTGAATCAGGACGCGGCTGGTTGGGGCGGAATTAAGGCGCTGCCACATTCCGCAGGTGGAGCCGACACAATGCCGCTGAGCCTGCCTCAACTGTTGCAAGATCCCTAACAATTTTGGTCAAATTGTCGATTTAATTATGTGCCAAATACAAGGCAGGCGTAGGTTTGACGCCAATCGGTAGTCGTAGGATTAACGTAATGGAATATGCAGCACTTATTGCTCTGACACTGATCGGCCTGTCGGCTGGTCTGTTTGTGGATTCGGGTGACGATGACGACGACGATACGGATACACCCACAACAGGCGGTGGAACGGATACCGGCGGAACAGATACCGACGGCACCGACACAGGTGGCACCGATACGGGCGGTTCCGATTCCGGTTCCGACGGTATTCTGACCTCGGGCGGTGTGACCTTCGGTTCGGAAAGTGCTGACACGCTGACGGCGGGCCCGGGTGCGGAGACGGTTGTTGGTGGCGGTGGCGACGATCAGATCAGTGGCACTGACAATGACAACATCCTTGATGGCCAGATCGGCGATGACACTCTCTTCGGCGAGGGTGGTTCGGATCAGGTATTCGGAAGCGAGGGCAACGATTCGCTCGAAGGCAATGGAGGCAATGATCTCATTGCGGGCGGTACCGGCGATGACATCCTTGCCGGCGGCCTTGGCGACGACACGATGTTCGGCGACACCGGGAACGATCTTCTCAGTGGCGAAGACGGCGACGATCAGTTGGTCGGCGGGGAGGGCGATGACACGCTCTTCGGGGGAACGGGGTCTGACACCGTGTTCGGCGGTGCTGGCAATGACAGCGTCCTCGATGGCGCAGGCGAGGATCTTCTGATCGGTGGTGCCGGGGCCGACACACTCGACGGCGGCGACGGCAATGACCGCATCTTCGGCATCTGGGATGGAAACGATGACGATGTCATCGCGGTAACGGATGTCGATGACCCGGATGTACTTCTGGGCGGCGCCGGCAGCGACGAGATCCAGATGGGCAGCGGCGACATCGTCTTCGGTGAGGAAGACACCGATCTGTTCCTGACCGGGACATGGGTCGATCCGGACAATGCGCCCCAGATCATCGACCTTGCAGCCGATGAAGTTGTGCTTGTCTCCGTGCCGATCGGCGCATCGGCTGGAGCGTCGATCACGATCGAAGAAGACGGCATCACCGGCGACAGCATTGTTCAGTTCAACGGCCAGACCGTCGTGACCGTGTCGGCGGGGGCAGGGCCCGTGTCGCTGGACCAGATCCTTGTGGTCGAAATCGCTTCGCTGGAGCAGCCGACGGTCTGACGCTCTTGCGTAACGTGAGCGCGCCCGAAACCGTGATTGGGCTTGGGCGCGTTAACCTGATAACCAAGGCCGCAGTGTAAGCGGTAACCTAAGGGAAAAGACATGAGACTTGCCCTGTTTTTGATTGCATTGATCGCGTCGCCGGCGCTGGCCCTGGACCAGCCGCCTGATCCACCGGGCTATGACAAGCCCTCGTTCGACCGTCCGTCGGACCCGGATCCGTCGCCCCCGCCTGATCCGTCGCCGCCGCCTGATCCGGCACCTCCGCCCTCAACTCCGGATGATGAAGGGGATAAAGGGGATGATGGAGAAGAAGCGACATTCGTGCCAAAGCCAAAGCCCAAGGCAAAGCCGGTTGCGGTTTCCTGTCCAAAGGTGAAATGCGTCACGGACAAGAATGGTCAGCGCCGCGCGATGTTCACGGCCGATGTGCAACCGGATATGTACTATCTTGGCCGCAACTTCTGTGCGACCGCGCCAAAGGATGTGGAAGTGACTGCGTGCTGTCTGGCAAAGCCGAACCACACGTACCAGATCCTGTACAACGTGAAGGTCAGCGCGAAAGCACACAAGAAAGCAAAGGCGTTCTGCACCTGCGTGCTTGAACTGGACTGACCTGAACTTTCCAACGGCGATCAAAAAACTCCGGGGCCAATGGCCCCGGTTTTTTTTGTTCCTGAAATCCGTGTGCCGTCGCGGTCAGCGCTTCAGCCGTGCGGCCCGTCCGCCCCGGCGTTTGCTCAGCAGTCCGGCGCGTGCGGGCAGCTCGGCCATCACGTCGCGCCGCGCTTCGGGGGTCATGCGCGACCAGGCCCCGATTTCGTCGATGGTGCGCAGGCAGCCCGTGCAAAGACGGCTTTCCGGATGCACCACGCAGATCTTCACGCAAGGGCTTTCGATCTCGTCGCGGGACCAAATGTCGTCTTTCATCGGCGCAGGTTCCTTTATGCGTCAGCCTGGATATGGCGCAGCCGGTCCAGCGCCCCTTGCAGGATATAGCTTGCCGCAACGTGGTCGATCACCTCTGCGCGACGTTTTCGGGTCGTATCCGCCTCAAGCAGTGCTCTTTCTGCCGCAACCGTGGACAGACGCTCGTCCCAGAAGGTGATCGGCCGGTCCCAGAGTGCTGCGAAATTCCGCGCAAAGGCCCGTGTCGACTGACAGCGCGGCCCTTCTGAGCCATCCATGTTGCGCGGCAGGCCCAGCACCAGCCCGGCGATGTCGCGTTTCGCGAGAATCGCGAGAAGCGCCTCGGCATCCGATCCGAACTTCTTGCGCTTGATGGTCTCGAGCGGCGTCGCCACGCTGCGCAGCCCGTCCGAGACCGCGACCCCGATGGTCTTGGTCCCCAGATCCAGCCCGGCGATGGCCCGCATCGGCGGCAGGACCGCGGCGAAGTCAGAGATGTCGTCGCAGATCAAGGGCTTAAAGCACCAGCCCGGCGGCGCGCGCACCTTCGCGCACGATGGCCAGAGCGTCGGGATTGTCGGCGAACACCTCTTGCGCGTTGTTCCAGACCGCAATGGCCTGCGCCTCGTCGCCCAGTACACCCAGCGACGAAATCAGCCGCGCCCATTCCTCGGGTGTTCCGCCTTCGGTGGCCAGACGGTCCGACAGGTTCGCCACCATGCCGCGGATCATCTCCTGACGGTCCTCGGCGCTCATCTCGCCAGCGGCCTCGACATCTTCGGCGCTTGGGCCGGGCAGACCTGCAATGCGCGGCACCTGGTAATCGGCGATCCCGGCCCGGAACGCCATTTCCTCGATCTGCGACAGGATCGGCGGAAGCCAGGTCGCATTCGGCGGGCTTTGCCGCAAGAGCCGGTCCCAAAGCCGGAAGGCGACATCGGGTCTGCCGGTCTGAGCCATCATCAGCCCCATGTAATACAGAGCCACGCCGTTCTCGGGCTCACGCGTGAGCGCCGCTTCCAGCACACGCTCGGCCTCAGGCGACACGTAGCCACCGGCGGCAAGGATCATCATGTCCGCCAGATCGGCGTAATCCTTGCCGGTGGCCGCATCCCCCTTGATCGACAGAACCTGCTGCTGTGCGCCGTAAGCCGCCACATAATTGCCCATCGCCGCCTCGGAGCGGGCCAGCAGGATATGGCCCTGCAAATCCCCCGGACGTTCAGCCACGGCACCGCGCAGGCGCTGCACCAAAGCCGCGTATTCCGGCAGGATCTCGGGCGCGTCGGTGGCCGGCATCTGCGCCTCCGCGTCTTGCTGCGACGGGCGGTTCGCGCGCGCCTCTTCGGCCATTTCCATCCGCGCGGCAAGGCCCAGGTCACCATAGCCCGGCGCGCCGATTTGCGTGTAAAGCCAATAGCTTCCGCCAACCAGCAGCGCGCCGATCACAGCGGCGGTGACACTGCCAAGAACCTGCGGCTGCGACGCGGCATCCGCCTGGGCCTGCACCTTGGCATCTGCCGTCAGGATGCGCCGCGAGATCTCGGTGCGCAGGCGCTCCGCATCCTCTTCGGAAATCACGCCGCGCTGCAGATCGCGATCCACTTCGCTCAACTGGTCGCGATAGACCTGCAGATCGAACGCCTCGGCGGGTCCGGTATGGCGCTGGCCCCGCAACAGGGCGGCCACCAGCAGCCCCGCCATGGCAGTGGCCAAAAGAACTATCGCGATCCAGAAAAGCGTCATCGTTTGCAAAATCCATGAGCTGTTTGTGGAACATCTATAGTCCGGGGCCGCTTGAAAAAAGGGCAAAACCCCGTGACAAAGCGCCATGTCGCAAAATCACGTCAAAAGGGCGCTGTGAGTATCCGCTTGCCGCCCCGTTCGGTCCACATATCCGTCAAATCACCCAAGCTTCGAGTCGCGCCCCATGAAACGCTATTCCGCCTTTGCCGTTGCCCGTGAAGCCCTCCGCTACCACACCGGATGGGAACGGGCCTGGCGCAAGCCCGAGCCAAAGAAGAAATACGACGTGATCATCGTCGGGGCAGGGGGCCACGGCCTCGCCACCGCCTATTACCTCGGCAAGAATTTCGGCATCAAGAACGTCGCAGTGATCGAAAAAGGCTGGCTGGGCGGCGGCAACACAGGCCGCAACACCACGATCATCCGCTCGAACTACCTGCAGGACCCGTCTGCCGCGATCTATGAAAAGGCGCGCTCGCTCTACGAGACGCTGAGCCAGGACCTGAACTACAACATCATGTTCAGCCCCCGTGGCGTGATGATGCTGGCCCAGACCGAACATGAGATCCGGGGCTACCGCCGCACCGCGCACGCCAACTCGCTGCAGGGCGTCGAGACCCAGTTCATCGGCCCCGCCCGTGTGAAAGAGCTCTGCCCGATCATCGAACTGAACGGCCCGCGCTACCCTGTCCTTGGTGCGCTCTGGCAGCCGCGCGGCGGCACCGCCCGCCATGACGCCGTCGCCTGGGGCTATGCCCGCGCGTGCTCGGACATGGGCATGGACATCATCCAGCAATGCGAGGTCACCGCGATCCGTCAGGAAGGGGGCAAGGTCAAAGGCGTGACCACCACCAAGGGCGAGATCGACTGCGACAAGCTGGGCATCGTCGTCGCGGGGCACTCCGGCGTGCTGGCCGAGATGGCGGGCTTCCGCCTGCCCATCGAATCCGTGGCCCTTCAGGCGCTGGTTTCGGAGCCGATCAAGCCCTGCATGGACGTGGTCGTGATGGCCAACACCGTGCACGGCTACATGTCGCAATCCGACAAGGGCGAGATGGTCATCGGCGGCGGCGCCGATGGCTACAACAACTACACCCAGCGCGGGTCCTTCCACCATGTCGAGGAAACCGTCCGCGCCCTGATCGAAACCTTCCCGATGATCTCGCGCCTCAAGATGCTGCGCTGGTGGGGCGGGATCGTCGACATGACCGGCGACCGCTCGCCCATCCTGTCGAAAACGCCGCTCGACGGCTGCTTCATCAATTGCGGCTGGGGCACCGGCGGCTTCAAGGCCATCCCCGGCTCCGGCTGGGGCATGGCCGAGCTGATCGCCAAGGGCTACTCGCCGCTCACCGCCGAGTTCGGCCTCAACCGCTTCCGCGAAGGCCGGTTCATTGATGAAAGCGTGGCTGCGGGGGTGGCGCATTGATGCGAGACCTAGTTCGCCTACCAAAATGGGCTCAGAATAAATGGGTCCATAAGATCGTGACTAAGGAAATAGTGCACGTTTCTAAAACTGTTGGCGGTACGGAACAGCGAGTGAGCTGGGGCAGGCGCAGAATTCGCTTTTGGGCGAACCTCGTTATTTTCTATCCCTTCACTACTACATTCTTGGTTTTCAGTTTTGGAGTGTCGATTGCCGCCTTTGTTCTTGGTATGTCCGGTCTCTTTTCAAGAATGGGCGCGATGATCGCAGCAGCAGGTGTAGTATTCGCGTTGACGACACATGGCGCAATGAAGAAGCGGCTTGATCAAAGGTTGTTTGCTGAATTGCTCAATGGCGCACAGCAAATCTCTTTGGCGATAACGCGACAGGCCCAGGGCGGTCGCGTCGCTGAAGTCGCGCATTCAAGCAGTCTTCAGTCTGATGTGGATAGACTCGTCGAAGAGTTTGAAAAAGAACGTAGGCCATTTGAGTTATTCGAGGCCTCATTGGTGCTGATTGGCACTCTTCAATGGTCATTTGGTGACCTAGTCGTAAACAAATTGATCGCATGTGGAGAATGGCAATGCTCCTGATAACCTGCCCCTATTGCGGCGTGGCCGCGGAAGAAAC
This sequence comes from Alphaproteobacteria bacterium, assembly GCA_030428355.1. Taxonomy (GTDB): domain Bacteria; phylum Pseudomonadota; class Alphaproteobacteria; order Rhodobacterales; family Rhodobacteraceae; genus Marivita. The sequence goes on along the minus strand of JAUIBL010000007.1, from coordinate 105,664 downwards.
CGAATTGCATGGCGGCGGCGAAGCGCATCTGAAACGCTTTGGCCCCGACTCCAGCGATGACGATTTCACCGGCTACCTGTTCCACCGTGAAAACCCCAAGGGGGTGCATTTCGAACGCTGGCGGCATGTGAACGGCTGCGGCAAGTGGTTCCACGCGGCGCGATGCACCAACACGCTCGAAGTCTTCGGCACCTATAGCGCCCAGACGACGGAACCGCCGAAAGACATCCTCGACACCATCCGCGCCAAGCGCCCCGGATTCAAATGGAGGGACATCGCATGACCCTTCATCTTGCCCAGAAAACTCCCGCCGGAGGCTCCGACGCCTCCGCCAGCGCCAAGGTCTGACTTATGAGCACCCGCGTTCAAACCCAGGGCCGCCTGATCAACCGCGACCGGCCTGTGTCCTTCAAGTTCAACGGAGCCCTGATGAAGGGCTACCAGGGCGACACGCTTGCCTCGGCGCTTCTGGCCAATGACCAGATGCTGATGGGGCGCAGCTTCAAATACCACCGCCCGCGCGGCGTTGTGGCCTCAGGATCCGAGGAACCCAACGCGCTCGTCAATCTGGGAGAGGGCAACCGGTTCGAACCGAACCAGCGCGCCACCACGACCGAGATTTTCCACGGGCTGACCGCCACCAGCCAGAACCACTGGCCGTCGCTGGAGTACGACATCGGCATCGTGAACAACGTGCTGGCCCGCTTCCTGAGCGCGGGTTTCTATTACAAGATGTTCATCCACCCGCGTCCGTTCTGGAAATACGTCTACGAACCCTTCATCCGTCACTCCGCCGGTCTGGGCAAAGCCCCGGATGCGGAGTCGCGCGACGAAGACCGGTACGAGCATTTCTACGCCTTCACCGACGTTCTGGTGATCGGCGGCGGGGTGGCCGGTCTGCAATCCGCGCTGACCGCTGCCCGCGCCGGGGCCAAGGTGCTGCTGCTGGAACAGACCGCGCATCTGGGTGGCCGCGCGCCGGTTGACGGCGGCACCATCGACGGGATGTCGCCCGAGGCTTGGGTCGAGAAAGCCCGTGCCGAGCTTGAGGCGCTGCCCAACGCCCAGATCCGCACCCGCACCATGGGGGCAGGGGTTTACGATCACGGCTATGTGCTGGGCTACGAACGCCTGACCGACCACGCGCCCGAAGTAGCTGGCCCGCGCCACCGCCTGTGGCGCATCCGTGCGGCCCAGATCATCACCGCAACCGGGGCCATCGAACGCCCGCTTTCGTTTGCAGGCAACGACATTCCCGGCGTGATGCTGGCCTCCGCTGTGCGCGATTACCTCGTGAACTACGGCGTCAGCCCGGGTGACCGCACCGTGGTGGTCACCAACAATGACGACGCCTACCGCACCGCGATTGCGCTGGTGCAGGCGGGTCTCAAGGTGCCCGCGATCCTCGACGCCCGCCCGCAGGGCGGTGGTGCGCTGATGGACGAGGCCAAGGCGCTTGGCATCCGGGTCGAAACCGGCGCGGCGGCGGTCAAGGTCAAAGGCGCGAAACGGGTGCATTCGGTATGTCGTGGCGTGCAGGCAGGCGAAGGCGAAGTGCTGGAGGAAATCTTCTGCGATGCCGTTGCAATGTCCGGCGGTTGGTCGCCGGTGGTGCATCTCTGGTCCCATTGCGGCGGCAAGCTGACATGGGATGCGGATCAGGCCGCCTTCCGCCCCGATCACGACCGCGCGCCCACCAGCCATGACGGCAACCCGTTTGTCATCGCCTCCGGTGCTGCCGACGGTGCGTTCCATCTGAAGGACGTGCTGCAGAACGCTGCTAACGCTGGAAAAACCGCCGCAGGGCGTGTCGGTGCTGAAGAGGGCGACAGCGCCGCGCCAAGCGGCGATGCACCCGACGAAGCGCCGCTTGTCCCGGTCTGGATGATGCCGCAAGGCGCGCAGAAGAAGCTGCGCATGAAGGCGTGGCTCGACTACCAGAACGACGTGAAAGTCTCTGACGTGCAACTGGCCGCGCAAGAAGGGTTCGAGAGCGTCGAACATACCAAGCGCTACACCACGCTCGGTATGGCGACGGATCAAGGGAAACTCAGCAACATCAACGGTCTTGCGACTCTTGCTCATGCACTGGATGAAGAAATTCCGTGCGTCGGCACCACCACCTTCCGCCCGCCTTATACCCCCGTCTCGATGGGTGCGATTGCGGGTGAGGCCCGTGGCGAAATTTTCCAGCCGATCCGCAAGACGCCGATGCACGCCTGGCACGAAGCCAACGGCGCGCATTGGGAACCGGTCGGCCATTGGCGGCGTCCCTATGCCTTCCCGAAATCCGGCGAAAGCGTGCATGACGCGGTCAAGCGAGAGGTTCTCGCCACGCGCAACAGCCTTGGCCTGCTGGACGCTTCGACACTCGGCAAGATCATCGTCAAGGGGCCGGACGCGGGCCGCTTCCTCGACATGCTCTACACCAACATGATGAGCACGTTGAAACCGGGCAAATGCCGCTATGGTCTGATGTGTACCGAAAACGGCTTCCTGACCGATGACGGCGTGGTCGCGCGGATCGACGAGGACACGTTCCTCTGCCACACCACCACCGGCGGCGCGGACCGCATCCATGCCCATATGGAAGAGTGGCTGCAAACCGAATGGTGGGACTGGAAGGTCTGGACCGTCAACGCGACCGAGCAGTTCGCGCAGGTCGCTGTGGTTGGCCCCAATGCCCGTAAGCTCTTGGAAAAGCTGGGCGGCATGGACGTGTCCAAAGAGGCGCTGGCCTTCATGGAATGGAAGGACGGCACCATTGGCGGGTTTCCGGTGCGGGCCTATCGCATCTCGTTCTCGGGTGAACTCAGCTACGAGATCGCCGTGCCCGCCAATCTGGGCCGCGCCTTCTGGGACGCTCTGATCGAGGCCGGCAAGGAGTGGGACATCACGCCTTACGGCACCGAGGCGCTGCACATCATGCGGGCCGAAAAGGGCTTCATCATGATCGGGGATGAGACCGACGGCACGGTGATCCCGCAGGATCTGGGCCTCGACTGGGCGATCTCGAAGAAGAAGGAAGACTACATCGGCAAGCGCGCACAGGCGCGGTCGCACATGACCGATCCCAAGCGCTGGAAGCTGGTGGGTCTGGAAACGCTCGACGGGTCGGTGCTCAAGGACGGCGCCTATGCCATCGCCGAGGGCACCAACGAAAACGGTCAGACCAACACGCAAGGCCGTGTGACCTCGACCTATCACAGCCCGACACTGAACAAGGGCATCGCCATGGGTCTGGTGCTGAACGGCCCCGACCGCATGGGCGAGGTGATCAGCTTTACCAACGGGGACAACCCGGCCAAGAAAGCCCGGATCGTGAGCCCCGTGTTCTTTGATCCCGAGGGGGAGAAGCAGAATGTCTGATGTGGCACTGGCGCTGGGTGGCGCAACCTTCGACGGTCTCGTGAAGATCGAGGAACTGGCCCACGGCATGATCACCCTGCGGGGCGACCTGACGGACAAGGCCATCGTCGCAGCGGTCAAGGACGTGTTCGGCGTGACCCTGCCGGGCACCCGCGAGACCGCGTTTGCGGGCAGCACTGGCGCGCTCTGGATGTCTCCGGACGAGGCTTTGCTGCTTTGCCCCTACGACGAAGCGCAGACCAAGGCCGATGACCTGGCCGCCAAGCTGGCCGATGCGCATGCGCTGGTGGTCAACGTCTCGGACGCCCGTGCGGTGTTCCAGCTCAAGGGCAGGATGCTGCGCGAGGTGATCGCGAAACTCGCCCCGGTCGACATGTCACCGGATGCGTTCACGCCGGGTATGGTGCGCCGGACCCGCATGGCACAGGTTGCCGCCGCCTTCTGGATGGACGACGCCAGCACGGCACGGGTGGTCTGCTTCCGGTCGGTGGCTGCATATATGTTCGGCATCCTGAGCACGTCGGCGGATGACGCGGCTGCGGTGAACCATTTCGCCGGCTGACGCGTTCTTCGACTGACAGGCGGGATTTATCCCGGAATGGCACGCGCCCGGGGTTGACCTCGGGCAGCCACCGCATCACCTATGCCTGTGTAATTTGACGCACCAACGAGGGGACACCACCATGGCTTTCGAACTTCCTGATCTGCCCTACGCCCATGACGCGCTGGCCAGCAAAGGCATGTCCAAAGAGACACTCGAATACCACCACGACCTACACCACAAGGCCTATGTCGACAACGGCAACAAGCTGATTGCCGGCACCGAATGGGACGGCAAGTCGATGGAAGAGATCATCAAGGGCACCTACAATGCCACGGCCATTGCGCAGAACGGCATCTTCAACAACATCAGCCAGTTGTGGAACCACAACCAGTTCTGGGAAATGATGGGGCCGGGCGACAACAAGATGCCGGGCGAGCTTGAAAGCCGTATCGCTGATGCGTTCGGGTCGGTCGAAAAGTTCAAGGAAGACTTTTCTGCTGCCGGTGCAGGCCAGTTCGGCTCTGGCTGGGCATGGCTGGTCGTCGACACCGATGGTTCGCTCAAGATCACCAAGACCGAGAACGGTGTGAACCCGCTTTGCTTTGATCAGACAGCTCTTCTGGGCTGCGACGTGTGGGAACATTCCTACTATATCGACTTCCGCAACAAGCGTCCGGCGTATCTGGCCAATTTCCTCGACAACCTCGTGAACTGGGAAAACGTGGCCGAGCGTCTGTCGAACGCCTGATCGGTTTGACACCGAGATCGAAAAGCCCTGTCACTGCGACAGGGCTTTTTTCATGCCGGACACCGTGAGCCATGCTGCGCATCTACACCTCTGATCATTCGCTTTATTGCGCCAAGCTGCGCATCCTGCTGCGCCATAAGCAGATCCCGTTCGACGAAGCACCCCCGCCCGGCGGCGGTGGATCGGCGGAGTATCTATCGATTGTGCCGTCGGGCAACATCCCGGCATTGGTCGATGGCGATCTGGTTCTGACCGACAGCGAGGCGATTGCGGAATACCTTGAAGAGACATACCCGGATCGGCCCATGCTGCCCGACACGCTGGTGGGGCGGGCCCTGTCGCGGGAACGGTCGCGTTTTTCGGACACGCGGCTTGAACCCGCCCTGCGCCTGACCTTTCCCCATGTCTCGCCCGCGACACGCGATGCACAGGCGATCACCGAGGCCAATGCGATGATCACCAAGCGCCTTGTGGCCTTGGGGGTGATGTTGGACCGCTCGCCGCTGCCCCGCGACCGTCTGTGGATGGGGGATTGCGGCACCATCGTCACGCTGGAATGGATTGCGCTGTTCGAAGGCCCAGTCATCCCCGCGCTGGACTGGCCCAAGGCGGTCAAGACCTATCGCGCGCAGATGCTGGCGCATAAAGCCGTCGCCGATGAGATGAGCGCCTACCGACCCGAGATGCTGCACTACATGCGGGAGAAAGGCGCGCTCTGATCCGCTGCTGCAAAGCGGGCCGCGTGCTCTTGTGCTTCCCCGCATCGCCCGATACCGCTGGCGGTGGAGGCACATCATGACAGACACCCAAAAAGGCGTTCTCGCACTGGTCGCCGCCTGCTGCATCTGGGGGCTGTCCGGCTTGCTTTACAAGGCGTTGAGCGGCGTGCCCTCGCACGAGGTGCTGGCGCATCGGACGGTCTGGTCGCTGGTGTTCTTCGGCATCGTGATCGGTCTTCAGGGCCGGTTGCACGTTCTTTGGGGCGCTGTGCGCACCCCAGCCTCGGTGAAGGTGATCGCTGCCGCTGCGCTCTGCATTTCCGTCAACTGGTTCCTGTTCATCTGGTCGATCCATGCCGGACGCGCAACCGAAGCGTCGATGGGGTACTATATCTTCCCGCTTGTCGCTGTGCTGATCGGCCGGGTTGTGCTGGGCGAACGGCTGAGCCGCGTGCAATGGGTCGCGATCACGCTGGCCGCAACGGGTGTGATGTCGCTGACCATCGGGCTGCACATCGTTCCGTGGATCTCGCTGGTGCTGGCCAGCACGTTTGGCCTTTACGGGCTGATCAAGAAACGGCTTGATCTGGGACCGGTCATTTCGGTCTCGGCTGAAGTGCTGCTTCTCTGTCCGATCGGGCTGGGATGGCTGGTCTACCTGCATACGGGGCAGGGTGGAGCGTTCGGGCAGGATCTGACGCAATCGCTGATGCTGGTGGCATCGGGACCTGTCACGGCACTGCCGCTGATCTTGTTCTCCTATGGCGCGCGGCGGCTGACCATGTCGACGGTGGGGATCGTGCAATACATCAACCCGACGCTGCAGTTCCTTGTCGCCGTGCTGATCTTCAGCGAACCGTTCGGCGCGGTCCACCTGATCGCCTTTGCTCTAATCTGGACGGCGCTCGCCGTCTATTCCAGCAGCGCCTACACTCAGGACAGAGCGCGGCGCAGGGCGGTGATGGTGTCAGAAGCCGAAGTCGTGGTCTCCACGAACCCGAGCAGCGACGCATCGGCAAAACCCTGATCGACCACGTGGTCGAGAAGTGCCGATAAGGGTGCCCAATAGTCGTCCACGCTCAGCAGGATGATCGGCTTGCCATGCAGGCCCAGTTGCCGCCAGGTGAGCACCTCGAAAAACTCGTCCAGCGACCCGGCGCCACCCGGCAGAACGACGATGGCATCGGCGTTCATCACCATCACCTTTTTGCGCTCGTGCATCGTTTCGGTGATGATGAAGCGGGTGAGGTCTGTCTTGCCCACCTCGAGATCCATGAGATGCGTCGGGATTACCCCGAACGTATCGCCGCCCGCATCCTGTGCCGCGCGCGCGACCGTACCCATCAGCCCGACATCGCCCGCACCATAGACCAGCCGCCAGCCTTCACCGGCGATGGCGCGGCCCAGGGCATCTGCAGCTTCGACAAAGGCCGGGTTTCGGCCCGGACGTGAGCCGCAATAGACACAGATGGACTTCTTGATCATGGGGGCACGTCCTTGACACTAGGCGAAAAGTTGCCTCGTGATACCTGTGTTGATAGAGACGCTCAACTGCGGGAATGGCTTTGGGCCGTCCCGGTGCTGCACACTTGGGGTGAAATGAGCAAATTCGCTTTTGCAAAGGGATCGTCCGGTCTGGTTCTGGGCGGCGTGGTTGCGGCAGGCGCTGTCGTGCTGGCGCTTTATGCAAGCGGGTCCCTGTTCCCGTCGGACCGGCCCGAGATGTCGGCGGATGTGGGGGTGCCCGACGCCGCGACGCCTCTGGTCGAGGATAGCACTGCGTCCGAGGCGGTGGCACCGGCGGTCCCTGCGCCCGCCGCGCCCGAGGTGGTCGAGGCGGCCCCCGAGGCGGAGCCTGTGACCGAACCGGACAGTGCCGACAGCGCCGATGAGGCCGTCGCCGAGGCGCCCGAAGCATTGACCGAGCCACAGGAGGCCCCGGTGCCGGTGGCCCCGGCATTCGACATTGTCCGCGTTGCACCGGACGGCCAGACGCTTGTTGCCGGCCGCGCGCCGGGGGCGTCGGACGTGGTGATCCTTGTGGACGGGGCCGAGGCTGGCCGCGCCGTGGTGGACGGCGCGGGCAAGTTCGTGGCCTTTCTCGATCTGCCCGAAAGCGATGCGCCGCGTGTCGTGAGCCTGCGCAGTGAAGGCGATCAGGGGGTGGTTGACAGTGACGATCAGGTCATCCTTGCCCCGAAGGTCCGCGTTGCAGAGGTGCCCGCCGCGCCCCCTGTGCCAGAGGCGTCTTCGCCATCGGACAGCACCGAGGAAGCGGTTGCGGCAGCAGACCCGGTCGCGCCGACCACAACCGAGACCGTCGAGTTGGCGGCGGGGCCGGACGTTTCCGAGGACACAAATGCGGACGAGACCCCGGAGCCGGTGGAAACACCTGTTGCCGAGGACGCGGCACCGGTGGAGACATCTGTTGCGGAGGGCAGCGCAGTGCCGGAGCCTGCCGAGCCGCAGGCCGCGCCCGAGACCGTTGTTGCAGAGGCCCCCAGTGCCCCGGCGGTGATCCTGTCCACGCAAGAGGGGATCGACATCCTGCAGCCCGGCGGAAGCGCCCCCGAGGCGCTGGACCAGATCGCGCTGGATGCCATCACCTATGAAGACGCTGGCGCGGTTGCGCTGACCGGGCGCGGTGCGGCGGATGACTTCGTGCGGGTCTATCTGGACAACCGACCGATTCTGACCACCGAGATCGACAGCGACGGCCAGTGGCGGGCGGAATTGCCGGATGTAGACACCGGCACCTACACATTGCGGGTGGATGCGGTGGATGCGTCCGGCGACGTGACCTCGCGCGTCGAAAGCCCGTTCCGCCGTGAAGACCCCGTCGCTCTGGCCGAGGCTGCAGAGCGGACAGAAGGCCCGTCGGTGATCAAGGTCGTGACGGTGCAGCCCGGCAACACGCTCTGGGCCATTGCACGGGACCGCTACGGTGAAGGCCCGGCCTATGTAAAGGTCTTCGAGGCAAACCGGGACCGCATCCGCGATCCCGATCTGATCTATCCCGGACAGGTCTTTTCGATCCCGGATTGATCCTGCTGTCACGCAGCTGTGATTTTCCTGCGGTAGCCCTGCGACACACACAGCATATTGCGGGGCTTGTCGGATGCTTTCCGCGATATATAGTGTTCATCATAGACCGGGGCGGGGGCTCCCGTCCTGAGGCTGGTACAGGCAGACAGGGCAGGAGACGAGTCCCCCCATGGATGGTACTTTCAGAACGGCTTTTGTGCGGGAACCGGGTGCGTTGAAACACCATCCGGCCTTGGTGCTGAACGCGGATTACAGGCCCTTGTCCTATTATCCGCTGTCGCTCTGGCCGTGGCAGGATGCGGTCAAGGCGGCGTTTCTCGACAGGGTGGACATCGTCGCCGAATATGACGAGGTGGTCCGAAGCCCCTCGATGACGCTCCGAATACCGAGCGTGGTGGTGCTCAAGGATTACGTCAAACCGCAAAAGCGCGTGGCCTTCACGCGCTTTAATCTTTTCTTGAGGGATGAATTCCGCTGCCAGTATTGCGGCGCCAAGGGCGAACTGACCTTCGATCACGTGGTGCCACGTGCTTCGGGCGGGATCACGTCCTGGGAAAACGTCGTGGCCGCCTGTGCGCCGTGCAACCTGCGCAAAGGGTCGAAAAGCCTGCGGCAGGCGGGGCTTGCCCTGCGCAAGCCGCCGCGCCAGCCGGGGGCGCAGGAGCTTTTGAACATGGGACGCAAGTTTCCGCCCAACCACCTGCATGACAGCTGGATGGATTTTCTCTACTGGGACGCCGAACTGGAAGCGTAACCGGTCTGGTGTGTCTCGGGGCCCGGTGGGCCGCGATCCCGAACTGTTTAAGAGGTGACGTCACCTGAGTTGGGTGGACATCCTCTCCCCCGTGCAGAACCTCTGACGAGGCTCCGAACCTGTACCCCGAAGGGCCTGTGAAACGCGTCTCTCAAGGTCTGAACGCTGGGCGTCCGCAGAGAGAGGGTAGTCGCCTGGGGTGTTCCGCCAAAAGACGAAACGGGTATCGGATCCAATGGGCGGGAGGTATCGGCGCGTTTCGTTAACAACCTCTCAACGGATCGCGCGGTGGTCGGGCGTTCCGAGACGCCTTGAAACGGGCCTTCGAAGGTGCTTTGGCGCTTACCGCGAGAGCTGTGCGGCTTCGCGGGCAAGCTCTTCGATGGCGTTCCAGTCGCTTTTGGAGACGAGATCTTTCGGCGCAACCCAGCTTCCCCCCGCGCAGAGCACGTTGGACAGGCCCAGATAGTCCGGCGCATTCTTCAGCGACACGCCCCCTGTCGGGCAGAACCGCACCTGCGGGATCGGTGCGCCGATGGCCTTGAGTGCGGGCGCACCGCCATTGGCCTCGGCGGGAAAGAACTTCTGCACAGTGTAGCCACGCTCCAGCAGCGCCATCGCCTCGGACGCGGTTGCGGCCCCCGGCAGGAGCGGCAGGTCCGCCGCCTCGCAGGCGTCGAGCAAGCGGTCGGTGGCCCCGGGTGACACGCCGAACCGCGCCCCTGCGGCAACGGCGTTCTGCACATCCGAGGGGGTGAGCAGGGTGCCCGCGCCGACAACGCCGCCTTCGACCTGCGCCATCTCGCGGATGACATCCAGCGCGGCGTCGGTGCGCAGGGTGACTTCGAGCACCGGCAAGCCGCCCGCGACAAGCGCTTCTGCCAAGGGGCGGGCGACGCTTGCATCGTCCACCACCAGCACCGGGATGATCGGTGCCAGACGGCAGAGTTTCTCGCTCTCGACGCTGGCCTGAAGGGGTGTGATCATGATTTATTCCTGTAGGTTATGGTGCGATCTTGATGTGATGCGTTAAACAACGACACCTGCGCCGAATTCTGCCAATCCCACGTTTTCGCGGAAGGCCGCAAACAGCTCGCGTCCGACGCCGTGGCCATTGCCGCTCAGATCCGCAGTTACGGGATCGCGCTGGTCGAAGTCCTCGGCCAAGCAGTCGATCCTGCCGCTGACCGCATCGACGCGCAGCAGATCCCCATCGCGGACCCGTGCCAAGGGTCCGCCTTTGGCCGCCTCTGGTGAGACGTGGATGGCCGAGGGCACCTTGCCCGATGCGCCGGACATGCGCCCGTCGGTGACAAGCGCCACCTTGAGGCCGCGATCCTGCAGCACCGCCAGAGTGGGGGTCAGGCTGTGCAGTTCCGGCATCCCGTTCGAGCTGGGGCCCTGAAACCGCACGACCACAACCGTGTCCTCGGTGAATTCGCCCTTCTTGAAGGCGGTTTTGACGTCTTCCTGATCGTGGAACACGCGGGCCTTGGCCTCGATCACGTGGCGTTCTGGGGCGACGGCGGAGGTTTTCATCATGCCCTTGCCCAGATTGCCCTCAAGCTGCTTGAGACCACCCGTGGGCTGGAACGGATCGCTGGCGGGGCGGAGAATCTTGTCGTTCTGGGTTTCCCCCGCACCGGGGCCATAGACGACGCGGCCGTCTGCGAATTTCGGTTCCTGGGTGTAAAGGTGCAGGCCATCGCCCGCGACCGTCTTGACGTCTTCGTGCAGCAGCCCGGCCTTGAGCAACTCGCCGATCATGAAGCCCAGACCGCCCGCTGCGTGGAAGTGGTTCACGTCGGCCAGACCGTTCGGATAGACCTTGGCCATGAGCGGCGTGACCGAGGAGATGTCCTCGAAATCTTCGAGCCGCAATTCCACACCCGCCGCCCGTGCCATCGCGGGCAGGTGCAGCACGAGGTTGGTGGAGCCGCCTGTGGCCATCAGGCCGACGATGCCGTTCACAAACGCTTTCTCATCGAGCACGTCGCAGACCGGGCGGTAGTCGTTGCCAAGCTGGGTGATCTCGAGCGCGCGTTCCGTGCCCGCCACTGTCAGCGCTTCGCGCAGCGGGGTGCCCGGATTGACAAAGCTGCTGCCGGGCAGGTGCAGGCCCATGAATTCCATCAGCATCTGGTTGGAATTTGCGGTGCCGTAGAAGGTGCAGGTGCCGGGGCTGTGATAGGAGGCCATTTCCGCCTTCATCAGCTCGTCGCGGCCCACTTCACCAGCGGCGAATTTCTGGCGGACTTTGGCCTTTTCATCGTTCGGCAGACCAGAGGGCATGGGGCCAGCGGGAATGAAGATGCCCGGCAGGTAGCCGAAGGTTCCGGCTGCAATGACCAGACCCGGTACGATCTTGTCGCAGACACCTAAGTAGAGCGCGGAATCGAACGTGTTGTGGCTGAGCGCCACCCCGGCGGCCAGTGCGATCACGTCGCGCGAGAAAAGCGACAGTTCCATCCCGACCTGACCCTGGGTGACGCCGTCGCACATGGCGGGCACACCACCGGCGACCTGTGCCGTCCCACCTGCGGCGCGGGCGGCGTTGCGGATGATGTCGGGGTATTTCTCGAACGGCTGGTGCGCCGACAGCATGTCGTTATAGGCAGTGACGATGCCGATATTCGGGCTGCGTTCGGTGGCCAGCTTGGCCTGATCCTGTCCCATCGCGGCATAGGCATGGGCCTGATTGCCACAGCTCAGATGCGCGCGGCGGGGGCCTTCGGCGGCGGCCTGTCGCATCCGCTCCATGTAGCGACCGCGCGACGACTCGGACCGTTCGCGTACACGGTCCGTCACCCGTTTGATCGTGTCGTTCAGAGCCTGTGCCATTGTGCCTCCATGCGGGTCAAGCCGTTGGGTCTTGGGTCATGTAGTGAAGTTAGCGCTAACAGTAAAGGCCCTTCTCCCGGGACGCAAGCTTTGGCGGTGGGGTGCAATTGCTTCAAATTGTACCGATTTTGCCCCGATCACGTCCATTTGTCGGGTCATTACAGGATCGAGGACAGAGTACGCCCGCAGAAAAGAGGCAGACCCATGCGCAATTTGATCAGACCCCTGTTGGCCGCGATTCTTCTGGTGTCGCTGACGGCTTGTGGCACCGTGCCCACCGCGACGCGATCCGCGATGCCCGATGATACCATGCTTGGAGTCGCCCTGCCGCCGGATGTGCGGATCGAAAGCTTTACCGTGAACGTGCCGCGGTCGCTCAAGGTGAATGACCGCAATCTGTATTATCCGCGCGGCGATATTGTCTGGCGCGGAGAACCACGCGGCGATCGCCATGCGCAGGTTCAGGCGATGTTCGAAGCCGGGCTGCGCAGTGCGGCACCCCGGGTGGATGGCCTGCGCCCGGTGCGTCTCGATGTGCAGGTGACGCGCTTCCATTCGCTGTCGGAAAAGGCCCGCTACACGGTGGGCGGGGTGCATGACATCGATTTCCGCTATCGTCTTGTGGATCTGGACACCGGTCTGCCGCTTGGCCCGTCAAAGCTGGTCAACGCGGACCTGAACGGTCTGGGCGGACAGGCCGCGCTCGAGGCCGAAGGGCGGGGTGAGACCCAGAAGGCGCGCATCATCGCGCATCTGTCGCAGGTCTTTGTCGAGGAACTGACGCTGCCCGGTGGCCACGTGACCGCCAATCTGGGCCTTTTGCAGGCGATCAACGATCTCTGAGCCGAAAAGACGGCTTTCCCCTTTGGAGCGAGGGGCGTAAAGGGGGCGGTATGACACCGTCCCCTTTACCTGTTCTGCGCCTTCTGCCCAAAACGAAACCGCAAGCCATCCGGCGTGGCTATCCTTGGGTTTACGCCAACGAGGTCGTCACCGACCGCCGCACCCGTGCGATGGCACCGGGCACGATTGCCGTGCTCGAGGATGCCGAGCGCAGCCCGATGGCGCTGGTGGCGGTGAACCCGAATTCCAAGATCATCGGCCGTGTTCTGGATGGTCCCGAGGCCAGCGCGCCGGATCAGGCGTGGTTCGCGGCGCGGTTGCGCAAGGCGCTTGCCTTGCGGGAACGACTGTTCGAGGCCCCCTTCTACCGGCTGATCCATGCCGAGGCGGACGGTCTGCCCGGTGTGATCATCGACCGGTTCGGCGACATCGCCGTTGTACAGCCCAACGCGGCCTGGGCGGATGTGCTTCTGCCGGAGCTTGCGGCGGCTCTGGCCGAGGTGACAGGCGTGAGCACGATCCTCAAGAACGCCGGGGGCCGCGGGCGCAGTCTCGAAGGGCTGGACGATGTGGATGCCGTGCTGTTGTGCGATGCGCCGACAGCGCCGGTGCCCGTCGGGATGAACGGGGCCACCTATATGGCCGATCTGATGGGCGGGCAGAAGACAGGGCTGTTCTTCGACCAGCGTCCGAACCATGCCTTTGCCGCGCGGCTGGCGCAGGGCGCGCGGGTGCTGGACGTGTTTTCCCATGTCGGCGGGTTTGGACTTGCGGCACTTGCGGGCGGTGCCGTGTCGGCACACTGCGTCGACGGGTCCGAGGCGGCCCTGGCGCTTGCCGCGCAGGGCGCAGACCGGATGGCGGCGGCGGACCGCCTGAGCACCACCAAGGGCGATGCCTTTGCCGTTCTCACCGCATTGGGCGAAGAGCAGGGGCAGTACGATCTTGTGGTCTGCGACCCACCCGCCTTTGCGCCGTCGAACAACGCCCGCGACGCGGGGCTTCGGGCATATGAACGTGTGGCGCGCCTCGCGGCACCGCTTGTGGCGGACGATGGCTATCTCGTGCTCTGTTCCTGTTCGCACGCCGTCGATCTGTCGGCCTTCACCGGGGCCTGTCTGCGCGGCATCGGCCGGGCTGGCCGTCGCGCGCAACTTATCCATACCGGGCAAGCCGGGCCGGATCATCCGCTTCTGCCGCAACTGGCGGAATCGGGATACCTCAAAGCGCTGTTCTTCCGGCTGTGAAGGTCTGCCTCGACACCTGTGTGCTGTATCCGACGGTGATGCGCGAGGTGCTTCTGGGTGTGGCGGCGCAGGGCCTGTTCGAGCCGATCTGGTCCGATCGCATCCTTGGCGAATGGTCGCGCGCTGCGGCCAAGCTTGGTCCCGCCGGTCAGGTTCAGGCCGATGCCGAAATCGCGCTTGTGACAGCGCGCTGGCCCAAGGCAAAGGTGACGCCGCCGGCAGGCCTGTTGGATCGGCTCTGGCTGCCGGACAAGAATGACGTGCATGTTCTGGCTGCAGCCATCGCGGGTCATGCGGATGTCATCGTGACGGTCAATGCCAAGGACTTTCCGAGAGATATTCTTGCAGAAGAGGGGCTGTCCCGCGCCGATCCAGATGCATTTCTGCTTGGTCTGTTCGAAGGCTCACCCGGTCCGGTGGCTGCGGCGGTGGCCGATGTTCATGCCGAGGCGAACCGGTTGTCCGGCGAAATCTGGGATGTGCGCGCGCTGCTGAAAAAAGCCCGTCTTCCCCGTTTGGGAAAAGCGCTTTCCGCGCTCGGCCCCGATTATTCGCAGAATAATCGGGCACCCGTTTAAAAACCGTTAAGTCTCGTCTGGGAGCGTCGCGACATACGCTGGCGCTCAGCGCAGGTATTCCATCGGATCGACGCTGTCGAAGCCCTTGCGCACCTCGAAATGCACCCGGGACGGCTCGAAATCCGCAACCTTGGCGATGGCTTGCCCGCGGCTGACCGCATCCCCTTTGGCCACGGTGATGTTGTCCACATGGGTGTAGACGGTCAGCAGGTTGTCCGGATGCCGGATCACAAGGATGTTGATGCCGTCGGTGTTGCGGGTGATGGCTGCGACCTGACCGCTGGCGGCGGCTTTGACCGAGGTGCCGACAGCCGCGCCGATGTCGATGCCGTCATTGCGGCCCTTGGCATACTCGCGGATGATGCTGCCCTGCACCGGGAAGGTCATTGCCGCGTTCGATGCGCTGGCTGCTGTTTGCCGACCCACATTTGCAGGTGGTGTCGCTGCAGCGGCGGGTGCGGCTGCCGGGGCGGCAGGCGCGTCCGGCAAGGGTTGCGAGGCCGAGGGCGGCTCGGGTGTGGGCGACCCGCGGCCCGGAGGCGGAGGTGTGTCCTCTTCGACCTCGGGCGCGGCGGTGACCACCGGAATCAGCAGATACTGGCCTTCGCGCAGGGTGAAGGCGCTGTCGAGCCCGTTCCATTCCGCAAGCGACCGCACCGACACATTGTAAAGCCGCGCCACGGTGAAGGCCGTTTCACCGCGCTTGACCTGGTGACGGATCGGTTCGGTGCCGGTCTGGGGTGCCGGGCGCGCCGCCGCGGGTGTCGGGGCAGAGCGGTCGATGGCGTCGCTGGCCAGCGTCGTGATGTCGATCTCCGAAGCCGGACGGATCGGACCGGTCGTCACTGCGCCGGTTGCAGGCGAAGGTTCGGCCACGCGGCGGGGCAGCGCGATCACCTCACCGGCGCGCAGCGGATCGCCGGTCTGGACACCATTGTAGCGCGCCAGCTCCTCTGCCGGGAGGCCGACACGGGCGGCAAGGGTGGCCAGCGTGTCGCCCCGCTGTGCAACGGCGACCTGGTAATTCGGATACGAGATGATCCCGCGATTGTCCGGTGCGGGGCGGGGGGCGGTGGCGGCGCGGGCCGCGTCGGCGGTGTTGAAGCCGCCATTCATCAGACCCCGCATATCAAGATCAAGCGGTTCGGAACAGGCGGCCAGCAGGGCCAGAACCGAAAGACTGGTGCCAACTCGAAAACCGGACCGAAGGGAAACTTTGCATACAGCCATGTCGATATCCTCAGATGCGCCGGTTGTGCCCCGGTCGTCACGTACCCCAGTATGCCCGTTTTATCCGTCGCGGGCCACCCCTTCGACCAGCGGGACAAAGCGGACGGGCCTCAATTCATCGTAATCCAGACCGTCGGGGGTGCGGCGCACCCGGATCAGGTGCTGCACGGCGTCCGATTGACCGACGGGCAGCACCATGATGCCCCCCACCTTGAGCTGCGCCAAAAGCGGCCCGGGCGGGTCTTCTGCGGCGGCGGTGACAAGGATGCGGTCGAAGG
This sequence comes from Alphaproteobacteria bacterium, assembly GCA_030428355.1. Classification (GTDB taxonomy): domain Bacteria; phylum Pseudomonadota; class Alphaproteobacteria; order Rhodobacterales; family Rhodobacteraceae; genus Marivita. The sequence continues at coordinate 89,468 of JAUIBL010000007.1, read as the reverse complement.
GGGCCTGATCCGGCAGACCGAAACTGCCATCGGCAGTAAACGCGGTGACATTGGTCAGACCAAGCTGGTCGAAGACCTCGCGCGCCTCGCGCACCAGACGGGGATGGCGGTCGACGGTGTAGACGCGGCGGGCCAGCTGGCTCAGGATCGCGGCCTGGTAGCCCGACCCTGTCCCCACTTCGAGCACCGTGTCGCGCGGGCTCACTTCCAGCGCCTGTGTCATCAGACCCACGACCGAGGGCTGGCTGATGGTCTGGCCACAGGCAATGGGCAGGGGCATGTCTTCATAGGCGCGTTCGGCGAAATAGCCGCGAATGAAGGGCGCGCGGTCGATCTGCTCCATCGCGGTGAGCACGGCGGCATTGGTCACGCCACGAGAGCGAAGGGCATAAAGGAACTGCATCTTGAGTTCCGCATTCTCCATCAGCGAAAGGCGTCCTGCATGGCGCCGAGCTGGTCCGAGGCGGTCAGGTCGGCGCGCATCGGTGTGATGCTGATATACCCGGCAAGGTTTTCCGACGCATCGCTGCCCGGCGCGGTAGGCGCACGCTGGTCGCCGCCCTTGATCCAGAGAAAGCGGCGCCCCGACGGGGAATTGTGCGGCTCGACGGAAAACCGCGTGCCTTCGCGGATGCCCTGCGGGGTGATCCGGGTGCCTTTCACCGCATCGGCCAGGACGGGCGGAAAGTTCACGTTGTAGAACAGGCGGTAGCCGGTCTGGTTTTTCGGATCATGGGCAAGAATCCGCCGGATGACCTCGGTCCCGTGGGCCCGCGCGGCCTCGAACGGGTCGTCGGCCTGCGCATTGTCGGGGCCGTAATACTGCGACAGCGCAACCGCCGGGATGCCCTGAAGTGCGGCTTCCATCGCGCCACCCAGCGTGCCGGAATAGAGCGCGTTCTCGGCCGAGTTGTTGCCCCGGTTGACGCCGGAGAGAACCAGATCGGGGGGGCAGTCGGCCATCACGTCATGCAGGCCCGCCAGCACACAATCCGCCGGGCTGCCTTCGGTGGCAAAGCGGCGCTCGCCCATTTCGCTGACCATCATCGGATGGGTGTAGCTGATGCAATGCCCGACGCCGGATTGCTCAAAGGCGGGGGCCACTGTCCAGACCTCGCCATCGGAGCCCGCGAGATCATGGGCGATCTCGGCCAACACTTTCAGCCCCGGTGCGTTGATCCCGTCGTCATTGGTGATGAGTATGCGCATCTGCTCTGCCTTGCTTTTGTCCTGAATAGGCCAAGCCCCGCCCTGCGGCAAGCATCCGCCGGTTTGGACCGGGCGCGGATTTTGCGTTGACGCAAAATCCCGGATGCGAGAACGCATCCGGCCCTTGGCTCAATCAGCAAGGATCTCCGGCAACAGCCGCGCCGCTTCATCGGCGGGCAGGGCCAGTGCGCTGCGGTCCTCGCCGGGGAAGAACCGGGCCCGCAGATGGGTGGCCATCGGCTTGGGCGTCAGGATCTTGACCTTGGGCCCGATCGAGACCGTCTCGGCCTGCCAGGACCGCGCCAGCGCGATCTGCGCCGATTTGGTGGTGCCATAATGGCCGAAGAATTTTTCGCCGCCATGCGGGTCGTCAAAGAACACCGCGCTGCCGTCGCGTTTCAGGAGCGGGGCAATATAGGGCACCAGATGGGACATCGCGTCGAGATTGATCGACACCGATTTTGTCCAGTCCTTCTTGTCGAGGTGATCCACCGGCGAAAGCGGTCCCGCGTGGATCGCCGTATGCACCCAAAGCGCGATCTGCCCCCAGCGGTCATGCACCGAGCGGCACAACTGCGCCATGGCATCGGGCTTGGTGATGTCCATCGGTGCCAGCGTGGCGCTGCCGCCTTTGGACTGGATGCGGTCATCCAGCTCTTCGAGCCCGCCCACGGTGCGCGCGACGGCGATGATGTGATTCGTGTCGGCCAAGGCCTCTGCCAGAGCAAAGCCAAGACCGCGTGAAGCGCCGGTGACCAGCGCGAGGGGGCGAGTTGTGTCCGTCATGTCCTGTCACATGCCTTTTTGCCGCCCCGCCCGCAAGAGGGCAGTGCTTGACTTGATGCTGCATTTGCAGAATTAACTGGGGCAAATATCAGAGACATGAGGGACATTCGCCATGACATTGACGCAAGCTGCCTTGGGCAAGACCACTCTGTTCCGTCAGGCGCTGCTCGCGCTCGGCGGTGCGGCCTTCATCGCGGCGGCGACACAGGTGTCGGTGCCGTTCTTTCCGGTTCCGATGACGCTGCAGACGCTGGCGATCCTGATCGTCGGCCTGAGCTTCGGCGCGCGGCTTGGCACCGCGACGCTGGTGACCTATCTGGGCTACGGCGCGATGGGTCTGCCGGTTTTCGCGGGCGGCATGAACGGTCTGGCCTTTGCCGGTCCGACCGCGGGCTTCCTTCTGGGCTTTGTCCTGATGGCGGGTCTGGCCGGTCTGGCGGCGGATCGCGGTATCGCGAAGGGGTTTGTGTCGACCGCGCTGGTGACGCTGGTGTTGGCAGCGCTTCTCTACATCCCGGGCATCGCGTGGCCGATGGCAGTTGCGTCGGTGAGCGGCGTCGAGGCGGGCTGGGTCGGTCAGGAGATCGGCTATTACTGGGCCTACTTCATCGCGCCCTTCCTGATCGGTGATGCGGTCAAGGCCGTGATCGCGGCACTGGTGGTGACCGGTGCATGGAAAGCGCTGGCGGCACGCCGCGCCTGATTGATTTTACCAAACGGTAAAAGAAGCCCCCGTCGAGTGATCGGCGGGGGTTTTTTGTGTGTGGAGAGGGGATCGGGGGCGCTGCCCCCGTCGCGCAAGCGCGACTCCCCCGAAGTATTTTCGAACCAGAGAAGATCAGGCGTTCGGCGCGGGCATGTCGAGCCAATGCGCGGTGCCGTTGCGGGCCAGCGCCACGCGGCCGTCTTCGATGGCGACGACGGTCCGGCCGTTCACGCGATCGCCGCGCGAGACGGTGGCTGTCGTGCCGCCGCGCAGTTTCAGCAGCGCCTGCGGGGCGTTCTGGCTGCCGAATGTGCCCAGCAGGGTCACTGCGCCGCCAAGGTCATTGGTGGTCTGGGTCGCCGTTGCGGCGACCTGGGGTGGGGTGGTGTCCTGTGTCATGTGTCACGGTCTGTTGTTACGCTCGACCGGTCACATGGGCGCTTTTGCGGGTGATGAACAGGGGGTGTCCCGACCCTGCGCGGAAGGTCGCCGAGGGTTATTCGGCGGCCTTCATCTGGAAACCTTTTTCGACCATGTCGGACGGTTTCACCGGGTATTCCCCCGAGAAACAGGCGTCGCAATATTGCGGGGATTTGGCATCGCGGCCCGAGGCTTCGCCCACGGCGCGGTAAAGGCCGTCGAGCGAGATGAATTTGAGGCTGTCGACACCGAGATGGTCGCGCATTTCCTCTTCGGACATGGTGGCGGCCAGCAGCTTTTCGCGTTGGGGCGTGTCCACGCCGTAAAAGCAGGGCCACGCCGTTGGGGGCGAGGCGATGCGGAAATGCACCTCGGCGGCACCGGCGTCGAGGATCATCTCCTTGATCTTGCGGCTGGTGGTGCCGCGCACCACGCTGTCATCCACAAGCACCACGCGTTTGCCCTTGATGAGTGCGCGGTTCACGTTGAGCTTGAGGCGCACGCCCATGTTGCGGATCTGCTCGGTCGGCTCGATGAAGGTGCGGCCCATATACTGGTTGCGGATGATGCCCATGCCGTAGGGAATGCCGCTTTCATGCGCATAGCCGATGGCGGCGGGGGTGCCGCTGTCGGGCACCGGGCAGACCAGATCGGCCTCGACCGGGGTTTCGCGGGCCAGCTCCACACCGATCTGGCGGCGGGTTTCATAGACCGAGCGACCGCCGATGATGCTGTCGGGGCGCGAGAAGTAGACATGCTCGAAAATGCAGAAGCGGGATTTCTGCGGGCGGAAGGGGCGGATCGACTCGATGCCGTCCTTGGTGATCACCACCATCTCGCCGGGTTCGATTTCACGCACGAATTCCGCACCGATGATGTCGAGTGCGCAGGTTTCGGAACTGAGCGCCCAGCCGTCGCCGACACGGCCCAGGACCAGTGGGCGTACGCCCAGCGGGTCGCGCACGCCGATGAGCTTGGTGCGGGTCATCGCCACGACAGAAAACGCGCCTTCGACGCGGCGCAGGGCGTCTTCCATGCGTTCGGGGATGTTGCGCTGAAGCGAGCGGGCCATCAGGTGGATGATGCATTCGCTGTCCGACGAGCTTTGGAAGATCGAGCCGCGTTCGATCAGTTCGCGGCGCAGGGCTTCGGCATTGGTGATGTTGCCGTTATGGGCAATCGCGGCACCGCCCATCGAGAACTCGCCGAAGAAGGGCTGCACGTCGCGGATCTGGGTCTGGCCCTTGGAGCCAGCCGTGGAATAGCGCACATGGCCGATGGCCAGATCGCCGGGCAGGGTTTCCATCAGCTTCTGGCTGGTGAAATTGTCGCGCACATAGCCGAAGCGGCGCGCGCTGTTGAAGCCGTGATCGGGATGGTAGCTGACGATGCCGCCCGCCTCTTGCCCGCGATGCTGCAAGGCGTGCAGGCCAAGGGCCACGAAGTTCGCCGCGTCGGTCACGCCGACCACGCCGAAAATTCCGCATTCTTCCTTGAGCTTGTCGTCGTCGAACGGATGGGCGGGGGGCATCTGGGTGTCGGACAAATCGGGACTCCGAATCCGTGGCAGCAGAGGATGCCCCCTCTTAAGCGCCATGATCGCCAGTGTCACGAAACTATCATGGTTCCGCGACAGGTTGACTGATGTTTGTCAGGCGTCGCTGTCGCCGGGTGCATCGCAGACGCCCACCAGCGCCTCGTATTGCGCGGTGATCCAGCCGAGGGCCTGTTCGGGGTTCTGTTCCTCGATCTGGCCGGTGAAGCGGCCGAAGACCACGGCCGAGCGGCTGTCGTCGATCATCGCGATCTCCTGGCTGGTCACGACCACTTCGTAGACGAAGAAGGCCACCGCGACGAGCAGGATGCCGCGCGCCACGCCGAAGAGGAACCCAAGCGCCTGATCGACGCCGCCGAGGGCCGAGCGTTGCACGATGGTGGAAAAGAGCGGGGTGAAGAACGACATGATCACCAGCGCCACGGTGAAGACAGCCGCAAAGCCGCCGATCACGCTGAGTTCGCAACTGCCCGACATGAATTCGCCGATGACCGGGATTTCCGTCATCAGGGGGCGCACCTGCGGGCCGAACATGAAGCCCAGCACGGCGGCGGCGACCCAGCCCAAGATGGCCATGGCTTCGCGGACGATGCCGCGGGAATAGGCCAGAAGCGCAGACAGAACGATGACGACGGCGACAACGCCGTCAATAATGGTGAACCCTTCCATCGGTCCCTTGCCCTTCTTTTTGCACGGATGGCGCTACCCTGCGCCGAACACGTCACCCACAAAACTGGCCAGAGCGTCGATCTCGGTGGCCGCGATCCCGTCGCGGGGGACCGATGTTCCACCCTTTGGCACTATCGCGGCGGTAAAACCAAGTTTTTGCGCTTCTTTCAACCGATTTTCGGTTTGTCCCACCGGGCGCAGCGCGCCGGAGAGGCTGATTTCGCCAAAGACCACGGTTTCGGCGGGCAGCGCAATGTCCTCGCGGGCCGACAGCAAGGCGGCGGCGACGGCCAGATCGGCGGCGGGTTCGCTGACTTTCATGCCGCCGGCCACGTTGAGATAGACATCCAGCCCGGCAAAGGGGATGCCGCAGCGCGCTTCGAGCACGGCAAGGATCATCGCCAGCCGACCGCCATCCCAACCGACAACAGAGCGGCGCGGTTGGCTGTGTGGCGTGGGGGCCACAAGAGCCTGGAATTCCACCAGAACGGGCCGCGTGCCTTCAATCCCGGCAAAAACCGCCGATCCGGGGGACGGATCGCCGCGTTCGCTCAGAAAAAGGGCGGAGGGATTCGCAACCTCGGCCAAGCCTCCGCCGGTCATCTCGAAGACGCCGATTTCATCCGCCGGGCCGAAGCGGTTCTTGACGGCGCGCAGGATGCGGAACTGGTGGCCGCGTTCGCCTTCGAAATAGAGCACGGTGTCGACCATGTGTTCGACCACGCGGGGGCCGGCGATCTGGCCATCCTTGGTGACATGGCCGACCATGATCACCGAGGTGCCGCGGCGTTTGGCAAAGCTGGTCAGCTCATGCGCCGAGGCGCGCACCTGGGCCACGCTGCCGGGGGCGGAGGCGACGTTGTCGGCCCACATGGTCTGGATCGAGTCGATGATGGCGAGATCGGGCTTTTCGTTTTCCAGCGTCGTCAGGATGTCGCGCAGGTTGGTTTCGGTCGCCAGTTTCACCGGCGCATCGCGCAGACCCAGACGGGCGGCGCGCATGCGCACCTGTGCGCTGGCCTCTTCGCCCGAGATGTAGACGACCTTGAGACCGGCACGGGCGAAGGCGGCGGCGGCCTGAAGCAGAAGCGTCGATTTGCCGATGCCGGGATCGCCGCCGACCAGCAGGGCCGAGGCGGGGACAAGCCCGCCACCCAGCACGCGGTCCAGCTCGTCCAGACCCGATGTGGTGCGGGGTGGGGGCGCTTCGTTGCCCGAGAGATCGCTTAACGGCAGGGACCGGCCTTTTGATGCGCCCAGCGTCTTGGCGGCGGGACCGGCGGCCAGCGGCACCTCTTCCACGATGGAGTTCCATTCGCCGCAGGCGTCGCAGCGGCCCGACCATTTGGTGGTCGTGTTGCCGCAGGATTGGCAGACAAAGGATGCAGAGGATTTCGCCATGACGACGCTTGTGGCGCAAGCCGTGCGGGCCTGCAAGCTGTGCCGTGGGGCTGGACGTTATTCGGCAGCGCGCCGCGCGAGAAGGGCCACGATCCGGTTGTCGTCAGTGTCAGGGACATCGGGCGGTTCGTCCCATTGGTCCGAGACCTCGCGCAGGCTGGCAACCTTGCGGGCGGGCAGCGCTGCAGGGGCGTCCTTGCTGTAGAGTTCGGGCAGGATGTCGGACAATTCCGCCTGCAACCGGTCAAGCTGGGCCTTGGCGACGCTTTCCTCAAGCTCGACCTTGTCGATCCAGACCCGCATTTCGGCGGCCATCGCCTTGGCCGCGTCAAGGCGGGTGTTGAATTCTTCGATTTCCTGCTGCCGCTGGACAAGGAAGTCGCGGGCGCGTGCGATGCTGCGGTCGGAATAGGTGTCGGCCAGATCGCGCGAAACGTGGCTCATCTGGCTGGCGATTTCGAGAACCGAAGGCTCGAGTTCGGCCAGATCGGGGTGATCGCGCAGATAGGCCATGCGCTCGCGGACCGAATCGAATTCGGATTTCAGTTTGAACACGCCTTCGCGGTCTGCCGAATGGGACGCGCGATAGGCGCGGGCGACGTCTTCCATGCCGATATGAAAGCGGCGGTGCGATGTCTCGAGCGCCATGATCCGGGCGTTGGCGGGCAAGAAGGCGCACAGACCAAGAAACAGCACCGTCAGAGCGATCTGCACAACCTGTCCGGCTTGCGGATAGGCGACACCCCCAAATGTAGCAGTCATCTCAAGCCAGGGGGCATGCCCGAACGCACAGGCGAGGGTGTAGGCCAAGGTGCCAAGCCCCAGTGCCGCAACGGCGACAAACATCAAACGCTGCATGATCCATCCCGTTGAAACAACGAGCGACCGCATTGCACCAATCATCCGAAACCCCCAAAAACCACATAAGCATCGGCAACATCGGCGACTTTATGCCGAAGTCTGATCTGGACATACTGTTTTTTAACGGTTTTTCCGAAGGCCCGCAGGATTGTGAACAATCCGCCGCACTGTGGACGATTGTTTCCAGACGGTGGTCAATCCGGCATGCGGCGGGTTTCGGCGAGACTGATCAGGAGCGATGCAAGGATGCAGGCGCTGAAGAGGTAAAGCCCCCAGGCGGTCTCGATCCGGCCGATGCCGATGCCTTTGACGATAGTGATGTAGAGCGCGATCAGGAACACATCCGCCATCGCCAGTTTGCCCATGAGCGCCAGTGCGGGCAAGGTGCGGCGGTGGAGCAGGTCGAACTGCACAAGGGCGAGACCGATGGTCTTGACGTAGGGGGCGACCAGGGCAAACAGAGCAACGACCCCGGCCAGAAAGATGTCCGTCTGCCAAAGCGCCTGAAGCCCCGTCAGCACACTGATTTCGGACAATCCGAACAAGGGCAGCAATCCGGCGCGCATCAGCGGGGCGACCCATGCCACCGGGTAGAGCACCAGCAGCGACAGGTCGATCCATCTGAGCACGGACATGGGCTAGTACCGGGTCGCGACCCAGAGACCGAGGAACGCAAGCACCCCGACCACATGCGCAAGGTCGATCCAGCGCCAGCGTCTTTGCGGCATGACGAGGCTGGTGGCGAACACGGCCGATGCGGCCAGCGGCAGAACCAGCCCGCCGCCCATCGCCTGAAGCCGGGCAAGCGGGGCATAGACCGGCAGGGTCTGCAGGTTCAGCGCGGGTGCGAAAGTGGCAAAGATCGCCGCGACGCAGATCCCGCAGGTGACGACAGCCGGGACGCGGGCCAGCCCCTGTCCGACGATCAGCCGCAGCATGGCCAGAACGGCCAGCACTTCGAAGAACACAAAGCGTTGAGCGAAGATGAAGGCCATCAGAACGGGCGAGGGTTCGAAAAAGCTCATACCCGTTGGTCCGTCAGGTGCTGATATATCTGCGCGCGTAACGTGATCCGAGCGAGGTCAGGATTTCATATCCGATGGTCCCGGCGGCCTCAGCAAGGGTGTCCACCGACTGATGTCGCCCCAGCAATTCGACCGTGTCGGGCATCTCCTTGACCGGGCCGACATCGACGCCGATCAGGTCCATCGAAATGCGGCCGACGATCTTGCAGCGGGTCTCGCCCGCCCAGACATGTGCCTTGGGACCCATCGCGCGGATGATGCCATCGGCATATCCGGCGGAAATCGTGGCGATCTTGCCGGGCACACGGGCCACCCAACTGTTGCCATAACCGACGGATTCGCCCGGGTTCACGTCGCGCACCTGGATGACCGGGATCGACAGAGAAACAACGGGCCGGGCATCGACAAAGGGCAGGCCGCCGTAAAGACCGATGCCGGGGCGCGTCATGTCGAAATGGTAGTCAGGTCCAAGCAGCGTTCCGCCCGTTGCCGCCAAGGATCGCGGCGCGTCGATGCCATCGGTCATCTGGCGGAAGGTCTGGAGCTGAAACTCGTTCATGCCGTGGCCCGGTTCATCGGCGCAGGCAAGGTGGCTCATCACCAGCACGGGTTTCTGGCTGAGGGCGATGTCGCGCAGTGCGGCCCATTCGGCGGGCTCCATCCCCAGACGGTTCATGCCGCTGTCGAGCTGGATTCCAAACGGATGGCCGGGCAGGGCTTCGACATGGCGCAGCATCTGGTCGATGGAATTGATCATCGGCACGAGGTTCGCGTCGCGCAGAAGTGGGGCATCGCCGTCCATGTGGCCGCCGAAGACGCAGATTGTCGGGCCGGTCCCAAGAGCCTCGCGGACGATCACACCTTCTTCGGCTTGTGCCACGAAAAACGTGCGGGCGCCCTGATCCGCCAAAGCCTTTGCGACCTTGCCCGCGCCCAAACCATACGCGTTCGCCTTGACGACGGCGGCGGTTTCCCCGGCGTTCATCGCAGCCAGTGCCCGCCAGTTGGCGCAAATCGCACCCAGATCAATCGTTAGAACAGACTGTGCCATGGCCGGTGTTTGTGCGTGTCGGTGCGGTGGGTCAAGCGGGAAAACGCGCGGTCAGGCGTTTGCGGGCCGAGTGCGGCGGAATTGGTAACGCGGCTGGGTGATCACATCTCGTCGGCGCCGGTCTGCCAGGGCTTCACGAGGTTGCCGAAGCGGGTGAAGCGGCCCTCGAAGCTGAGTTCGACCGTACCGATCGGGCCGTGACGCTGCTTGCCGATGATGACCTCGGCGCGGCCGTGCAGGCGCTCCATCTCTTCCTGCCAGGCGGCCATTTTCTCGAGATCATGTTCGCCGGGCTTTTCGCGTTCCTTGTAGTATTCCTCGCGAAACACGAACATCACCACGTCGGCGTCCTGTTCGATGGAGCCGGATTCGCGAAGGTCCGAAAGCTGCGGGCGTTTGTCCTCGCGGCTTTCCACCTGACGCGACAACTGCGACAGCGCGATCACCGGGATGTCGAGTTCCTTTGCAATCGCCTTGAGACCCTGCGAGATTTCCGAGATCTCGTTCACCCGGTTGTCGCCTTTGCCGGTGCCTTTCACAAGCTGAAGGTAGTCGATGATCAGCACATCCAGCCCGTGCGTCCGCTTCAGGCGGCGGGCGCGGGCGGCCAACTGGCTGATGGGCAGGGCCGGGGTGTCGTCGATATAAAGCGGGCAGGCTTCCAGCGATTTGGCGGCGTCGACAAAGCGGCGGAATTCGGTTTCCGTCATGTCGCCGCGGCGGATCTGTTCGGACGGCACTTCGGCCGCTTCCGACAGGATCCGCGCGGCCAATTGCTCGGCGCTCATTTCGAGGGAATAGAAGCCGACAACGCCGCCTTCGACCGTGCCTTCGGTGCCATCCGGGCGGATGCCCTTGCGATAGGCCTTGGCGATGTTGAAGGCGATGTTGGTGGCAAGCGACGTCTTGCCCATGGAGGGGCGTCCGGCAAGGATCAGCAGGTCGGATTTGTGCAGACCACCAAGCTTGCGGTCCATGTCGACCAGCCCGGTCGAGATGCCTGCCAGTCCACCTTCGCGCTGATAGGCGGCGTTCGCGACATTAACAGCGTCCGTTACCGCCTTGAGAAAGCTTTGAAATCCGCTTTCGCTGCGGCCCTGTTCGGCCATCTTGTAGAGCGCCTGTTCGGCTTCGACGATCTGTTCGCGCGGTTCGGAAGAGACATCGACCTTGGCTGCCTTGGCACTGATGTCGCGCCCCAGCGCGATGAGATCTCGGCGCACGGCCAGATCATAGATCATCTGTGCGTAATCGCGCACGGCGAAAGAGCTGATCGCAGCCCCGGCCAACCGAGCAAGATAGGCCGGACCGCCCAGTTCCTTGAGGCCCTCGTCATCCTCCATGAACGCCTTGAGGGTGACCGGCGAGGCGAGGTTGTTCTTGGCGATCCGCGCCGCGGCGATTTCATAGATCCGCGCATGGACCGGATCGTAGAAATGCTGCGGTCCGATGATCGACGCGATGCGGTCGAACACGTCGTTGTTGGTCAGGATCGCACCCAGCAATTGCTGTTCGGCCTCGATCGAGTGCGGCATCGTTTCCGGGTTCGTGATCTCGGCCCCGGTCGGATTGAATGTCGTGATTTCGTTCATGCTCCACCCCCGTCTGTCCCCGCAACCGGGGTAGCGATATGTCCTGAGAAGGGCAAAATGTATATCCTGTGGAAAAGATGCGTTCCGGGCGTGCTTGCAGTATCTTGCGAGATTTCGGCGCGCTTCGTCAACATCTGGTGGAGGGGGCGACTCGCTGTGACCAAGGTAACACGGTGCAAGCAGAGGCTTGCCCCTGTTACAATTCGTTTACAGACCGACCGGGCCTGTGCGAGCCTGTGATGACCCAAGGGAAAGGCACACAGATCATGAGACCGATTCTGAGCGCGTTGGTGGTGTCTGCCGTGGGTCTGGTGCCGGCCCATGCGCAAGAGACCTGTACCCGGGATGCGATGGTGGTGTTCGACGGGTCGGGGTCGATGGCCGAGATGGGGTTCAACCTGATGGACGAGCCGCGCATCTTTGACGCGCGGCGTGCGGTGCGCACCGTGATGCCGCAGGTCGCGCCGGCGCGGCGGATCGGATTGGTGACCTACGGGTTCGGGCGGCAGGAAAGCTGCGCCAGCGTGGTGGTGCGCTTTACACCCCAGGCGGATGCCGCGGATCGGATCATTTCCGAGATCGACAGCCTGCACCCGGCGGGCGAGACCCCTTTGACCGAGGCCATCGCGGCGGCAGCACAGGTGCTGGACTACGAGACCAAACCGGGTGAGATCGTGTTGGTGACCGACGGCAAGGAGACCTGTGGCGGATCTCCCTGCCAATTGGCCGCCGATCTGGCGGCTGGTGCCGACATGACGGTGCATGTCATCGGGTTCCGCGTGCGCGGAGAGCATTTTGCCTGGCCCGACCAGCCGCAGGAGAGCAATATCGAACCAGTGGCGCGGTGCCTCGCGGATCGGACGGGGGGACTTTATGTCGATGCCGAAACGCTGGACGATCTCATCGGTGCCTTACGGCAGACCCTTGGGTGCCAGATGCTGAGCGCGGTTACTTCCGGGCGTCCTGCCAAGCGCGGGGCGCTTTGAGGAAGTCTTCGACCTCGGTCAGCGTGGCGGCATCGAAGGCCCCCTGCGCACGGGCTTCGGCCAGCACGTCCCACCATGTGCAGAGATGGTGCAGCGTCACGCCGTGATCACCCAGCGTCTTCGTCGTTTCCGGGAAGATGTCGTAGTAAAAGATCACTGCCGTATGCGCACAGGTGGCGCCGGTTTCACGGATGGCATCCACAAAGCTCAGCTTCGATCCACCGTCGGTCGTCAGGTCTTCGACCAGCAGCACGCGCTGGCCTTCGGCCATGGCGCCTTCGATGCGGGCGTTGCGGCCATAGCCTTTGGGCTTCTTGCGGACATAGGTCATGGGCAGCGCCATGCGTTCCGCGACCAGCGCGGCAAAGGGGATGCCGGCCGTTTCGCCACCGGCGATGTTGTCGAACGCTTCGAACCCGGCATTGCGCATGACCGTCACGGTCAGGAAATCCATCAGGGTCGACCGGATGCGCGGGAACGAGATCAGCTTGCGGCAGTCGATATAGGTGGCCGAGGGCAGGCCGGAGGCGAGGATGAACGGGTCTTCGGGCCGGAAGTTGACTGCGCCGATCTCGAGCAGCATCCGCGCGGTCAGGCGGGCGATCTCTTCGGGGGACGGGTAGGAGGTGGGGATCATGGCAGCACTCCGGGGCAGTTTGCGCCGCTCTAGCGGGTTTTGCCGCAGAGGAAAAGGGCGGGCACCCGCGTAGGTCGCCCGCCATTTGGTTTGTCAGTTATGTGGTGCTTCAGCGACGCGTTACCGTGGGCAGACCGAGCATACGGGAGAACGACCAGCCCTTGCCTTTGGTCTCTTCGCGGCGGACCACCAGCGGCAGGATCATATTGGCCATATGCCCGTGTTTCGGGATGACCGAGCCGGTAAACGGCTTGCGTCGGCTGATCAGCCCGATCGGGAACGAGGCCATCCGGGCGTGGCGCGGGAAGATCGACTTGTCGAACGGTTCGCGCTTGCTTAGCAGCGGGATCGGGAAATCCGCCATGCGAGGACCGCCGGGAATAAGCGCGTTGGTGCCTTGTTTGCCGTTGATCAGATGCGGGAACGGCCAGTTGGCCATCCGCATGTGACGCGGAAAGGCGAATTTGTCCCAAGGCTTGCGTCGGCTGATCAGAGGGATTGGCCAGTTCGCCATCCGCGCGTGACGGGGAAAGGCGAATTTGTCCCAGGGCTTGCGCTGACTGATCAGGGGGATCGGCCAATTGGCCATGCGGGCGTGACGCGGGAAGGCGAACTTGTCGGCCGGTTTGCGGCGGCTGAGCAGGGGGATTGGCCAGTCTGCCATGCGGCCATGGCGGGGGATCGCCATCTCGTCATAGGGCTTGCGGCGGCTGATCAGGGGGATCGGCCAGTCCGCCATGTAGTGATTGCGCTCGGACGGGTCTTTCTGTCGAAGCAGAATATGCGGATGTTCGGGCAGGATGCTCAGCCCGCGTCCGCGCGCATCCTTGACGAAATGGTCCTGGTTGAGGTCGCCCATGGCCACCGCACCTTTTTCGGCGGCGACCTTACGGGTGATCTTGGCCACGCCAAGCGGCGTGTACTTGCCGCGCACCATCAGCACCGCCCCACCAGGGGACATCCGGTCCTCATAGGCCTTTGCCGTTTCGGGCACGACATCAGCGGCCTGCAGGGTTTTGGCCAAATCCTTTTTGCCGGAATAAATCCGGATGATGGCAGGCGGCACGTTATACGTATACATGAGTTCGCGTTTTGCGGACTGGGCCTGATCTGCGCTGTCGAAGTACCGGGTGATAATAGTCGTCATGGTGCCTCCACCGGGTTGGATTGCGAGGATGCTGCAGCACGTGTGCCCCGTGACAGGTCACCCCGGCCCGCGAGCGGGAAAATCAGGAGAACGGCGAGCAGAAGGAACGCCATCTCCATCGAGAATACTACATTGTAGGGTGTTTCCACCGAAAAACCATCTCCGTCGGCGGGCATCGCCGTGATAATGTCGCGTGCCCATCCTGCCAGAGCCATGCCGATCCCTGCGGCGCTGGCCTGCACGCTGCCCCAGGCTCCAAGTGCCAGCCCGACCTTTTCCTTGGGCGCGCCGCGCATCGTGGCGGTCAGGGTCGAATGGCCGAATAGCCCCGCGCCAAGGCCGATCATCAGGGTTCCGGCCAGAAAGGCTGTGGTGCCGCCGCCATAGGCGGAAAAGATGATGGCGGCAAAGCCGGGAATACCGATCAGCGCGCCGGTCAGCGATGTCGAGGAGGGCGCGCCGCCATTGCCCAGCGTGCGCGACGCAATGCCGAACCCCAGCAGGGTGCCACCTGCCAGCAGAGCCGTGAGTTTCGTCGTGCTGGCAACCGAGAGGCCCAGAGCTTCGCCGCCATAGGGTTCGAGAAGCACATCCGCCATGCCGAAGCCGAAGGTGCCAAGGGCGATCACGGCCAGAAGCCGCAGCATGCCCGCATTCAGCATCAATTGCGCCCAGGCGTCGCGGAACGCCAGATCGGGGGCCGCAGCCATCGCCTGCGCGCGGACGCGGTCGCGGGCTTCCTGCTTCCACATGGCGAGGAAATTCAGCCCGACGGTCACCACGGCCGATCCCTGGATCACCTGAATAAGTCGGCCCGGCGAATACTCTTCCAGCAGAAGACCGTAGACAAGTGCGCTCAGAACCATGCCGAAGAGCAGCATGACATACATCAGGCCGACCACCTTGGGCTGGTCGGCCTCTTCTACAAGATCAGTGGCAAGGGCAAGGCCCACGGTCTGCACGATGTGCACGCCCGCGCCGACGAGCAGGAAGGACAGTCCGGCGGAACTGTACCCGATCCAGCGCGGGGCATCGTAGGCCTCGCCATAGCCGGACAGGACCAGCAAGGCGAAGGGCATGATGGCAAAGCCACCGAACTGGTACAGCGTGCCTTTCCAGATATAGGGCAGGCGACGCAGGCCCAGCGCGGATTTGTAGGTATCGGATTTGAACCCGATCAGGGCCCGGAAGGGGGCAAAGATGATGGGCAGCGCCAGCATCGTGCCGACAAGGCTGGCCGGAACCGACAGTTCGACGATCATCACGCGGTTCAGCGTTCCGACCAGCAGAACCAGCGCCATGCCGACGGTCACCTGGAACAGTGACAGACGCAGCAGGCGTGACAGTGGTATTCGGTCAGAAGCGACATCTGCAAACGGCAGATAGCGGGGACCGATGGTCGCCAATCTGTGCAGAACGATGCGACGGTAGTCGAACATTCCGGTGCACCTTTTTCAGCGCCGCGCCGTCCCGAACACGGACCTGCGGCTGAAATCCGGGAAATGCGGGCCCGGCTTCTATACCGGGTCCGCAGTGCTAGGATGCGGTCACAACTGAGGTTGCAACTGCGACGGCTGGATCACCGCTTGTGTCGAGGAACCGTCCGGCAGAATGATTGTCACAGCAAGACTGCCATCCGTCTGCGGCACAGCATAGCTGGCCTTTGCGGTGTTGGCGTCCGGAACAAGCATCTTGGCCGCTGCCATGTCACCTGATCCCAGTTCTTGACCGGACAGGAAGTCCGCAACCCAGGACGTGTTGCTCAGCACAGCGACATGCACTGCAAACGAGCCTACGGCAACCGCACCGAGAAACACGGGAACGCCCACCGCTGGGGGGACGACGAGCCACATTTTTGCGTTATTCATGCTGGGTCTCCCTTATCCGAGCCACGGTGTGGACACGGCAACGAGGAAATGCGCCAAGAGTGCAATCGCACCGAAAACGCGTGTACCATCAATAAGATAGCTGTGGACTTCCTCAGCTTCCTTCAAGGTCAAACCGGTCGGCCAGACCTTGTCTTCGTCGTCTGCAGACATTTTTGAACTCCTTCTTCGGGTTGGTTCGAGTTGGTTTTGGAGCGCTAGAGACTTGGGCGGAGCGCCCGTTTCGATCGGCCTGCACCCCTAGACAGCCGACCGGGAACCTCATTGAAGACATTTTGACCCAGTGTGTAATAAAAAACTGACAGTAGCAATTGTAATCTTAGGTTTACACTCTATCCGGTTGATGACATGAGATCGGTCTGGCCGGGGAATGTGCAGAAAATCAGTAAGTTGAGGGTGCGGCGCATGGGTCTGACACCCGTCGCAGATGCACAGGAATTAGGCAGACAAACCGGTTTTGAGGGGGCAAGCTGATTCTTTTTGCGGATCTCAGGACACCTGACAGCCAGGTCCTGGGGTTCTGGATGGGGTCAGCAGCGGCTGTAGACCATGCCCCAGAAATTGCGGTTCGGCATCGGATCGTCTGCCGCCTGATCCTTGAGATAGCGCCCTCCAAGAGCATAGGCTTCCGTCTCGCCCTGCGCCGGGCAGAGCCACGCATCTGCTGCACCGCTTTGCCATTGCACGTGGTGTACCAGCTCGTGCAGCAGGACCTCGCGCCACAGCGGATTGTCCATCGGATCGTCGAAATGTTCGACATCGGTATAGGTTTCAGCCGACAGAAGATAGATCGTGCCGTAGGGGCCGTCTGTCGCCGCGTAGAGCGCGTTTACACGCTCATCGACACCGTCATCCGGCATGAGATGCGCAACGCCAGTGTAGTATTCGCGCGTCAGTTCCTGCGGTGTCAGTTGAAGAACAATCGGATGCGGCAGGTTCGCCGTGTCGTATTGGCTGTGATCGCCGATCCAGTCCAGCAAGGCGTCAATCAACTGCTCCATGGGAGGCCCTTTCGCGCTTGTCCTCCCATCACCATGGTAGCGCGATTACGACCAAAGTCGTAAGGCGTCGGTCAAATTTTCCGGGGAATGCACGGTTGTGCCGGTTTTGCGGGCACACCAACGTGTCACGCCCACACAATGGGCGCTTTCAGCGTCATAAGACCTGCGGTGCAAGCCGCGTTAGGTTGAGACCTGCCAATGCAGGGGCATCAACGGATCGAACACGGTCACCGGGCCATCGCCGGTGTCGATGTGGTCGGGATACGAGACCGGATCGCCCTTGGTCAAAGTGATCGTGCTGTCATTCGGCGGCAGACGGTAGAATTTGGGGCCGTTCAGGCTGGTGAAGCTTTCCAGCCGGTCCAGCGCGCCGTCCTGTTCGAACACCTCGGCCAGGATGGACAGCGTGTTGGTTGCGGTGAAACAGCCCGCACAGCCACAGGGCAGAAGCTTGTTCGCGTCCGTGTGCGGCGCACTGTCGGTGCCAAGGAAAAAGGTCGGATCGCCGCTGGTTGCAGCGCGGCGCAGGGCAAGCCGGTGTTCCTCGCGCTTGGCGACGGGAAGGCAGTAGTAGTGCGGCTTGATCCCTCCGGCGAGGATATGATTGCGATTGATCACGAGGTGATGCGTCGTGATCGTGGCCCCAAGCTCGGGCCCACCTTCCGACGCATATTCCACACCCTGAATTGTCGTGATGTGCTCCATCACAACCCGCAGTCCGGGGGTGGCGCGGCGGATCGGATCAAGCACCCGCTCGATGAACACTGCTTCGCGGTCGAAAATGTCGATGTCGCTGTCCACCACTTCGCCATGCACACAGAGCGGGCAGCCGATGTCTGCCATCGTCTCCAGCACCGGGCGCACCTTGTCGAAATTCGTAACACCCGAGGCCGAATTGGTGGTGGCCCCGGCGGGATAAAGCTTGACCGCCGTGATCAGCCCGTCGGCATGGGCCTGCGCAAGGTCCGCGGGGTCGGTGTCTTCGGTCAGGTAGAGCGTCATCAGAGGCGTGAAGCCAGACCCCTCTGGCAGCGCCGCAAGGATGCGGTCACGATAGGCAGCGGCATCCGCGCCGGTGACGACGGGGGGCACAAGGTTCGGCATGATGATCGCGCGGGCGAAATGCCGGGCGGTTTCCGGGGCCACGGCGCGCAACATCGCGCCATCGCGCAGGTGCAGGTGCCAGTCATCGGGGGTGCGGATCGTGATCGTATCTGTCATGCCTGCCGCGTAGCATGCCGACCGCGTCTAATCTAGGGCTCGTTTCCCGGATCGGACGGACCGTCTTGCGTGACGTCCTGACGGTAAGCCTTGAGCTTGCGACGATAACGCGGTGCTCCGAACTGATCGACGATATAAGCGCATACCGCCTCGGCAAGGCTGTGCCGATCCTCGGTTTCGAGCACGGCAAACAGCTTTTTGCAATACGTCGCATGGGTGCGCCGCGCCCGGTAAAGCTTTGCGAACGTGCTGCTGTTCAGCGTTCCTTTGGCAGCGGACGTGACAAGCCGTCCAAGAACGCCCATCTGCGCCAGGTTCATCTGCATGCCGCCACCCAGATGCCGCGCGCGGAAGCGGCTCACACCCGTGCGTTGAAACAGCGCCGCGTGCATTGCGCCAAGGCGGTCGCTGGGATCGTAGATCACATATGCGTCCGACGCGGCTTCGAGCATGTCGGGGGCAAATCCGTAGCGGTCGGTAAAGTCGGTCCGGCGCATGTCGGTGAACCGGTCGTCCCATTCCGTGACACGCGGGTCCAGCGTCGCCTGCGGCTCAAGCGCGATCACCGTTGCACCGGGAGCCGCCACCGAAAAGGCGCAGGCCGCATAGCCGCACGGCCCGGCTCCGAAAAAGATCACCTTGTCGAAATCGTCGAAGAAGCCGTCATCGGTCATCTGGTCGAAAAAGCCGTAGACCTCGGCAGCGCGGAACCAGGTGTCGCGATTGGCGATCACCGTCAGGCAGGACCAGTCATTGGCCTGCGCGAGATCAAATCCGATCGGGCGCGCGTCGGAGGACAGGGTCTGGATGGCGGGCAGCGACTCGAAACTGACCAGAAGCGTGTCGCCCTTTTCCACGAAAGCGGCATTGTGATGCCGGCCCAGCGGTTCGAAAAACCCGCAGGCGTCACCGATCTCCTGCATCTCCTCGAGCCATTGCGCGGGGCTGAGGTCGGCCAGGGAAACTGTATACGGATCGTCGCCGTCCTGCATGGTTCAGTGGTCCTTATTGTCGCGCGCCTGATGACAAGTCTGCGTTTCTCTCAGGGATTAACCAGGAATTTGGGCAGAATTGCGCCAAAATGCAGGGCAGACTATGATGTTTCCCCGTCGCTCTGCGGCGCACGCTGCGCGAACTGCACAAGCTGCTGCGCAACCGCATCTGGCAGGGGGTGCGACGGAGGTGTCATCAGGAGCCTGCCGTAAAGATCGCGGAACAGGTCCTGTTCCAGAAGCGCGGCAAGCCGTGCCTTGCGCCAGTCGACGGCGCTTGCGTGCAGGGAGGCCAGCGTTGGATCGGTCGCAAGCTCGGCGCGGATCGGCCGGGCGCGCTCCCACAGGTCCAGGGCTGTGCGGTCTTCGTCGGTGTTGAGGTTGCGCTCCACCCAATAGTCCAGTCCCAGCCGGTCGTCACTGTGCACCGCACGCCCCCGGTCGGCCTTGAGCACAAAGCTCTCGACCGATCCCAAAGGATAATGGTTGAGCTGCACAAGCCCGTGCTGCGGCAGGCGGTAATCCGAAAAAATCCGCCCCACCGCCATTTCGGCCGGCAGTGCACGCCCGTCGCCATCGAACCAGCGCGCCTGTGCCAGCCGGTCTTCGACGGGGTTGCGCGGACGGTGTACGCCAAGGTTCCGATACGTCCGGTCGTTGCGATAGAGCGTCTTGAACATCGCCGCCCGCCACGGCCACAGAAGCGGGCGCGGTCCGGCGCGGGTGAATTGCAGCGGCACAGGCGCGTCGTCATAGGCGATCACACCGCCATTGCCGAAATTGCGCCAGGTCAGCGTGATCGCCGTGGCCTCGGGCAGGGCCGCGATCAAGGCGGGCAGGGTCCGGTCTCCGACATGGACATTAACGAATTCGTCGATGTCGAGGGTGATCAGCCA
Source organism: Alphaproteobacteria bacterium (assembly GCA_030428355.1). Taxonomy (GTDB): domain Bacteria; phylum Pseudomonadota; class Alphaproteobacteria; order Rhodobacterales; family Rhodobacteraceae; genus Marivita. Next base: position 69,427 of record JAUIBL010000007.1, on the reverse strand, counting down.
ATCGGCCTGCTGCACGGCCTCGGTCTTGCCCGCCAGTTTCAGCCCGCTGAACTGGATGCCGCCGTTTCCATAGGGCGGGGCGTTACGCAGATGCGTGAGCCAGCCCAGAGCTTCGAGCCGGTCGAGCATCGCGTCGGTCCCGTCGTCGCACTCGTTCGAGACGACAACGAAATCCGTGATCCCGACGCTGCGGTGCCAGGCCAGCCAATCCAGCAGGAACGCCGCCTCGTTGCGGACACAGAGAACAGCGGTGATCGTCACGGGGGCGGTGGCCTTGGGTCAGGAAAAACAACGCAGAAACTGTGTCAGGTCGTCTCTGCGGCGTCAATTCGGGGACGTCACGTGCGACCTTGGCGCTATTGACCTTGGGGGCGGGCACGGGGCAGCAAGTCCCCAAAGAGGAGGATCCAATGCAGACACCCGACAGTATCGACGCCGTTCAATCCATGCTGGCCGACACCGGCTATGTCTGCGGGCGGGCGCTGGCCACGGTGGTGTTCCTTTCGCTCAGATTGGGCCGTCCGCTGTTTCTCGAAGGCGAGGCGGGCGTCGGCAAGACCGAGATCGCCAAGGCGCTGGCGGCGTCGCTGGGCCGCAAGCTGATCCGGTTGCAATGTTACGAAGGGCTGGACGCGTCCAGTGCCGTCTACGAATGGAACTTCCCCGCGCAGATGATTGCCATCCGCACGGCCGAAGCGGCGGGCAATGCCGACCGCGAGATGCTGCAGCGCGAACTCTTCGGCCCCGACTTCCTTGTGGAACGCCCGCTGCTTGAGGCGATGCGCCCCGATGCCAATGGCGCGCCGGTGCTGCTGATCGACGAGCTGGACCGCACCGACGAGCCATTCGAGGCTTTCCTGCTCGAAGCCCTCAGCGACTTCCAGGTGACCATCCCCGAGATGGGCACGATCACCGCGCCCGAGCCGCCCATCGTCATCCTGACCTCCAACCGCACGCGCGAGGTGCACGATGCGCTTAAGCGCCGTTGCCTTTATCATTGGGTCGACTACCCCGATTTCGCCCGCGAGGTGGAGATCCTGAACACCCGCGCGCCGGAGGCCTCGGAAACGCTGAGCCGTGAAATCGTCGCCTTCGTGCAGCGCCTGCGCACCGAGGACATCTTCAAGAAACCGGGTGTGGCCGAAACCATCGACTGGGCCAAATGCCTGCTGGCGCTCGACGTGATCGACCTGTCGCCGGAAGTCATCTCCGACACGCTTGGCGCCATTTTGAAATACCAGGATGACATCCAGAAACTGCAGGGGTCCGAGGCCAAACGCCTTCTAGACGAGGCCAAGGCAACGCTCGAACCGGTATGATGCTTCTTTGGGCTGAAAATACCTTGGGGATTCGGGGACAGCGTCCCCGGTCGGCCCTGTAATGGCCGAATACATCCCCCTCGAACTGCCCGACAACCCGCGTCTGGCGCAGAACATCATCCACTTCGCCCGTGCCCTGCGCCGGGCCGGTCTGCCCATCGGGCCGGGCCGGGTGATCGACGCCATCCGCGCGGTCGAGGCGGCGGGGTTCACCGAACGGATGGATTTCTTCTGGACGCTGCACGCCTGTTTCGTGAACCGCCCCGAACACCGGGTGATCTTTGCCCAGGTGTTCCGGCTTTACTGGCGCGACCCGCGCTATCTGGAACACATGATGTCCTTCATGCTGCCCGCGATCCGCGGCGTGCAGGAAGAGAAATCCGCAGCCTCCGGCGAAAAGCGTGCCGCGCAGGCGCTGCTCGATGATCTGCTGCCCGAGGTCCCCGAGAACGAACAGTCCGAAGAGGGCACCGAGATCGAGATCACCTCGACCCTGACCATGTCGGCCGAGGAAAAGCTGCGCACACTCGATTTCGAACAGATGAGCACCGCCGAAGTGGCCGAGGCCAAGCGCATGCTGGCGCGATTGAAGCTGCCGGTCAAACCGATCCCGTCGCGGCGGGGCAAAGCGTCGGTGCTGGGAAAACAGGCGGATTACCGGCGCACGCTGATGAAATCCATGCGGCAGGGCGGTGAGATCCGCACCATCGCCCGCAAGACGCCGCGCCCGCGCTGGCCCAATCTGGTGGTGCTTTGCGACATTTCCGGCTCGATGAGCCAGTATTCCCGCATGGTGCTGCATTTCCTGCACGCCGTCGCCAACGAGAAAGGCGCGGGCTGGGCCAAGGTTCATGCCTTCACCTTCGGCACCCGCCTGACCAACATCACCCGCCATCTGGCGACCCGTGATGTGGATGCCGCGCTCAAGGCGGCTGGGGCCGAGGCGCAGGATTGGGAAGGCGGCACGCGGATCGGCCAATGCCTGCACGCCTTCAACCGCGACTGGTCGCGCCGGGTGATGGGGCAGGGTGCTGTGGTGCTTCTGATCACCGACGGTCTGGACCGGGACGATGCGGGGGCGCTTGAGAAAGAGATGGAACGGCTGCACCTCTCCTCGCGCCGCCTCATCTGGCTGAACCCGCTGCTGCGCTGGGATGGGTTTGCGCCAAGGGCGACCGGCATTCGTGCGATGCTGCCGCATGTGGACAGTTTTCGGGCCGGGCATTCGATCCAGTCGCTTGAAGAACTGGCCGAGGCGATTTCGCGCCCGGACGATCTGGGAGAAAAGGCCCGGTTGACGGCACTGCTTTAAGGGCCGGGGCGGCTTTCCATCAACGGAAAGCCCATACGCGTCGACGCGTATGGGCGTGCGGGCTTAGCCGAAATGCCCGGCAAACGCGCTGCGGTGCAGGCTGGTCAGGTCCTCCAGCGGTGCAGCCGATCCACCCAGTTTGACCGTGTCGCCGGTGAAACGGCCCACCGAGGCAATCGGCACACCGGCCTGACCGGCGGCCACGACAAGCGCCTCGGCCTGATCGAAGTTGCAGGCGACAAGGTAACGCCCTTGATCCTCGCCAAAGAGCTTGGCTTGATCGGTCTCGTCGATCACCACGCCGACGCCCGACCCGCTGGCCATCTCGAACGCGGCAAGAGCCAGACCGCCATCCGACAGATCGGTGCAGGCGTTGATCAGGTCGCGATTGTCGCGGATGAAATCACCATTGCGGCGCTCGGCGATCAGATCGACCGCAGGCGCGTCGCCGTCTTCGCGGTTGAACACTTCGTAAAGCAACGCGGACTGGCCCAGATGGCCCTGCGACTCGCCGACAACCAGTGCCACATGCCCGTCGCGGGCGCGGCCGAGGATCGGCTCTTCACCGGCTGCGATCAGACCGACCGCACCAATCGTCGGGGTGGGCAGGATCGCCTGACCATCGGTTTCGTTGTAAAGCGACACGTTGCCGGACACGATCGGCATGTCCAGCGCCTCGCAGGCGCGGCCAATGCCTTGCAGCGCACCAACGAATTGGCCCATGATCTCGGGCTTTTCCGGGTTGCCGAAATTCAGGTTGTCTGTGGTCGCCAGCGGCCTGGCCCCAACCGCGCAAAGATTGCGGAACGCCTCGGCGACGGCCTGTTTCCCGCCTTCGACCGGGTTCGCCTTGACGTAGCGCGGCGTCACGTCCGACGTGAAGGCCAGCATCTTGTCGGTGCCATGCACGCGGATCACACCCGCTCCCCAGCCCGGACCTTCGACCGTGTCGGCCATGACCATGCTGTCATATTGTTCGAACACCCAGTTGCGGGCGCAGTAATTCGGGCTGCCGATCAGCGCCTTCAGTGCGTCAATGGGATCGACCGCTGGTACGTCATCCAGTGCGGCAGGCGCTTCGGACGGCACCCACGGGCGGTCGTATTCCGGGGCAGAAGACGACAGGCGCGACAGCGGAAGGTCGGCTTTCACCGCGCCATTGTGCATGATCAGGAAACGATCTTCGGCAATTGTTTCGCCGACGATGGCGAAATCCAGATCCCATTTTTCGAACACCGCGCGGGCTTCGGGTTCCTTGGCGGGGTCCAGAACCATCAGCATCCGTTCCTGCGATTCCGACAGCATCATCTCGTAGGCTGTCATGTTCGCCTCGCGCTGCGGCACCTTTTCGAGATCAAGCCGGATGCCCAGTTTGCCCTTGTCGCCCATCTCGACCGCGGAACAGGTGAGGCCCGCCGCGCCCATGTCCTGAATCGAAATCACGGCCCCGGTCTGCATCAGCTCAAGGCAGGCTTCCATCAGGCGCTTTTCGGTGAACGGGTCACCGACCTGAACGGTGGGGCGCTTTTCCTCGATCGTGTCGTCGAATTCGGCCGAGGCCATGGTTGCACCGCCGACACCATCGCGGCCGGTCTTGGCACCGAGATAGACCACCGGGCGGCCCACGCCACTGGCGGCCGAGTAGAAAATCTTGTCCGCATCCGCGAGACCGGCGGCAAAGGCGTTTACAAGACAGTTGCCGTTATAGGCCGGGTGAAAGCGCACTTCGCCGCCTACGGTTGGCACTCCGAAACAATTGCCGTAGCCGCCAATGCCCTCGACCACGCCGTGCACCAGACGGCGCGTCTTGGGGTGGTCCTTTTCGCCGAAGCTGAGCGCGTTCATTGCCGCAATCGGCCGTGCGCCCATGGTGAAGACGTCGCGCAGGATGCCGCCGACACCGGTGGCCGCGCCCTGATAGGGTTCGATATAGGACGGGTGGTTGTGGCTTTCCATCTTGAAGACCACCGCCTGACCGTCGCCGATGTCGACCACGCCCGCGTTTTCGCCGGGGCCGCAAATGACCTGAGGGCCTGTGGTGGGCAGGGTGCGCAGCCATTTCTTGGACGACTTGTAGGAACAGTGCTCGTTCCACATCGCGGAAAAGATGCCCAGTTCGGTGAACGTGGGTTCGCGGTTCATGATCCGCAGGATCTCGGCGTATTCGTCGGCATTGATGCCGTGGGCGGAGATGATCTCTTCGGTGATGGCAGGGTCTTGCATCGGCATCCTCAAGGCTTTGTGCGCCGTCTTTACGCCAAGCTTGATGCGGTTGAAAGGTCTTGAACCTTGCGATGAAAAATATCCGTGTGGTAGCGTTCCCGCGATCATCCGCGCCGGGATTGGAGCATGCCGGAAACACTGCTGAAAATCGGTCGGCATTGCCGGCTCGTCACTGCGGCGCTGATTGCGGGCCCGTGGCCCGGACGTGACCTGTCCGATGTCGAGGCCCGTCTTGCCGCGCAACCGGCAGCCCGGCAGGCTCTGATCGTGACCGGGGTTCTTGGGCTGTTGGCGGCTCTGTCGTTTTTTGCGGGGCAATTCGGCCTGATCGGCCTTGCTGTGTTCTGGCTTGCCGTCATTTTGATCGTCGCGTGACGGATGTGCCGGTGAAATAAGCTGTATTTTAAGTATACATTTGCATGCTGCTGATAAATAACAATTTTTCTGAAAACCTTTGATCCGGCTGTTGCGGTTGGTCGTAGCCCTTTTAGTATCAACGAAAGGAGAAGACTATGACGTATGGACTTGGAATTCTCACCTTCGGCACTTTGGGGTTCGTGCTGGCCTTTGCTTATGTCAGCATCCGCGCTCTGGAAAAACACAAGGCGTCCGGCGCGCCGAAATCATCCCTGTCCCGCGACGGCATTGCGGAACGTCTGGCGCAGCAGGCCAAGGCGGACGGCTGACATCACCGTTTTATCCCTCTGCACACGGGCGGTGTAGATAGCACCGCCCGTTTTTCGTCTGGGTGTCATGTCGGACGTGCGGCATTGCGCTCTTGCGGGGTCAGGATGCGCGGCTGCACCACCGGCGCGCCATCAGGCGCGAAAAAGGGTGATCCGCGTTTGCCCAGAAGCCATGCGCGTAAGATACGGCCCATGATGGACAGATGCGCGCCAAGAACACCGGTTTCCCTGATGTGCCCGGCAGTGCCTACGGTGTTCACCAGCGCCGTGACGGGGCCGTAGCCCTCGGTGCCGGGAGGAAGGATCGCGCCGACAAAGGGCAGGGTCGGCGTTGCAAGGGTGTTGGCAATCGGCGTGCCGCAACACCCGGCATACCATCGCAGCAGTCCTTTGGGGCTGAGGCGGAGAACGGCAAGGTTCTCGCGCCCCGTCTCGAATTCGAAATGGGCAGGCAGAGTCTGGAAGATCTCGCTGCCACCCTCGGAGTCCAGACGCGCGATCCGGTGATCCAGAAACCGGGCAGCGGTCTGGCAGTCGGCGCAGTAGCAGACCAGATGTGTGCCCGGGGCGTCCGCAGCGATCCGCCAGCGCATCTTGGCGCAGGTGCACATGTGGGTTCTGTCACCGGTCATGCGATTGTCCTCCTGGAAACGGGCCAAAAAAAAGGCCGAGCCAAAGCTCGGCCGAAGTCCAACAGGGAGGTATGAAGATGATGCGCAATTCCGCGTTCCATCTCATATGTGCCAAATATGTCATCGCTCCGTGACATGGCAAGAGGGTTAGCCTCGTACATATGTCATTCCCGTTATGCGTGAGGCGCATGGGTCACACTTGCGTTGCCTATTCGCCCTCTAACGCCTTGCGTGTCTGACGGTGGGTGAAGATCTCCTCCTGCACGAAATCCCGAAAGGCGGCGATCCGTTTCGACTGTCGCAACTCTTCGGGATATGCAAGGAAAACAGGTACTTCTGCCGACTCCACATCGGTCAGAACCCGTTTGATGGTCGGGAAATCCTCGATGATGTAATCCGGCAGCACACCGATCCCGAGCCCCGACAGGACCGATTGCAGTACGCCGAAGTAGTTGTTCACCGTCAGTGTGGACTTGATGTCATAGGCCAGAAGCTGTTGCACCATGATCATGCCCGCGCTCACCTGCGCCGCGCGGGGATTCTGGCAGATCAACCGGTGCTTTGACATGTCCTCGATGGTTTGGGGTGTGCCGTTCTGGGCCAGATACTCGGGCGATGCGTAAAGCCGCATGCGGATCGACATCAGTTTCTTGCGGATCAGGTCGGCCTGGCTGGGTTCCTTCATGCGCACCGCCACATCCGCCTCGCGCATGGGCAGGTCGAGCACCCGTTCTTCGAGCATCAGATCGATGTTCAGATCAGGGTATTTCTCGTAAAGCTTGGGCAGGCGCGGCGCGAGCCAGAGCGATCCGAACCCGATGGTGGTGGTGACGCGCAATTCGCCGAACACTTCTTCCTCGCTGTCGCGGATGCGGGCGGTGGCGGCGTCGATGCGCTTGTTCATCGACCTTGTGGCGTCGAAAAGCAATTCGCCCTGTTCGGTGAGAATCAGACCCCGCGCATGGCGGTGGAACAGGACCGTATTCAGCGATTCCTCAAGCGCCCGGATCTGCCGCGATACGGCGGATTGCGACAGATGCAGGGCATCCCCCGCATGCGTCAGGCTGCCCGCATCGGCGACCGCGTGAAATATTCTGAGTTTGTCCCAGTCCATGGCGCACACTTTCCATCGTCAGAACCGCTTTACATGACATAAAGGAATATATGAACGACAACTTCATCCTGCACTGAAAATTCAAAAGAAAATTGTGGTAAGGTCAGTCTTTATGACCTAAATTTGTGCGATGACACGGGCACATTTCACGCGGGGAGGCGTCAAATGACCAAGGCCGAGATCACTCTGAACGACCGGTTCGACCTGACGAAATCGCCGGTTCTGTTGAACGGAACTCAGGCGCTGGTGCGCCTGATGCTGATGCAGAAGGCGCGCGACACGGCGGTGGGTCTGAACACGGCAGGCTATGTCACGGGCTATCGAGGATCGCCCCTTGGCGCGGTCGACATGCAGATGCACCGGGCCGAGCGGTTCCTCAAGGCGGCGGACGTGACCTTCAAGGAAGGGCTGAACGAAGATCTGGCCGTGACTGCGCTCTGGGGCAGCCAGCAGGCCGAGTTGCGCGGAGAGGGGCGGTATGACGGTGTCTTCGGTCTCTGGTACGGCAAGGGGCCGGGGGTGGACCGGTCAGGCGATGCGATGAAGCACGCCAATATGGCGGGAACGTCACCCCATGGCGGGGTGCTGATGGCGATGGGGGATGACCATACGGGCGAATCCTCGACCGTGCTGCACCAGTCCGAATGGGCGATGATCGACGCCTATATGCCGGTTGTGTCTCCCGCCGGGGTGCAGGAAATCCTGGATTACGGCCTCTATGGCTTTGCTCTGTCTCGCTTTTCCGGGCTTTGGGTCGGTCTCAAGACGATGAAGGACACGGTCGAAGTGACCTCTGTGGTCGATGGTCGTCCGGACCGGATGTCTTTTGTGCTGCCCGAGTTCGACATGCCCGAAGGCGGGCTGAACATCCGCCTTGCCGACACGCCCCATGCGCAGGAAGCGCGGATGATCGACCACAAACGCTTTGCCGCCGAGGCGTTTTCCCATGCCAACAAGATGGATAAACGCATCTGGGGCAAGCCGGGGGCCAAGATCGGGTTCGTCGCCGCGGGCAAGAACTGGCTTGATCTGGTACATGCGCTGTCTCTGCTGGGCATCGACGCGGCCGAGGCCGAGCGTCTGGGCATCACCACCTACAAGGTCGGCCAGACATGGCCGCTGGACATGCGTGGGTTCCACGACTGGGCCGAGGGGCTCGACCTGATCGTGGTGGTCGAAGAAAAGCGCAAGCTGATCGAGGTGCAGATCAAGGAGGCCATCTTTGACGACCGGCGCGGACGGCGTGTCTGGGGCTGGCACAAGGGCGGCGGGGCAGGGTCGATGCACGGGCCGGAACTCTTCCCGACCCGTGGGGCGCTGGACCCCATCCTGATCGCGGAAAAGCTGGGACAGATCCTGATCGAAGAGGGCCGCGACACAGATCGCATCAAGGCTGGGATGCAAGCCATTGATGAGGCGCGAAAAGTCGACAACGCACAGGAGATCGCAGCGCGTCTGCCGTATTTCTGTTCCGGCTGTCCGCATAACAGCTCCACCAAGGTGCCCGAGGGCAGCCGCGCCTATGCCGGGATCGGCTGTCACTATATGGTGCAGTGGATGGACCGCGAAACCTTGGGCTTTACCCATATGGGGGCCGAGGGCGCGAACTGGATTGGGGAGTCGCTGTTCTCGAAAACGCCGCATGTTTTCCAGAACCTTGGTGACGGCACCTACAACCACTCCGGCGTACAGGCCATTCGTGCCGCCATCGCGGCGGGGACGACGATCACCTACAAGATCCTCTACAACGATGCCGTCGCCATGACCGGCGGCCAGAAAAACGATGGCGGCTTGTCACCGCAGCAGATCGCGGCGGAACTGACCGCGATGGGGGTGAAACATCTGGCTGTCGTCTATGACGAGAAAGAGGATGTGGACCTGAAGTCCTTCCCGCAAGGGATAGACTTCGCGGAACGCGCCGATTTGCAAACCGTGCAAGCGAAGTTTGCAAAGACGGAAGGTGTCAGCGCCATCGTCTATATTCAGACCTGCGCTGCCGAGAAACGCCGCCGCCGCAAGCGGGGCCAGTTTCCGGACCCGGACAAGCGCGTGTTCATCAACACGGATGTCTGCGAAGGCTGCGGCGATTGCGGGGTGCAGTCGAACTGCGTGTCCATTGTGCCCAAGGAAACCGAACTGGGCCGCAAGCGGGCGATTGATCAGTCCTCCTGCAACAAGGATTTCTCCTGCCTCAAAGGGTTTTGCCCGTCCTTCGTGACGCTGGAAGGCGCGCAGGTGAAGAAGGCGGCGACCACATCGCTCGACCTGCCGGACCTGCCTGTGCCGGAACTGCCTACAATTGACGGCACTTGGAACGTCGTTGTAACGGGTGTGGGCGGGACTGGCGTCGTCACCATCGGCGCGGTGCTCGCTCAGGCAGCGCAGATCGACGGCAAGGGGGCCGGCATGATGGAGATGGCGGGCCTCGCCCAGAAGGGCGGTGCGGTGCATATCCATCTGCGGCTGGCCAACACCCCCGCCGACATCAGCGCCATTCGCGTGGCGACCGGCGAGGCGGATGCGCTCATTGGCGGCGATCTGGTGGTCAGCGCCGGGGCCAAGACGCTGGGTCTGATGCGTACCGGCCGTACGGGTGGGGTGGTCAACAGCCACGAGATCATCACGGGCGATTTCACCCGCAACACCGAGTTCGCTCTGCCGACCGACCGCCTGACGGTGTCGCTTCAGGCGCGGTTGCGGGACAGGCTCGATCTGTTCGATGCCTCCGATCTGGCGAAGGCGACGCTGGGGGATTCGATCTTTTCCAACATGATAATCCTCGGTGCCGCATGGCAGCGCGGACTAGTGCCGCTGACCTATGACGCCATCGTGCAGGCCATCGAGTTGAACGGTGCGGCGTCCGAGAAGAACATCCGCGCCTTCGAGATTGGCCGCTGGGCGGTGCTGCATCCCGAGGACGCGGCGCGGGTGGCCGAGCCCAAGGTGATCCCGCTGCCCAAGACGCTGGACGAGAAGATCGCTTACAGATTTGACCATTTGGTAAAATATCAAAGCACGCGCGACGCGAAACGCTACCGTAAGCTGGTGGACGGTGTCTCGGACCCCCGTCTGAAAGAGGCGGTGGCGAAAGGCTATCACAAGCTTTTGGCCTACAAGGACGAATACGAGGTCTCGCGCCTGCATCTGGAAACCCGTGCCAAGGCGGAAGAGCAGTTTGGCGGTGACTTCAAGATGACCTTCCACCTTGCCCCGCCAATGCTGTCCAAGACTGGACCGGACGGTCGACCGCTGAAAAAGCAGTACGGCGAAGGGATGCTGCGTGGTTTTGGCCTTTTGGCGAAACTCAAATGGCTGCGGGGCACGGTGTTCGACCCGTTCGGCCGCACCGACGAGCGCCGCATGGAGCGCGCGTTGATCAAGCAATACGAGGCCGACATGCGCGAATGGCTGCCCAAGGCCAAGCCCGAGATCATGGACGCGCTGGTGGCTTTGGCCGAATTGCCTATGCAAATCAGAGGCTTCGGTCCGGTCAAACACGCCAATGCCGCCAAGGCCGAGAAACGGCGCGAGGAGCTGTTGGCGGTGCTGCGGTCGGGCGGGGCAGGTTTGAAACAGGCGGCGGAGTGATGCGTCATAAGGACGTTAAGGAACTGTTACATCTTTGCGGATAAATCAGAGCGCGCTAGCTGGGCGCGATCCAATATCTCCGGAGCCTGATTGGTGACGTCTTCCGCCGCCCGTGACATTTCCTACTCCTATTCCGCACGGTCCAAACCGGGCCGGGCCATGATCCGCCTGATGGAAAACGCCACGGGCCGCCTGACGCTGATCAAGCGGGCTGCCGGGTATCAGGACGAGGTCGCGCAAGGCCGCGATTTCTGGGAGGTCATGGTCGACCGTTATGGTCTCAGCCTCGATGTGGTTGACGGTTCGCTCGACAATATCCCGCGCACCGGTCCGCTGATCGTGATCGCCAACCATCCCTACGGCATTCTGGATGGGCTGATCCTTGGCCATATCCTGTCGGTCACGCGGGGCGATTTCCGCATTCTGGCGCACAAGGTCTTCCGCAAGGCCGAAGACCTCGACCGCATCATCCTGCCGGTCAATTTCGATGAGACCAAAGAGGCGGTCGCGCAGAACATCGAGACGCGCAAAGTGGCGCTGGACTACCTGCGTGATGGCGGCTGCGTTGGTGTGTTCCCCGGGGGGACCGTGTCCACAGCCGTCACCCCCTTTGCCAAACCGATGGATCCCGGCTGGCGGGGCTTTACCGCCCGCATGATCGCAAAATCCAACGCCACCGTGGTGCCTATCTATTTCGACGGCCACACCAGCCGTCTGTTCCAGCTTGCCAGCCATCTGCATTACACGCTGCGCATGGGTCTTTTGATCCAGGAATTCCGCAAGCGGGTCGATACGCCCGTGCGGATCGTGATCGGTGCGCCGATCCCCGCGCAGGTAATCGACAGCCGCAAAAAAGACGCGCGAGAGCTGATGGATTTTCTGCGCAAAGCCACGTATGAGCTGTCACCAACGCCGTATGCGTCCTATGACTACGGCTTCGAGTTTGAAGAGCGGCACCGGGCGCGCAACTGAACGCCGCCCCGTGCCGATTGCGCGAGGGCAGTATGGCGGTAGGCGTATTTGACAGCGGTCTGGGTGGGCTGACGGTGCTGGACGCGGTGTCCAGGCGTTTGCCCGATGTCCCCTTCGTCTATCTGGGCGACAACAAGCACGCGCCCTACGGCGTGCGCGATGCTGATGACGTCTACACCCTGACCTGTTCGGCAACCGAACGGCTGTGGGAGGCGGGCTGTGATCTGGTGATTCTGGCCTGCAACACGGCGTCTGCGGCGGCGCTCCGGCGGATGCAGGAAAGCTGGATTCCCCGCGACAAGCGGGTGCTGGGCGTGTTCGTGCCTTTGATCGAGGCGCTGACCGAACGGCAGTGGGGCGACAACTCCCCGCCGCGCGAAGTGGCGGTGCAGCATGTGGCGCTGTTTGCAACACCCGCCACCGTGCGCAGCCGCGCGTTTCAGCGCGAATTGGCCTTCCGCGCCATTGGTGTGGATGTCGAAGCGCAGGCCTGCGGCGGTCTGGTGGATGCGATCGAAGAGGGCGACATGATCCTCGCCGAAGCTCTGGTGCGGTCGCATGTGGATGCGCTCAAGCGCAAGATGCCCAACCCGCAGGCGGCCATCCTCGGCTGCACCCATTACCCGCTGATGCAGGAGATCTTTCAGGACGCGCTGGGACCGGAGGTCGCTGTCTACAGCCAGGCCAATCTGGTGGCCGAATCGCTGGCCGATTACCTTGAGCGCCATCCGAACATGAAAGGGCCGGGGGAGGACTCGATGTTCCTGACCACGGGCGACCCGAAGCGCGTTTCGGATCATGCCACGCAGTTCCTGCGACGACGGATCACGTTTGAAGCGGCCTGAGCCTGTTCCTTCCGATCCTGTTTCAAGAAAATTCGTCACTGGGAGTGACCATATGACCTGTAAAATCGCCATCATCGGTGCCAGCGGCTATACCGGAGCCGAACTTCTGCGCCTCATCGCAACCCATCCGGACATGGAGATCGCCGCGCTGGCGGCGAATTCCAAGGCGGGTCAGACGATTGCGCAGGTGTTTCCGTTCCTGCGCCATCTCGATCTGCCGCAACTTGTGACATGGGAAGAGATCGACTTTTCCAACATCGACCTGTGCTTCTGTGCCTTGCCGCACAAGACCAGCCAGGAGGTGATCTCGAAGCTACCGAATGATCTGAAAATCGTGGATCTGTCCGCGGATTTCCGGCTGCGGGATCCGGCGGAGTACGAGAAGTGGTACGGAAACCCGCATGCGGCGGTCGAGATGCAGAAAGAGGCTGTTTACGGCCTGACCGAGTTCTATCGCGATGCGATCCGCGAGGCGCGGCTGGTGGCCGGCACGGGCTGCAACGCGGCGACCGGGCAGTATATCCTGCGGCCCTTGATCGCGGACAAGGTGATCGGGTTCAAGGACATCATCCTCGATCTCAAATGTGCGGTCTCCGGTGCGGGGCGGTCGCTCAAGGAAAACCTGCTCCATGCAGAGCTTTCTGAGGGGTACAACGCCTATTCCGTGGGCGGCACGCACCGGCATTTGGGGGAATTCGATCAGGAATTCAGTGCTTTGGCAGGCGAAGAGGTGCGCGTTCAGTTCACGCCGCATCTGATCCCGGCGAACCGGGGGATTCTCGCGACCTGCTATGTCAGTGGAGACCCGCAGGCGGTGCATGGTGCGCTGACCAAGGCCTATGCCGATGAGCCGTTCATCGAAGTGCTGCCCTTTGGCGAGACGCCGTCGACGCATCACGTGCGCGGATCGAATTTCTGCCATATCGGTGTCACGGGAGACCGGATCGAGGGGCGGGCGATCATCGTGGCGGCGCTGGATAACCTGACCAAGGGGTCGTCCGGGCAGGCGTTGCAGAACGCAAATCTGATGCTGGGTCTGGAAGAGACGTCGGGTCTGATGCTGGCGCCCTGTTTTCCCTAAGCCTACGCACTCCAGAATTTTATGGGCGGGCCTCAGATTCTTCGTACGAAGAATCTGATCCAGACCGGTTGAAAAAGTGTTAAGACAAGCGCGGCGCGACCTCGGACAAGTTGGGTCGGAAAAACACATCATCGGCTGCGTCAAATTGATCTGGCACAGTTTCCGAAACCCCATTTCGTGTCTATATTGGCACAAGCTTCGCCTGGAGGACGTGATGGCCCTGAAATCGTTGAAGAAACAACGCCGCATCCAAGTGATCGCCCTGGCGACGGTCGCCCTGATCCTGTCGACGGCGCTGATCGGCTACGGCATGCGGGACGGCATTAACTTCTTCCGATCTCCCAGCCAGGTCGTGGCCGAACCGCCAGCACCGAACGAGGTGTTCCGCATTGGTGGGCTGGTCGAGGAAGGGTCGATCATCCGGGGGCAGGGATCGTCGGTTTCGTTCCGCGTCACGGATGGCGGGGCCACGGTTCCCGTCGTGTACACGGGCGTTTTGCCCGATCTCTTTTCCGAGAACGAGGGCATGGTCGGCACCGGCCGTTACATCAATGGTGTGTTCGAAGCCTCTGAAATTCTTGCGAAACACGACGAAGAGTACATGCCCGCCGAGGTGGTCGATGCGCTGAAGGAACAGGGCATCTACAAGGACCCGAACGCTGGTAGTTGAGCGCGTATGCGCGTCTTTCCGCACCTCACACAAAACAGGCCGGGCGCACAGCACCCGGCCTTGTCATTTTTTGCATGGTCCGTCAGTCCGATTATCCCCGGAGAATCGACCGACCCGCGAATTCCGCGGTTTCCCCCAGCATCTCTTCGATTCGGATCAACTGGTTGTACTTGGCCAACCGGTCGGACCGTGCCAGCGAGCCGGTCTTGATCTGACCGCAATTCGTCGCCACGGCGAGGTCGGCAATCGTCGCGTCCTCAGTCTCGCCCGAGCGGTGCGACATCACGTTGGTGTAGCGCGCGCGGTGGGCCATATCGACCGCCTTGAGCGTTTCGGTCAGGGTGCCGATCTGGTTGACCTTGACCAGCATGGAATTCGCACAGCCACGCGCAATGCCATCGGCCAGACGTGCGGGGTTGGTCACGAAAAGATCGTCCCCCACCAGTTGCACGGTGTCGCCCAGGACTTCGGTCAACATCGCCCAGCCGTCCCAGTCGTCTTCGGACATGCCGTCCTCGATCGAGATAATCGGATAGTCATTCACCAGCGCCTGCAGGTAGGCCACGTTCTCGTCCGAGGTCAGCGATTTGCCTTCGCCCTTGAGTTCGTATTTGCCGTCCCTGTAGTACTCGGTGGCGGCGCAATCGAGGGCAAGCATCATGTCGTCGCCCGGCGTGTAGCCCGCTTTCTCGATGGACTTCAGAATGAAATCAAGGGCTTCGCGGGTGGAGCCGAGTTCGGGGGCAAAGCCGCCTTCATCGCCCAGACCGGTCGACATGCCCGCCGCCGACAGTTCTTTCTTCAGCGTGTGGAACACTTCCGAGCCCATGCGCACCGCGTCGCGGATGTTGTCCGCAGCGACCGGCATGATCATGAATTCCTGGATGTCGATCGGGTTGTCCGCATGTTCGCCGCCATTGATGATGTTCATCATCGGCACCGGCAGAACCCGCGCCGAGGTGCCGCCGACATAGCGGAAGAGCGGCTGTGCGGTGAAATCCGCGGCGGCCTTGGCAACGGCGAGGCTGACGCCGAGGATGGCGTTGGCCCCCAGACGGCCCTTGTTGTCGGTGCCATCGAGTTCGATCATGGCGAGGTCGATGCCGACCTGCTCGGTGGCGTCGAGGCCGACGATCTCGTCCGCGATTTCGCCGTTCACGGCCGCCACGGCCTCGAGTACGCCTTTGCCCATGTAGCGGCTTTTGTCGCCATCGCGCTTTTCCACCGCCTCGTATGCGCCGGTGGACGCACCCGAGGGCACGGCGGCGCGGCCGATGGTGCCGTCTTCCAAGGTGACGTCGACTTCGACGGTCGGGTTGCCCCGGCTGTCGAGAATTTCACGGGCGTGGATGTCGATGATTGTGCTCATTGCGCCTGATCCTGATGAAGCTGCAGTTGCGCGGCGGTATAGCAGGGACGGAGGCAAAGTAAACGCGCCCGATAGCGCTAACGGGTCGCTTGTTTCCTGATCCGATCCTGTTCCAGCGCCAGTTTGCGTTCACGGTAAAGGGCGTATAGCCCGGCACTCAGGATGATGGCGGCTCCAAGCAGGGTCAGCCCATCGGGCCGTTCGCCGAAGATCAGAATCCCGAGGCTCATGGTAAAGATCAGCCGCGTGTAGCGGAAGGGCGACACGATGGCGGCCGGAGCCATGCGCATGGCCTGGGTGACGGCGTAATACCCAAGCGCAGTCACGAGGATTGCCGCACCCATATGTGACATGGACAGCGCGGTGATGTCGTTTGGCACGGGGGACACAAGGATCAGACCGAACCCGATCGGAATGGTTGCGGCAAACCCCCATGTCGCCAGTGAAATCGACGGGATATGCGGTGGCGACAGTCGCGTGATCAGATCGCGCAAGCCCAATCCGCAGACACCCATCACGGCAAAAAGGGCGGCAGGCTCAAATCCGTCGGTCCCCGGTCGGATGACCAGCAGCATGCCGATGATCCCGGCGAGAATCGCCAGCCAGCGGCGTAGACCGACCGGTTCCTTGAGAAACACAGCAGCGCCCAGAGTGACGACCAATGGCGCCATCTGCATGATCGCGGCAAAAAGCGAAAGAGGGATCACTCCGATCGACATCACTAGCCCCAATCCGCCAATGATCTCGAGCGCGCCGCGGGCCAGCACCCACGGGTGCAGCGCATCGCGGCTGAGCAGGTGCGCGCCCTGCCATTTGGCGATCAGCATGAAACAAAGTGTGCCCCCGAGGCTGAGCAGGAGCATGACGTACCCGGGGGAAAACACCTGTGACGAGAGTTTGATGAACATATCGCTGAGCGCGAGAAGCGCCATCGCGAGGATCATCAACAAGATGGCGCGCATGGTTTGCATGCGGGTCAGCTACGCCTCTTTTTCGCAAGAGGCCAGAGGCCCCACGCGCGGCGGTCACTTCTTGATCGGCACACCGTAGAGTTCGAGCTTGTGTCCCTTGAGCGTGTAGCCCAGCTTGGCCGCGATCTTTTCCTGAAGCGCCTCGATCTCGGGGTCGACGAATTCGATCACCTTGCCGGTGTGCAGGTCGATCAGGTGGTCGTGATGTTCGCGCTCTGCGTCTTCATAGCGGGCGCGGCCATCGCCGAAATCGACCTTTTCCAAAATCCCCGCCTCTTCGAACAATTTTACCGTTCGGTAAACCGTTGCAATCGAGATGTTCGGATCGCGCCCCGAGGCGCGGGCATACAGCTCTTCGACATCCGGATGATCGGTTGCGTCTTCCAGAACCTGTGCAATCGTGCGCCGTTGTTCGGTCAGGCGCAGGCCCTGCGCTTCGCAGCGGGATAGGATGGTTTCTGTCATCGCCGGGCCTCGTGTCTTGATGCGCATCGGTTTACCGAACTGCGCGGGTCAATGCTAGAACGCGCCCGCGACTTTTTCACGCCATGCGGCGGAGGTGCCAGAGATAGGTGCCAAGCGCCACGACGACAATGGCCGCACCACCAAGCAATCGCACGCTGGGCGTTTCGTCGATCACCATCCAGACCCATAGTGGGCCAAGCACGGTTTCAAGCAGCAGCACAAGGCTGACATTGACCGAGGCGGTGTGACGTGACGCTTCGGACATCAGGTAAAAGGATGCGGGCAACACGAAAAAGGCCGCGACGGCGATGGCCCAAGTGGTGCCGGACGCCATCTCCTGAGGTGAGGTGAAGGCGAATGCGGTCAGGCCAGCCAGCATCGACCCGGTGCCGACAGCGGTCAGCAGTGGCAGTTCGGGGTTGTGGCGCAGCAGCGTGAAGCTGAGCGCCAGGCTCACGGCGACCCCCAGCCCGCAGGCCACGCCGATCAATGCGTTGGTCGTGATGGCCAGATCGCCCTTGCCGGTCATCGCCACGACAATTCCGACGCTGACCACCGCGATGGTGATCCATGTCGCGGGGCGGGTTGGTTGCCCGTAGAGCACCCGCGACAGGATCGCGGCCCAGATCGGCACGGTTGCAACGGCGATCAGCACCAGCGCCACGGGGGCCAGCGAAATGCCGGGCGCAAAGAGCGAGGCATTGGCCCATTGCGCTAGAACCAGTGCCACACCGACGCCGGAGACCAGCCGGGGAAACAGCCGAAGCTGCCCGGCAAGCATCGCTGCGATCAGAAAGAGGGTGCCCATGGCCAATCCGCGCCAGGCGACAAGCGGCGCAGCATCAAGGCCTGACAGACGGATCAGAAGGGCGTCCGGCGTCAGAATCAGGACGCCGAGACAGGCCAGCAGGATGCCTTTCATAAAAGAGGGTCTGGATCAGCTATAAAGCGGCTGAACACCCATCTGCATGTGCAGCGCGTTGACCGTCGGCTGATCCAGATCCATCGCGCGGGCCAGCGCGTCGAGGTATTCCGCCTCGGGTTGGGTATCGAGGCGGATCGCCATCAGGGACGCGGAATAGACCTGTGCGCGCAACGGGGCCGGGGTATCGGCGGCAAGCGCATCCACATCGACCGGGGCGGCAAGTTGTTCCTGCACGAAGGCGATGTCTTCGGCATCCGCATCGTCGCCCACGGTGTCGAGGATCTTGGCGCGCTCCGCCTCGTCGATACCACCGTCACATTTCGCCGCCTGAATCATCGCGCGCAGCATCAGCGCGGCGGTTTCCTCGGCCTGCGGGGCTGCGGCACCGGATTTGGCGAACTGGTCAAGCATGCCGCCCATGTTCTTGCCACCCATCGCGGCCATGCCCCCGGCCGCTGCCAGAAGCCCGGCGAGACCCGCGCCGCCGCTGCCGCCGAGTTGCGACAGCAACCCGCCTTTGTCGCCCGATGTCTGTCCGGCCCCGCTGCCCATCATGGACGACAGATCAAGACCTCCGGATTGCATCTTCTCCATGATCCCCGCCAGAGGGTTGGAGCCACCGGCACCGCCCATCATCTGGCCAAGTTGGGCCTGGATTTGCGCCATCGGGTTGTCCCCGGGAACCTGTGCGCCGCCCATCAGTCCGCCAAGGCCCTTGCCGCCCGACAGATGGTCGACGCCCCGCGCTGCGGCATATCCGATGGCCACTTTGGCCAGTGTTCCCATGAGGCTCATTCTTTCAACTCCCGGCAATCCCGTTGTCTGTGCTGTTCCCAAGATGCCCGATTCGCGGGCGGGATGTGGAAAAACCTTTGCGCCGTGCGGATTTGACCGCGACAAGCCTGCGTGTTTTTCGCTTGACCCTGCGCGCTGACGGGTGTCCCTGACGCGGATGGACCGTAAAGACGCAATCGATCTGGCCGGCGCGACCGGGCTGGTGGTGTTCGCCACGATGCTCGCCTTCAATCAGGTGGTGATCAAGGTCACCAATGCAGGCTTCGGTCCGGTCTTTGCCGCCGGATTGCGGTCTGCGCTGGCACTTCTGGTGTTGGGGCTGTGGCTCTTGCTGCGGCGGCGCAGTCTCAAGGGGATCGGTCGTACTCTCTGGCCGGGGCTGCTGCTGGGCGGGCTGTTCACGATCGAGTTCATCTTTCTCTTCATCGCGCTGGACCTGACCACGGTGTCGCGCGTGTCGATCCTGTTCTATTCGATGCCGGTCTGGCTGGCGATCGTCGCGCATTTCACCCTGCCGGGGGAAACCCTGTCGTGGCGGCGGACCCTTGGTCTGGGGCTGGCGATGGCGGGGGTGATCTGGGCGCTCTTTGATCCGCAATCGCGCCAGGCGGGCAGCCTTCTGGGGGATGCTCTGGCGATCCTCGCGGCCCTTGCGTGGGGCGGTATCGCGCTGACGGTGCGCCTGACACGGGTGTCGGAACTGTCGCCCGAGGCACAGTTGTTCTGGCAATTGTCGGTTTCGACTGTTGGGCTTTTGGCTGTCGCCCCCTTGTTCGGTGATTTGCTGCGCGACCCGACGGCGCTGCATATTGCCGGACTGGGATTTCAGGCGGTGTTCGTGGCGAGCCTTGGCTTTCTGTTCTGGCTGCGCCTGATGGCGATCTATCCGGCCTCGGATGTCGCCGCGTTCAGCTTTCTCTCGCCGGTTCTGGCGGTGGGTATGGGCTGGCTTTTGCTGGATGAACCGGTTGGGCCGGGGTTCATCGGCGCGATGTGCCTTGTCGCGGTGGGGATCGTGCTGATCAACCGTCGCCGGAAGCGCCCGCCTCAGGTGCCGCAGAACGTGGCCTGAACCACCTCTTCAGGGGCGGGCGGACTGCGCAGATCGTCGAAATCGGGATTGGTGGCGTAAGGTGCGGCGTATGCCGACATCAGGCGTGCGAACAGGCTGTCATCACCTGCAACGGACGCGGCGATCATCGCTTCGATCTGGTGATTGCGCGGGATCAGGACCGGATTGGCGGCGCTCATCCGGCCCTCTGGGTCATCTTCGCAAGCGATGCGCGTCTGCCATTTGGCGGCCCATGTGTCGAAGCCCGAGGGATCGGCGAAGGCCGCGCGGGCCGTGCCGTCCACCAGCCCCCGGAAGGTGTTGGTAAAGTCGGCCTCTGCCGTCTGCATCAGGGTCAGAAGCTCGGCGATCAGGGGGGCATCCTCGGGAGTGGGGGTCTCGATGCCGATCTTGGCCGCGAACCGGCGCAGCCATTCGGCGCGGATCATGTCGGGCATGCGGTGGATCTGCGCGGTGAACGCCTCGACCGAGGCTTCGGGGTCGGGCATGAGCTGCAGCAGGGCCGTGGCGAGTTGCGCCATGTTCCACACAATGATGTCGGCCTGTGCCGAATAGCTGTAGCGCCCATAGCGGTCGATGGAGGAATAGACCGTTTCGGGATGGTAGCTGTCCATGAAGGCGCACGGGCCGTAGTCGATGGTTTCGCCGGAGATGCTGCAATTGTCGGTGTTCATGACGCCGTGAATGAAGCCAAGGCTCATCCAGTGGGCCACCAGCGCGGCCTGTCGGCGCATCACCGCATCCAGAAACGCGGCGGGGTCCGTGGCGTCGGGATAGTGCCGGGCGACGGCATACTCGAAGAGTGTCTGCAGGGCCTTGATGTCGCCCCGTGCGGCAAAGACCTGAAACGTGCCGACACGCAGGTGGCTTTGCGCCACGCGGGTCAGCACGGCCCCGGGCAGAGGGCGTTCGCGCACCACGACCTCGCCTGTGCGGACAGCGGCCAAGGCGCGGGTTGTCGGTACACCCAGCGCGTGCATCGCTTCGCTGACCACGTATTCCCGCAGCACCGGGCCTAGCCATGCGCGCCCGTCACCCATATGGGAAAACGGTGTCCGGCCCGAGCCTTTGAGCTGGATGTCGCGGCGGATGCCGTCGGCGCCGATGGTTTCGCCCAGAAGGATCGCCCGCCCGTCGCCAAGCTGCGGGTTGTACTGGCCGAACTGGTGTCCCGCATAAAGCTGAGCCAAGGGGGATGCGCCTTCGGGGATCGTGTTGCCCGCAAAAAGCGCGGCAAGGTTCGGATCGTCCAGACCGTCGATGCCAAGATCGCGGGCCAGATGTTCGTTGATCGCAATCAGCGACGGCGCTTTGACCGGCTCGGGTTTGACCCGTGCATAGAAGGTGTCGGGCAGGGCGGCGTAGCTATTGTCGAAAGGGATGTGCAGGGTCATGGAGGGGATATAGGCGCTTGGCGGCGCACTCACCAGTCCCGGAGCATCACAGCTCGCGGGACATGTAGGCATAGCCTTCGCGGGTGGCGAATTTGCAGCGCTGGTAAAAGCGTTTGAGCGTCTCGTCGCCCTGATCCGCCTCAAGGTGCAGCGCCTTGATGCCGCCTTCCTTGAGCGCCTTGGCCAGCCCGTTGAGCGCGTCCGACCCCATCCCGCGCTTGCGCACTGCGCTGCGGACAAAAAGCTCGTCCACGATGGCGTCCATACCGCCATATTCCACCGACCAACCGAAGGACACCACGACATAGCCCACAGGCGCGCGACGGGGGCCGATCAGCCAGATCGCGCCGTGCGGGCAGCCTTCGAGCAGGGGCAGGACCGCATCATGCTGGTGTTCGGGCGAGGTGCCGAAGCCCTGATGCTCGTGAAACGCGGCGACCAGCGGCAGAAGTTTCGGCAGGTCCACGGGCGAGGCGAGATGCAGCGATTTCATAGCCGGGCCAGACGCTCGGTCAGCAGGGCGAAGAACCCGTCCGCATCGATGTCGCCCATGAAGGTCGCGTTGGGCGCACGGTCGGTCACGCCCCACCAATCGGCCACGGTCATGCCCAGCGTCAGATCGGAGCCTGTTTCGATTTCAACGTTGATGTGACGCCCGGTGAAGAGATCAGGCCGGATCAGGTAGGCGGTCACGCAGGGGTCATGCAAAGGCGCACCCGCGCTGCCGTATTTTTCCTTGTCGAAGCGTTCGAAGAAATCGGTCATCTCGGCCACCGCAACACCGACATGGGTGCCAAGCGCGCGGAACGCGGCGTTGCGTTCTGCGGTCACCAGCGCCTTGTGTGTCACGTCAAGCGGCATCACGGTGATTGGCGCTCCGCAGGCAAAGACTTTCTTGGCGGCTTCGGGGTCGACATAGATGTTGAACTCGGCCGCCGGGGTAATGTTGCCCACCTCGAAATAGGCCCCGCCCATCAGGACGATCTCCTGAATACGCTCCGCGATGTCCGGGGCGCGCTTCAAGGCGACAGCGATGTTGGTGAGCGGTCCCAGAGGGCAGAGCGTGACTGTCCCCTCGTCTTCGGCGCGCAGGGTTTCGATGATGAAATCGACGGCGTGCTGATCCTGCAGCGGCATTGTCGGGTCGGGCAAGGTGGGGCCATCCAGCCCGGTCTTGCCATGCACATGCTCGGCCGTGACCAGCTTGCGCGCGATCGGTGCATCGCAGCCCGCATAGACCGGCGTGTCCGGCTTGCCCGCCAGTTCGCAGACGATCCGTGCGTTCTTTTGGGTCAGGGGCAGCGGCACATTGCCGGCCACAGCCGTGATGCCCAGAACCTCGATCTCTTCCGGAGAGGCGAGGGCCAGCAGGATCGCAACGGCGTCGTCCTGACCGGGATCTGTGTCGATGATGATTTTGCGGGGTGTCATGTCCGACTCCTTGGTTGGCGCTGTGGTGACATGCAGGTGCCGCCTGATCAAGCATCCAGATGGAAACCGGCGGCGCTTTGCCCGGACATTCGGCAACCGGATTGCGGCATGGGCCTTGGGTGATACACTTGCAGTATTTGCTGTGAAATGCGTTTACATCTCGCTCGTTAGCGCTAACAAGGCCCGGAGCGAAGCAGAATCGGAAGGATCGCGCCATGGTATCCCGCGTTATTCCCGTCGACCCCTTTGACCTCGTGATCTTCGGCGGCACAGGCGATCTGGCGCGCCGCAAGATCCTGCCCGGTCTGTTCCGACGCTTCTGCGCCGGGCAAATGCTGGACAACTCTCAGATCATCGGCGCGGCCCGGTCCGACATGACACCGGACGCATACCGACAGATGGTGGCAGAGGCTATCGCCGAATTCGGCGGTGGCGGTTCCTGCGAGGCGGGGACGCTGGAGGGGTTTCTGAAGACCATCTCCTACGTGACCACGGACGCCAAAGGGGATGGCGGTTGGGTCGAGCTTAACGGCAAGATGCGGGATGACACGGTACGTGCGTTCTACTTTTCAGTCGCACCGTCGCTGTTCGGTGATCTGGCCGAACGCCTGCACCGCTTCGGTCTTGCCACACCGGACAGCCGAATCGTGGTGGAAAAGCCGTTTGGCCATGATCTTGAAACCGCCCGTGCACTGAACGCCACGCTGGCGCAGCATTTCCACGAAACCCAGATTTACCGCATTGACCATTATCTGGGCAAGGAAACGGTCCAGAACCTGATGGCGGTGCGCTTTGGCAACATGCTGTTCGAGCCGCTCTGGAACGCGCAATACGTCGATCACATCCAGATCACCGTGGCCGAAACCGTGGGTGTCGGTGGGCGAGGCGGCTATTACGACAAGTCCGGCGCGATGCGGGACATGGTGCAGAACCACCTGATGCAGCTTTTGTGCCTGATCGCGATGGAGCCGCCGGCGAAATTCGAACCCGATGCGGTGCGCGATGAAAAGCTCAAGGTGATCCGGGCACTGGAACCGGTGGATTGGCATCACATCGTGCGCGGTCAGTACGGTGCGGGCGAGAACGGCCCAAGCTACCGCGAAGATGTGGAGAATCCCAAGTCGCGCACTGAAAGCTTCATCGCCATGAAGTGCCACATCTCCAACTGGCGTTGGGCGGGGACCCCGTTCTATCTGCGCACCGGCAAGCGGCTCAAGGCGCGGGCGTCGGAGATTGCCGTTGTGTTCAAGGACGCACCCCATTCGATCTTCGGCGCGGATGCCGGGCGGCACCGCAACGTGCTGGCGATCCGCCTGCAGCCGAATGAAGGCATGACGCTGGATGTGACGATCAAGGAACCGGGGCCGGGGGGCATGCGTCTTCTGGACGTCCCCTTGGACATGAGCTTTGCCGAGGCGCTGGGCCCTGATGCCGAGGAAGCACCCGATGCCTATGAGCGCCTGATCATGGACGTGATCCGGGGCAACCAGACGCTTTTCATGCGCGGCGACGAGGTCGAGGCGGCTTGGGCCTGGACCGACCCCTTGATCGACGGATGGACCGCGCGCAACGATGTGCCCAAGACATACGATCCCGGAAGCTCGGGTCCCGAAGACGCATTGATGCTGATGCACCGGGACGGGCGCAAATGGCGAGAGGTGAAGGCATGAGCTATGATTTCCAAACCTATCCCGACCGCGAAATGCTGGCGATGGATCTGGCGAACAAGCTTGCCGGAGACCTGCGCACCATCCTGACCCACGAAGAGCGGGTGGTGCTTGCGGTGCCGGGCGGCACGTCGCCGGGGCCGGTGTTCGACGATCTTTGCGCGGCGGACCTCGACTGGAGCCGGGTTGACGTGATGCTGACGGATGAACGCTGGGTTCCCGAAGACAGCGACCGTTCGAACACCCGTCTGGTTCGTGACCGCTTGCTGGTGGACCGCGCAGCAGCCGCGCGGTTGCTGCCGCTCTATATCCCGGCGCATGAACCCGAAGAGGTGCTGGCCGAGCTTGAATCGCAGATCGTCGACGAGCTGCCGCTTGCCGTCGTTCTGCTGGGCATGGGCACCGACATGCACACCGCGTCGATCTTTCCGGGGGCCGACCAGTTGGACACAGCATTGGACCCGCATGCGCCGATTCTTGTTCCGATGCGCGCGCCGGGAGCGCCGGAGCCGCGCATTACCTTGAGCGCGCGGGTGCTGAACGAAGCCATGCGCAAACATGTCCTGATCTTCGGTCAGGACAAGCGCGATGCGCTTGAGGCTGCGCGGGGGAAACTGCCCGAGGACGCGCCGATCAATGCAGTTCTGGATGGTGCAACGGTTCATTGGGCGGAGTGACAGCGATGTGGGATGACCTGAAATCCGCAGCTGAGGCAGGGCGCGACCGCTCGATCCTCAGCCTCTTCGATGCAGATGCCGACCGGGCGGCGACCTTCAGCGTGGCTGCACTGGACCTGCTTTTTGACTACTCCAAGACCCAAATCGACGCCAACACGCGGGATGTGCTGATCCGGCTGGCGCAGGCGGCCGGGGTCGAAGCCAAGCGCGACGCAATGTTCGCGGGGGACAAAATCAACGATACCGAGGGCCGTGCAGTGCTGCACACGGCGCTGCGCAATCTGGGTGGCGATCCGGTGCTGGTCGATGGGCAGGACGTGATGCCCGGCGTGTTGGAGACGCTGTCGCGGATGGAGGCGGTGGCCAACGAAGTCCGCGCGTCGCAGTTCACCGATGTGGTGAATATCGGGATCGGCGGGTCTGACCTTGGCCCTGCCATGGCCTATCTGGCGCTGTCGCCATATTGCGACGGGCCGCGTTGCCATTTCGTGTCGAACGTGGATGCTGCTGATATTGCAGACACGCTGCGGGGCTGTGATCCGGAAAAGACGCTGTTCATCGTCGCCTCCAAGACCTTCACCACGATCGAGACCATGACCAACGCCCGCACCGCCCGAGCGTGGTTGCAGGACCACGGGATCAGCACGGATGGTCGGTTTATCGCTTTGTCGTCCAATGCCGAAGCCGCCGCCGAATGGGGTATTTCGTTCGAGCGCGTACTGGGATTCGAGGATTGGGTCGGCGGGCGTTATTCCATGTGGGGGCCGATTGGCCTGTCGCTGATGATCGCCATCGGCCCGGATGCGTTCCGCGCCTTCCTGCGCGGCGGGCAGGCGATGGACCGGCATTTCCGTGCGGCAGCGCTGGACGAGAACATGCCGGTGATGCTGGCGCTAGTGGGCATCTGGCACAATCAGGGGCTGGGACACGCCACCCGTGCGGTTCTGCCCTATGACAACCGCCTGTCGCGCCTGCCGGCCTATCTTCAGCAGCTTGAGATGGAGAGCAACGGCAAGTCCGTGGCGATGGATGGATCGACCCTGCCGGTCAATTCCGGCCCGGTGGTCTGGGGAGAGCCGGGCACCAATGGGCAGCACGCGTTCTACCAATTGATCCATCAGGGCACGCGGGTGATCCCTTGCGAATTCATGGTCGCCGCCGAAGGGCACGAACCCGACCTGCGTCACCACCACGAGTTGCTGATCGCCAACTGCCTTGCGCAGTCCGAAGCGCTGCTGCGCGGACGCTCGCTCGATGAGGCGCGGGCGATCATGGCGAAGAAGGGTCTGACCGGTGAAGAACTGGAGCGACAGGCGCGGCATCGGGTGTTTCCGGGCAACCGCCCGTCCACCACGCTGATGATGCCGAAACTGACGCCAGAGGTTCTGGGCCAGATCATCGCGCTTTATGAGCACCGCGTCTTTGTCGAAGGGGTCATCCTCGGCATCAACTCGTTCGATCAATGGGGCGTCGAATTGGGCAAGGAACTGGCCACATCGTTGGGGCCGCTGGTTTCGGGCGACGCGTCTGCAGTCGACAAGGACGGCAGCACACAGGCGCTATTGGGCTACGTGAAACGCTATTCGTAAGGCGGGCAAGCGCGTTCGAACGCGCTTGATCACGGCGCGTCGACGCGCCGTTCCACCCCATCTACCGCATGAAACCGCTCCCGCACGTGTTCAGGGATCGGCATCCGACCGCTGCCGTCCGGCATGAGCAGCACGATCACACAGGTAAAGGTCGCCCGCACTGTCCCACCGGACCAGATTTCCTGCCGCAGCGTGAAACTGGTGGTGCGATAGTCCACCGTGCGCGTCACCACGACATATTCTTCATCGGCCCGCATTTCCTGCAGCCAGTCGATCTCGCCCCGGCGGATGACAATGCGCGGCTCGGTCTCGGCGGCCTCGTAGGTCGACAGGCCCACATGCTTGAAATACGTCACCCGCGCGCCTTCGAACCAGATCAGGTAGGCTACGTTGTTCACATGGTTCAGCGGGTCCAACTCGGCAAAGCGCACGCGGTCGGCCAAGGCCAGCGGCCAGGTCTCGGGCAGGCCGAAGGCACGCTGTTGGTCGGGGGAGAGCGGGTTGAGGAACGGAATCTCTGTCATGATTGCGCTGTCTCAGTCCGCACGGGGAATGTCAAACCCCGGCGGGGCGAGGGTGAAGCCGTCGAACCGGAACGCCGGGCTGACCGTGCAGCCGACCAGCGTCCAGTCGCCGGTGCTGCGCGCAGTCTGCCAATGATCCGGGGGGACGATGATCTGCGGTGACTGACCTGCAAACAGGTCCGGCCCAAGCACATGATCCGTCGCCGGACCCTGATCCGTGGCCGACAGCGACAGAACCAGTGGCGCACCGGCATAATGGTGCCAGATCTCGGTGGCATCGACCTTGTGCCAATGGCTGCTCTCGCCTGCGTCGAGCAGGAAATAGATGCAGGTGCCCGAGGGCCGTCCGGCCTCGTCCGCGATCCAGGTCTGGCGGAAATGTCCACCCTCGGGGTGTGGCGCAAGATCAAGATGCCGGATGATCTCCTGCGCTGATCTTTTCGCAAAATCAGTAGGCTGCACGGCGTTCCTCCTGCATCGGTCGGTGCGTTGCGACTTCGTTAACCACAGCTTCGCAGTCTTTGCGCGACGGAGCAATCAGGGGCAGCAGATGGACCAGAGAAACCGGACCGTGCGGGCCATCGCGGTCGAGATCGTGTCCCGCGAAGGCGGGTATGTGAACGACCCCGACGATCCGGGTGGGGCCACGAACCACGGCGTGACGATCCACACGATGCGCCGTCTGGGCCTCGATCTGACCGGAGACGGACAGGTCACGACAGCCGATGTGCGGCGTCTGACGCAAGAGCAGGCCATTGCGATCTTCATCGAGCATTATTTCACCCGTCCCCGTATTGCGGATCTGCCGGAACCGCTGCACGCGACGCTGTTCGACATGTCGGTCAATGCCGGGACCAACGCGGTGAAAATCCTGCAACGGCTTTTGGGCAAGATGGGCTTTCCTGTGTCGGTCGATGGTGCCATCGGTCCCCGAACCATCGCGGCTACCGCCCGTGCCCATACCCAAGCCCCCGACCACATTGTCGACGCCTACGGGATCGAACGGCGCAATTATTATTTCGATCTGGCGGACCGCCGCCCCGCAAGCCGCAAATATGCGCGCAACCGGGCGGGCGGGAAGGGCGGGTGGATCACCCGCGCCGAAGCCTTCATCGCCCCCCGGTATCATCTGAGCGACGCAGACTTCTGCAAGAGGGTGGCAGCATGGGACTGATTGAACAGGTTTTTTCGTTGGTGTTCGGATCGGGGCGCAATGTCGTGCGCGACACGGTCGAGGTGTTCCGTCCGAACGCCGAGGCGCAAGCGGTCCGGGATCATGACCGCTACAGCGCGTCGCTTGCGCAGTTCACGGCTGAGTTCCACACGCCCCAGCGCGGCTGGTTCGACCGTCTGATGGATGCGCTCAACCGTGTGCCACGTCCGGCGATGGCGCTGGGCACTCTGGGGCTTTTCATCGCCGCGATGGTGGATCCTGTGTGGTTTTCCGAACGGATGCAAGGGCTTGCGCTGGTGCCGGAACCGCTTTGGTGGCTCTTGGGCGCAATCGTCAGTTTCTATTTCGGGGCACGTCATCAGGCCAAGGGACAGGAGTTTCAACGGAGCCTTGTGGACCACATGGCCCGGACTGCTCCCGGCCCGTCTCTGACGCCCGAGTCCACTCCGACGCCTCAGGGTCCTTTGCCCGATGGCAATGCCGCGCTGGAGGACTGGATGCGCCAGCGCCGTTAGCGGGCCCGGACGCGTCGACGCGTCCGGGTTTTCCGTCGACGGAAAACCCGCGACAATGTGAACCGCCGAAATGGTCGAAACGCATTGGCCGTGCCGTGCCACACGCCTATACTCTGCGGCATGGTTACAGAGCTTGGTCATTTCGCCCTCATCCTCGCGTTTCTTGTCGCGATCGTGCAATCCATTGTGCCCCTCGTGGGGGCGCATAAACGCTGGCCCGGCTGGATGGCCGTGGCCGAACCTGCCGCGACCGTTCAGTTCCTGCTGACGGCTTTTGCCTTTGCGGCACTGACCTACGCCTTCGTCACATCGGATTTTTCGCTGCGCCTTGTCTGGCTGAACAGCCATTCGGCCAAGCCGATGATCTACAAGATCAGCGGTGTCTGGGGGAACCATGAAGGTTCCATGCTGCTTTGGGTCCTGATCCTGACGCTGTTCGGCGCAATGGCCGCTTGGTTCGGCAAGGGGCTGCCACCCACGCTGCGCGCCCGCGTGCTGGCGGTGCAATCCGCTGTTGCCGTTGCGTTTTTCGCCTTCATCATCTTCACATCCAACCCGTTCCTGCGCCTCGTGGTGCCGCCCTTTGACGGGCAGGATCTCAACCCACTGCTGCAGGACCCGGGGCTCGCGTTCCACCCGCCGTTCCTCTATCTCGGCTATGTGGGGCTCAGCATCTGCTTCAGTTTTGCCGTCGCCGCCCTGATTGAAGGGCGCGTGGATGCCGCGTGGGGCCGCTGGGTGCGCCCCTGGACGCTGGCCGCGTGGGTGTTTCTGACCATCGGCATCGCGCTGGGTTCGTGGTGGGCCTATTACGAGCTTGGCTGGGGCGGCTTCTGGTTCTGGGACCCGGTCGAGAACGCCTCCTTCATGCCGTGGCTGCTGGCGGCCGCTCTGCTGCATTCGGCCATCGTGGTGGAAAAGCGCGAGGCGCTCAAAAGCTGGACCATCCTGCTGGCAATTCTTGCCTTCGGCTTCTCGCTGATCGGTACGTTCATCGTGCGCTCGGGGCTTCTGACCTCCGTGCATGCCTTCGCCAACGATCCCGAACGCGGTGTCTTCATCCTGATGATCATGGTGTTCTTCACCGGCGGCGCGCTTACGCTCTATGCGTTCCGCGCCACCGCGATGGAGGCGAAGGGTGTCTTTGGTGTGGCCAGCCGTGAAAGCGCGCTTGTCGCAAACAATGTCATCCTTGCGGTGAGTTGCTTTGTGGTCTTCGTCGGCACGATGTGGCCGGTGGTGGCCGAAATGTTCTTCGACACCAAGCTCAGCGTCGGTCCGCCGTTCTTCAACATGGCGTTCACCCCCTTCATGGTGGTTCTTGGCCTCTTGCTCCCGCTGGGCTCCATGCTGAGCTGGAAACGGGCCAAGCTGGATCGGTCGTTCAAGCAATTGCTGCCGCTTCTGGTCCTGAGCCTGCTTGTGCTTGGCCTGTTCTGGACCATCCAGACCGGCAACAGCCTGCTGGGTCCGGTCGGCATGTTCCTTGGCGCTTGGATCGTGTCGGGTGCGCTGCTCGATCTGGTCAACCGCACCGGCCAGTCCCGCGACCTTTCACGCCTGTTCCGCCTGCCGCGCGCCGATTGGGGCAAGGCGACGGCGCATATCGGGCTTGGCATCACCATGGTGGGCATTGCCGGTCTGATGGCCTGGCAGGAAGAGGATATTCGGGTCGCCCAGATCGGTGAGCCTTTCCAGGTCGGTGATTTCGAGCTTGAGCTGATCGCGGTCAATGATGTGCGCGGCCCGAACTATTTCTCGACCATGGGCGATGTCATCGTGCGGCACGACGGCGAACAGATCGCGTTCCTGCAGCCTGAAAAGCGCAACTACCCCGTGGCCCAGATGCCCACGACCGAAGCTGCCATCGACTATCGTTTCCTGCGTGACATCTATGTCGTGATCGGTGATCCGCAGGATGATGGCGGCTGGGTCATGCGCACCTATATCAAGCCGCTTGCAAACTGGATCTGGGCGGGCTCGATCCTCATGTCTCTGGGTGGTTTGCTGTCGCTCACCGACCGCCGCTTCCGTGTCGCGGCCGGGGCGCGTCGCGAACCGACACCACAAGGGGTGCCGGCAGAATGAAAACCCGTTTCGGCACCATGATCGGATCGGTGGGCCTTGTGCTGTGTCTTGCCATGGCGGTGCCGATGGCAACCCCGGCCTTCGCCGTCCTGCCGGACGAGGTTCTGGACGACCCGGTTCTGGAAAACCGGGCGCGCGAGCTGTCCAGGGGGTTGCGGTGCGTCGTGTGTCAGAACGAAAGCATCGACGAATCCAATGCCGATCTTGCGCGGGAGCTGCGCCTTGTGGTGCGGGAAAGGCTGGTGGCGGGGGACAGCGATCAGGAAGTCCTCGATTTCCTTGTCGCGCGCTACGGTGAATTCGTCTTGATGAAACCGCGGACGGACGGCTGGAACATCATTCTGTGGCTCTCCGGCCCGGCGTTGTTCCTTCTCGCGCTTGGCATTGGCGTGGCCTATGTGCGCAGCCGCGCAGCCGCTCCAGCGCCCACCGAAACCGGCCTCTCCGAGGCCGAGGCCGCACGGCTCAAGGAAATCCTGAAGGATTCGTGACGCCGCGTTGGGCTTTGCCAAACCGGGCGCTTGTGTGTTTGATGCCGCAAGCTGAAGCAGGAGTCCCCGGCGCATGAATTACGACACGATCACCTTCGACATCACCGACGACATCGCAACGGTCACCTTGAACCGTCCCGAGGTGATGAACGCCCTCAACACCCAGATGCGGGCCGAGATCACCGACGCGGTTCTGGAGGGCGGCAAGTCGGCGCGCGTTGTGGTGCTGACCGGGGCGGGCAAATCCTTCTGCTCGGGGCAGGACCTTGGAGACCGCGCCAATGCGGCCAATCTCGATCTGGAGCGCACCCTGCGCGACGAATACGTGCCGATGCTGCGCGCGATCTACGATTGCCCGGTGCCCACCATCAGCGCCGTGAACGGGGCTGCTGCCGGGGCAGGGGCCAACCTCGCACTGGCGGCAGACGTGGTCATCGCCACCGAATCCGCGTTCTTCCTGCAGGCCTTCACCCGGATCGGCCTGATCCCGGATGCGGGCGGCACCTACTACCTGCCGCGCCAGATGGGTCTGGCCAAGGCAATGGGCGCGGCATTGTTCGCTGACAAGATCACCGCCCGTCAGGCGGATGACTGGGGCATGATCTACGAGGCCGTGTCGGATGCCCGCTTTGCCGAGCACTGGAAATCCCGCGCGCTGCATCTCGCCAAGGGTCCGACCGCCGCGTATCAGCGCGTCAAACAGTCGATCCGCGCGTCGTTTGACAATGACCTCGAAGACCAGTTGGCCCTGGAAGCCAAGCTGCAAGGCCAGTGTGGACAGACCCGCGATTTCAAGGAAGGCGTGATCGCGTTTCTGGAAAAGCGCCCAGCCCAATACGAAGGCCGGTAAGACCAAGCCCGCCGGGCCGGACGAACAGGTTCGGCCTCAGGCCGCCCGGAATTCCGGCTTCAGCGTGAAATAGACGCTGTCCGACCAAACCCCATCGACACAGAACGTGTTTTTCGCCTCGCCGGTTTTCACAAATCCGGCTGACACAAGTGTCGCCACCGACGCCGCATTCAGCGGGTCGGCATCCGCCGTCAGTTGCGGATAGCGCAACTCTTCGAAGAAATAGGGGATCAGCGCCCCCAGCGCCTCGGACATCAGCCCCTGCTGCCAATGGTCCGACCGCAGCAGAAACCCGACCTCGTCGCCCATATGAACGCCCGCGCAGCCGATGGCATGGCCTGCGCGCTCAATCACGAAATAGGTCACGACGGGCTCGGACGATGCGATCAGACGCTCGAGATTGCGGCGTGTGATCGCGATGTCGTCATGCGGCGGGGTGGACCAGTAGCGCATCACAAGCGGGTCGCTGTAGACCGCGTGCAGATCCTCCAGATCTGAAGCCCGTGCCTTTCGCAACACCAGTCGTTTGGTCACCAGTTGGGTCATATGAAAAAGGCCGCCCGAAGGCGGCCTTTCCTGAAGATGTCAGCGTTTTTCAATATCGACATAGTCGCGCAACGTCTCACCCTGGTAAAGCTGGCGCGGACGGCCAATCTTCATCTGCGGATCGGCAAGCTGTTCTTTCCACTGCGAAATCCAGCCGACGGTGCGGCTCAGCGCAAAGATCGGCGTGAACATCGACGTCGGGAAGCCCATCGCCTCGAGGATGACGCCGGAATAGAAGTCCACGTTCGGGAACAGCTTTTTCTCGGCGAAATAGTCATCCGCCAGAGCGGCTTTTTCCAGTTCCTTCGCGGTGGCAAGGATCGGGTTGTTCTCGACGCCCAAAAGGTCCAGCACCTCGTCGGCGGACTGCTTCATCACGGTCGCGCGCGGGTCGAAGTTCTTGTAGACACGGTGGCCAAAGCCCATCAGGCGGAACGGATCGTTCTTGTCCTTGGCGCGGGCGATGAATTCCGGAATGCGGTCAGGCGTCCCGATTTCCTTGAGCATCTCAAGGCAGGCCTGGTTCGCACCACCATGCGCCGGACCCCAGAGGCAGGCAATGCCGGCGGCGATACAGGCAAACGGGTTGGCACCCGAAGACGACGCCAGACGCACGGTCGAGGTCGAGGCGTTCTGCTCGTGATCGGCGTGCAGCGTAAAGATGCGGTCCATCGCACGGGCCATGATCGGATCGACCACGTATTCCTCGGCCGGAACTGCAAAGCACATGTGCAGGAAGTTCGCCGCGTAATCCAGATCGTTGCGCGGATACACGAAGGGCTGGCCGATGGAATACTTGTAGGCCATCGCGGCAATCGTCGGCATCTTGGCGATCAGGCGATGCGACGCGATCTCGCGCTGGAGCGGGTCGGAAATGTCGGTCGAGTCGTGATAGAAGGCCGACATCGCACCAACCACACCCACCATCGTGGCCATCGGGTGCGCGTCGCGCCGGAACCCACGGAAGAAGTTGTGCATCTGCTCGTGGATCATTGTGTGACGGGTGATCGTGCTCTCGAAATGCTCAAGCTCGGCCGCCGAAGGCAATTCCCCGTACAGCAGCAGGTAGCACACTTCGAGATAGTGCGATTTCGCCGCCAATTGGTCGATCGGGTAGCCCCGGTGCAGCAACACACCCTCATCCCCGTCGATAAAGGTGATCGTGCTGTCGCAGGCGGCGGTCGAGGTGAAGCCGGGATCGTATGTAAACACACCTGCCTGACCGTACAGCTTGCGAATGTCGATGACATCCGGTCCGGCAGTCGGGGTGTAGATCGGCAGCTCGTAAGAGCTGTCGCCAATGGTCAGCGTCGCAGTTTTGCAGGTGTCAGACATACGTGGTCCCTTCGTCTCATTGCTCCGGGCAAAGTGCCCGAAGCCAGCTATCCCAAGCCTGGAAACCGCGTCGCCGTCGAGGCGTCAATCAGTCCCTTTGGCGGCTGCTTCTGTCAGGCGGGCGACGGTTTCGTCACGCCCCAGAACCAGCATCATATCGAACACACTCGGCGTCACGGCCCGGCCCGCAAGCGCCGCCCGCATCGGGCCCGCCAGCTTGCCGAATTTGGTCCCGTGCTCTTCTGCAATTCGGGATGTGACGGCTTCAAGCTCGTCGCGCGTCCAGCTAGCATTTTGCAAGTGCGGCGTCAACGATTGCAGTATACCACGGGATACCGTGTCCAGTGCCTTTGCTGCGGCCTCGTCGACCTCCAGCGGACGAGTCGCCAGAACAAAGTGAGCCTTTTCAATCAGTTCGGGAAAGGTGCGTGCCCGCTCCTTGAGGCAATACATCGCACGGGAAAGCCCGTCGGCCTGTGCCTCTGTCAGGGCAGGTTTCCCGGCTGCGTCCAGATATGCGGACAGTTCATGCAGCAGTGCAGCATCGTCGGCCACGGCAATATGCTGGCCGCTCAGATTCTCGAGCTTCTTGAAGTCGAACCGGGCAGGGGATTTGCCGATCCCGGACAGATCGAACCACTCCTGTGCCTGCGCATCACTGAAAAATTCGTCATCGCCGTGGCTCCAGCCCAGCCGCGCCAGGTAATTGCGCATACCCGCCGCCGGATAGCCCATCGCCTGGTATTCCTCGACCCCCAGCGCGCCGTGCCGTTTGGACAGTTTCTTGCCATCCGGCCCGTGAATCAGCGGGATATGCGCCCAGACCGGGATGTCCCAGCCCATCGCTGTGTAAATCCCCATCTGACGCGCGGCATTGTTCAGGTGGTCATCCCCCCGGATCACATGGGTCACACCCATGTCATGGTCATCGACAACAACCGCCAGCATGTAGACCGGTGTGCCGTCCGAGCGTAACAGAACCATGTCATCAAGCTGATCATTGCGGATGGTGACATCGCCCTGCACCTGATCGCGGATCACCGTGGTGCCCTCGGTCGGCGTTTTCAGACGGATCACGAAGGGCGCATCGGGATGTGTTGCGGGATCTGCATCGCGCCATGGGCTCTGGAACAGTGTCGATGTGCCCTCGGCCCGCGCCGCCTCGCGGAAGGCCTCGATCTCGTCCTGGGTCGAGAAACACTTGTACGCCGCACCTTTGGCCAAAAGCTCATGCGCCACTTCGGCGTGACGGTCGGCCCGCGCGAACTGGCTCACCGCCTCGCCATCATGGTCCAGCCCAAGCCACTCCAACCCCTTGAGAATCGCCGCTGTCGCCTCGGGCGTCGACCGCGCGCGGTCGGTGTCCTCGATCCGCAGCAGGAACTTGCCGCCTCGTCCGCGTGCATAAAGCCAGTTGAACAGCGCCGTGCGCGCGCCGCCGATATGCAGAAAGCCGGTGGGGGACGGGGCGAAACGGGTGACGATCTGGCCGGACATGGGGCGCATTTACCTTTCGATAACGGTCTCGGGGATAGGTTGAGGCTCTCTTAACCAGCACCATCCACGGGGGCAAGTATGGCGCGGGTCCGGGACGTGATCCCCGACAGGCTTCTGGCGCAGCGCGGCACGCTGTTTCCCTTTGTACCCGTGTGCCTCGGCATCGGGATCGGCCTCTATTTCGCGCTCCGCATCGAACCACCGATCTGGCTGCTGGCCAACTGTGCCGGGCTGGGGATGCTGTTGCTGGTCTGGCACCTGCGCAGCGGATCCGCCCTGGCCCCGCTTATCTGTGCCGTCGCCATGGTGGCGCTGGGGCTGTCTTTGGCGGGCGCACGCGCGCATCTGGTGGCGGGCCCGGTGATCGACTGGCGCTACTACGGCCCGGTGACGGGCCGCGTCGTCGACATCGACCGGTCCGCCTCGGATGCCCTGCGCATCACGCTCGACCGTGTCTGGCTGTCCAATGTGCCGCTGGCCGAAACCCCGAACCGCGTGCGCCTGTCGCTGCATGCCAAGTTCCCCGGCATTCCCCCCGAACCCGGCCAGATCATCAGCACCACCGCCCATCTTGGTCCCCCCGGCGGCGCGGTCGAACCCGGCGGATTCGATTTCCGGCGCCATGCGTGGTTCCTGCGCCTCGGTGCCGTCGGCTATACGCGGGTTCCGCTGGTCTTGTGGCAAGAGGCCGGGCCGGACCGGTTCGTCTTCCGGTCGCGCATGGCCATCTCGGCCCGCGTGCAGGCGGCCCTACCCGGCGAGACAGGCGCCTTTGCCACCGCCATCATCACCGGGGATCGAAGCGCCATCCCGCAGCCGGTGCTGCAAGCCCTGCGCGACACCAATCTGGCCCATCTTCTGGCGATTTCGGGCCTGCATATGGGGCTTGTCAGCGCCTTTGCCTTTGGTGTGCTGCGCCTTGGACTGCTGCTGAGTCCGGTCGGTCTGCGCTGGCCGATCAAAAAGATTGCCGCCGCCGGGGCGCTTGTCGTCGCGGGTCTCTATCTTGCGCTGTCGGGCAGCAATGTCGCCACCGAACGCGCCTTCGTCATGGTGGCCGTGATGCTGCTGGCGATCATGGTCGACCGGCGCGCGATCTCGTTGCGGGCGGTGGCGCTTGCGGCGCTGATCGTGCTGACCCTGCGCCCCGAGGCGATGATCGGCCCGGGCTTCCAGATGTCCTTTGCCGCGACAACCGCGCTGGTCGCCGTGTTCGGCGCGATCCGCGACAGCCGCCACGACCTGCCACGGCAGCGCCTTTTGCGCGGCATCGCATCGGTTGTGCTGTCCTCGGCCATCGCAGGGACGGCCACGGCCCCGTTTGCGATGGCCCATTTCAACCAGATCGCGCAGTTCGGATTGATCGCAAACCTGCTGAGCGTGCCTCTGATGGGCCTGCTGGTGGTCCCGGCGGCGGTATTGGGCATCCTGCTGATGCCCTTCGGGCTCGAAGCCGTGGGGCTGATCCCGATGGGGCTGGGTCTGGACTGGATCCTGCATGTTGCGCAATCGCTCGCCCGCTGGGACGGTGCGGTGCGGCCTGTGATGACACCCGGTCCCGCAGTTCTGCCGCTTGTCACGCTGGGCGGCCTGTTCGTGATCCTCTGGCAGGGGCGCGCCCGGCTGCTTGGGCTTGCCCCCCTGTGTCTTGCCGTTGTGGCCTGGAGCATGGCCACACGTCCCCATGTCCTCGTGGCCGAGGGGGGTGTGCTGGTTGGCGTGATGACAGAGCATGGGCGCGCCCTGTCGCGCGGTACCGGCGCGGGCTTCATCGCTGAGGTCTGGCTGGAGAATGACGGGCAGGGGTTGGATCAAGAGGCGGCCGCCGCGCTCTGGCCCGGCCTTTCCCTGCCGGTCCGGCACATCCACGGAAAACGCGACGCGGCGCAGTACAAGGGCTGTGCGGAGGGCGAACTGGTGGTCGCCAGTGCCGATCTGCCCGCCATGCCCAAGGCCCCGATCTGCGCGGTCTACGATGCGCGGGCGCTCTCCGGAATGGGAAGCCTGTCAATCATCCGCACGCAAGGCGGGACATGGGCTGTGCAAAAGGCGCGCGACCGATCCGGCGCGCGCCTGTGGAACGATGCCAGCCTGCGACGGGGTCAGTAGGTGCGGATCAACCCCACCAGACGTCCCTGTACCTTGACCGCGCCCACCGGCAGGATGCGCGGCTCGTAGGCGGGGTTTGCCGCCTCGAGAATGATGCTTTCACCCTTGCGTTTGTAGCGCTTCAGCGTGGCCTCGTACCCTTCGACCTGCGCCACCACGATGTCACCATTGTCGGCGCTCGACGTTTCGCGGATCACCACGACATCGCCGTCGTTGATCCCGGCCTCGATCATTGAATCGCCTTTGACTTCAAGCGCATAGTGACGGCCATTGCCCGACAGCATCGCGCCCGGAACCGCAATCGACGGCGGCACGTCGTTGATCGACTCGATCGGCACACCGGCGGCAATGCGCCCCATCAAGGGCAATTCCATCGCGTGGATTGCTTCAACACTCTGCGCATTCGCCGGTGGCGGTACATCCGGCAGATCACCATCAATCACTACGGGTGTGAAGCCCGGCTGTTTGGCAGCAAGCGTCTCGGGCAGCTTCACGATTTCGATGGCCCGCGCCCGATGTGCCAACCGCCGGATGAATCCACGTTCTTCCAACGCGCTGATCAGGCGGTGAATGCCCGATTTGGACCGCAAATCCAGCGCATCCTTCATTTCTTCAAAGCTGGGCGGGACACCGTCGCGCGCCACGCGTTTGCTGATGAAGTCTAGCAGGTCGAGTTGTTTCTTGGTCAGCATTGTCTGCCTCCGCTCGCATGATCCTCACCGTTTGTTCTACTGTTGTTCCTGTTTTGTGTCAAGAATCAGTAAACAAGCGCAGGATTTCAGCGCAGAGGCAGGTACTCCACCGTGTCGCCCGCGGCCCGCGGCCCGTCTTTCGGCACCCGCACGATCAGCGCATCGGCCTCGCCAAGAATGCCCAGCAGCGAACTGTCCTGTGATCCGAACGCCACCAGCCCGGCATCGGTCATTCGCGCCCGCATGTAATGCTCGCGCGGCCCATTGGCGGGCAGCGCATCGGCCAGCACCCCGGTGCGGCGCGGCGTGGCTTGTGCCGGCAGACCAAGCATCGCGCGGACAACGGGGGCCAGAAAC
This sequence comes from Alphaproteobacteria bacterium, assembly GCA_030428355.1. Classification (GTDB taxonomy): domain Bacteria; phylum Pseudomonadota; class Alphaproteobacteria; order Rhodobacterales; family Rhodobacteraceae; genus Marivita. The sequence continues at coordinate 30,452 of JAUIBL010000007.1, read as the reverse complement.
ACATGTCCGCACACCATCGCCGAAACCGGGTTTCCGGGCAGGCCGATCATCATCGCCTCGCCGAACCGCCCGGCCATCAGGGGTTTGCCGGGGCGCATCGCGACTTTGTAAAAGCTTTGCTCGAACCCCAGCTTGGGGGCGAGGTTCGCCACGACATCGTGGTCGCCCACCGAGGCCCCGCCAATGGTGACGATCAAATCCGCGCCCTTCGCCAGATCGAAGGCCGTCCGCAACGACGCTTCATTGTCCCGCGCAATCGGCAACAGCCGCGGCTCCGCCCCGAGATCGCGCAGCAGCGCATGCAGCCCCAGCGTGTTAGACGCGATGATCTGGTCGGGGCCGGGGGTCTCTCCGGGCATCACCAGTTCATCTCCGGTCGAGATCAGCGCCACCACGGGCCGCCGCGCCACCGGGACATCGGCAATGTTCATGGACGCCATGAGGGCAATGTCGTTTGGTCCGATCACCCGCCCCGAGCCGACCGTGTCGCCGATCTTGAAATCGCCCCCGGCGGGACGGATATGGGTGCTGTCCTCAAGCCTGTCGCCAAGGGTGATCCAGTCCCCCTCGCGCGTCACATCTTCTTGAATCACAACGGCTTTTGCCCCTTGTGGCACCGGCGCGCCGGTGAATATCCGGACCGCTTCCCCTGATTTTACCGGTTGGTAAAATCCGTGCCCGGCGGCGGATTCCCCGATCAACCTGAGCCGCAGCCCCGGTGCCGCCTCGGTCACCGCATAGCCATCCATGGCCGACCCATCGAAAGGCGGCTGGTTGCGGGTCGCCGCCACATCTCGTGCCAGCACCCGCCGATGCGCCTGCAACAGCGGAACCGTCTCGACCCCAAGCGGCCGCGCCAGCTTGAACAGATGGTCGAGCGCTTCGGCAACAGAAATCATGTCGCCTCGTACCGCCCTGATTTTCCACCATCTTTCAGCATCACCCGGATGCCGGTGATCTCCATCGCCTTGTCCACCGCCTTGGCCATGTCATAAACGGTCAGCGCCGCCGTCGACACCGCGGTCAGCGCCTCCATTTCGACCCCGGTCTGCCCGGTGGTCTTGACTGTCGCCTCGATCCGCAGTCCGGGCAGGTCCGGAGCAGGTGTCAGTTCGACCGCAACCTTTGTCACCGGCAGGGGATGGCAAAGCGGGATCAGATCGGGCGTCTTCTTCGCCCCCATGATCCCCGCAAGCCGCGCCACGCCAATCACATCGCCTTTCTTGGCGCGACCTTCCGTAATGATCTCAAAGGTTTCGCGCGCCATCTTGATGTAGCCCTCGGCCACCGCAACCCGCGATGTGACGGCCTTGCCCGACACATCGACCATATGCGCATCGCCCTTGGCGTCGAAATGGGTCAGCCCGCTCATGCCGCCACCGGATCGGCCAGCAGCGCGCGGGTCGCCGCGGTCACATCCGCCTGACGCATCAGGCTTTCGCCGATGAGGAAACTGCGCGCGCCATGAGCTGCCATATCGGCCAGATCCGCCGGGGTGAACAATCCCGATTCCGAGATCAGCATACGTTCCGCAGGCACATGTTTCGACAGTTCACGCGTTGTCTCAAGAGTGGTCTCGAAGGTCTTGAGATTGCGGTTGTTTACACCGATCAGCGGCGACTTCAACGCAAGCGCGCGATCCAGTTCGGCGCGGTCATGCACCTCGATCAGCGCATCCATGCCCCAGGCAAAGGCCGCGTCTTCCAGTTCCGCCGCCTGCGTGTCCGACACGCTGGCCATGATGATCAGGATGCAATCCGCCTGCAGGCTGCGCGCCTCGGCCACCTGATAGGTATCATACATGAAATCCTTGCGCAGCGCCGGCAGCGACGTCGCCTGCCGTGCCGCCACCAGATAGGATTTGTCCCCCTGAAAGCTGGGCGTATCCGTCAACACCGATAGACAGGTGGCGCCGCCGTCCTCATAAGCCTTGGCCAAACTCGCCGGTTCGAAATCCGCCCGGATCAGCCCCTTCGAGGGGGAGGCCTTCTTGACCTCGGCTATCAACCCGTAGCCGGTGGTTTGCGCGACGCGCAGCGCCGCCCCAAACGGCCGCACCGGATCCGCCGCGCGTGCAGCCTCTTCGACAGCCGACAGCGGCACGCGGGCCTTGTCGGCGGCCACTTCCTCAAGCTTGTAGGCCTTGATCTTGTCGAGAATGGTTGCGCTCATGGGTCCGTCCAGTTGATCGGCTGTTGACCCTGTTCTTTAAGCCACGCGTTCACGCGGGAAAAGGGGCGTGAGCCGAAAAACCCGCGCCGCGCCGACAGCGGCGAAGGATGGGCGCTTTCCAGCACCAGATGACCGCTCCCCACAAGACGCGTCGCATGGGCCCGCGCATCATTGCCCCACAGCACAAAAGCGCGCGGCCGCTCCGACAGCGCGTCCAACACCTGTGGCACCAGTTTCTGCCAACCCAGCCGCCGATGCCCGCGCGCGTCGCCTGCGGGAACCGTCAGCACATCGTTCAACAGCAAGACGCCCTGATCGGCCCAGAACCGCAGATCGCCATTGGGCGGCATATTCCCGATGTCCTCTTGCAACTCCTTGAAAATATTGCCCAAGGATCGGGGCAGGGGCTGCACGCCCGGTTCCACGGAAAAGGCAAACCCATGCGCATGCCCGGGCGTGGGATAGGGATCCTGCCCCAAGATGACCACGCGCACGGCCTCGGGCGCACAGGCCTCGAGCGCTGCAAAGACCTGCGGCGCTGGCGGCAGCACAACACGCTCTTCCTTTGCGACAACAGACGCGATGCCCGGCAATGTCTCTGAAAAGAACGGCAAATGCCGCCAAGCGCCCGGCGGGGTCAACATGGCGCAGGTCCGCATCTTCTCTGGTTCAAAAATACTTCGGGGTCTGGGGCAGCGCCCCAGGCGTTTCCATCGATGGAAACGCCGCGATGCGTCGACGCATCGCCCGCCCGCCAGACGGACATCACGCTGCCTGCGTGATACGCGCCAGAGCCTCGACCCGCGCCTTGGCGGACCCGCTGTCGATGCTCTCGGCAGCCATCTCCACACCAGCCTTGAGGTCGGCCACCTTGTCCGCCACCACCAGCGCCGCCGCCGCGTTCAGCAGAACCGCATCGCGATAGGCGCTTTTCGCCCCGTCCAGCAGATCGCGGAACGCCTGTGCATTCTCGGCAGGTGTCCCACCCAGAATGTCGCGGAAGGGATGCACCGGCAGGCCCGCATCCTCGGGGTGCACCTCGCGGCCCCGGATCCTGCCATCCTCGAGCACTGCCACCTGCGTGGGGGCCGAGATCGAGATCTCGTCCGTCCCGTCACCGCCATGCACGAGCCAGGCCTTTTCCGAGCCCAGTTCCTTCAGCGTTTCCGCCATCGGGAAAATCAGGTCGATGGCAAAGGCACCGGTCAGTTGCCGCTTGACACCCGCCGGATTGGTGAGCGGGCCAAGGATGTTGAAGATGGTTTTCGACCCCAGTTCCTGCCGCACCGGCATGACGTGTTTCATGGCCGGGTGGTGCATCGGGGCCATCATGAAGCCGATCCCGGCCTCGGCGATCGCGCGTTCCACCACCTCGGGCGACACCATCACGTTGATGCCCATCTCGGTCAGCGCATCCGCCGATCCGGATTTGGACGACAGGTTGCGGTTGCCGTGTTTGGCCACCGGCACACCTGCGCCCGCCACCACAAAGGCGGTCGCGGTCGAGATGTTGAGCGTGCCCATGCCGTCCCCGCCGGTGCCGACGATGTCCATCGCACCTTCGGGCGCTTTGACGGCTGTGCATTTCGCGCGCATGACCCCTGCGGCGGCCGCGTATTCCGACACCGCCTCGCCACGTGCCCGCAGCGCCATCAGCAAGCCGCCCATCTGGGCCGGGGTCGCTTCGCCGTCGAACAGCAGTTCGAACGCCTGTTCGGCCTGCGACCGGCTCAGCGGGCCTTCAGAGGCAGCGTAGATCAGGGGCTTCATCGCGTCGCTCATGCGGGCACCTTCAAGTCGTTGACGAAATTCTGTAGCAGGGCGTGCCCGTGTTCCGAGGCGATGCTTTCGGGGTGGAACTGCACACCGTGCATCGGCAGGTCGCGATGGCTCAGCCCCATCACCGTGCCGTCCTCAAGCCAGGCCGTCACTTCAAGGCAGTCGGGGATCGTATCCTTGTCCACCACCAGCGAGTGATAGCGCGTCGCCTCAAAAGGCGAAGGCAGCCCGGCAAACACCCCTTTGCCCGCGTGGTGCATCACCCCCATCTTGCCGTGCACGATCTCGGAATGGCGCACCACCGACCCGCCAAAGGCCTGTCCCAGCGTCTGATGCCCAAGGCAGACCCCCATCAGCGGAGTGCCGGTTTCCGCCGCCGCCAGCGTCAGCGGCAGGCAGGTGCCCGCTTGATCGGGATCGCAGGGCCCGGGCGACAGCAGAATGCCCGCCGGGTTCATCCCCATCGCGTCCTGCACCGTCAGCGCGTCATTGCGCACCACCTTCACCTCGGTGCCCAGCTCGCCCAGATAGTGCACGAGGTTGTAGGTAAAACTGTCGTAATTGTCGATGAGCAGCAGCATGGGTCTTTCTTCGTCGTCAGGGCTGGCGGGGTGGGGGCCAATCGCGGTATACATGCGCAGGCAGATCACGGCGCGTCAAGGGCGCGGGTGGGTCAACCGGCACGGGTGAGATGCCGGGGCAGGTGTGTGAGGCAAGACGAGGGCAAATCGCATGGCACGAGGGTTTTTGTCAGGGGCCATCTGGGGTACGGTCCTGTCCGTTGGTGGTCTGGGGGCGCTGTCCGTTCTGGCACCGGATCGCCCTGTCGTGCCGGTCGAGGCCCCGCAGGACATCGCAGACACCCCTGCACCGTCGACCGCAGAGGGCATGACGGCCGAGCAAAGCGCAGCGGATATGTCCGAGCCTGCAACCCCCACCTCCGAGACCGCAGAGACGACCGGCGCGCCGTCGGAAGACACCGGGGATACGGAGGCTGAAACCGCCCCGGTCATGTCGGTTCAGGACGGGGACAATACTGCGGAGATTGCGCAGAGCGAGCAGTCCGAAACTGAGCAGACCGAGACCGAGCAGACCGAAACCGATCAGACCGAAGCCGCAGCGCAGGCTGTGCGCCCAGCAGACGTGGCGCCGGTCACTGCGGACACAACGGCTCCGGCCCTCGACACGCCTGATGCTGCGGGCGGGGATGTCCCGACAGACAGCGTGGCAGCGCCCGTTCCGGCCCCCGAAACCGGCGAGGCCGTGGCCGCACTGGCTGCGCCCGAGATCAGCACAGCACCCGTCGCACCCGCACCCCCGGTGGATCAGGGCACACCGTCAGGCGCTCCGGTACCCGTCCTGACCGCCCCCGAAAGCGAGGCCGAGCTGAGCCTGTCGACCGAACCGGCCCAACCTCCGGCCCCCCCGGTTCCGCAGGTCGACACACCTCTTGTCCCCGAGGCCGAAGCGGTTGTCCCGGACGCGGTTGAACCGCAGGCCGACCCTGTTTCTCCGGACGCAGATCCCTCGGACCCCGGCAGCGCAGGGCAGGCATCGACGACCGAAACCGACGCCTCATCCGAGCGACCGCCGGTGCGGCGGCTTTTGCCCTCTGTCCCCGAGGCCGAACCTGCGGAGGAGGGCACCGGCACGGCGGCGCTGCGTCCTGCCATCGGCACCCCGGCGGGGTCTTTGACCGATCGCAATCAGGCCAATTCCAGCCGCTTGCCGTCCATCGGCGCGGATGCAGACGCGCCCACCACCGACACGCCTGCCGCCCTTCCAGACACCTCCGGTCTGCCCCCGCTTCAACGCTTCGCCGCTTCGGTCGACAGCGACCCCGCCTTGCCGAAAATGTCCATCGTGATGATCGACGACGGCACGGGTCCCCTTGGGCCAGACACGCTTGACGGGTTTCCCTTCCCGGTGACCTTCGCGCTCGATCCGGCACAGGCGGGGGTGGCCGAACGCATGGCCGCGTATCGCGCGCTGGGATACGAGGTGGCCACTCTGGTCAGCCTGCCAGCCGCCGCCCAGCCCACCGATGTCGAGCAGATCCTCGGTGGGGCGCTGGCCGCCGTTCCCGAGGCTGTGGCCCTGATCGAAGCGCCCGGTGGTGGTCTGCAGGCGAACCGGGCCTTGACGGAACAGGCCAGCAGCTTTGTTGCCGACAGCGGTCATGGTCTGGTGTTCCTGCCCAACGGGCTCAATACCGCGCAGGCCATTGCCCAGCGTGCAGAAGTGCCCGCGCTGAGCATCCTGCGGGATTTCGACGGCGACGGGCAGGATGCGCGCACCAAGCGGCGCTTTCTGGATGGTGCCGCGTTCCGGGCGCGGCAGGATGGGGCGGTTGCGATGCTGGGGCGGTTGACCCCGGACACGCTGTCCGCGCTGCTGTTGTGGAGCCTGCAGGACCGCGCGTCGAGTGTCGCGATGGTGCCGGTGTCGACCCTCTTGCTGGACCAGTAGATCCGGCGCGCGGGCGGACGCGTCGACGCGTCCGCGGTTTCCGTCGACGGAAACCGGCGCAGACGGTCAGGTCCGGGCCCAGTCCCGCAGATGGGTGGCCAGATCGCCGTAGCCGGTAAACCGGCGCTCGAACCGAAGGCCCAGCTTTGCAGCGCAGGTTTCCGCCAGCGCGGTCAGGGCCGGATCATCCGTCTGGGCCTGATACACCAGCCTGTCGTAATGACCGAAATACATATCCCGCAATTGCGGGTGACGGTCGAGCCCGAGCGGCTTCCAGACAAAGGCGTCGAACTGACGGACCAGAAAATCCGTCAGGTAAAAGGCGGTGATCTCGTCGCGGGCGGCGAAGGAGTCGTTGCCTTCGAAAAAACTGTAGCAATGTGGCCCGGCAATCATGGCGACCCCCAGATCACGACAGGCGGCCTCCAGCAAACCACCGGTGCCGCAATCGGCATAGGCGACATAGATCGCGTCATACCTGTCGCGGTGTCGCGTGACGCTGTCCTGCAAGGCCGGGACAATGCGGTCCGGTGTGTTGTGATAGATCGCGGGCAGGCAGGTCAGGTCCAGATGGGTCCAGCCGTTGGCGTCGCGCAGATCGAGAATTTCGCGGGCGAGGGCACCGCAGGCGATGATGAGCACACGGCCCGTGCCGTGCGCCGCAAGTCCTGCATCTGTCAGGGTTGTGTCGTCAGGCGGGTTCGTCATCGCCGGGCACATGGGCGAGACCCCAGCGCGCCAGCAGCCCCACGGCAATCAGCGCGGGCAGAACCTTGAACAGGCCAAATTCGGCCAAAGCCCAGACGGTCAGCCCGGATGCCGCGATCACGGCCAAGATCATCGAAGCGAATGTGGTCACTGGCATGTCGACCTCCTTGTCCCTGAAATATGGGACAGTTTGATCCATATGAAAAGGCCCCGCCGCATGGCGAGGCCCAAAAAGTAACGGTCAGGCCGCTCTTACCCTGCGGCAAGCTGATTGTGCTTGCGACCGACAAAGGTTTTTGCGGTTTCAACAGCCACAGCCGCATCGCGGCAATAAGCGTCGGCGCCGATGGCCTTGCCGAATTCCTCGTTGAGCGGCGCACCGCCCACCAGCACGATGTAATCGTCGCGGATGCCCTTTTCGACCATCGTGTCGATCACGACCTTCATGTAAGGCATGGTTGTGGTCAGCAGGGCGGACATGCCCAGAATGTCGGGCTGTTCGGCCTCGATGGCGTCGAGATAGGCTTCGACCGGGTTGTTGATGCCAAGATCGACCACCTCGAACCCGGCGCCTTCCATCATCATCGACACGAGGTTCTTGCCGATGTCGTGGATGTCGCCCTTGACGGTGCCGATCACCATCTTGCCGACGCGCGGTGCGCCGGTTTCCGCCAGCAGCGGCTTGAGAATGGCCATGCCTCCCTTCATCGCGTTGGCGGCCAGAAGCACTTCGGGCACGAAGAGGATGCCGTCGCGGAAGTCGTTGCCGACGATGGTCATGCCACCGACCAGCGCCTTGGTCAGGATGTCATACGGCTCCCAGCCGCGGTCCAGCAGAATATGGACGGCCTCTTCGATCTCTTCCTTGAGACCGTCATAGAGGTCGTCGAACATCTGCTCGACCAGTTCCTCGTCATTCAGATCCGCGAGGATGATTTCGTCGTCTTCATCAGCCATGTATGTCACTCCAGACGCTGGCGGTGGGCCCGCCAGTGATTGCTTTGCCGACTAATCGTCGTTTTCCGACGCAGCCACTTAGTGAAATCCGACATGCGCGCGAACGCAACCGACGCGCGGGACCCGCCCCGCGTCCGGTTTTGACCGCAGGCTTGCGAATGTTCTTCTTTCGTTCTAGATTTGCTCCATGACCCATCCGGACAGATACGTGGCGCCCGACCTGCGGCGCGGGCGCGGGGCCCAGAGCCGGGACAGCGGCCGGTTCGAGGCGCTGCGCCGTGTCGACGCGCCGGATGGATGGGACATCGCGGAGGACCCTACGCCCTTGAGGACCGAGGTGTCCGAAGAGCGCCCCCGCAGTCTGATCAACTACGTGTCCTCGCCCGATCTGTCCTTCGATCGCACGATCAATCCGTACCGGGGCTGCGAGCATGGCTGCATCTACTGCTTTGCCCGTCCGACCCATGCCTGGCTCGGCCTGTCGCCCGGTCTTGATTTCGAAACCAGACTGGTGGCACGACCGGATGCGGCAGAGGTGCTGGCGCGGGAATTGCGGGCCAAACGCTACGCCGTGGCACCGATTGCCATCGGCACCAACACCGACCCCTATCAACCCATCGAACGGGATCGCCGCATCATGCGCGCCTGTCTCGAGGTGCTGCAGGCGTTTCGGCATCCGGTGATGATCGCCACGAAGGGCATGCTGATCGAACGGGACATCGACATACTGTCCGACATGGCGGCGCAGAATCTTGTGCGCGTCGGGATCACGATCACGACGCTCGATGCGGATCTCAACCGTCGGATGGAACCGCGTGTGCCCAGCCCGGCGCGGCGGCTGGCCACGATCCGTCGTCTGTCCGATGCAGGTGTCCCGGTGCGTGTCATGGTGTCTCCGATTGTGCCGGGGCTCACCGATTCCGAGATCGAACCCATCCTGACCGCCGCCCGCGATGCCGGAGCCCAAGCCGCCACATGGGCGATGCTGCGCCTGCCGCTCGAAGTGGCCCCGCTCTGGGAGGCGTGGATGGACGAGCATTACCCCGTGCGCAAATCCCGGGTGATGTCCAAGCTGCGCGAGATGCATGGCGGAAAGGTCTATGACGCGCAGTTCTTCAAACGGGTGCGCGGAGAGGGGGCCTATGCCTCTCTGATCGCGCAGCGGTTCACGAAAGCCCGCAAGCGGCTGGGCCTCGATGCTGCGCTGCCGCCGCTTGACGGCACGTTGTTCCGTCCGCCGCCCCAGGCCGGGGATCAGTTGAGCCTTTTTTGATCCGAGGCAGGGCATAGGCAAGAATTTCACGCATACCCCCTTTCTGCTCGAACGGTGGTTAATTTGACGTAAAGGGCAAACCGGTCAGGCGCGGCGACGTCCGCGCCGCTCGCGCTTCGGTGCGCCGCTCTGGTCGCCGGTGCCGTCGCTGTCGGAACTGAACGGGCCGATCTCGGCCACGATCTGCTCCAGCGTCGGTGCCTCACCTTTGGGCGTGGTCTCCAAAGCCTCGCGCATGGCCCGCAGATGAACCGGCATCGTGCCGCAGCAGCCGCCGATGATTTTGGCCCCGGCATTGCGGGCCAGGATCGCGTAGCGGGCCATCAATTCGGGTGTACCGTCATAGTGGATATGACCATCCACATATTTCGGGATGCCCGCATTGCCCTTGGCAATGATCGCACGCTCGGTCCCGGCGGCGGTGAAGCCCAGAACCGTGCGCAGCAGGTCCGATGCGCCGGTGCCGCAATTGGCGCCAAAGGCCAGCGGCGGGTTGGGCAGGGTCTCGATCATCGCGGCCATGCCTTCGGAGGTCATGCCCATCATCGTGCGCCCGGCGGTGTCGAAACTCATCGTGCCACACCACGGCACATCCGCCAGCGCAAAGGCTTCTGCGGCAGCGCGGAATTCTTCGGGGGCGCTGATCGTCTCGACCCACATCACGTCGGCGCCGCCTTCCTTGAGGCCCTCGGCCTGTTCGTGGAACATTTCCACGGCACTGGCATGGGACAGGGTGCCGACGGGTTCCATGATCTCACCGGTCGGGCCAACGGACCCGGCCACGATCACCGGGCGACCCGCTGCATCCGCCACTTCGCGGGCCAGTTCGGCGCCGATGCGCGACAGTTCGCGGGCGCGGTGCCCGGCATTGTGCAGCTTCAGACGCGAGGCGTTCGACCCGAAAGTGTTGGTCAGAAACAGGTCGCTGCCTGCCTCGACCGCGCCGCGATAGAGTGCGCGGATGTTGTCGGGTTTGGTGTCGTTCCAGAACTCGGGTGGATCGCCGCTTTCCAGCCCCATGTTGAAGAGGTTGGTTCCGGTCGCGCCATCGGCCAGAAGCCAGTCGCGGGTGGACAGAAGATCGTGCAGCGGGTTTGTCATGACAGGCCAATCGGTCAGTAAGGTCGGCCCTGCCTGTCACATTTGCGCTCTTGAGACAAATTCATAATTCTCAAGACCATTATGAACGGGGCGCGCTGCGATCCGTCGACGGATCGCGGGAAACGCGTCGACGCGTTTCCCGGGCGCTCAGACCAGTTCCGTTTCGACCCGGCTCGACGCCTCCAGCGTCTTGTGAACCGGGCATCTGTCCGCAATCTGCAGAAGTTTCTGGCGCTGATCTACGCTCAGATCGCCGGTAACGGTGATCCGGCGGCGGAAGAGGTCGATATTGGCCGCTGTCGGCGTGCCCGCATCCTGCGCATGCACCTTGTCATGGCTCACATCGACCGACACGTGATGCAGCGGCCAGCCCTTACGGCGCGCATACATGCGCAGCGTCATCGACGTACACGCACCCAGACCGGCGGCCAGCAATCCATAAGGCGATGGCCCGCGATTGGTTCCGCCATAGGCCAGGGGCTCGTCGGCCCGCAGATGATGGGGTCCGGCCTGCACGTCCTGCAGGAACCCGGCGGAATCGGCCTCGGAGACGCGCACGATGCCCTCGGGCGCGCCGATCGGCGGGGCCGGGGGTGTCAGGGCCATATACCGTCCCGCCCAGGCCGCGATGACATCGGCCGCATATTCCGCATCCCGCGCCTCGGTGATCAAATGGTCTGCATCGTCCAGCGTGACAAAGCTTTTCGGATGGCGCGCGGCGGCAAAGATATTGGTGGCGTTCTCGATCCCGACGACAGCGTCGCGCGGGGCGTGCATGACCAGCAGCGCGGCCTTCAGCCCCTTGATCACCGGACCAAGCGCCTGCGCCTTCACATCCTCGACAAAGCCTTTGCCGATGGTGAAGGGACGCCCGCCCAGATCGACCGTCGCCCGTCCCACGGACGCGATGTCCTTCAGGGCATCCGAGAAATTATGCGTCACATGTTCGGGGTCATAGGGCGCGCCGATGGTGACGACGGCCTTGATGCCTGCCATGTCGCCCGCCGCCTTGAGAACGGCCGCACCGCCCAGCGAATGCCCGATCAGCAGCGTCGGTGCCATGCCGCGCCCGGCCAGATAGGCCGCAGCGGCATGCAGGTCACCCACATTCGAGGTGAAGGTTGTGTTGGCGAATTCGCCCTTGGAGTGACCCAGACCGGTGAAGTCGAACCGCAGCACCGCGATGCCCATCGACGCCAGACGCGCGGCGATCCGCCGGGCGGCCGGAATGTCCTTGGAACAGGTGAAGCAATGCGCAAAAAGGGCGGTGGCCAGATGCGGCCCGTCCGGCAGGTCGAGCCGCGCTGACAGGGTGTCTCCGGAATTGCCGGGAAAGGTGATGCGTTCGGTGGTCATGGTATGTGTCCTTGGGGCCGGGGCAGGGCAGCCCTTTGGCATTTCGTATGACCCAAGAGTGTGGGGTGTGTCCCCCATGCGCAAGCATTGTGTCGGGAGCGTCACAGCATGGTGAGAGCCAGACAGGTGATGGTGAACAGTATTGCAGGTTTTCTGGGCGCGGCCTTCTTCGGCGGGTTCGCCGGTGCTGTGCATCCGCTGGGCGACAGTCTGGCGGTGTTCCGAATCCCCCTTGCAGTCGTCTTCGCGCTCTGGGTGATCTGGTCGCCCTCGCCCGTCTGGGCGCGGTGGAGCCTGTCCGTGATCTGTCTTGCCGCAATTGCACAGATCGTGGCGCAGAAATACGTCTCGCACCCGGACGGACCGATCACGATCTACCAGAAGAACCTGCTGTTTCAGAACGATCAGGTGGATGCCCTCGCCGCCGACATCCGCGCCGCACGACCCGACATCGTCACGCTGCAGGAACTCACATCCCGCAACGCGCCGCTTGTGCGCGACCTGCGCGCCGAATACCCGCATCAGGCAAGTTGCGCCTTGGTGGAATGGGCGCGGGTTGCGATCCTGTCGCGGTGGCCGGTCGACGGAGAGATCTGCCTCGAAGGGCAGGGTCTTGTCGGCATCCGCGTGGTGTCGCCCGATGGTCCGTTCTGGGCCTTCAGCCTGCATGCGTTCTGGCCCTGGCCGCATGGTCAGGCCGCGCAGCTCTCCGACATCCTGCCGGTGCTAAGTGACCTCGAAGAGCCGGTTGTGATCGCAGGTGATTTCAACATGGTGCCGTGGTCTCATGCCTTGCGCACCATCGAAAACAGCATCGGCGCGACACGGGCCGGACCCTTGTTTCCGACGCTCACCAAGATGAGCGCGCCGCTGCCCATCGACCATGTCTATGCGCCGGGGGGCGGGCAGGCCATGCCGCGCCCCTTGTTGGGGTCGGACCACAGCGGCGTTCTGGCCAAGGTGTTCGTTTTCGCGCCCTAACCGGTCAGCCCCATCAGTGCAGGATCGAACGGGTATTTCGACAGGTTCTCATAGCCCGTCTCGGTGATCAGCACCTGATCCTCCAGCTTGATCGAGAAATCCGCACCAACCTCGCTCACGAGCGCCTCGACACAGAGCGTCATGCCCGGCTCCAGCGGGTAATCGAACGCGCCGGGAACCGCGTGATCGGGGTAGGACACGAGCGGCCACTCGTCACACAGGCCCACACCATGCATCAGGCAGCCGTATTTCTGCGTCTGGTACTTGTCGTGCAACCTGTGGGTCCGCGCGGTCAGTTCGGGGATCATGACGCCGGGTTTGAGCAACTCCATATTGGCCATGATATGCTCATGTGCGTGTTTCATCGCCTCGATCATGTCAGGACGGGGTGCACGGTCGCCGATCCACCAAGTGCGGCTCATGTCGGTGCAGATGCCGTAACTGCCGATCAGGTCGGTATCGAAGGCGACGATCTCGTTGTTCTGCACGATCCGCCCGCCGCATTCCTGAAACCACGGGTTCGTGCGCGGGCCGGAGGTGAGCAGCCGGGTTTCGATCCATTCTCCCCCGCGCCGGATGTTTTCCGCATGCAGCACCGCCCAGATGTCGTCTTCCGACACGCTGCCACCCGGCACATGGGTGCGGGCAAAGCGTTCCATCTCGGCCATCGCGACCTCGCATGCATGTACGGAACAGCGCATCGCCCTGATCTCGTCCGGTCCCTTGATGGCGCGGGCTTTTTCGGTGACCTCTTCGCCTTCCATGATCTGCAATCCCTGCGCCTCGAGCGCGCGCAGGCCGTGCAGCATGATCTTGTCGACCGCGAGCCGTATTTTGCCGGGGGCGTGTTCGGCCAGCAGGGCGCGGACATCGTTGGCGAACACATCGGCCGCCACGTCCACCTTGTCGCCCCGGTCGAAATAGAACAGGTCCGCCCCCGACCGCGCCTCGCGCACCAGCGGGTTGAATTCGGAAAGGAAGGGCGAGTTCTTGTAGTCCCAGATCACCATGTAGCCATCGGCACAAAGCAGAACCGCGCGGAACGGGTTGTGCGTGTTCCAAAGCTGCATGTTGGTGCTGTCGGTCGCGTAGCGGATGTTGAGCGGGTCGAACATCAACAAGCCGGCATAGTCCCGATCCACGATGTGCTGGGTCAGCCGCGCCCAGCGGTAGCGGCGCATCTCCTGCAGGTCGGGCAGTTCCAGCCCCGCCGCGGCCCATTCGGCATAGGCCAGTTGTGTCGGGCCGATTTCGACCCGGTTCTGGTCGTTGGGCGTGTTGTCGCCCGTGGTGGACCCACGGGTCGGGTCGATCTTTCGGGTATCGCGGAAATGGGTGTTCATGGCAGCGCCTCCTGCCCGCGATGCTGAAGCGGTGCCGACCTGCAGACGCGCCGATTTGCGACCTTGTTCGACGGGGGGCGTGACGCTTTTGGCTTTGCTGCACCTGCACTTGGCGGGCAGTCACGGCTTTTCTCTGTCGCATCGCTGCGCTAGTCCTGCGGCATGATCCTGCAACGCACCTTGCCCTATGATGTGATGACACCACGCCCGCTTCCGGGGATCGCCCCCTTGGGCGATGCGCCGTGGTTTCTGGTGGACGAGGCTTATGCCCCGCAGATGGCCGAACGGCAGCGGTTGATGGCGGCGCGGCGGGACGATGTGATCGCCACCGATGATCCCGATCCCGTCAACCTGTCGAAGATGATGGATGCGGTGCTGGATCACCTGCCGGCGGGGTTCACACGCTCGCAAGATCAGGTCACGTGTCCCGATGGCCGGCGTGTCGCGATCGACAGATCAGATCCGTTCGGCACGCTGGGGCACATTTTGCAGAACGACATCTGCCTGATGGAAAAACGCGGCGATGAGCACGTGCTGACCGGCGCGGTTCTCTGCTTTCCGGCAAGCTGGCGTCTGCGCGAAAAGATCGGTCATCCGCTGACCCATATCCACATCCCGGTCAAAAGCTATACCGATGACATCGCGCGCCGGGTGCAGCGCCTGTTCGACGGGGTGCGCCCCGGCATGCCGATTTGGCGGTTCAACGCGCTCTGGTACGAAGACCCCAGCCTGTTTCAGCCGCGATCCGAAAAGGAACCCAGACCGCTGACCGAAGCAGGCAAGACGCCTTACCTGCGCAGCGAACGTCAGGTCTTGTGGCGGTTGCCGGACAGCGAGGCTGTGCTCTTCACCATCCACACCTTCATGCTGGCCCGAAACGATGTTTCGGGCGCAGCCGACATGGCCTAGCTTCCCGCGCGTTGGGCGGAATAGACGATGGCACGCAGGTAGTTGCCGCTGTCGTTCCACACCGAAAGTACGTTGAAGTTATGTGTCCCTTCGCCAAAGGGTTGGCCCGACTGCCAGCCATTGCGGCGTAGCATGTTGGCGGCTGTCGCCAGTGCGTCGCTGGCATTGTAGGGATCGGCCACCCCATCACCATTGCCATCGACCCGGTATTTCAGCCAGTTGCCCGCAAGGAACTGCATATGCCCCAATTCACCCGAAGGCCCGCCCTTGGTGCTGGGCGACAGGATGCCACTGTCCACCATGTCCAGCGCCGCAATGGCATGCGGCTCGAACCGGGGGTGGCGACGGCAATAGGAGGACAGGGTCACGGCACCGTCCACCACGGATGTTCCGCCCAGATAGCCGCCCCAGCTTGTTTCCAGCCCCCAGATGGTGGCCAGGATCGACGCGGGTACGCCATAATTCCGTTCGATCGACCCAAATGTGTTGGGGTTGCGCGCGATCTTGGCGCGGGTCTGGCTGATAAAGCTTTCCGCTGTGCTGCCCGACCGCTTTGCGAGGAACTTGGCCGGGTCTCCCTGCAACGTGCCGGTCTGGTTGCCGGGGTTCGATTCAAAACGCCAGGTGATGTCCGAGAGGCGTGCATTCTGCAGCGCCGCCAGCCCGCGCTGACCCACGCCCGCCGCGGCCGCCTGTCCGGCAAGGGTTTTCTTGTACTGATCGAAGGCACCTTTGCTGGTGATGCATTCGGCGGAATAGGCGGGCAGGGCCGCACACAGAGACAGGCAGGCAGCAGCAAGGAAACGACGCATCAATAGACACTCCACAATCTTTGGTTGGTGGGACGTTAACAAATGCGGCGTTCAGAGCAAGGGTGATCGCGCAACCAGGTCTCGCTGGTTGCACGACATCGTCCGGGTTCAAAGGATGTCGGGAAGCATCGGTGTCATACCCGACTGGGCCAACACGGCATAAAGCCCTGCCACACCAAGCGCCATTGCGCCCGCCCGCAGGTCTTCACCCCGCACGAGGTTGTGGACGATGATCGGGATCGCGAGCGGTGCCGCGATGATCGCCGTCGTGAAGGACACCGCCCATGCGGCCAGCCGTTTCGGCGCGGTCTTGGCACGCCGTTCCTCAAGCTCCATGCGTTCCAGATCTTCCAGAGTGACGCCGTTCATCTGGGCGCGCACGGCGGTCATCATCCAATTGTCCATCTGCACGGACATGCGACGATGTACCATGCGCTGCTTGCCTGACGCCTTGACCTTGCGCGGCACGATGCGCGTCCGGGCCACGGCATGATCGACCGCGTAGCACTCCGCAGCCAGAAAGTCCGCCGCCGCAATCGGCTGTTTCGATCCGTTCCAGAAGATGGTGTGCGCGTCGCATGCGCGGCACAGGTCTGCCGCAACATTGGCCAGTCGCGCGGCGCTTGCCCGCGCGTCATGGCCGCGACCGGCGAGCATCACCACCGTGCTGTCACCGGCCTCGTCGATGGCCAGTGTGAGCGTGTCCGTGTCGCCGATGATCCAGTCTATATAATCGCGGGTGACGGGCTGGCGTTGATACGTCACCTGCTGTTCCGACAAGGCGTGATGGATGGCGGGCACGACGGTTTGGCAGACCGCGTCGCGCGACATGTCCGTTACCAGGCTGATCACGGTTATATCCGTTTTTGTCATCCTTGACCTCCCAAGGTCTGATAGAGCGTTCCCCTGCGACGGATATAAGTCTCGGAATGTGTCCGAAATGCGCAGCGAATCCGGCGCAATTGGGAAATTTGGCCGAGTTCGGGTTTTTTCTGGCGTTTGTCTTGATGAAAATGCCCCAAATCGGCGGCGCACGGTCAAGGCTGATATGTGCGAGGTGCTGTGCGTTCATGCTGGCATACAGGCAGTTCAGGCCTGTTCCGTCGTCAGCCCTGCCTCAGAATTGTTGTTTTCATGCTCGGACAGCCGTCCGCCTGCCCGCCGGGGAAAACAGACAAGAAAAAGGCGCCCCGAAGGACGCCTTTTCCGTAAATCCAGTCTGATCGCAGAGATCAGCTGCTGTAGTAAAGCGCGAATTCCACCGGGTGCGGTGTCATTTCGTAGGCTTCCAGCTCTTCCATCTTCAGGTCGATGTAACCGTCGATCTGGTCCTTGGTGAACACGTCGCCAGCAAGCAGGAACTCGTGATCGGCCTGCAGCTCGGTGATCGCTTCACGCAGGCTGCCGCAGACGGTCGGGATGCCTGCCAGCTCTTCTGCCGGAAGATCGTAAAGGTTCTTGTCCATGGCTTCGCCCGGATCGATCTTGTTGGTGATGCCGTCAAGACCGGCCATCAGCAGCGCCGCAAAGCACAGGTAGGGGTTTGCGGTGGGATCGGGGAAACGGGCCTCGACTCGCTTTGCCTTCGGGCTTTCGGTCCACGGAATACGGACGCAGCCCGAGCGGTTGCGTGCGGAATAGGCGCGCAGAACGGGGGCTTCGTAGCCCGGAACCAGACGCTTGTAGCTGTTGGTCGACGGGTTGGTGAACGCGTTGAGCGCCTTGGCGTGCTTGAGGATGCCGCCGATGAAGTACAGGGCTTCCTGGCTAAGATCGGCATATTTGTCGCCGGCAAAGAGCGGCTTGCCGTCTTTCCAGATCGACATGTTGACGTGCATACCCGAGCCGTTGTCGCCCTTGAGCGGCTTCGGCATGAAGGTGGCCGAGCGGCCATAGGACTGCGCGACGTTGTGGATGATGTACTTGTACTTCTGCAGCTCGTCCGCCTGCTTGACCAGCGAGCTGAAGATCAGACCCAGCTCGTGCTGGCTCGTCGCCACTTCGTGGTGATGCTTGTCGACCTTCATGCCGATGCGCTTCATGGTGGACAGCATCTCGGAACGGATGTCCTGGCCGTCATCCGACGGGTTCACCGGGAAGTAGCCGCCTTTGTAGGTCGGACGGTGGCCAAGGTTGCCCATCTCGAACTCGGTGTCGGTGTTCCACGCGGCGTGGTCCGCATCGACCTCGTAGGAGACCTTGTTCGGCATGACCGAATAGCGCACGTCGTCGAACAGGAAGAATTCCGCTTCCGGGCCGAAATAGGCCACATCACCGATGCCCGAGGACTTCAGGTAGGCTTCGGCCTTGGCCGCCGTGCCGCGCGGGTCGCGGTTATAGGCTTCGCCGGTATCCGGCTCGACAACCGAGCAATGCACGCAGACTGTCTTTTCCGCATAGAACGGGTCGATATAGGCGCTGTCGGTGTCCGGCATCAGTTTCATGTCGGACGCTTCGATCGACTTCCAGCCTGCAATGGACGAGCCGTCGAACATGAAGCCTTCTTCGAGGAAATCTTCATCCACCTGGTCGGACATCACAGTTACGTGCTGCAGCTTACCGCGCGGGTCGGTAAACCGGATGTCGACATAGGCGACATCTTCGTCCTTGATCATCTTGAGAAGCGCTTCAGTGCTCATTCTCTCTTCCCTTTCACTCAGTTTAAGTCGTTGTTCGGTATGTTTTTCGGCGCAGGATCAGATCGCGTCGGAGCCGGACTCTCCGGTCCGGATGCGAATGGCCTGCTCGACAGGCGAAACGAAGATCTTGCCGTCCCCGATCTTGTCGGTCTTGGCGGCGTCCACGATGGCGGCAATCGCGCCATCCACCTGGTCATCATCAAGCACCACTTCGATTTTGACCTTGGGCAGGAAATCCACCACGTATTCGGCCCCACGGTACAGTTCCGTATGGCCTTTCTGCCGACCGAAACCTTTCACTTCGACAACGCTCAGGCCCTGAATGCCCGCGTCCTGAAGAGCTTCCTTCACCTCGTCGAGTTTGAAGGGTTTGATGATGGCTTCGATCTTTTTCATGGTGGTCCCTCGCTCCTGCGTTGCGCTCGTCAGACCACTTCTGTTTGAGGGCCACAATCGGCTAGGGTAAATGTTGCCGAAGAGACGGGCATGATTGAAATATGCCGCCCAATAAATGGGCAAATTGCACAAAAATCGTGCACAATTGAATCGCGACAGGGTTAGGCCATGACCGAATTGCTCACCTCTGCCCAGATGCGGGCCATCGAACAGGCAGAAATCGAGTCGGGGGCCGTCACAGGGCTGCAACTGATGGAGCGGGCCGGGCGCGGTGCGGTCGATGCGGCGCTGGACCACTGGCCGGACCTGTCAAAGGGGCGGCACCGCGCGCTGATCCTCTGCGGACCCGGCAACAATGGCGGCGACGGCTTTGTCATCGCCCGGCGGCTGACGGATCGGGGCTGGGACCTCGATGTCTTTCTCTATGGCGATCCGGGCAAGCTGCCAGCCGACGCAAAGACCAATCACGACCTGTGGCGCAGCATGGGGCAGGTCAGGGCGTTTGACCCTGATGCCGTGCGCGGCTGCGACAGGCCCGACCTCTTTGTCGACGCGGTCTTCGGCACGGGTCTGACACGCCCGCTGCCCGATGACCTTGCCATGGTTTTGGAGGATCGGATGATGGGCACCTGGCCACAGGCCCAAGCCATTCGCCGCCTCGCGATTGACTGCCCGTCCGGGCTGAACCTCGACACAGGGATGATCCCGGCATCTGACAAGGACCAGACGCCAAGGATCAATTCGGCGCATCTCACGGTGGCGTTTCACAGTCTCAAGGCGGGGCACAAGCTGGGGCTTGGTCCAACCCTGTGTGGGGACATCCGTGTTGTCGACATCGGCCTTCGAGGGGCAGACGCATCGGACCGCGCGATGGTCGGAACCCCGCCGGATTCGGAGCGCGCCCGTCTGGCTGCGCCGGACTACTTGTCCGAAGCGCTGCCGCTGCACATCTGGCCGGGGGGGATCATCGCCAAACTGCGCGGGCAGGGGCACAAATACGACTATGGTCATGTGATGGTCTGCGCCGGAGGGCCCGGGCGCGGCGGCGCGGCGCGCATGGCCGCTCGCAGCGCGTTGCGCAGCGGGGCAGGGCTGGTGACGGTGCTCTGTCCGCCCGACGCGCTGACCGAAAACGCCTGCCACCTTGACGCGGTGATGCTGCGCGCCTGTGGGGACGCCGAGGCGTTTGCGCAGAATGTTGACGATCGCGTCACAGCGCTCTGTCTTGGGCCCGGCCTTGGCGTCGGCGATGCAACCCGCGCCCTTGTTACGGCGGCGTTGAACCATCGTCGCGGCGCGCGGGGCTGGCGCGATCCGGCCGTCGTGCTGGATGCGGATGCGCTGACTTCGTTTGCGCAAGACCCCAAGAGCCTGTTTGCGCTGACCCATCCCCGCACCGTGCTGACCCCGCATGAGGGTGAGTTTGCGCGGCTGTTTCCGGACCTGGCCCAGTCCGAACGGGCGAACCGCTCCAAGCTCGATGTGGTGCGGGCCGCGGCGGATCGGGCGGGCTGTATCGTGCTGCTCAAGGGCGAAGACACGGTGATCGCCCAGCCGGGGGGCGGGGCTAGCGTGCACAGCGCCACCGGGAACCGCGCCGTGCCCTGGCTGGCAACGGCAGGCGCAGGCGACGTGCTGGCCGGTCTGATCGCCGGTCTCGCGGCACCTGATACTGCGCCCTATCTGTTCTGCGTGACCGAAGCGGCGGTCTGGTTGCACTGCGAAGCGGCGCGCCTTTTCGGGCCGGGCCTGATCGCCGAAGACCTGCCCGACATGCTTCCTGACGTTTTCTTAACCTTGGGAGCCTAAGAAACTTCGTACGAAGTTTCTCAGGCCGCAGGGTCTGGCTGCAGGGTCTGGCCGCAGGATTTGACCCCGGACCGGGGCCGCAAAATTTTCGTACGAAAATTCTGCTCGCATCAGCCCCGGAGCTTTGCTACTCACCAGCGCAATGCGGGTGTGGCGGAATTGGTAGACGCACCAGATTTAGGTTCTGGCGCCGCAAGGCGTGGGGGTTCAAGTCCCTCCACCCGCACCACTTTGAATTCTTTCGATTATTTGGCATCTGATTGCCCTCCTTTGAGTTGACGCGTTTCAAAATTTCGCAATTTGTTTCGCACGTTCCTGATTTGAACACTGTTCGTTCTCACCGCCGCCTCCGTTCTTGCGCGCGCCGGGATAGGTCGGCTTGGTCAGCGCCGCTGCGGTATTTCTGGACCATCGCCAGCGTCTTGTGGCCGGTCACCGATTGGATTTCGGCATCGGTGCATCCAGCATCGGTCAACAGCCGCGCAGCCGTGTAGCGCCAGCCGTGGGGCACAAGACGGTTTGCGCCGGTCTTGACACCAATGGCCTCGCGCACCTCCTCGATCGCCTTCTGGACCGCCCGCTTGCCCAAGGGCTGGGTGAGGTTCCTCGCCATAATGAAGCGGCCCGCTCGGGGCAGGTCGGCCAGATATCTTTGTAGGCGTTCGGGGCAGTATACCTTTAGCTTTGTCCCGGTTTTTTCCTGCACGACGCGCATGAACTGGCCGTCAAAGTCGTCCCACGTCATGTTGATGCAGTCGCCGAGGCGCTGTCCGGTGCCGACGCAGAGCTCGAAGGCCGTTCTGGCTGTGGTCAGGTCGTATCGCTCGCAATATCGCTCGTAGGCTTCCAGCTTCGCGTCTGGCCATGCCTCGTATTCGCCGCCGGTCAGCTTCTCGACGCCCGTGACCGGGTTCCGCTCGATCCAGCCAAGATCAACCGCCAGCTTGCAGAGGATCGAAAGGACCGCGACCCGCTCGTTCGCCTTTGACCAAGTGTCGGCGAGGGCGTCCCGCGCTAAGATGGCGTGCTGGCGCTTGAAGTTGCGAACATCCTTGTCGCCGTTTGCCTCCCGGATCGCTTCGCAATGCCTGCGGTAATTCTCGCGGGTGCCTGCGGCTTTCGAGGTGAAGGCCGGGCTCCGGTAGAATGCGATGATCAGCGCATTCCAGTTGTGCGTGACGGTCTTGGCCTTCTTGCCCGAGCGAATGTCCCAGTATTCACGGTCAAATTCTTCGCTGTCGGGATCGGACTTTAAGCGGTGCCTTACCTTGCCGCGGCGAAAGTAAATGTATTCCCTGCCGTTGACATTTTTGAACTCAAGAAACTTTCGGTTTAGTCGTCTCATGTCACAAAATCCTCGTCCATCGCTGCGCCGCTGGCGATCGCTTCAAGATCAGCGACGCGCCACCGGGTGAAGCCGTGAAGGTCGATCGGCGGAGGCAAGGCACCCGCGCCAACCAGCCGGCGAAAGTCCGAAGGCGTCATGTCCAGCAGCTTCGCGGCCGTGCGCTCGTTGGCGTAAAGGGGAGGTGTCGCGCGCGCCATCACGCAGCCTCGCTTTCCTGCTCCATCCGCTCCTTGAGGATGCGGACGATCATGGAATTCATCGAGCGGTCTTCTTCCTCCGCCCTGCGCTTCGCCCACTCCTTGATTTCGTCGGGCATGCGCAGTCCGAAGGGGACGGTCTGGGGTTTGGGCATCTCGGCCTCCTTTCGCAAATAGCTTCTTACAGTAGCTAAAATTCTAACGTCTATGCTACTATCAGTTGGAATTGCGCGCAAGAAAAATTTGCTACAGGAAGAAGTCATGAGTGACACTTCTTCGAAACAGGTCGCGCCCTATGGGCTGCGAATGGCGCCCGAGCTCAAGGAACGGGTGGCGGCTTCAGCTGATCGGAACAGCCGGTCGATGAACGTCGAGATCAATCACGCGCTGGAGGACTATTTGGCGCGTGAGGCGGAGCGTGAGAAGGGATTTCGCTGGCTGCCGCCAGATCAGCAGGTTGATCCGAGACTTCTTCGTGCCTTGGAAATGATTGCCGAGGCAGAGGGTCGATCATTGGACTTCATGCTTGATGGTGCATTGTCTCTCTTCATCGAAGCTAAAAAAGCGGAGTTAGCAGACGCTGATCCTGATGCTCCTTCGAAGGCTGACAGCCAACTTTCAGGTCTGATAGGGCATTTGCAGAGCCGAGCTGGTGGAGATCCCGAATATCTCGCGCATGTGAAAGAGATGAAGGAGCAATACGCGGTTTTGAACCCAATGCTTTTTTCTGGCCAAGCGGCAAAGAATGACAAAACTCTGTCGGATGCCGAGATGCAGGAGCTCAAGGACGCAGTGTCGGCCACCGTGGCGAAAGAGTTGGCTCGACTGCTCGGTCGGGAATGAAACGCCCGACGACCCTGCTGGCGACGATCCAGTCGCACCACCTGTATCTCGAATGCGCGTGCGGGCGCGGGGCAGAGGTTTCCGTCGCCGACGCGATTGGTCGACTCGGTCACAGCGCGAATGTCAGCGACGTGGTCGAAAAAGCCCGGTGTGCTGCTTGCGGCAAGAAGTCGGTCAAAGAGGTCCGGATCGTGTACAAAGGCGCCTCCGACACCGCGATGGCCGGTGCGGCGGGAACAGTAGATAGCACCTGCGAAGACGATGGTGGTGTCTCGGACTTGTAGGTAAGGCGGCAATCGGGCTTGGCAGGTCTAGGATGCCGCGCGTGACGCGAGCTGCGACCTATTCTTTGCATTTGTATAGTTTCATTAAGGCGCTGCAATGGTGGGTGACAAATGGCCACTCAGTACAAGTCTGCAAAAGTGCGGCGCCTCAATTTGACCCGACGAGAACGTTGCTTCGCAAAAAAAAGCGGGATTCCTTTCATCCACCGGCCGCTGACCACCTTGTTCCGCAGCATCTCCGCCTCGTCGAGCAGCCCCATCAGCCGGGGCTCGAACTGGTCGGTCAGGAAGTCCTTTGTCGGCCCGACGTAGATTATCGGCGCCGGGCGCTGGTCGAGACGCGCGCCGATGATGTCCAGCATGCTGTCGGTCTTGCCCGACTGTGCCGAGGTCACCGCCACCACCCGACGGTATCCGCCGTTGTGCGCCGCCGACGACCACGGGATCATGTAGGGCGTCAGCCACGGGTTCCGGGGACCGGGGATGCCGGCGGTTTCAGGATACACTCGATGCTCGGCTGCCCATGCCGCCGGGTCACGCTTCTGGCTCGGCCGGAACAGCTCCTTCACCAGCTGCGAGAGCCCGCTCCGCTTCGCTGGTCCGTCGAGATAGTCGTTCGAGTGCGCCATCTATTTCCTGCTCAAGCCTCCGGCGCTCCGCCATGTCTCGGGTGTACCGGGCGGGGATGCCCTGAAACTCCGCTCTGACTGCGGCAGACCAATCCGCGAGCTCCGCTCGGGCGTCCTCAAGCGCGATCAATTCTCGACTGCGCTCCTTGATCCGGAGCTCGATTTCTCGGGTCCGAGCATCCGTCGCGCGGCTTGCTGCAGCCGACTTGCTGTTCTTGGATTGTAGGTCCTCGTAATAGGCGATGATGCCGCGGATAAGGCCGACCAGCGGATATTTCCCGTGCCCCTCTTTCGGCAAGAACCCCGCCTTCGCGAGCTGCAGCACCCATTGATTGCTGCGCCCGGTCAAGCTCGAGACCTGCGCCAAGCTGAGCACCGAGCCCCTCTGTCGTTCGCCTTCTGCCGCCATACCCAAACCTCCGCCCTTATTTGGCAAAATTGATCGTTTTATTGCTCAGTTTCAGCTCATAAAGCACTGAAATTAAACGGAATTTGCTGGATAGCGGCGCTTATACAAGCCAAAGTGTAAGCACAAAACCGAAAAGGAGGGTTTCACATGACCATCTTTACCGACAACGGCGCAAACCGCATTGGAGCCCGCACACGGTACTTTCGGGACGCAGACCAAGGCGGCGTCGAATGGATGTTCGCCGTCGACCACGCCGCCGGCCATGACCGCTGGTATGGCTTCGGCCCGGCCGGTGACCGCGACATCGCCACCCTGCGCGCCGACGGGATGCACCTCGAGCCTTTGAACTGATGCGCGCACCCCCAACAGCCCGGGACCTCCGGGCTCGCGGGGGTAGCAGCGCCGCGACGGACGCGGCAGCCACACAGGAGACAACGACATGCAAGTGACCATTCGCTTTGAGAACCCGCGCACCGCACACGAGAGTGTTGATCGCGCCCTTGGCATCATCCTTTTGGAGACCGAGGCCAAGACCGCCCAACGCCTGCTTGGTGGCTTTTACTTCGACACAGAGCGCACCCCGCAGGAAATCTTCGAGGCCTTCGAGGCAGAGGGTTTCGAGAAAGAGGACTTCGCCAGCATCGAGTTTGCATGGTCCTAATCGCGCCCCGCGCACCCGACAGCCCGGCCCAGCCGGGCTTGAGGGGGTAGAAGCCCGCGCACCGAGCGCGAGGCAGGATCAAGGAGAGAGCCATGCTTGGTATCACCGGCGCAAACGTAAGCCTCCACATCATCGAATTCCCGTCGGGCCGCTTCGGCTATGTCGGCGCCATCCCGACCGACCTCGGCGAGAAGGTCCCGGCGGATCGTGCCGCCATCCTTGGATGCCGATCTTTCCGCGACCCCGAGACCGATGAAAGCATGAT
Source organism: Alphaproteobacteria bacterium (assembly GCA_030428355.1). Lineage (GTDB taxonomy): Bacteria > Pseudomonadota > Alphaproteobacteria > Rhodobacterales > Rhodobacteraceae > Marivita. Next base: position 5,112 of record JAUIBL010000007.1, on the reverse strand, counting down.
GTGGAAATTCCCCAGCTTCGAAACGGTCGAGGAGGCCATCGCCCACGCGAAGGACAAAGGCCACAGCCCGATGTGGAACAACGAGCCGCAGTAATCAGCCCTTCGCACCACCGACAGCCCGGCACGCCCGGGCTCGAGGTGGTAGGAGGCCCCGCCACCGCGGGGCCAGCGAAACGGAGGGCACGAACGTGACCACGACACCCCAAAACACCATCACCATCGACGGCGACACTTACGAGACCGTCACCACCCACGACTTGCAGATCGGCGACTTGATCTGCGTCCACGGCGCGATCCTCAAGCTCACCACCCGTGAGGAGCGGCCGGACACCATCAACAAAAACGATGCCGGTAATGTCGTCTGGCTGCGCGGATACCCGATCGGCTACACGCTCGGCGCGATCCCGAAGTCTTGGCTGACCCGCGACGAGGATGGCCGCGCTTACTGGCTGGTGCAGGGAAACGGCCGCGCCACATGGCTGCGCATGACGAACCCGCGTGGCCGGGCTCCCGAAGGCGACACAGGCTACCAGATTTTCGACAGCATGGATCGCGCCTGCAGCCAGATCACGGACTGCGCAACACGCCTGCACGATGATCTTCAACAGCTGAATGCCGAGGCTGAGGAGACTGGCAGTCGCCTGACCTACGCCATCGGCCGGATCATGCCCGACGGCAGCATCACCTTCGAATGCTAACCAGCGCCGGGGCCTCCGCCCCGGACCTCACCGACCAAACCAAAGGAGACCACCATGACACCCAAGTACCCGAACGTCACCGTCGAGCTGACTGGCCAGAACGGAAACGCCTTTGTCATCCTTGGCCTTTGCAAGCAGGCTGCTCAGGAATACGGGCTCGAAAAGCCCGAGGTCGACGCCTTCATCGCAGAGGCCACATCTGGCGACTACGACCACCTCCTGCAGACCGCGATGCGCTGGTTCGACGTCCAGTAAAAGAACAAATCAGCGTCGATAAGAGCAATCTTATGGCGCTGATTTTGCTACGTTTTTCCGCGATTATAAGCGATTGTACTACCCGAAAGCCGCAAAGGGCACCCCGCCCACCGCGGCGCACAGACAGGAGGACCTGACATGGCCCTGACAGCTGAAGCCCTCGCCCCGATTGCAGCGCAGATGCGCATGCCCGCCGAGGCCCTGATCGCCCTGCCGACCGCCATCGAGGTGTTCGCGAAGAAGGCGAACATGCCGATCATGGAGATGCTCGCCGAGCTCGAGGCAAACGCACCCCTGCGTGACTACCTCGCGGAGATCTGCATCGAGACCCACACGGCCGCATGACGCGCGCCCCAAAAGCCCGGGACCTCCGGGCTTGAGGGGGTAGAAGGCCCGCGATCCTGCGCGCCAAACACACGGGAGAGACCCCATGACAAACCGCACGATCCTGACCAGCCAGAACACCTCGCACGGCTTTTACGGCACCATGACCATCTGCCCGCAGCGCGATTGCACCAGCGACGACCTTTGGACGCTTGCCAGCACACTGATCGCTGACGCAGTCAACGCCGAGGGCGAGGCCGAGATGATCGGCGTCCGCGACTTCCTCGACAGCAAGATGGGTCGCCACTTCGCCGACGAGGTGATTGACGCCCTGCGCTCTGGCGAGGCCAACACCAAGGCCGCGCTCGACACAACGATCACCAAGTGGATGCGCCGCGGGATTAACGCGCAGACCGAAGTCAGCCACGGCATCCCCGAAGGCCTCCCGCACCTCGAAGGCTGGGTCGTTCACTTCGCGATCTTGGCCGAGACCGAGGACGCATAACAAAACGGGGCTCAGGCTCCACCACCAGATAAGGGAATAAACGATGTTCGACATGGACGCACTTGCCGCACGAGTAACTGCCCGCCGCGCTGAGGCTGGCTTGATCGCAAAGGACGGTGTTGCCTGCGCCAACAAAGCGCAAAAGGCTTACCACGACCTTCGGCACGACCTGAAACAGCGCAGCGATTGGGGGAGCCTTCCCGCCGATCTTGAGGCGCAGTTGATCGCGGCAAAAGAAGCCGCAGACCGCAACGCCAAAATCGGAGGCCCAGCATGACCACATTGACTAACACACAATCCATCATCCTCACCGCCGCTGCCGCGCGTCCGGATCGGGTCGCCCTGCCGCTGCCCACGAACCTCCGGGGCGGAGCCGCCGCAAAGGTGGTCAACGCCATGCTCGCCAAGGGCCTCGTTGAAGAAGTCGAAGCTGACGTCCGCAAAGGCGAAAAGGTCTGGCGCGAGACCGGAGACGGTCACGGCGTGACTATCGTCGCGACCGAGGCAGGCATCGCGGCCGTGGGCGCGGACCAGCCCACGACGAGTAAGCCGCGCGAAGGCACCAAGCAGGCCGCCCTGATCGAAATGCTCAAGCGGGACCAAGGAGCGACACTCAACGAGATCGTTGAGGCCACCGGCTGGCAGCCGCACACCGCCCGAGGCGCCATGTCCGGAGCCCTCAAGAAGCGCCTCGGCCTCACGGTCACCTCCGAGAAGGAGGAGCGCGGCCGGGTCTATCGGATTGCCTCGTGAAGCTCAGCCCCTGCCGGTTTGCCCCCGGCGGGGGCTTTTACTTTTGCCCTGCCTCTCGGACCGCCTCAAACAGCCTGCGCAACAGGTAGCCCCGCGCCAGCGAGACCCCGACAAAGGCCAAGCCGATCCACAGGTGGTCGGCAAACGCAGCGTCGATCCCGAACCGAGGGAACACGATCATCTGCGTGAGGACCGCCAGAACGTATCCCACCACCACATTTGTCGTCACCTCGATCAGCGACATGGCGCGAGACTGCTTCATGCCGCGATCCGCTCCGCCGTCAGCGCTTCGAAGGTCTGCCCGCTTGCCTCAAGCACCGCATCCTTGCCCGTGAACTCCTGCCACCGGCGCACCGCCACATCGACATAGGCCGGGTTCAGCTCCACCGCGTAGCAGCTGCGGCCGGTCATTTCAGCCGCGATGATCGTTGTGCCTGAGCCCGAGAACGGCTCGTAGACCGCGTCGCCGGGCTGGCTGTTGTTCTCGATCGGGATGCGCATGCAGTCGACCGGCTTCTGAGTGCCGTGGCCCGTTTCGCTCTTGCGGGGCTTCTCGATCTGCCAGACCGTGACCTGCTTGCGGTCGCCAGCCCAATGCCCGGTCTTGCCCTCGCGAACCGCGTACCAGCACGGCTCGTGCTGCCAGTGGTAATCGCCGCGGCTCAGGACCAGCTGGCCCTTATCCCAAATGATCTGCGACCGCAGTTTGAACTTGGTGGCGATCAGGCTCTCGCCCACCACGCCAGCGAACAAGCCCGCGTGCCAGACGTAGGCCACGTCGCCCGGGAACAGAGCCCACGCCTCGCGCCAGTCGGCCTTGTCGTCGTTGAGCACCTTGCCCTTGGCATAGTCTGTACCAGCGACGCCCGCCTTCTCGCGCCAGCCCGGATCGTACTCGACCCCGTAGGGCGGGTCCGTGACCATCAGGTGCGGCGTCGCCCCGGCCAAGACCAGCGCCACCGTCTCCGGGTCCGTTGAGCTCCCGCAGACGATCCGGTGATTACCGAGCAGCCAAACGTCGCCAGCCCGAGACACGGGATCGTCCTCGTCGGCGTCCGGAACATCGTCCGGGTCCGTCAGGCCGCCGGAGGTCTCAAGCAGCGCCGCCGGCAAAATGCCCTTAAGGTCCTCGTCCGAGAAGCCGATCATCGAAAGGTCGTCCTCGACGCCCAGCGCAGCCAGCTCGTCCAGCTCGATCTTAAGCGTCTCCGGGTCCCACTCCGAGGTCTCCGCCAGTCGGTTGTCTGCCAGCGTGTAAAGCCGCCGGTCCTCGTCCGACCAGCCGCGCGCAACCATGACCGGCACCTCGGCCATGCCCAGCTGCGCCGCCGCCATCAGGCGGCCGTGCCCCGCGATGATCGTGCCGTCCTCGGCCACCAGCATCGGGATCGTGAACCCGAACCGCTCCATCGAGGCGGCGATCTGGTCGATCTGCTCGGGAGGGTGGGTCCGCGCGTTCCGGACGTAGGGGACGAGGTCGGAGACCTGCCACATTTCGGTCCGGGCGGCAGGCCACTTGGACGCGTCGAGGCGGCCGGAGGGGGGCTGATCGAGGGGGGCCAAATCAAACTCCATCGGGTTTTTGAAATGAAAAAAAACGCGCAAATGACGCGCGGCGGCGGCCCCGCGAGAGGCGAGGTTTTGGAAGGGGACCCAAGGGGAGGGGGGCTGCGGGCCGCTGTGAGGGCCACACAGGGCCAGTCAGCCCAAGATTGGGGCCGTATGGCCTGCTTTTTGATGGCGCTGTGTGCGCAAGTGTGGGGCTGTGTGGGGCAAGCGTGGCGCCCCGCCTCAGCTCTCCTCGATCAAACGCTGCAGCTGGCGGGTTGCCTCCGAGAGCACGTCGGGCTGGGTTTCCTCGAACACGCGCTTGGTCTCGTCCTGCACCATCTCCTTGGGTATGGACGGGCCAAACATTGAATTGGAAGGCGGGCACTGCCCTCCCGGACGAAGGCGTTGTTGCCGAGGCTGCCGACGAGGAACGCGCCCTCGAACCTTTGGAAGCGCCCCCACGGCTTGGCACGCACACCGTACTGGAACTGGCGCGGGCTGAAGTGGGAGAGCCCGAGGTAGTCGCCCCGCGCCTCGATCTTGTAGGTGAGGTTCAAGAAGGTGGAGCGAAATGATCGTGTCTCGCGGCTGATCAGCCCGGCCTTCGCTCCAGTCTGCTGGCGCAGTGCCCGGCGGACCTTTGTCCTGACCTTGTTGCCCTCGCTGTTGAGGGCGCAACATCATCGGCGTCTACTGTGGTCGCCGACTATGCGGCATCCTGGGTCGACTATGTGTCTTTTGCGATGAAGACGTTTCCGGCCGACTCCCGCCATTCGCAACGAACGCGGCTAATGACCGCTGCCAGCCCTTCTAGGACGTTCGTGCATGATGCAGCATGAAGTGTGGCACCGACAGGGAGGGCGGGAAGCGGTCATTCTCTGCGTTGTGCATGGACGTCAGCTGTGCGGACAAAGCAGACCTTTCCCTTTCGAGAACAATGACCGCTCTGATGACTAAAAACCACAAATAACGTAGAAGAGTGGCCTTGAAAGAAACCATTCGTATGGTATGTTTATCGAAAATCGA